>NZ_CP118753.2:1141190-1741190 GCF_034480035.2 Methanosphaera sp. ISO3-F5
SWKTAAAYWSTWCTNWTKTMWMTWAATNRATAMWATYANRYATRWCTNWTGWATAWRYWSAGNGCARKTSAWWTRWWGANWYGRTAYCGWMWWTYTTWGWWWKKTKAKAWKMMTANWSWMAKAANAYMWWTMTYMRKSTWSWTKMAKKGTYANAGNMRTRTTKWAYGWWRAYRKYWYAKSGWWRMAKWCWWRWWYTMWGCAWANWWWSWTWWMWAMCKMTGNAARYTWTSTRWTWMRWRTWWRTKKTKTARWMGGWSWARTTCTGNWTTMTATACKYYATMKTNGNNGANAYAAMTCYTNANRMWCANSWTAWKGTRYCATTNNWWTWRYTAAMTTTGTAANNNNTNNAAGRWATWYWWTAWWWTCTTNWTMATCAKKKWCTNKKWMTWATYWKMWTKCGNATTMYYYKWARTKKMANNWWCKWMMWWSTWTTAKGKAYWKKWYTWTKMWKYMYTTAKTKWCWRYWTNNWTTTYANAAYGMSWATKRYTTAYRWWWATYCATATNRWYWKSATMCTRWTTKGYTAAANNWWKTMRCRKWMTWTKTTGNNYKWSRAGNTSTWYTAATNGYANWAWGAARTANSKAKYWTTSWWMYATNATGTTKANRMAKSATTNNWMYARTKANTYATNAKYYWMTGNMAYYMAYAANTKATNMTKWWWKCTANMATSGATRRTGKTTNNTWWRGYTNCRYYYWTTTKTMTANGANTGNYANARWKKARKWTCNCTANGWTRYTYTAANAWYSAWRCTMKYWYTTWTKAYYATWWTAKTWAKTKWAWMAKWTAWACATRWAATTNCNTWRYTMKTKGRAKRRTKWWWTWAKYRKCKRANYKRKASTNTWATWSSAKRWWTWTSKTTANGTWRTWGTMTNATTARTTAKYRTWWTSWTWGWMRTAKSTGCTRYWASTRAYGATNNWMCANTWAYANTTYATNNGWAAWTGTTKTAAWYRWTTSWRTACSTNWAYSARWKAAMYTAYCMWTWWYYWMTWTRAMTAATWYARSKWKTAAAYYWTSWMWWMTWWSSYWWRWAKMMKAWSMTSANAAYWYYARWAAAYYWAWTKKWTKYWATKSWTTWRATKANAMWGTNCTRGCWKRTGAANNAATGNKTAANCMAKTANYATKYWAKATMATNNAMCWRCWGNYRTWYTCGGNAGNWWAAWYWWWTTNANTAYATKWARWTAYWYTSATNKRAYANKAATASTNTTTKATNWATAWTWCRKAAAYWGNRATAWWSWRYWRKAYASKATTANTWTTRWRWACATGANTNAMRTSANRAYMACMAWAMYATYAYWWAAWGTTTWKKAWASWTRAYRTKATRYRAWRAWARWYAYYANAYYARAMAYAATANNWGAWWAATGRWCNAWWYSTMTANAMTKACYATNRYAKTAMYRMYTAWSWSKKTRWTKWWGGSTNTAASTKWAGYWKTWWYACATNWATAMYWTAGKWWWTSAKKWARAATYWCMCWTWKTNNTRSTWMAWRMTRTAATCGRSNTTANNNKCTTWTNRAATMAAANCAWGAASTTNTNGAWTANTAAKTWYRKMATWWKYKKTAWTMAWAMYRWYTACNTTKANTGKAAANNNGAKYYACNWTANYTWTWCTGNRTSKKSYRMMRGTWTANRTTANSSTWWYRRWMCAWMAATTNNSTMASATTNSACANNAAWWKTARMMMWYYWRTRMAWARWCWGANAAGANTTYATTNCMWWYTANSTRYWAYCRTATNSATNATGNNTANRYCWTCWRCNAAKARATTRATNNARYRTATRATNCNSWKSATRWRTWCTATNANCTNATWAYRTANWSAYRYAKTGNNMKTCWWWKAAMTMARMWTNNGACNATAKTYMTWWMWATRKMARTWWTRGTTTTGNSWRYMATATATAMTNMATANATNMCATCAWMWCTTWTWWWTANWAYKYMMARARRARKAWWMWTTAAMAAWWWTNNNATATANTCSKMCCNRWAGNWMAWCANATRMMTMAANNSTKAAWAGMAWTNACTTTTTATCAAAATATTTAAATACTATTATCAAATAATTATTAACTATACAATAAGTAATAATTTATTATCTATATTTAATATTTTATTATTTGGTGTATTTTTTTGAAAGTTGTTATGTATAAAAGTTTTGTTGTTCGTATCTATCCTGATGAGGTTCAGGAGAATTTTTTCACCAATCAGTTTGGTTGTTGTAGATTTGTTTTTAATACTTTTCTGGATGCCAAAAAGAAAGCATATACTGAAAATATGGAGTATTTGTCTTTTTATGATTGTTCAGCTATGTTAACTGAGCTAAAAAAGTCTAAAACTTGGTTAAAACGAGTTGATTCCACAGGTTTAATTGAATCATTGAAAAATTTAGAAAATGCATTTAACAGATTTTTTAACCAAATCAGCAAGTATCCACGCCATAAAAATAAATATAATCCAGTACAATCTTATAAAACCAATAATATCAATAACAATATCAGAATTAAGGACAAATTTATTCGTCTTCCTAAGGTAGGTTGGATCCGATTTCGTACCCATCAAAAGATAACTGGCCAAATACAATCTGTAACAGTTAAACAAAAAGCATCGGGCAAATATTTTATTTCTATTTTATGTAAAAATGTTATAAGACATATTTTTAAGAGTAATAATCGTAGTTGTGGTATAGATTTGGGAGTATCACGTTTTGTCACAATAAACACGGGCAAAATAATACAGTTCCCACAACAAAACAAAATCATACAATTAAATAATAAAATACGAAGATTACAAAGAAAACTATCCAAAAAAGAATTTAGCAGCAAAAACTATAATAAAATCAAAAAGAAAATAGCACAAACCTATGAAAAAATACATAACATACTAGACTATCACTTCTATAAGATAGCACAACAATTAACAGAAAAATATCAAGTAATCTGCATGGAAACACTAAACATCAAAGGTATGCTAAAAAACAGCAGACTATCCCGTAGTATACAAGAAAAATCATGGCACATGTTCACAAAAAATAATAGAACAAAAAGAGCATATGAACACGGACGAACACTAATACACATCGACCAATGGTACCCCTCCAGTAAAACATGCAACAACTGCCAATACTACAATGACAAGTTAAAACTCAACAACAGAACATGGACATGCCCACAATGTGGAAACACACATGACAGAGACATAAACGCAGCCAAAAACATACAACGAGAAGGATTAAAAAAAATATAATTATATAAACAAAGTATTTTATATGTGAACCGAGGGTTTCCCGGAGATCGCCTGTACCACTTACTATGCTTAGCATTAGCGGCAATTAGGCAGGAATCAAATGAAAAATACAATTACTCAATATGAGTGAGAATTGTATTATGATGAAGAAAGGAAAATATTGAAATAAAATATTTCCCTCTGTAAAAAAACTATATTTGGGTTATTACTCATATTTCTCTCAATGCAAGGTTTTCTACAGAGCCCATATATACTTCAAACACGATTAAAGAAATAATTGAACCTATACCTAAGCCTAATATAAATCCCATTAGCAGGCCATTTAATCCGAAATTAAGTGTAATACCAATTAAGTATGCGATTAATATTACAAGGAATAGTTCTCGTATAAATGTTAATAATAATGAGAGTGCACCTTTACCCATTGCCTGAAATACCATTGCACATACTCCACCTACTGGTGTAACTAATAAGAATAACAGGGTAACTCTTAATACATGAATAATCAAATGATAAAATTCCATATTGCTTTTATCAACAAACAATAATGCTATTTCCGGTGCAAAAGCAAATAACAGGACCGTGATTATTAATGAAATAATAAGACTAATCTTTATACCATAATGACAAGTTATTTTAACCTTTTCATATTCCTTTGCACCATATGCGACGCCGGCAACGGTTATTGCTGATGTTCCTATAGCTATACAAGGCATCATACCTAATTGTATGATAGAAAAGCTGACATTAAAAGCTGCTATTACATTAGTTCCCGCCACTATAACTAATAAGACATTAAGTATCATGTTAACTACTGATATGATAAACTCTTCTAAACTGGCTGGAACACCAACATTTAAAATTCCCCTAATTAAGGTAGGTTTAAACTTAAAATTACTGATTTCATAGTTCAGATAAGTGTTTTTCTTAATAAACAGCCAATAAATTGATACTAATGTTGGAATGATAGTAGATAATACTGTAGCAAGTGCTGCTCCTTTTAGTCCAAGATGGAATGTGTAAATGAATATGGGGTCCATTATAATATTCAATATGTCAACTGATGCCATTGAAAAAGTGGCCTTTTTCATATCTCCCTCAGTCTTAGTTGGCTGGAAAAGAGAATGTTGAACAGGAAAGCAAATGTGCCCAGTACTAATATAATTCCATAGTCACGAGTATATGCTATGATGGTATTTGCTCCCATAATAGACACTATCTGATCATAATATGGTAATATTATGGCAGGTATTAAGATGGATAATACTGAAACTATAATTATTGAGTGTAAAGCAGTGTTTGAGGCTTCATCATATTCATTAGAACCAATATGCCTTGATATTAATGAATTAGCACCTGCACCTATGCCATTACCAATACCGATGATAATCATAAATATTGGTGTTACAAATCCTATGGCAGCTAATGCATCTGTTCCTAAGCTTGCCACCCATATTCTGTCAATAATATGATTGAAACTTATTAAAAGTAATGAAAATATCATGGGTAATGCAATTTTAATTAATGCTTTTCTAGGATCTCCTCTTAGTATTTTTATATTTTTATTATCATCCAAATTCTATGTCTCCATATATTATATTAATATATATGCAATAAGAAATTATTAAATTATAATTCTTATCATTTTATTTACCTGAATGAGTATCATAGAATTTATTTATTTAATGTTGAACTTTTTGAATAATATTGTATTATCACAATCACAGTCAATAATAATTATTTATAGAAAAAAATATATTTTATTCAATTTTTAAATAAAATATTCTCTATTTTCTAAAAAAGAAATAGATTAATCTAAAATAGTTAAAACTAATATTCAATGCTTAAAAAATTTCTTTAAATTTATAAAAAGAGAATAAATAATGGTTATTTCTCTAAATAAAGTAAGATTAATAATAATTAATATAAAAAAGTCTAATACCATTACAATCAATATAAAAAACACAAATATTTTTATTAACATTATAAAAACATTAGTATAATCTTAAAATAATCCAAAACATTCTAAATAGTCTTTTATACCTTTAACATCTTCTAAATGGGTTTTAAAAATAAATTTTCTACAATACATTTATAAGTGATAAAAAACTTAACATATAACTAAGTTGAAAGTATTAAGACTTTTCGACAATTTAAGAAAAAAATACATTAAATCCAAATTATTATAAATAAGGAGGTTTTATAATTAAGGGTTATTATGGAATGATCTTATTACTCATTGCCATAGTAATGATGATAGGATCAGTAGCAGCAACTGACACTGCATCCAATGACACAATAACAACCAATAATAACGTAGCACAAGCTACACAAACAACAACCGATACACAGACAACATCAACAGATTCAAGCCAAACAAATGACATAACAAGCAAATCAATAACAAAAACTATCAGCAAAGAATCAGTTAAAAGTAGTTCAAGTACTGCTAAAACTACTTCGACAAGTAAGTCAAGTACAAAAACAAAAATAAATGACATAACAGCTACCCGAAATTCCAAAGTTACCTTCAAAGCCGTAGTAACAACAACAAGTGGAAAAAATGTACAGAGTGGAACTGTAACATTTAAATTAAATGGAAAAACAATAGGAAAATCCAAAGTATCAAAGGGTAGTGCTAAACTAACATATACATTACCATCAAAATTGAATGATATAAAATACACTATAACAGCAGCATACAATGGTAACTCTAAATACACTGAATCAAGTAATAAATGTGTATTAAAACTTAAATCTAACCTGGCAACAAAAGTAACAGTTAAAGATATCACTTCAGTACAAGGAGATACAACAACACTAAAAGCAGTTGTAACAACATCTGATGGAAAATATGTGCAGACAGGAAAAGTAGCATTTAAAATTAATGGAAAAACAGTTGGTACAGCAAGTGTATCAAATGGTGGAGCAAAACTAAAGTACACCATACCAAACAGTTATAAAGATAAACAATATACTATTACAGTAGTATATGGTAAAAACGAATATTATAATGGAGCAAAATCAACAGGATTATTAAAACTCACAGCAAAACATAATCCAGCAATAATTATAAGCTCAAATTCAGCCATAGCTGGTCAAACAACAACATTAACCGCTAAAATTACCTCAAAAACAGGGGTAGCAATTAGTGGAGGAAAAGTTGTTTATAAATTAAATGATAAAACAATAGGTTCAACCACATTATCTGGTGGTGTTGCAAAAATCACATACTCAATACCATCAAGTTGGAGTGGTAACTATAAATTATCAGTAGTCTATGAAGGATATGGGAAATATAATCCTGCTGAAGAAAGTTCAACATTCAAGGTCATAAAACCTGTAACTAGTAAAGTTACTATTGATACAACAAGTGCATACTCAGGAGAGTCAATAACATTCACTGCCAGAATCACTGATTCATCAGGAAATAAGATTAGTGGTGGTAAAGCAGCTTTTAAAATAAATGGTAAAACCATAGGCAGAGTTAGTGTAACCGGTGGTGTTGCAAAACTAACATATAAAATACCATCAAGCTGGAATGAAAACTATAAAATAACAGTTGTATATGGTGGACATGGAAAATATACTAAAGCATCAGCAACAACTTCTTTAACAGTATCCAAAAAAGGAAAAATTGTTGTACCTGCAGGATACTCAAGTTATGTTAAATCAACAAGTAATTGTCAAGTATCCAATAGTAAAATTAAAAGTTTAGCAGCATCTTTAACTTCTGGAAGTTCAAATGCACTTTCAGCAGCAAAAAGTATATTTAATTATGTGCGTGATAAAATATCATACACCTTATACTATAATACTAGGGCTGGTGCAGTTGGAACACTTAACAGAAAATATGGAAACTGTGTGGATCAAACACACTTATTAAATGCTCTTATGAGGGCAAGTAATATTCCTGCACGTTATTGTCATGCTACCTGTTCATTTAGAAGTGGTCTGGTAACAGGTCACGTATGGTCTGAAGTATATGTGAATGGTAGATGGTATAAATGTGATACTACTTCACGTAGTAACGGTTTTAACAATATTGTTAACTGGCGTTATTCAACTACTGTTAGAAGATACATTTCATTACCGTTCTAATATTTAGGGTTCATGCAATTTTTTTTAACCTTCAAAATTTTATCTTTTTTTATATTTTTTATCATATAATATAATTCCAAGAATTTCTTTTATTATTCTTTATAATATTATCCCCAATAAAAAAACTATAATAATATATAATTAACATGATAAACATTTACTTATAAAAGGGGATAATAGAAAATGACTAATTTTGACAAAGAATTATGTGATCTATTAAGAGCAAGATTTCCATACATACAAGTCTCAACATATGAAGAAGAACGACTAATTAACGAAGTTAAACGAATAGTTTCAACACCAGAATTAATACATACAGTAAGAAATGTATACATTTGGAAGTCATCCGAAGGATTCAGAGACGAAAATGGATTTATCATAGAAGACACACAGGAAAAAACATCAGCATTAAATTATGTAAAAAACTATGAAGGACCAGCAATATTCATATTCCTAGACTTTCATGTATTCTGTGAACAAATTAATGGAATCCTTGACTATAATATCATAAGAAACTTGAAAGATTTAATGCCTAATCTTAAACAAAGTTTACAACCCAAAAATATAATATTTGTATCTCCAACATTTAATGTTCCCGATGACCTTAAAAAAGATATTACAGTAATGGACTTTGAACTTCCAACAGCTGAAGAAATAGAGGAAGTTCTAGACGAAATTATTGAAGCCAATGCTGGCGGAAATTTAATCATTAACTTAAACGAAAAAGACAAGGAATCTCTTGTTAAGGCCGCAATAGGATTAACATTACAAGAAGCAGAAAATGCATTTGCAAGGGCAATGGTAGATAATGGTTCACTCAGTGGGGAGGATGTGGATCTTATTCTGAAAGAAAAAAGTCAGGTAATTAAGAAGAATGATTTGCTTGAATATATTGATTCAAAAGTAAATATTGAAGATGTTGGTGGATTGGAAAATCTTAAAAATTGGCTGAAAAAACGTGACAAGTCATGGTTATCTTCTGCAAAAAAATATGGTTTACCATCACCACGTGGTGTTTTATTAACAGGAGTACCTGGATGTGGTAAGAGTTTAATAGCTAAGAGCATATCCTCTATGTGGCATTTGCCATTACTACGTTTTGATGTTTCAAAAGTATTTAATAAGTTTGTTGGTAATAGTGAAGCTAACATGAGGGAAGCTATAAAAACAGCAGAAGCTATTAGTCCATGTATCTTATGGATTGATGAGATTGAAAAGGGTTTCAGTGGTTTAGGTAATAGTGGTGATAGTGGTACTAGTAGCCGTATTTTCGGTACCTTCTTAAGCTGGATGCAGGAGAAAACTAAGCCCGTATTTGTTGTTGCTACTGCTAATAATATACATGGATTGCCATCTGAGATGATGAGAAAGGGACGATTTGATGAAATTTTCTTCATTGATTTACCTACTTTTAATGAGAGAAAACAAATATTTAAGGTTCACCTGGAGACTCGTATTAAGGATCCCTCTGTTATTGGTGATTTTATAATTGATGATGCTACATTGAATCATTTGGCTGGTTTAACTGAAGGTTTTGGTGGTGCAGAAATTGAGCAGATAGTTATTATGGGATTATTTGATGCATTTGCTGATGATAGAAGTATTACTATGGTGGACTTTGAGAATGCTGTTAAAAATACTGTTCCTTTAAGTATTACTCAGGCAGAACAGATTAGAGCTATCAGGGAATGGGCTGATGTTCGTGCTGTTGCAGCTACATCTCAGGTTGATAGAAAAGAGTATAATGATAGTCATGTTGAATTTGATAATCCTGGTGATGAGGGTGGTGATGATTCATCGGATATTAATGAGTCTAGGGGTGGAAGAACTTTAGACTTTTAATAATATATTTTTTTAAACATAATGGAATAAATTAAGAAAAAATATAAATACTATATATTCCTAAATAATATAAATAAAGTAAGTATATGATAAAAATTATTGATTTTATAAAAAAAATAGTGTTAATAAACATTATTACAAGTTTTTATGGAATTAAATAAATCATATAATTATATAAAATAATCCAAGGTGGATACTATGATTTTAAACTTAGAATATGTAGATGTATTAGATATAGATGGAATGAAAAAAATTCGAAACGATATAGGATTAATATACCTGGATGATGATGGAGTATACAAAACCGCAAGAATGGATTTTAAAGAAAACTTTGGAACTTTAGAGCATTATATGAAAACATCATATGAATTAGTACCTATCAAAGAATTTAACGAAAAAGAATTAAAAATTATGGAAGAAGATAATTTTGAAGGAAAATTCATTTATAAAATAGTACTAGAAAATGGTGAAGTATTAACCCATGAATACACATTTATGGGAATAGACGAAGATAATTTTGATGTAGTACCTACTAAAATTCCCGTAAAAAATAAGTATACAGTAGATCCAACAAAAATAACTATCACTAAATGGTATTATCTAAAAAATAAGAATAACATAGAATATGTTACATTAAAAGAATTAACAGAAAATATGGAAAAAGAATAGAATTAAAAATTAAATGATTTTGAATAAGCTTTATTCATTGAAGTCTTATTCACACCATCCACTTCTCTAACACTCCGGGTATAAATTACTATATCAACACGTGAAACATTAGTATCCTCTGATAAATTTATATTATTATTGATCGGAAAACTTCCCATGTTCACATGGTCCAGCGTATTGCTGCCATTAGCTATTGTTTGATTGTTATCTGAATAAAGAAGGTATTGACATTCAACATGATTAAAATGTCTGCCAACCAGTAAATTGTAGGTTAAGTTATATGTACCTGGTTTATTAGTATCTTCTTTTAAACTGCAATCGGTCAATGTAAAACCTGAGTGGTCAGCTAATGCAAATACTAATACTGCTAAAATAGTAGTTATAATAATAACCATTGTTGATATAGTGCTTTGTTTCATAATATCACATACATACTAGTATATAATATTATGTTTAATCTTTAATATACTTGTTTTCAACAATGCAAACTTCTTAAGATTTTTTATTCACTTACTTTTTTTTCAGCTTTCACATAATAATTGAACATTTCTTCATCATTTAATTCTTTTATTTCTTCTAAACTCTTATCCTCTTTTAGCATCCTCACACATTCAAATATTACTTCAACATTTTCTACTTCACATAATGATTTAATGTAGTCAGATAATGATTTTTCATGTTCATAGTTTATTTCACATACCATAATATCAACTCATATTATACACTATGTAAACATTATATTATTAAAGTTTTTAATCATTTAACTACAAAGATAATACTATAATAATAGTTAAGGGAATAATTTTTATGGCAGGCATAATATTAGATGATAAAGAACATGCATTAGAAAGAATAGAATACATTAAAAGTTTAAACTATACTGATAAGGAGTATAAGAAAAATCTGCGTAAACACATGTTCAAGTATAAAACAAGGGCAAACGGTATTCTAATTAAAAGAATGACTGCTGAACAGGAACTGTTCATGTTTGAAACATATGGCTATAAAAACTTGGAAAAATATGCATTAGACATACTTGAACAGAATATCCAGTATTGTAATGTTCTAGAGCAGGACACACATTCAAAACAAATAGAAAAAACAATAGAATACATGGAAGAAAGCAATAATAAGGAATACTTATTATCATTAAAAGATTTTGCTACAAAAACTGCATACAATTGGTACATACCAGTAGATAGGTTAATCAATTGGATTGACTGTTATATGATACAAAGAGATGTATTCTTTGAGTATGCATCTAATGAACAAACACTACTCTTTGCACCTAACTATTTCACAGATAGTGTGCTTTTAATGATGGTTGAAACCGATAATATTGAAGAAGACTATGAAGCAGACATAGATACAATAGTTAATGTATATGATACGCTTGTAAAAGGAATAAGCAAAATACTAGAAGAATTACCAGAAGAACAAATGATAGAAAACTTATTCACAATAAGTGACGAAAAAAAGGAAGAAAACAGTAAAATTATCAGCCAACTAGCAAAAGACTATTACAATTACATAGAAGAATCATCAGACGAAGAAGAAACAGAAACAGGAAACTAAAGAAAAGAAAATATGATAATATGAGGATATATATCAACACAGACAAAAACAAGGAACTAGCAATTAAAACAAAAAAAGAACTAATAAAAGCATGCAATGAATTAAAAATAACAGTCACAGATAACCCCCAATATGCAGACTTAATATGTTCCATAGGTGGTGACGGAACTTTCCTATCCTCATCACAACTCTCCAAGGGATGTCCAATAATAGGAATAAACTGTGGAACACTAGGATACCTGACAGATGTAAACCCACAAGAAATCAGAAAAGCATTATCAGATATAAAAGAAGGAAAATATTATATTGAAGAAAGAATGATGCTCGAAGGAGAAATAACAAGAGCAAATGATGAAAAAATCAGTATACCCCCAGCACTAAACGAAATTTCCATCTCAAAGAATACATTAGGAGTAATTAAATTTGACACAATAATAAACGAAAAACTAATAAACTCCTACACCGCAGATGGAATAATAATATGCACACCAACAGGATCAACAGCATACAACTTATCATGTGGAGGACCAATAGTAGAACCAACAGCACAAATAATCACCCTCACACCCATAGCTCCACACACAATAATCAACAGGAGCATAATCTTATCAGAAAATTCAACCATTAAAATCAGGATAAATGAAATAAGAAACAAAAAATCAGCATACGTATTATATGATGGAAAACCAATAGAAATCCGAACAGGAGACACTGTCTGTATAAGAAAATCAAAACAAGTAACTAAGATAATAAAATTAAATTGGCAAAGTTTCATAGAAACAATAAGAAACACAATAAAATAAGAAAAATGGGAAAAAATATGTGGGGGGTTAGAATGATTGGGTACCACTTGATGGTTCAAGACTAACAGACCTAGAATCAAGCTCATTTCCCTGAGAATCATATATTGTAACTATACAATTACTTGGATACAATTCATAACTATCTGCAGCAGGTAATGTAATATATCCTGATGAATCAACAGTTTTAGCAACTAGCCGACCACTGTTTAAGTTACTGCCATCACGACTGTACAATGTACTCATTTTAACGTTTTCACCGGCATATTCAGAACCTACATATACTGTACAAACACTTTTATCCTTCGTTCCACTACCAGTACTTATAGTTCCGGATAATATTTTCATATTACTTACATCACTAGTTGCTTTTTCAACTGGAGCTGTATTTTCGGTATTATTGTTTTCATTAACTGGTATGGTGTTTGTATCGTTATTATCTGTGTTGTTGATAATAGTATTGTTATTAATTGTATTGTTTGTATTGTTTGTATTATTATGGGTCGAGTTATTTTGCATTTCATTAATTATATTAGTATAATTATTGGATGAATTATCCGTAATATTCACATCTATTATTCCAATAAAACTGGTTGCATTAATTGGAATTATTAACTGTGGAGTGCCATGCTGTGAATCCACCGCATTAAATGCATCATTAGCTGCACTGGAAACTTCCTGTGAAGCAATTATATTAGCTCCTAATGGTACTAGAAATAATAGGATAATTACGCCAATTATTGTTCCAAGTAACAGTTTTAAACCATAATTACTATCTCCACCAATACTATCCATTTAAATTACCCCTATTAATATTGTTGAAATTATTATTATAATTCATATTATTATTTAAGTTCTGATTAAATCTTATAAGAACATCATAAGGCTTACTTACATAATAATAAACAATAATTAATGCCATTATGATTGCAAGAATTATTAAGAAAATGCCTATATACTGTAAATATCTAATAGCAAGAAGAATACTGAAAAGATTTAATGGTAGCACTAAATCTGTGATTCTTAAAACATCAACTACTAATCCTGTTAGAAAAGTTATTGCCCCAATTAATGACACAAGTAATAATACATGTACTATTATAGGACCAAAATTCTTTTTAATTAGTCTTGTTTGATATTGAGCTGAAGAAGAATTATCTATTTTAAATCCATTCATCTGGTAATAATTCAGATTTTGATTATATTCCTCCATATTATTAGCATTGATTATAATACTCATGTTATCACTCAACTAAAAAAATTTTATTATTAGTTAAATAATAATATGTACTCTGATAAGATAAATAGGTTAGCTTTTAGTACATAATTGATGATAAGGAAAATAATTTAAAAAAAGTTAAGGAAAATGTGATTAAATGAAATTTGTTACACCTTTTATACCATTTCCCTCTTCATTCGGCACATCAGAATTATAAAAGTTTTCATCATCATACTTTGAATGTAAACTACCATCATAACTAGTATTTAATGTATTATTACCTACACTTAGAACACCATTCACATCATTAAATACTATTAATCCACGTAAATGATTTCCCTCAATACTATTGTTGAATTTATTATCTTTTATTGATATATTTCCAAGATTATTGTATATGACCCCACCACGTGAATAATTACCAATGAGTACATTATTGAATTCATTATTCTCTATTTTAACTGTGGCATTACGATTAAATATTACTCCACCCTTACTACAAGTGGATATGGATGTAGGATCAGGGTTGATGTTAATATTTTCAACTTTATTATCTGTGAATTCCATGTTTCCTATTTCATGATATAATATTCCACCTCTTAATTCACCTTTTGTTGTATCATTGATGAATTCGTTTCCGGAGATTTGAATGTCTGCTTCGTAATTATCTATTAATCCTCCTCGTATTACTCCTTCTTCGTCCATATGGTTGTCTATAAATTTGTTGTTAATTATGCGAGTATTTGTCTGGTTGAATGAATGTATGCAGCGTCCTGTATTGTTTATAAACTGGTTATTTTCGATAGTGTTATTTCCATAGGATACCATGTATACTATTGAGGTTTTATCATTATTTGTTTGTATTTGCTATATTTTCTTTAAATATGCAGTCTTTAATTGTTATTGATCCACCAAATTCTCCATTACTCCAGATAGCACCACCAAGTTCATCAACTGTATTATTTATGAATGTGCATCCTATGATATGGCCAGTACCTCTATTTGTTACTGCACTACCCTTGTTTTTTCCGTAATTGTTGATAAAACTACAATTTTTCATATATAATTCTGATGCAGTTATCATGGTAATTCCACTTGATGAATTAGTATTTACTGGTACTGTATTTTGAACGGTTAAGTCTTTTATTTTAAGATTAGAGTATGCTTTCATGAATTGTTGTTTATTATTTCCATCTATTATATGATTATTACCATTTATTGTGTATTGAGCATCATTATGATAATTTCCGCAGGTAATGGTGTCTGTTATATTATAATCTCCATCATTTAGGTTAAATATGTAGGATTTATTCTCTTTTTTTGATGTTTTTTCTATTTCTTTCTTTAATTCATCATAATTATTAACTTCTATAGTTACAACTTCAGATCTGTCTTCTGGTTCATAGTTATCTTTTGTTTCTAGTCCCACTATTGCTTTAACATTATTGATTTTTTCATTTATCTTGTTGTCTTGAATAGTTATGGCTGTGAAAGCAGTAACTGTTAATAAAATTATGAGAAATATTATGAGATAAACTCTTTTCCTCATAATTAATATGCCCCTCCGTGTATTGTATAATTATTTATAGGTTTATTATCCTTTATATGTATTTGTATCTGCTTATTATTATTTTTTTGTTTTAGTATAATGCTTTGAGTGCTTGTTATTTGTATTTGCAGATGATTAACTTGTAATTATAAAAATATATATACTTCTAAAGATATAAATAACAATTAATATATCTATAAAAACTGATATTCACAAAAAAATTATAAAAAAAAMCAAAAAAAAGAGTGAACATATGACCAAATTACCATTAACACCATTAGGAAGAATTATAAAAAAAGGCGGAGCAAAAAGAGTAAGTAAAAGTGCAGAAGAAGCACTATCAGACTACCTAGAAGACATATCACAAGACATAACAATACTCGCACTAGAAAATGCAAAAAAAGAAGGAAGAAAAACCCTAAAATCACAAGACATAGAAGCAGCATACAACGACTTATTCTAAAACAACCAAAATAACTTCATAAATAAAAAAACAAACAGTATTTATCAAAAAAAACAGGTGAAGAAAAAAAATGATAATTACAACAACAGAAAACATACCAGGAAAAAACTATGAAATAATAGGCCTAGTACACGGAAACAACATACAATCCAAAAACTTCTTAAGAGACTTCACACAAGGACTACGAAACATAAAAGGAGGAGAACTAAAAGCATACACAGACATGATGATAGAATCAAGAAGTGTAGCAACCGATCGAATGATTGAAGAAGCACAACAATTAGGAGCAGATGCAATAATAATGGTACGATACGATACCAGCAGCATAGTAGAAAACTCCTCCGAAGTACATTGCTATGGAACAGCAGTAAAATTTATTTAAAATGAAAACAATTACTGGATTTAACTCTGTAACAATTATTACACAGTTTACATCTAGAAACACCATTCTTATTTTTTTTCCAATCAACTAAAAAATCCGCCTGAGCAACAAAAGGCCTATACATTGAAACAAAATCAATATCATCCCCATTCAAAACATTATTAATTTTATCCAAACTATCAAAGCCACCACCAACAATAACAGGCAAATTAATCCTCTTCTTTAACTCAACAGCATAATCAATTAACTCATTATTCTCCTCATCTTTAGTAAAATACAAAGGAGATAACGGCTTAGTCACTTGAATACTATCAGCACCATACTCTTCTAACAATTCACATATCTTAATACTTTCCTCTTTATCAATTCCACCCTTACGGCCATCATAAGCATTAACCCTACAATTAATATGCAAATCAAAATTATCCTTAATAACCTTAATACTTTCCAAAACAATTCTCAACCTAGCAAAAGTATCCCCACCAAAATCATCATCTCTCTGATTATAATAAGGATTAATAAACTTACTTAAAAAGAAATTATTACCCAAAGCTAACTGAATACCATCAAAACCAGCAAAAGATAACTTTTTAGCAGCAATAATTAAATCAGTTTGAATTTTACGAATATCATCCAAAGTTAAATCATTAACAGAAACATTCATATCAATGCCACGATTAAATTGCACAAACTCCAGCTGAGCAAGAATAGGAACATTATAAGAATGAACCATATCAGTAATTCGTCTAAAATCACCAATAAAATTAGGATCATAAAGTTTATGAGCATACTCATTAAACTTATTCTTAGGATACAATGAAATTAACTCACTAGTAATTAAGCCAACACCACTTTTAGCAATACTTTCATACCTATCATATACATCAGATGTAATTTTATTATTCTTAGTCTCTGACTCCCATAAACCAGTTCGAACAACACGACTTTGTAATTTCAAGTCACCAAGATTAGTCTCATCAAATAAATCTTTCATAAACAACAAGCTCCTACTTTTTAATAATATTTATGTAACTTTTTAAATTAAAAATTTATGAATTAAACAAAAAATAGAAAAATACATCAAAACATATACATGAAACACATGAAAAAACACACTCCAGAACAAAAAAGAAATCACTACAAAAAATACAAATGAATTGCTACAAAAAATTAAATGAATTGCTACAAAAAATATAAATGAATTGCTACAAAAAATATAAATGAATTGCTACAAAAAATATAAATGAATTACTACAAAAAATATAAATAGAAATGATGAAGTGTTAAAATGGAATACATGAAACGATTAATAGATAGGAAATAGACTTCTATCTGGATGTTATAGGTGCTATATTAATTGTTGGACCAAAGTGGTGTGGAAAAACAACAACTGCGGAACAACATTCTAAAAGTATGATTAAATTACAGGATAGAGATAAATCAACATTATATTTACAATGGGCAGAAATCAGACCATCCAAATTATTAGAAGGTGAAAAACCACGATTAATTGATGAATGGCAAGAAGCACCTATTATATGGGATACAGTTAGAAATAGTGTAGATGAAATTAATGAAGATGGATTATATATACTAACTGGTTCTACAGTAATTGATGAATCTGAAAAAATGCATTCAGGAGCAGGAAGAATTCATAGATTAATTATGAGACCAATGAGTTTATATGAAAGTGGAGAATCAAATGGAAAAATATCAATTATGGATTTATTTGATAATCCCGAATTAGATATTGATGGTATTAAATCAGATTTAACTATAGAACAATTAATATTTGCTGCATGTAGGGAGGTTGGCCTGCAAGTTTAAGAAAAAAAACAGAACTTGCCAAATTATCTATAGTATATTCCTATTTGGATAATATTTGTAATACTGATGTTTCAAGAGTAGATGGTGTTAAAAGAGATTCTAAAAGAGTTATTAATTTGTTAAGATCGTATGCAAGGAATATTGGTACTAATGTTAAGGATACAACAATATTAGCTGATATTAAAACAAATTTTGAGGATATATCATTACAAACATATTATTCTTATGTTGATTCATTAAAAAGATTATTTGTTATTGATAATATTGATGCCTGGACTCCTAATATTCGTTCTAAAACATCAATTCGTTCTAATACGAAAAAATTGTTTATAGATCCATCTATTGCTGTTGCAGCACAAAATTTGGATCCTCATTCTTTGGAGAATGATTTGAATACTTTTGGTTTTATCTTTGAAAACTTATGTATTAGAGATTTAATTGTATATTCTAGTCCTTCAAATGGTGTTGTTTCTTATTATAAGGATAGGTTTGGTTTAGAAGTTGATTGTGTGTTGCATTTAAGGGATGGAAGATATGGTTTAATTGAATTTAAATTAGGTAGCAAAGAAGAAGAAAAGGGTGCTCATAATTTATTAAAAATTAATGACTTAATAGTAAGAAGCATGAAGAAAATGGTATGATAAAACCTAGTTTTTTAGCAATTATTACTGCTGGTGAATTTGCTTATACTAGGAGTGATGGTGTGAAGATTATTTCTATTGGTTGCTTAAGATAATTATTTCTATTGGAAAGTTTTTATTATTTTTTTTACATTTATGAATTTTATCTTCTTGTTTTTCATTGTTTTTGGGGTATTTTTTTTTACTTCGCTATACACCGATATAACGAAGTAAAATCATAATTTTTTGAGCAGAAAAAAGTGCCGAAAAACCATACTAAAATAGTAAAAATACAACATTACATATACATCATATAAGTTCAAAATACTATTTTAATAAGATTTTCTGAAAAACATCAAAAAATTGAGTAATACAAATAAATAATCATACAATAGACAATAAAAAGTATTAAGTATTACTATATGATATCAAAACAAATTTGAAAACCCAACCCCCTAATCATATCCAAATCTTCATCAAAAGAAACACCCAAAGTAGTAAGCATATTACCAAGTATAGCAGAATTACTACCAGACATAAAAGCACATCTTCCATGATCAACTAACAAACTCCTACCACCAGCCATACGGATAAAAGAAGACGGATTAATGAAACGAAAAATTGCAATAATACGACAAACCTCATCATTATCCAACACATCATTACTACCCACAAGTGTACCAGGAATAGGATTTAAAACATTAATAGGAATAGAACGAATATTTAAATCACGTAAAGTAAATGCAAGATCAACTCGGTCCTCAAAACTTTCACCCAAACCAAAAATACCACCACTACACGCTAAAAGACGAGTATCATTAATCTTTTCAAGTGTATCAATTTTATCACTATATGAATGAGTAGAACATACATGGGGAAAATACTTTTCAGAACTTTCTAGATTACAATGAACACGCGTAGCACCAACTTCATTTAACTTTCTTATTTCATCTGAACTTAACAATCCAAGTGATACACAAATATTAATGTCATTTTGCAATGTTCGTAATTCACGGATAACTTCAATAATAACATTAAACTCAGAAGAAGATATTTTACGACCTGATGATACGTAACTGATTCTTTTAAACCCATGATTATATAAGTTTAATGTTTCCTGTTTAAGTTTATTCTTATCCATAAGATTGTATTCTTCTATTTTTGTATCATAATGTATTGATTGTGCACAAAATACACAGTTTTCACTGCATTTGCCACTTTTAATATTAATTATTGTACATGCATCAAACCTGTTTCCACAGAAATGTTGTCTTATTTCATTAGCTGCTTGACATAACTCATTTAATGGTGCATTTATTAAAGTTAATGCTTCTTCTTTAGTTATTCGGTGTCCTTGTATTATCTTGTTTTTCAGACTTTTAATGTTCATACTTTATACCATTAATATTTGATGTTAATATACATTATGGGTGAATATATTAATATTTTTAACTACAAATTAATCATTAAGTGTAGATTTTTAAAATATATTGGTTTATGGGAGGGAATATATATTTTTAATAATTTGGAATATTTTAAGAAAACATCAGAAACTCTTAAAGAGGCCACTTTAGCTGAGACTAATCGGTCTGCATTAACAGAGACGTTACTTTTTATTCTTTTATATGTGGCAATGATACTTATTACTGGATTATTCATGTATGTAATAACATTGGGTATTCCTGAGAACACTGATTCTTATTTACTGTTATCATTGGGTGGTTTTATTGTTTCAATTATTTTTACCATTTTTGCAGTTACAAAGATTGAAAAACGTAGCTTAAGGAGTTTAGGTTTTAGTCGTGAAAATATTGGATCTAATTTATTGAAAGGATTTGTTATTGGCTTTGTAATGTTTGTGCTAGTAGTTTTTATTGGTATGATTTTGGGTCAATATACTTTTATGGGATTTGATTTTTCATCTTTGTATCTGGCTATTCCATATATTATAGTGTTTATTATTCAGCCGTTTGGGGAAGAGATTTTTACTAGGGGTTGGATTATTCCATTATTTTCAAAAAATTATAGTGTGTTTACTGCTATTGTGGTTTCTACTTTATTTTTTGTAGTGGGGCATGTTGGTAATAATGGTTTTAATATTGTTGCATTGGTTAATATTTTGTTGATTGGTGTTTTATTATCATTATTGTTTTTAAAATTTGATAATATTTGGATTTGTGGTGCTTTTCATTCTGCTTGGAATTTTACTCAAGGTTATCTTTTTGGTTTTAATGTTAGTGGTCTTAATATGAGTTCTTTACTTCATTTTAGTCAAGCTGCTCCTAATATAGTTAATGGTGGTAGTTTTGGTCCTGAAGCGGGTTTGATTACTACATGTATTAGTGTTCTGATAATAATTTATTTGTGGTAAGTTTATTTGTTGGATAATTTTTCATGTGGATACTACATGGTTTGAATATTTTTTTTTATTTTACTCTATTCTTTTTTTTATGTTTACTATTTTTTTTTAAACCAGGTTTTTTTAGTGTATTTTTTATTTATTAATTTGTCTGTGTTGTGTAATAATAATCCTTTTTAGTAATAACTGATATATAAATAAGTAGGTAAAAATTATTACTTAGGGATTTATAATCATTTATTTTAGTATGTGTTTGTAATGAAAAGTTGTAGGGTTAAGGCTCTTGAATATATTCAAGAGGACAAGAATGAGGATATTAAATCGTTTATACAAATCTATTTATCCATAGGTGTCATGCTTTTAATTATTATGGCTATAATATTGAGTATTGATGATAATTATAACTTATTATTGGATCATAATATTGTGGGCTTAATATTATTAACTATTATCTTTTTAGCTTTGACATTGATTGTTTATGCCTTAGTGTTAAAAATGAGACAGAATGTATTTGAAGAGTCTGTTTTATCAAAGGATAAGAATGCCTTGCTTAATTGGATGAGGAATTTTAATAGTTTTGCCTCTGAAGAAAAAGATTTTATAAGTTATTTTGATGTTTCAAGAAATGCTAATGGTTTGAATATTTTATTATTGCCATTTATGTTTTCATGTTGTTTTTATTTGATTGGTAATGATTTTTTTATTGTAAGTTTGTTTCTGGTATTTGCTTCTTTGGTGATAACTGTTTTAACTCATTGTTTCCCTGATAAGTTAAGTGGTATTTGGGGGATGGATGTTCGTGGGGTGGATGGTTTTAGGAGGTTATTTGTTTTAGGACATTTAACTTTTGTTTTTGCTTTTTTAATGCTTTGTATTATTTTTTAATTACTTTTTATTTTATTTTTGTTGATGTTTATTGTTTCTTTGAATTCTTGGTAATCGTTTTTAAATTCTTCTTCTTTTATGATGTCTGATTGAAATTTTATTACTGAAAGGAATAGTGAACTTAATGCGTTGATAATTTTCTGTAGAAATGTCAAATTTGTTATAATGTCATCTATATCTTTTTGTCTATTTTCATCAAATTTTTGGATTAGTAAGTTGTTTAATGATTCGTTGATTTGTTTGAATATGTTGTCTATCATCTGGTTTATGTCAAAGAAATCTTTGATTATTTTATCGTTAAGGTATGTGACTGATTTGAAGAATTGGAATAATAGTTTGATTAGTGTTTTTTGTGTGAAGCTTAATAGGTGTTTTGTCCTTTTTGCTAGAAATATTATTGATTTTTCGTCCAGGTCATGTTTTGTGAATCCTTGTAAAAGGCTATTAATAAGATTGTTGAAAATTCTAATTTTAAATTTAATTATTTTTATTAACATTTTTTTTCATTCCTATTAATCTATTATTTTTTAATATTATTATATTTAACAGATAAAAGTATTGTTTAACATATATTTATTAATTTTGACTTTGCTTATATGTTTGTATATCTTTTTTTTATTTTTATTTATCATTTTGGTAATATTTATATACTTAATTATTCATAATTATAATTATCAGAGTATTACTTTCAAAGTAAAAATTATGAACTCTGAATAAAATACGAGGTAACAAATAAAACTTATGAACCCCGAATATAAAACAAGAGAAGAAACAGATTTTAAAATAATAAAAAACCCAGACAACAAAGAAACATTAACAAACTTCATAAAACAAGAATACCCCTACATAACACAAGCAATGAAATATGAAGAATACAAAATAGAATACGAAGAATACGACATACTACAAGAATTACTATACGACAACAAAGTAATAGGAATACTAAGCATAGAAGTAAATAATAACACAATACGAACATTATGCATAAACGAAGTATACATATTACCAGAATACAGACATAACGGCATATTCCATGAAACACTATTAAACCTACTAACACAACCAAACATGACAATAGCAATAAAAAATCCAAACAGAACAATCATAGACTTACTACTAAAATACAAACTAGCAAAAAAACTCAAAAATAACATAGTATTAAGCTACATAGATTTCATAGTAGAAGACAAAAAAATATACACCAACAAACAATTAACAATCAAATACGAAAATAATTACATAAAAGACGAAAAAGTACCAACAGATTTCTATGATCTAAACATAAACTCTTGTGTATTCATTGAAATAAATAACTTAAATGACATAAAAAAGAACAAAGCATACATCATAAAAGCACGCTTAACTGATTCAAAAAACGAGAGATACTACAATTTATTAAAAAATGTAGATGAAACATATATAGAAAATTTAAAAGAAAGAATACTAAACATAAACGATGAAGACATAACCTTCCTCGAAAATGTAAGAAAAAGAATAGATGAATATCTTGATATTAATGACATATTAGGAACAGAAAATAACTTAAACCCAATATTCCAGGAAAAACTAGAAGAACACAACCTATCAATAGAAGATGGATTCATCATAAGAAACAAAGTAAACAACGCATTAAAAAATAATGAAATCATACCAAAATCAATGGTTATACGAACATTATACTTACTTGAAACATACAATCAAACCGATTCCCAACTAGAACATTACACCAGTAAACCAGCAACAGAAGACAAATGTCCATACTGTTCAAATAACATCTCATTAATGGAGGAAGTTTGCAGTAAATGCGGATACAATCTCTTATTAGACAATCAACCCCAGGATCTGATAGAGAAAATAACTGAAAAAATGATGTTAACCACATTACCTCCCAGATTAACATTAAAAGAAACTATAAACAATAAACAGCAGAAAATATCAAATATCCTTAAAGAAGAACTAGACTACACATCCTATGATGAAGATGAAGTATACACTATACAGAATATCATATCCACTTACCAGTTTTTAAAGGATATCAATGAAATATTATATTTTGAAATATATAATTATGACTTGCTAAATAATATACAAGAAGGCAGTACATTACATTATGCATTAAAAAATAATTTAATACAAGAAATGAATGATTACCAGTATTATATTAAATTATTAGAGGATTACTTGCCGGACAGGTATTTAAAAAAAATATTATCCGAACATAATTATGATATTGATGGAGATAAAGATGACTTAATTTATCGAATAGAGAAAAATATAAGTCCAAAAGATATCTTTGGAGTAAAATATGTTCTGACAAAAAAAGGAAACGAATACATAGTAAATCAGGATTACCTGGAAAATTACCTGGAAAACTTATCAGAATTCACTTTCTATGAATACTATGATTTTTATAATAAAAACAAGGACAAATCATATGATGAGTTAAATCGAGAATTTATTGAATATATTAAAGAAATTGCATTAGAAACAGATAATTATTATAAGTATCATGACCTTATCCGACATAAAATAAACAGTTCTGATTTAGATCAGGAGGAATTCTTAGTATTATTTACTATGCTATTCATTATTGATATTAATTATTGGATAAATTCTAAGAATCATAGGAAGACTAATAAGCCTATAAGTGTTAATGTTTTAACGGAATTTCCTGAAATTAAAAGATTATATTATCAAAATGATATAGAAGATATTTATTATAAAGCATTTAATTCTATTATGATACCTTCTTTAAAGAATAATGAGGATTTGGTTAAATTTTATTTAAAAAAATCGTTAGAATATGATGATATAGATGATGTTAATAGAGAAATTGAATATAATATTTTTGTGGATGAATATTTACGAAGATATTCTATTTAACTTTATTTCTCTTTTTGATGTTTATATTAGGGAGATATTGTTTTATCAGTTATTGTATATTATTTAATGGATTGTATGAATGATTATATCTTTTCTTAAGAATTGTTAAATTATATTGATAGTATATACTTTTAATAATATATTTATTGAATATAAAGAATAGTTTATTATTTAAATTGTAATTATTAATCATATTTATTATTAAAAATTTATCATTATTTATAATGATTGATATAATTTAATAAAATATAATCAATAATTGAAATTGTTTAATATATGTTTTTACAATTTATAAAATTTAGAAACACTTATTATATACCACTACAAATAATTAAATATAAGGAAAAATCTTATTTGATTATCTATAGAGGTGTTATTATGAGCCCTGAACCATCATTCACTCAATCTTTAAGAGAAGAAGGTTTCATTGAAGGAAGTGAAAGCGGAACAAAAAATAGTGAAATAAAAGAAGAAATTAAGAATAATGTAGAAGAAACAGTAAAAGAAACTGTTCAAAAAGATGTTGAAGAAACAGTTAACAATGCAAAAACAACAGTAGACGATGCAAAAGCTACAGTCGATGATGCAAAAGCTACAGTTAATGAAACAAAGGAATCAATTAACAAAAATGAAGTAGTTAAAAAAGAATCCAGTTCTGGTAATTCAACAATCCTAATAGCAGCAATAATTTTAATTATTATTATAATACTAATATTATTCTTATTATAATTTCTATTTTTACTTTTTTTTTGAAAAAAAACTAAACAATATTCAAAAAATATTTTTAACAAACATAACAACCCCCATATATAACAATAAAACTAATTTTAACAGCACATTAAAAAAAATAACCCATCTAAAACATTATCACTCCAAATACAAAAGCATTGATTAAACTAAATTATAGAAAGATATTTAACTAATCAATAAAATAATAAGAGTAACAAATAGAATAGTTCTATTAAAGGAGTGGTAAAAAATGAAAAAATTGGGATTCGGATTAATGAGATTACCACAAACAGATGATAATCCAGAAAATATAGATCAAGAACAATTAAATCAAATGGTAGATATTTACATGGAAAATGGATACAACTATTTCGATACTGCATACCCCTACCATAACGGATTAAGCGAAACAGCACTAAAAAAAGCAGTAGTAGATAGATATCCAAGAGAATCATTTAAAATAGCAGACAAATTACCAATCTTCTTTATACACGAAGAAAAGGATATGCAACCCTACTTTGAAGAACAACTCGAAAGATGTGGAGTAGAATACTTCGATTACTACATGCTACATAACGTATGCTCATGGAATGAATATGCATTCACCAAAGTAGACTCATTCGGCTTCTTAAAACAAAAAAAGAAAGAAGGACTAGTAAAACAAATAGGAATATCCCTACATGACGAACCAAAATACCTCGAAAAAATATTAGAACAACACCCAGAAATAGACTTTGTACAACTACAAATCAACTACCTTGACTGGGAAGACAAAGCAATACAAGCAAAAAAATGCTACGAAATTGCACGAAAATATAACAAACCAATAATAGTCATGGAACCTATACGTGGTGGAGGATTAGCAAAAATACCAGAAGAAGCAGAAAAACTAATGAAAGAATATAACCCTGAAACAAAACCAAGTTCATGGGCACTACGATTCTGTGCAGGACTACAAGATGTAGTCATGGTACTATGTGGAATGAACAACATAGAACAAATGAAAGAAAACATAGAATCAATGAACGATTATCAGCCAATAAACAAGGAAGAAGAGGAAATACTCGAAAAAGTAGCAGATATAATACATTCAGCAATAGAAATACCATGCACATCATGTAATTATTGTCTGGAAACATGTCCACAAAACATATACATATCCAAATACTTTGAATTATACAATGCAGAAAAACAAACAAAATGGCAGGGATTTTCACAACAATTAAACCTATACCTCACATATATAGAAAAAAATTATGGACGAGCAAGAGACTGCGTAGAATGTGATGTATGCATACATCAATGTCCACAAAGATTAGATATTCCAGGATATATGAAAAAAGTATCCGAAGAATTTGATGATGCAGCTGATGCAACAAATGAAATATTTAGTTAAAACATATTTCAATAAAACTCCACCCCCATCCTCCCTTTTTAAGTGATCTAAAATGGAAAACACATTAAACAACCTAGAAATATATGATAATATAAAATTCATGATAAAATACTGTGACACATTCCTAGACTACTGTCATAACGAAAACTTATCCATAGATGGAAACATAGCAGGAGAAATAGTTGATTCATTAACAAATCTAGAAGAATACCTTGAACAACCAGATGAAACACTAACTAACGAAGAACTACAAAGTATCTATGAAGACTTATCAGACATATACTATGGCTTAACCACAATCAATGATATAAAATTATTCAATAATATTCACATAGTATACTCTAAAGTATTAAAAGAAACAAAGGAAATACTCATAAAAACAGGAATAGAAATGGAATAATGGAGGGGATAATGATGAATAAAATACTATTCGAACCTATCGGTTATATTCATTCAGAATATGAAGATGTTAATCAAATGCCCAAAAGCAGCACGGAATCATATGATAAAACAGCAGAACTAATAGTAGACGAGAAATACCTGGAAAGTATGTCCGATATTAAAAAAGATGAAGAATATATGATCATATTCTATTTCCATAAATCAGAAGGATTTAAACAAAAAGTCAGGATTAGGGGTACTGGACCAATAACAGGACTATTCTCTACACATGCACCAAACAGACCAAACCCTATAGGAGTATCCACCATTAAAATTAAAGATGTAAAGGATAACATAATTACATTTAATGGTGTTGATATGCTTAATAACACCCCAGTACTCGATATAAAGAAAATATTTAAATAATGTTACTCATAGAATTTAGCAACTATTTTTAACATTTCAGGTATATTAATATGTTGTGGACAGTAGTCTACACATGAATTACATTCAATACAATCAGATGCATATATATTATCAGCTGATACTAAGTTTCTATAGTACATGCCCAGTGAATGATTATTATCAAGAAGATGCTGTGAATTATATAATTCAAAGAATTGGGGGATGCGTATACCCTTTGGACAATAATCTGTACAGTAATTACAGGATGTGCAGTTAATATTCTTATTATCAGATATTTTTATAACAACTTTTTCTAATAAATCATAATCTTCGTGAATGAGCTTTTTGAAACTGTCATGTATTGCTATGTTTTCTTTTACCTCCTCCAGGCTATTCATTCCACTTAACACTACCAGTATATTATCTAAGGAATAATTAAATCTGAAACACCATTCCAGGGGACTATTACTAGTATCATAATCATTTAGCATCTTTTGAGCTTCACTTGGCAAGTTCAGTAAAGAACCTCCTTTTAATCCTTCCATGATAATAACTTTCTTTGCATATTTACATGCTACATTGTAACATTCTTTTGCATTGATAACCTTATTATTCCAGTCCAAATAGTTAATTTGTAACTGCACAACCTCTATTTCGGGGTGATTAACTAATATTTCCTCTAGAAACTCCGGACTGTCATGACAGGATATGCCTATGTGCTTAATTTTTCCTTCTTCCTTCTTTTCATTTATGAATTTAAAAGAATCTATGCGAGTAAATTTATCCTTATGCTTACTACTTACATTATGTAACAGATAATAATCAAAATAGTCTACTCCACACTTTTCTAATTGTTCATTAAAAATTTCTTCCATATCCTCTTCTTTTTCCAGATTAAAAATTGGCAGTTTACTTGTTAATATGAATGATTCACGCGGATACCTCTCGGTTAATACTTCTTTAACTATTAATTCACTGCTGCCCTTATGATATACATGAGCAGTATCAAAATAGTTAAATCCTTTACTCATATAATAATCTATCATTTCCTTTACTTTATCCACATCAATAAGTTCTATTTTATCGTTTAATACGGGTAATCTCATTAATCCAAAGCCTAACTTTTTTAACATTAATACACACTTTCCTTTTAGATATTATATGTTTTTACTGATATTTTATATTTCTATTAAAGGAAGATTTAAAAACTAATACATTATAAATATATTATAAGGTGTTTAACATGAAAATTAAATGTGATATATGTGGATATGAATTTGACCATACTGAAGCTGAAACATGTGACTGTGGATATGATCCGGCATCAGCTAACTTAAAATGTCCAAAATGTATGATAGACTTAATTCTTCCACCAGAACTTGAGGAAGAAAGACAAAAAGAGATTGATAAAAATTCTATTTACAGTAAATTAGAAAGAGAACTGGAAGATAAATAATAATTTATCTTCAAAAAATACTTTTTTTTATGGGGATTTATGTTTCATAGAAAAAAATGATGAAAAAATATTATTTCTTCTATGACCCAATAAATTCGATAACTTATGTTAAACATTCATTTATCCAGCTAATTAAATTACCAGTACTGTTACCCTTTCTTTCAGCAGTAGTATGACCTTGACCCCAAACAGTTTCAAAGACAACACTTTCAACACCACTAGTCTGATTTAAAACTAAAGCAAGATCAGCCTCAGTAGTTAAAGCTGTATTTCCTTGTTCAATACCTGATATTATCCTCCAATACTTAGCAACTTTAGAAGATTGATAACCATCATAACCTTCACAGATAAAATACATGGGATTATACATGTTAACGCGTGTCTGAATACTATTATTTAAAGCATCAACCTTTGATAAGTCATTTTTATAATCATCTATAATTGTTCTGTTAAAATCTTCATAAGATGAATATTTATCACTATTATTTTCTAATAAATCAGCAAATACTTTATTAAAATGTAATGAATCAGAATTGTTAATACCGAATAAGTCATTCTGTGATTGATTACGATTCACATTATCAAATGCTCCAATTCTCTTTGTAGGCTTTTTAAATGTTTTTACAAAACCTTCAATATTATCAACTTCAACGGTATTATTCTCTGCATAGTAGTCAACCCAATAAATTTTATTATTTAAAGAATCCACATACTCCTGAGCATTATTATAAGTTTTAATTTCTCCAGTACTGTTAGAAGTATATGGGAATTCTGTATCCTTTAAGAAATTATTTAATGAATCTTCAATTACTGATTTAATATAATCATAATAAGTACCATTATTATAAATACCGGTACTTGATTTTTCTAATTTTAATTCTTTTCCATTAGAATCTTTTAAATTCAGATTATTAATATAATTTGCATATTCAATGGCTAAATCATCAGATAAGCTAGAAGTCCAAGAATTGTCTTCTCTAACACCATTATCCGAGTATTGACCTATATTCCATTCATATGAGAAATCTGCAGAATCGAAACTAGTTATAGGACACCAGCACATTGAACCAGTCACATTATCTGATATACTTTTTCCTTCTTTATCAACCATAGCTGCTCCAATACTTTCAAGATAAGGATAATATAATTCACTGTCTCCAGTAGTGCCTAATAATGCACTCTGTCCACCTCCTCCGCTATGACCAAAAGTAAATAGGTTATCAGTGTTACCTGGTAGTGTGTCATTATTAAATCGTAAATACCTTATTGCAGCCTTTAAGTCCGTAACTCCCCATGGTGCACCTCCATTGTATGTGATGTTATTTTGTTTTCCTCTACAACCAGGATATACATAGATCATACCGTTACTTGTATAATTTGCAGCTTCCTCTCCACTATAAGTATCTGGTGATTTACGTTCAGTATATCCTCCAGTGTGGATTGGCATTAGTAATGGTGCATTTTTTGCAGTGAAGTTTCCAATTTTTTCATCTGTTACTTTACAAGTATAGGTGCCGTTTTTATTGTCTGTTGCATTGAAGTATTTGCCTGGAACATATATTGCTAAACTTTCATGTTCACTTGTTTCGGGGTTTGTGCAATAAACAAGACCTAATTGATAATAAATGTCATTCTCAGAATCATATTTCCAGTTATTCATATTTATTGATAACTTTTGTGTTAATTCAGTTGTATTATAATCCTTTTTATGTTGATTTTCATGATTTTTGTTATTTATGTATAGTCCACTAATAATAATGATAAGTAATACAAATGTAATAATTAATAATTTATGTATTTTTTTCATAATTATCAACTAACAACTTTTTTTTATAATAATGCTTTTTGATATAATTATATTTATCTAAATAGTATTTAATTAATTCTAATAGTCATATGCTTTCGAAAGAGTTTATTACAATTAATGCTAATAGTTAATATAAAATATTTTTTTTGAACTTTTTATCATATTTCAATATATGGATGTATTATGTGTTTATTAATATTGCGATTAATAAGGATTTTTTATTAAAACAATTAAATAATAATGATAATATTGTTTAGAGATTAATAATTACTTAAATTTACTAAAATATTAAAAAAACATATTAATAAAGAATTGGATATATTAATATATAAAGTTATAATTCTCAGGGCGAGGTGAAAGTCCTCACCGGTGGTAAAAAAAATTATTTATAAGTCCACGTGCAAAGAAAATATTTTTTGCTGATTTGGTGAAAATCCAAAACCGACGGTTAAAGTCCGGATGATAGAGAATATAAAATATCTAATTCTTATTTTATTAGCCCTGTTTCATTAAAAAAAATAATAAAAGATAATAGAGGAGATAATATGGAACATGAAGAAATGTTAACAGGTAATTACAAAGAAAGAGTAGAAACTGCAGTAGAAGCTATAAAGAACAAAAAAGGTGTAATAGTAACCGATGACGAATCACGAGAAAACGAAGGAGATATGTTCTTTTCTGCTCAATATGTTACTAATGAACAAATGGCATTATTAATAAGAGAAGGTAGTGGAATAGTTTGTCTATGTATGACAGAAGAAAAGGCAGATGAACTAGAATTACCATTAATGGTAGAAGACAATACAAGTACATATGGTACAGGATTTACAATTACAATCGAAGCAGCAGAAGGAGTAACTACAGGGGTTTCAGCTGCTGATCGTGTAACAACTGTTAGAGCCGCATCCAATGATGATGCTAAACCTGAAGATTTACATCATCCTGGTCATGTATTCCCCTTACGTGCTAAAAATGGTGGAGTACTTGAAAGGGATGGTCATACTGAAGCTAATATAGAATTAATGAAACTTGCAGGTCTTAAACCAATGGGAGTTTTATGTGAAATAACTAATCCTGATGGTACTATGGCTAGAATGCCTGAGATTATCGAGTTTTCTAAAGTTCATGATATGCCGATAGTTACTATTAATGATATTATTCAGTACATATCTGAATAATTATTATTACTTAAATGTTGATGTTTTGTATTGGTTATGTTTACTTTCTAGTAATTATGTATTGATTTTTTAATTATTCTAGCTAGTAAACATGTAAAAAATATATGTTATATCATATAGGGTGGGGGTTATGAATGGCACAAAAAAATATAATTATTGCATTGATTTTATCATTTTTCTTTACTGGTCTTGGACAAGCATATAATGGTTTAGTTATTAGGGGAATAGTTAGTTTTGTAATTGCTATCGTATTGGGATTTTTAAACATTTATGTTTCAAGAATATTTGTAATATTTGCTTTAATTTGGGCATTATATGTTTTATATGACACATACCAATGTACTAATGCTATAAACAATAACGAAGCAATTCCAAAGTTTTTAACACAATTTGATTTAGAATAAACAAGTTATTATAAGTTCTAAACAATTTTTTTAAAATTTATTATTAAATTAGTTAAATATAAAATTATAATATATATAGGTGGTAGTAATGTTACTAGAATGCTTAGCAGTTGGTCTTGGGGGCTTTATTGGTTCCGTACTAAGATATATCATAGGATTAATACCAATACAAGAAACAAGCATATTTCCAATAAATACTTTCATAATTAACATACTTGGAACAGTATTAATTTCAATCATAGCATTTTACATTACCCAAAATGTAAACTATGATGAAAACCTCATATTATTCCTTAAAGTAGGTCTTTGTGGAGGATTCACAACATTCTCAACATTTGCTCTGGAAACAGGAGATCTTATCAAATCAGGAAATGCAGAGATTGCTTTCATATATGTATTACTAAGTGTAATAATTGGTGTAACAGTAATATTCATTCCAGAACTATTAGTAAATTCATAATGAATTAATTATTTCAAATTCCTCTAATTTTTCCATGAATAATTTTCTTTCTTTATATTTATTTTTCAAGACACTTATAACATTTTTAACGATAGGTGTACTATTTTTATAAGTAATCATAATATTAAGATAATGAATAATTAAAGTATAACCTGATATATTCTTAGAATTCATAGCTTCTTTTAGAATAAACTTTTTATAGACATCAAGTATTTTATCCGAATATCTATCACCAATACTGTTCTTATATTCTTCAAAAACTTCAATTCGACAGTTATTCAATATGTTTTCAAAGAGATTATCATATTCTTTTTCATATAGGTACAAATGATTTAAGAATTCATACGCATAAGTTTCATCATAAAACTCGATTAATTCTTTTTTTTCAACAGTCCACTCTTCTGTTGTGCATAATTTCTTTAATTCTTCTATATAAGACATGTCTTTAATATTATAATCATAGAGTATGTTTTTTAATTCATCGATAGCATTTATTTTATCATTTTTAATCTTATATAATTCAAATAGTAATAGGTTAGTTTCTAATGAATATGTGTCTCCATGAATTTCTTTACTTTCTAATAGTAATGATATGGCATTGTCAATATTTTGTTTACCTATTTCTTCTTCTACCAGTAAATTCATTACATCTTCATTATTTCTGTATTTATATAAGAATTCTTCTTGATTTTTAGTAGGATAATTTAACTTCTTCATAAGCTGATACTTGTTTAACAGTATACTGGAGGATAAATTATTTTCTTCCATTAAATTGTCTAAAACATGATCTAACTGTTTATAATATTGTTGTTTAGTAAAGTTTGATAAGCAGATGCTTATAAAGAATGGTGTAATCTCTTCATTAAAATCATAAGAAATCTTATTCAACAAGTAATTAAGAACTTCTTCATTATCTTTATCTGATTGTACTGCAATAATTTTCTCAAGATAATAATTACAGCTACTTAAAATACTGTTTATATCAATATACTGTCCTACATTACTCTTATCGGATATTTTATCATAAATAATGTATAATAATTGTAGCACATACCCATATTCTCCTTTTTTATATAGCATACTGATCTTATCATCAATAAAACTCTTTAAATACCGGTTAAAAGGAGCTTCTTGATAGAAACCATTTTCATTATATAATTCAACTACGTCAATATTAAAAATGTTATCCAGCATACTTTCGTAATTATAGAAATCTTCAGGACTAAAGTCTTCCTGAAACTTGCTGATAAATTCTTCCATAAATTCTGAATCATTACAATATTTATCATATACAAATCTACGTAGCTTGGTGTCATCAAGATTTTTTAATATGTCTGAAAATAATGTTAATTCGTTGAAGTTATCATCTAGGATGTTATTACGTGTATTATGTTCAATTTCTTCTTTTTTATAGAGTGTTGCAACCATGTGTTTACAATTAAAATCAGCATAACAGTATGGGCAGGTACAATATAATGAATCAATTTCATTATCTTTAAATGTAATCTTTACTTCATAGATATTGGATTTAGATCCTTCAACTTTGCTGGTTATTGAATCATCGGTTAAAACAATGTCATAAACTTTATCTGAAATGTAGTAATTGTATCCTCTATCTAATCTGTCTTCATCAAATAATTCTTTCCAATTCATTATATTGCACCTAATATTTTCTTATATTAACATATATAGTTTTTTTTATGAAATATCTTTTTGAATATTAGATGATTTTTAATGTAATTAATCCTAACTTATTTCTGTATCTGTCTACACTTTTTGGATGTAATTTGAAAATAACTTTATCTGCATTATTTAAATTATTAAAAAATTTCTTAGATAATGTAAATGAAGTAGTGGGAATTCTATCTTCTTTAATAGATTTTTTTCGTCTATAAATTAAGTTTACAGTAATATAAGTTACAGGTAATGATGGTTTAGTATCTGTAACTATAACTTGTCCATAAGTATTTTCTTCTTTAACTAAATATAATGAATCATCCTTAATGTTAAAGAATTCGTATAATTCTTGTGGAAAACTTGTGAAATAACTTATATAAGTTTTTTCTTGTCCAGATTTTGATTGGATTTTTCTTGAATCCTTATTAAGTTTTAAAATCCATTTAGTGGATATAATTCCTTCTTTAAAATTCTCTGATAATTGAATCATAATATCCCTAACATTGTGAAAATACTTTTAAAATATTAATTGATTTATTCAAATCATTTCCATTGTTAAGTGTAATACTATCAGAATTTCTATTATTTAAGTCTCTTATATCTTTAAATTTATTCATCATAACTTTTTCCTTCTAAATTTTAGTATAAGAGTAAATAATATAAAATAAGAAAATCGCTATGTTTATTAATACAAAATAATAAACTATTAAGCGTACATGTAAAAATGTATACCATAATTAAGGAATATTTCTAGTTTATATTACTCTTGTATACGCCAATACACAAGATAAGAATAATATATTCTAGATTTTATTCTTATTTTAGTTATTTACTACTTATTTTCTTAATATATTTTTAAAAGCATTTAAATCTTTTTTATAATTTTTAATATATCATAGGTTAATAATAAAAACTATAATTTTCCCTAACCGTGATAACAGAATTTCATTCTGTTTATATAATAAAATTTTAAAATTTTTAATTATCAAAGAAGGGAGGATTAAAGTTGGATAAAAAAATATTATTAGGCTTGTTAGTGATATTTACGGTCATGATAGGATTATCAAGTGTAAATGCAGGACTATTTGATTTTGGAAGCAGCACCAATAATGATATAAATGTTTCAAATATTGAAATAGTTAACCAAGGTTATTCTATGTATGATGTTAATTGTGAAGTAACACCAAAAAAAGATTTTAACTACCTTGAAATGTATGTAATATTCTATGATTCAAATAATGCAGTGGTAGATAAAAGCGTTATGGTATGGAATATTAATAACCCTACTAAAGATCAAGTTATAAAAGTATCAGGTAAAGCATTTATGACTAACAATAATGTTGAACCAACAAGAGCTGAAGTATATATCACTGACTCTGTTGGAGATACTACACCAGAAAACGCAATATTTTCTCAAAATGTAACAATGAATTAAATAACTAAGGTGAAATGATGAAAACATGTCCTCAATGTAAATCTAATAATGAAGACATTGCAAATCACTGTACTAACTGTGGATATAACTTCGTACAAGAACAAAATAACCCTAATGCAGAAGTACAGAACATTCCTGATAAATACTCTGAAAATGAGTTAACAAATACTAATATGCAACAGAATATTCCACAAAATAATGTTAACTATCAACAATACCAAAATCCTAATCAGGGATATAATAATCAGCAAGTCAGGCCTCAAAATCAAAAGAGCAAAGCTGTTGGATTAATTTTAAACATATTAGTGGTAGGATTAGGTTATGCTTATGTGGGTAAGTGGGGTGAAGGAATAGTATTATTTGTAGTATATCTATTAATGTGGATTTTAGGTTTCGCATTATTGTTCCCATTTATTATAGCAATAGCATTATGGATTTACTCATTAATAAAAACTAATCAAATGATAGATAATTATAATAATGGACTTCCGTATTAATTGTATGTGTATTAATTGTGTTATATGAAATATGTTTAATCTCTAACCTTTTTTATTATTTTTTTTTCAAAAAATATTTTTAATAGTATAAACATAAAAATTAATATAATTTATTTGGAGGATAATTTTATGGTAGATGCAAATATGATTACTGGTTTGTTATCAAATGGTAAATTATCAGCTAGTGATATAACAAAATTAGTAGGAGAAAAAAGTCCATTACCAGTTCCTGAAGCTATTGTTCAAGGATTACTTGATCAACTAGTTAGTCAAGGAAAAATAAATAAAACTGAAGAAAATGGTGAAATGTATTATCATTTATGATAATTATTCAATCTTTTTCTTTTTGTGTTTCTTTATATACTTCGTTTAGTATTGCTAATGCATTATGTGTTCTTGGAAAGCCGATGTATGGTATTAATACTGTGATTACACTAACTAATTTTTCTATATTGTTTCCTAATTCTAGGTTGCCCTTTGCATGTATTCTTAATTGATTTTCACATCCTCTTAATGAGAGTATGTATGTGAATGACAGTAATTCTCTGTCATTGTCTGATAATCCTGTTCGTGTATAGAAGTCTCCGAATGCATAGGATGATATGAAGTCCCATATGTGTTTTTGTCCTTCGGGGGTGTTTTCTATGTTATTGTCTATGAATTTTTTTCCAAAATTTCTTGTTTGAATTTCATATCCTTCCTGTAACCTATCCTCGTATTTAACTGTTGTTTGTGATGGTAATGGTAATTTAATCTTTTTCTCGTTAAATATTCTGTTAGTGATTTCAAAGAAGTCATATGTTTTTGATAGTCCAATGTATGCTAATGATTGGTACAGTATTTCTTTTATTTCTATAGGTGTGACACCTATATCAAGTGCTTTAATAATCATCTTTTCATATAAATTATAGGACTGATTACTGACAAGACAAGCAATAATAACAATTAAACGCTCCCTATCACTAAGAACACTTTCATTTAAAACCTGTTTAGACACAAAATTATCAAGAATACACGTCAAATCAGGATCAGTTTCAACTAAAACAGAATCAAGATTTGAAATAATTTCTATATTTTCATTCATAATATAACCCATAAAAGTTTTACTAATTAATAGATATGAATATTAAAATTAAAAAAAGTATCAATAAAAAAAAGATAGTTCCAATTAGAATACTAAAAAAAATATTCCAATGTTTCCTGAACTGTTGTTGTAACAACAAAAAGATCATTATTACCAGAATCAACAAAACCTTCATCAATCATTTCATTCAACATATCCAACATCTTATCAAAGAAATGATTATAATTAAAAATAATAATGGGCTTTTCATGTAATCTAAGTTTTTTAAGAGTTAAGACTTCAAAAAATTCATCTAAAGTACCAATACCACCAGGAGTAACAAGAATACAATCAGAATTTTCTAGAAATTCCTTCTTCCTATCATCCATACCACTAGTAATAATTAATTTACTATAATCTTCAAATAAGTCCTCAAAATCACTCATCAATTCGGGATAAATAGAAATAATTTCACCATCATTATCATAAACTCCCCTGGCAACAGCACCCATAAGACCTTCAGCACCTCCACCAAAAACAAGACAATGTCCATGTTTTGCAATTTCAACACCTAAAGAATATCCAACTTCCAGAAAGTCCTTGTCAATGTTTCTGCTTCCAGCACCAAATAAACAAATTCTCATATAAATCGCCACAGTTTAAGTTTCTTTTAATAGCAACTGGTCAAAATTTATTGTCATATACTTCTTAGAATTTATTGAAAGATTATCCAATAGTAACTGAGCCTCATCGATAGTTATAATATTATCATTATATTCATTAATAATAAAATCACTAATTTGCACAGATTCAATATTAAACTCATTGAAATTATCATTATTTCTATTAGATAATATTGTTAACTTATTATATTTTGCAATTGTTATTGCCGCAGATTCAAGTTTTCCCCGTGATTTACATTCAATACCCTTAATTAATTTCTTATATAATAGGAATTCATCTGATTCAACTTCAAAATCTTCTAGTATAATGAACTTATTTTTTAATAATTTTTTTATAGATTTTTGTAAATCTTCACCCATTTTACATTTAAATTCATCATATACAATTTGAGGAATCACTATATTTGAAAAAATCTTTGTTAAAATTTTATTATCTGCCATTAATAATGAATACAAACAATCAAACTCATAAATTAATAGTTTATTCTTCAATCTAATCAATCATCCGTAATTAATTATATACTAAATTATCATAAAATCCATCAATTAATAATTCATTCATTTTACTTTCACTAATTAAATCATTTTCATAAGTTTTATTAACCAGCTTAATATAATTGCCTAAGATCATGTTTTTATCTTCGGAATAAGGTTGATACAGTTTTAAATCATATCCTCTTAATTCAGCATTATACATAATATCAGGACTGAATTCTTCAGCAGTACGTTCACTTATTTTACCTAAAGTCTTCAATCGTCTAAGCATAGCTCGATGACTTATTTGGAAGTATTGTTCTGCTTGTATAACATCATCCAATGTCCATTCTGTAATATTATTTTCTATTTCAAAATTATATAATGCACCATTACTCATTAATAATGATGATGCAAAAATGTCAGCTTTCTTTTCTATTTCATCATTCTTATGGTCTATATCACAGTTAATGAATTCATCATCATATTTTAAATGGTATATTTCATGGGCTAAAGTAAATCTTTGTCTTCCTAGGGGATGTCTTGAGTTGATAAAGATTATATTCTGGTTTTTAGTTTTAATAGAAGATCCGCTAAGATTATCTTCTGTTTCAAAGAAACATATTGTTACATTATTTATTTTTTCAAGAACTACCCTAAAAATGTCAATAGGAGTATATTCATCAATTTTCCATAATTTCCTACAAATTGCTGCTTTTTCATATAATTCAAGATAGTCTTCATCAAATTCTTCATTATTATTTGTTAAACTTTCTGTTTTGTCTGCTAAAAATTCAATATTTCTGATAATCTTATTCATATTAGCTATTGTATCTAAATTTAGATTTTCGACATTAGACCTGAATGCAATGTTATGTTTTGTTTCATCTTTTATTCCAGATGTAATATATTCTTCATCACAATTATATAATTGACATAATTTTTCTAATGAAGATACTTTTAGTTTTCTCTGATTATTTTCTAATTTAGCTATTTGACCTTGTTGGAAGTCAAGATATTTAGCTATTTGTTTTTGCGTAAAATGATGAGATTTACGTAAAAGTTTGAGTCTATCGCCGATAGTTTCAGTCATATTGAAACCTCCATAATAATAAATACTTTAATATATATGTATGGAATATATAGTATAAATAATTATTTAAGGCCTTATTCCAGGAGTAACATTATGGATAAATTTGTAGTACTTGATATAGAAAGTCCAAACACTTATTTTAATTCGGTATCAGCTATAGGTATAATAATAGTTGAAAATAACAAAATAACTGATAAAATATATAGTTTAATCAATCCAGAAGATGAATTTGAGGAAGATATTATTGAACTCACTGGCATAACACAGGAAATGGTTGAAGATAAACCTACATTCAATGAATTTTGGCCAGAAATAGAAGAACTACTAGTAACTAATACTATTATTGGACATAATATAACATATGATTTAACTGTTATCTCTAATTCATTAGAAAATTATAATATCAATGTTCCAGATTTTAAATATATTTGCACCTATAAATTATCTTATAATCTTCTGAAACTGGAAGCATATTCATTAGAATATATTATGAATCAATTAAATTATGATTATGATGCACATAATGCATTAGCTGATGCAGAAGCAGCATATTACTTATATAAACATCTGGATAATTTACAAAAAATAACACCAATTAATCAGAAAATTTTCTGTAATAAAGACAAGAATAGCAGTATAAACGAAAAATTATATCCAAATATAAATGAATTATATGGTATGATACTAGAATTCAGATATAAAGAAAAAATAACAGAAAATCAGATAAATCTCTTCAAAGAATGGATAAATAAAAATAAGGAATATTCGGATATTAAAGAAATAAAGAATATAATCATCAGATTAAATAGCATAATAACAAAGAATACACTAAACAAAGAAGATAAAATAAATATTTCAACAATAGTTACTAGTGTAAACAAATCCAAAAAATATTCCAATGAAGAACTTAATTTACAAGTTTTAATAGGAATAATAAAAATGTATAAATGTAGCAAAGAAAATAATACTGATGAAAAAGAATTTTTAAAAAAATGGTTAACATATTATACATTACCTAACTCAATTAATGCCTCTATTCTACTTAAATCACTGAATTAATTATCTTTACTCAAAATATAAGTTATATGATATTCAAATATAAATATAAATGTTATATTGATTTTATTATAATTTACTTTATTGAAACTTTAAATTATTCAATAAATAGCATATTTTTATAATTTGGTGATTTTATATGTTAAATAATTTCTTTAAATTAGAAGAAAATTATACCGATATAAAAACAGAAATTATAGCTGGAATAACAACTTTTCTTGCCATGGCTTATATTTTAGGTGTTAACCCTGCAATGTTAGCAGAAGGAGGAATGCCGGCTACGTCCATATTTTTCTCCACAGCTTTAGCATCTGGAATTGCATGTATAATTATGGGATTAATTTCCAATTATCCTATAGGGTTAGCTCCAGGTATGGGTATGAATGCATTATTCACTTATACTATTATATTATCAATGGGTAATTCCTGGCAAGCAGCTCTATCAGCTGTTTTTATAGCAAGTATTTTATTCTTTATCATAACAGTATCTGGTCTAAGACAAGTAATATTAGATGCTATTCCATTAAACCTAAAACTAGCTATAGGTGCGGGTATAGGATTTTTCCTAGCATTTATTGGTTTGCAAGGTTCGGGAATTATTGTATCTGATCCTTCCACTATTGTAGGTATGGGTAATATTCTATCAGCTCCAGCTTTACTGGCAGTTATAGGTATATTATTAACATTAATTCTTTACATAAGAAAAGTACCTGCTGCAGTATTTATTGGGTTAATAGTTACAGCAATAATTGGAGTTATATTCACATTATGTGGTTATGGTATTGGAGAAACAGCAATGCCCGTACTTCCTACTCAGATAATATCTTTTAATTTTGATACCACTGTGTTTTTAGGATTCTTAAATGGTTTTGGGGAACTGTTCTCAAATATTCCCAATCTGGTGATGATATTGTTCTCAATTATCTTTGTAACATTCTTTGATACTACTGGTACATTAATTCCTTTAGCAAAAGAATGTGGATTTGTTGATGAAGAAGGTAAGACAAAGGGTATAGAAAAAGCATTTATGGGTGATGCTGTTGGTGGAATTGTTGGTTCTGTACTTGGAACCAGTACTTTAACTGCTTATGTGGAAAGTGCTACAGGTATTGGTTTAGGTGGTAGAACTGGATTAACTGCCATAGTTACTGGGATAATGTTTTTATTATCTATTTTCTTTGCACCAGTTGTGTTATCTTTATTCACATCATCTGTTACTACCTGTGCATTAGTAATTGTTGGTATATTGATGATTGTTCAATTGAAAAATATTGAATGGGATAATCTTATCGTGGCAAGTTCAACTTTCATGACTATTATCATGATGTTATTAACTTATTCAATATCACTTGGTATAGCTTGGGGATTCCTTGTTTATGCTATTACTAGTTTAGCAACTAATAATACTGATGATATTAATTGGATAACCTGGATTATGGTTATTATATTTGTATTATATATCTTCTTTGGATTATAATATGTTAAAAATAGTTTTAATGGATAAACTTAAATCCATTCTAGTTTTCTTTTTTTTAGATTAATTGCATGATAATTATTTTAAAGATTCTTGCTGTTATTACTAGGCCTATTGCTCCTATAATTCCAGTGATTAATCGTAGATAATTGTTACTTTCTCTTAGTCCCATATATTGTGTTGTTCCATCTATAATATAGGGTAATTGTATTAGAATAGCAAATATTAGTAAGTTATATGAGTAATATACTGGAACTAGAAAAGAGTATATGCAGTAGCCGATAGTTCCTATTATTAAACCTGTACACCTAGCACATACAGGGAATTGATGTCCTCTGAAAAAGAATGACCTATCCGGTCTCTGATGGCACAAATATTTCATGAAACTCATAATCTTATATAGTTTTTTATAATATATATTAATTATAGGTGCATATTATGAATAAAAAACGTTGCGAATATTTTGCTGATAAGGAAGATATTTATATTGAATATCATGACAATGAATGGGGTACTCCTGTTTATGATGATCAGAAATTGTTTGAAATGCTTCTTTTAGAATGTTTTCAAGCTGGTTTATCCTGGATTACTATTCTTAAGAAACGTGAACATTTCCGTGAAGCATATGATGATTTTAATTTAGAGAAGATTATATGTTATGATGAGAATAAAATTGAAGAACTCATGAATAATAAGTTAATAATACGAAATAGGAGAAAGATTGAAGCATCAATCAATAATGCCCGTATATTTAAGGATATTCAGAAAGAATTTGGTAGTTTTTCAGATTATCTCTGGTCTTTTACTGATAATAAGGTTCTTAAGGATACTGATGAAAATTATCTTACAAAATCCAATACTTCTGATTTATTATCCAAGGATTTAAAAAAAAGGGGAATGAAATTTGTGGGTAGTGTAACAATTTATTCTTATCTGGAAGCTGTTGGTATCATCAATAATCATACTCATGATTGTTATAGGTACTAATATAATAATCCCATGAGTAATGTTAGATATGATGGAATTTTTCCTTCATCTTTATTTATCCATAATATCTCTGTATCAAATATTTCTTCTGTGGTCTTTGAAACTAGTGCTCCTAATGATTCCATACTATATAACTTGTTTTTAGGATACCTGCATGGTTTTTTGTCTTTTCTTGTGCATTTATTACATAAATTACAGTATCCTGTGGATAATATCATTGCATCATCGTATTCTTCGGGGTTCATCACTTTTTTATGTAGTTCCTGGAGAATTTTACGTTTTTCATTATATAATGTTATGTTTAGTATGATGTCTATGTCTCCTTTTGAAAATTTGTTTTCTGTAATGAATTCATCATAATTTAGTTTTAACAGGATTAAATCTATGTTAGCATATTTTTTCCATACTTTTAGTATGTCATCTTCGAAGGGTGGACATGACCAGTTGTTATTGTATTGGTCACATATTTTGCATGTTTTTTCTGTAATTGTAAAATCCACATAGTCTTTATAGTATTTTGAGACAGGCATTGTTTTTGTTACTTTTTCTAGTGTATATGATTTTTCAAAGCGTAGCATTTGATTATTATACATTTTAACTCCTTACCTGTAATTTTATTATCATTTAATATCATTTTATTTATTCAGTATTATTGAATAATCATAAGTTTTTATATTTCATTTTATTGATATACTCATGATTAATAATAATTATATGTTCCAAAATACTTGAAAAAAGAGTCTTTTTTTAAATCAAAACTGATTTATATAAAGTTTTATAGAAAAAAATCTAAAAATACTGATTATTATAGCAAAATACATTTATATAATTGATTATATAATGATTACTAGAAAACCTGTTATAAAATAATATATTATAATAATCATAATCAATAAATCAATGGTGAAAATATATGTCAAAACAAGATTGGAGAAACTTAATAAACAAATGGGAAAAAGATGGAACAATAAAACACGTAACAGAAGAAGTAAAAAAAGAATATGAAATAAGCACATTCATGATAGAACTAGAAAAACAAAACAAATACCCAGTAATGATATTTGACAACGTAGAACAAAACAAAATACCAGTAATCACAAACGTACTAGGAACACGTGAAAGATTTGCACAAGCAATGGGCGTTGAAGGAAAAAATGTTGCAGAAGAATATGCAAAAAGAATAAAAAATCGTATCGACACATTTAAAATAATAGAAAACCCACCATTTCAGGCAAATTCAATGATAGGAGACGAAGTAGACTTATACAAATTACCAATAATAACCCATTTCCCAATAGATGCAGGACCATACTTAACTAGTGGACTAGTAATAGCCAAAGATCCAGAAAGCGGTTCAGAAACATTAGGCTTCCATAGAATGCAACTAAAAGGAAAAGATAAACTAGGCATATCATTACATTCCAGACAAAGATTATGGGAATACTTCCGAAGAAGCGAAGAACGAGGAGAAAACCTTGAAGCCGCTATCGTAATAGGAGTACATCCAAACATATCACTCGGTTCACAAGCACTAGTACCATACCATAAAGGAAAATATGGAGCAATAGCAGGATTATTCGGAGAAGAACTAGAACTAGCAAACTGTGAAACAGTAGACATACAAGTACCAGCATATGCAGAATTTGTAATAGAAGGAGAAATATTAGCAAATGTAAGAGAAAAAGAAGGACCATTTGCAGAATTTACAAACTATGCATGTCATAGAAGTACTGAAAACTTATTTAAAGTCAAAGCAATACATTACAGAGAAAAACCATTATTCCATGATTTAACACCCGGATTTAGCAGCGAACACATAACAGTAGTAGCAATACAAAGAGAAGGAGACGTTCTTAATGCACTTAGACAAACATTACCTAATGTTAAAGCAGTAAGTTGTCCAGTATCAAGTTGCGGAATATTCCATTGCTACATATCCATGAAGAAAATAGCCGAAGGACAGGCAATGCAAGCAGTATTCGCAGCATTTGCTGTTGACCATCATATTAAACTGGCAATAGTAGTGGATGATGATGTGGACGTATTTAATGAACAAGAAGTATTATGGGCTATGGCAACAAGATTACAGGCAGATAAAGATGTAATTATAATACCTCAACATATGGGTATGGGTGAAACTTTAGACCCATCTACTGATGAATTAAGCAGAACCAGTAAGATGGGAATTGATGCAACCAAACCATTAGAAGGATTTTCACCTAAAATAGAAATGAATCCTGACGTAGAAGAAGCAGTTAAACGTTTAAACAAATATGTAATGTAAGAAAGTGATAAAAAATGTTAAAAATTGCAATAGATACTGGTGGAACATTCACAGATTATACCTCAATAGGTAGTTTAAACAATGAATCTGAAGAAAAGATTTTTATCAAAAATCCAACAAATCATAAAAATCCAGCTGATGGAATTATTAATGGTTTAAAAGAGTTAGCTGATAAATGGGGTTGTAATCTGGAAACATTATTATCAAATACCTCACAGATTAGTCATGGAACAACACTTGCCCTTAATGCTTTAATAGAAAAGAAAGGAGTTAAAACTGCACTGTTCACGACCGAAGGTTTTCGTGATGCATTAGAAATCAGACGTTCACAGTTAGATAACCAGTGGGATATTCGAGCAGTTACTCCACCCGTATTAGTACCTAGAAGATTACGTTTAGGAATAACTGAAAGAATAAAATATGATGGTACAATCATTAAAGAATTAGATGAAGACAGTGTAAGAAGAGCATGCAGGAAATGTGCCAGGGAAAATGTTAAATCAATTGCTGTATGTTTCTTATTCAACTTTTTAAATCCTGAACATGAAAGACGTGTTAAAGAAATTATAAACGAGGAATTACCTGATGTATTTGTATCATTATCTAGTGATATTTCTCCACAGATAAGAGAATATGAAAGAACCACTACTACTGTTATTAATGCATATGTTACTCCTATAGTTTCCACGTATTTAGAAGATTTGAAGAATAAATTATTCGAGTATGGATGGGATAAGCCAATTAATATTATGATGAATAGTGGTGGTTTATCTGATATTCCAACTATGAATAAAATATCAGCTAAATCATTACTTTCTGGTCCTGCTGGTGGTGGAATTGGTAATGAAAATCTTAGTAAAATTCTTGGAAAGAAACATTTAGTACTGGGTGATATGGGTGGTACTAGTTTTGATTTGCATATTATAGACAATAACGAAACTAAGTTAGTACCTGAATCTCGTATAGAGGGTTATCCTATTACCTTACCTATGATGGATATTAATTCTATTGGTGCCGGTGGTGGAAGTATTATCAGTGTTGATGAGGGAAAAAGAGTTCTTGTTGGTCCAGAATCTGCTGGTAGTGTACCAGGTCCTGCATGTTATAATCTTGGAGGAGAAAAACCTACTATTACTGATGCATTGTTAGTTCTTGGACTTATTGATGAAAGTAATTTTTTAGGTGGTAAAATTGAGTTATCCAAGGAAAATGCTGTTAATGCCATAAGGGAATATGTTGCAGCTCCCCTTGATATTAGTGTTGATGAAGCTTGTATCATCGTTTATAAGGTTGCATGTGAACTTATGGCTGATTCTCTCAGATTAATTACTATGAAAAGAGGTAATGATCCTCGTGATTATAGTCTTGTTAGTAGTGGTGGTGCTTTTGGACTTTTTGCTGCTAATATTATGGATTCTTTAAAGATGAACGAGGTTTTAATTCCAGTGCAGGGGCCTGTTTTCTGTAGTTGGGGAATGCTTGGTGCTAAACGTAGGTATGATATAACAAAAAGTTTCTTTATGGAGAAAAAGGATTGGAATGCTGATATGATTAATAGTATGATTATGGGCATGAAAGAGGAGTGTATTGATGAATTATTAAAGCTTGGCGTATCCCTTGATGATTGTAGTTTTGAGTTAAATCTTGAAATCAGGTATATTGGTCAGCATCATGAGATAAGTATTCCGGTTAATAAGTTAGAATTTGATGATGGTGATGTTGATATTATTGATGAACTGTTCCATGATACTCATTATGATATATATCAGTATTCTCAGATAGAAAATGATTGGGAAATTATTAATTTACATTTAGCAGGTTATGAAAATGATATAGTTAATCCATTGTTTAATTTTGATGAGAATAATGTTGATAATTATACTGTTACTATTAATGGTGAATCATTTAATTGTAGTGGAAGTATTGATGTTAGTGTTTATTCAGAAACAGATTTGGATAAAGTTATTAGAGGACCTGCTATAATTAAGTTTGATTATACTAGTGTTTTAGTTCCTAAAGGTTTTGTTTCTGTGTTGTTGGATGATGGTATGTTAAGTATTAAACTGGAGGATGATTAAATTGAATGCTGAGGATATTATTAATCGTACTGTTATAGCTAATAGGTTAGATAGTATTACACAGGAAATGGGTATTTCATTGGAACATTCTGCTCATTCACCTATATTTGCTGAAGCTTGTGATTTTGCTTGTTGTATCTGTGATTATAAGGGTGATCTTGTCAGTCAGTTAAGTGGTATTCCTATTCTTGCTACTGCTGGTTCATTTAGTGTTAAATCAGTTATTAAAAAATATGGTGCTGATATACATGATGGTGATGCTTTTATTATAAATGACCCATATGATGGTGGAAATCATTTACCAGACATAGGAATTATAACACCAGTATTTAATGATGATGAATTATTATTCTTTTGTGTAAGCAGAGCACATCATGGTGATATTGGTGGTTCAACTGCGGGCAGTTATAATCCAAAAGCTACAGAAATATTTCAGGAAGGAATACGAATCCATCCAACCAGAATAGTAGAAGACAATAATATAAATAATGACATAATGGACTTAATAACATTAAACACTAGAAATCCATCAATGTTAAAAAGTGACTTACTAGCACAAATGGGTTCAAATAATGTTGCAAGAAATCGTTTAGAAAAAATGATTAAAGAATACGGAAATGAACTGATAAAAAAAGTAGTAGAAGAAAACTTAAACCAAGCAGAAATATTAACCAAGAAAAGAATACTTGAAGTACCAGATGGTGAATACTCTGCAACCAGTTATATTGATGATGACAGCTTCCAGAAGGAACATATAAAAATACATGTAACAGTAAAGATTAAAGACGATAATTTAACAGTGGACTTCACTGGAACAGATAAACAAGTGAAAGGATTTGTAAATACAAGTATTGTCACAGCAACAGCTGCTAGTGGTATTGCATCTTTATGGTTTTTAGGTGCAGATATTCCACGAAATGGAGGGGCATTCAATGCTATAAATGTGGTTCTTCCAAAGGGGTCACTGGTTAATCCATATGAACCAGCACCAATGACATTATCCACATTAACTCCTGCTAGTGAGATAATCGGAACAATTTTCAAAGCATTGAATAAGGCTGTTCCTGACAGGTTACCTGCAGGTTACGGTAATTATATTGGACCATCATATTATGGTATTGATCCTCGTAATGGCAGATTTTATGTTGGATTTTCATTCTGTTCACTTGGAAGTGGTGGCGCTATGAATGGATTAGATGGTAAACCTTACATGTCACCAATGTCCAATTATGGTGGTGTTAAAGCACCAAATATTGAATCTAATGAAGTACAGTATCCACATATTACATTAAGACATGAAATGGAATGTGACACTGCAGGTGCTGGAGAATTCCGGGGCGGTGCAGGTATTGAATATGCTTTCCAGATTTATGATGAAAGCAGTGAAATTGTAATGTTTGGTGATGGTATTTATAATGCACCATATGGATTGAATGGAGGTAAAGATGGATCCTTTAATAAACCTTTATTTAAGCATGATGGTAAATGGATACAAACAGAATCAAAGGAATATCCACGTAAAGTATCTAAGGGTGATATAGTATCCATTCATTCTGCTGGTGGAGGTGGATATGGAAATCCATATAAACGTGACATGAATAAAGTATTGGAAGATTATCTTGATGATTTAATATCAAAAGAAAATGCTCTTAAAGTTTATGGTGTTGTAATAAATGATGATGATACACTCAATATTGAAGAAACTTTAAAAGTTAGGGGTTAAAGTATGTTTAAATTTTCATTTGGTTCAGGAAATACATTAGTTGATTATACTATTGAAAGAGTAGGTGATGATTTACATATTTCTATAACCGGTGGTGATATTCATATTGGTGGTATTGGTTTAGTAAGTAATGAAAGTTATAATATACTATCAGTTCAGAATCATAGAGAGTATGAACTTATACAACCATTAGCTAAAAGATTAACAAAATATGAGGATATAACTATCTTAATAAGTGCTGGTATACATGTTGATGACATAACTTTAGATGAGATTAAAGAGATTGTTGAAAATAATAATATAGCAATAGATAAGATAGACAAATTTATTTGTTCAGAATATGAAATGTTTCATGAATTTATGTAATAACATTTAATACATTATTTTTTTCTTATTTTTAGTTTAAACTAAAATTATAATCACAAATTTAGTATAAACTAAAATTATTACTTTTTTTATCATATAATTTAATAATTAATACTATTTTTTAGTTTAACTTAAAAATAGTTAGTTTTATAAACTAATTAATCATAATAATAATTAAATAAATATTACGTGGTTAATATGACTGAATATTATGATAAAATAAGACGTGTACTATTAATAGTCCTAATCAGTAATTTAATAATAGGTTTAGCAAAAGTACTTTATGGAATTAATACAAACGTTCTAAGTATAACTGCTGATGGTTATGACTCTTTATTAGATGCATTGACTAATATTATAGGAATAATAGCAGTATACATTTCAGGAAAACCATACGATGCAGAACACCGTTATGGTCATACAAAAGTAGAAACTTTTGCATCAATTCTAATATCTGCAACATTATTTATAGTAGCCTATGAAATTATCACAACAGCTATAGATAGATTCTTTAATCATATAGTACCAAGTATTAGTATATCCACATATAGCGTACTAATAATTACACTTATTATCACAGTAGTAATATCACGTTATGAAAAGAAAATGGGTGAAAAATACAATAGTAATCTTTTAATATCAGATAGTGAACATATTAAAAGTGATGCATTAGCAACTGGAATAATAATTCTAAGTTTAATATTTATACAGAATGGACTAACAATTCTTGATCCAATATTATCCATATTAATTTCATTAATGATTATGAAAACAGGAGCATCAATACTTAAGACCAACCTAGACATCTTATTAGACATAAACATTATTGACTGTGATATTATAAAAGATGAATTAAAATTTATTTATGGAGTTAATAACATACATAATGTAAGAACTCGCGGAACAAATTCTGCAGTATATGTTGATATGCATCTAGTAGTTGATGATAATTTAACTATCGAACAGGCACATCAAATATCTAAATCTTGTAAAAATACATTATATAAGAAGCATCCAGAAATCAAAGATATATTAATTCAACTGGAACCAAATAGTGGTTTATATGATGAAATAAACTATAAACATTTATAGTGTGATAATATGAAGAATGTGAGAAAACCTGAAGGTAAAAAAGGCGAAGAAGTATTGGAACGTATGAATAAGAATCATACCCCAGTATCATTATGGGCTTTATCACACCTTAATATAGAAGATAATGCTCATGTATTGGATATTGGTTGTGGTGGTGGAATTAATCTGGAACGTTTACATAAATTATCGCCCAATGGTAAAACTGTTGGTATTGATTATAGTAGCACAAGTGTGAAAAAGTCAATTGATTTTAATAAGGATTATGTTGAAGAGGGTAAAATTAGTGTAATTGAAGCTAATGTCCAAAATATTCCATTAGAAGATAATTCTATAGATATTGCAACTGCGTTTGAAACGGTTTATTTCTGGCCAGATATTGTTAATAGTTTTAGGGAAGTAAGACGTGTTTTAAAGGATGATGGATTATTTATGATAGTTCTTACTACCAATGGTGATAAAGATAATTTGTATGAGGATTTAAAAAAGCAAGTTGAGTTAGAAGTATATGATGATGAGGAATTGTTTTCTTTATTAAAAGATGCTGGTTTTATTGAGTTAACTGCTTTTATTAAGGTTCATGATACTAAAAAGGAACATATTAGATCATTTGTAGATGGTAGTTTTAATGAGATTATTATTGATGATAATTTTGTTGATGATGTTGATGATGGTCATCATATGGCTCCAGAATGGTTATGTGTTGTTGCAAAAAAATAATAAATTTGTATATAATTTGTACATATTAGTAACATTTATATACTATATATGCTAATTTAATATTGTGTACAAAAAATATACACATATCTATATCGTGAAGAAAGTATAAATTAATTAGCCAAAGACAAATAAACTTAAAAAACTTCACAAAACTTATTAATTAAATAATATCGGAAAAACTTAAAATGAATAAAACAAGAATACATATAATAAGAGATTTTAAGTTTTAAATACTAAAAACATAAATTAAGAAAACTTAATTTATTTTTACTTTTTTTATAATATATAAATAAACAGTTATAACAATTTAAAAATTTCATTATTAATAAAAATGGAATAATATATTTAATATTTTATTTTATAAAAAACCATAATTAAAGAAATTCTAGTAAATATATTACATTCAAGATAATTTTAAATAATAATTATTATAATAATTACAATACAATTTATTTTTTTAATATCCTAAAATATTCCATTTTTAGTAACTAACTATTTCTAGCAATATTTTAAAAACTTTATTGCTAATAATAAATTGGATTATTTTATATATAAATATTTTGTTTTTTAAATCCAAAAATAATATTATTTCTCAACACCCCATAGATTACTTACCAAGACCCCTTTGATTACTTACCAAGACCCCCCTTGATTAGTTACCAGAACCCCTTATTACTTACCAAGAGCCCTTGGATTACCTTTATATTAAACAAAAAACAACCATTAAACAAGGAAAAAAGAATGATGTATATAGGCTTATCGGAAGGGGAAGAAAGATCTATAACACATATCTTATAAAAAAAGACCTACCTAAACGGAGGATCTAAAAACTATATCTTATTTTTTTAAGATAATTTTAAGTCAATACATTTGGTGATTAAATATAAATCATCCAAATAAACTTTTAATTATTAAATACTTTACTTTATATACTTATTATTAGGTGAATTCTATGGAATTTTTTAATAAAGTAAATCTTAAACAATTTAAAACATTAAAATACATTACAGAAAATGTTCAAGATGACCATATAATGTGTAAAATAAACTGTGAATTACGATCCGATAAAATTGACACACCCTTCTATTTAGACACAGAAGTATCAATATCCCATTGCACAGGCACATATAACAAAGGAATACTACATGCAATGGATGTATTTAAACACCATCGAATGTATAATATAACAGAAAACAAATATAATGAAATTAAAGATATAATAGAATCAACATTCACACAAGATAATTCTCATATAAAAACGGAACTATCCGAAAAATCAGATATAATAAAAATAGAAGTAATGGAAGTATCCGATTTGAAGGAAATATTTAACCAATACCAAGAATTCTTTGACATTATAGACGAATTAGCTTAACAAAGCTAATCTATTCAGTTCATATAATAATTAATATTTCTTTAACAAATTTTATTTTAAAAAATTTTTTTTATTATACATATATTATTATAAATTATCAAAAATAAAGAATTATATAATAAACTTTACTTAATAATTGATTAAATTATTACTACAAGGGGATAATGTAATTATGTCTTTATTAGATAAAATAAACGATTCCATACCAGAATTAGATAATAAAGATTCTTCTAATCATACTAATTCACAAAATTTAGATAAAATTGAAGAAAAATACACTAATGCTATTCAGGAAAACAAAAAATTAAAAGAACAATTAAAAAAAAGCAAATGCCATTAATAAAAAAAACCGCACAGAAAATAACGAACTAAAAGCCTTGATTCAAGATTATAGTTCACAGATTGATTCATTGAAAAAATCATATGAGGGAAGAATAAATAATTAAAAGATCAAATTAATTTCGAAAAAGAAATTAATGAAAAATATTTAACTAAACTGGTTAAATCAAATAATGACTTGTACTCTAACATAAATGAATACAAAGATAAACAATCACAGAGTAATAAAGAATTAGTGTCCTTATTAAATAACCAACAAAAATCCCTTGAAGAGAATAAAAGAAGTACAGAAGAAATTAATGTTATTAAAGATTTAATTACTCATAAAGAGGAAGAATTTACTAACATTATTAATGAATTAAGGGAAGATTCATCCATATTAAAAAATGAATTAATGGCTGATTCTTCTAAGTTAAGGAATGAATTATCAACCCAAGTATCCAATCAAACTAATAATATTCAAAAAGCATTATCAGATAATGGAAATGAAACAGTTAACCAATTAATTAATGGGAATGAAACAGTTAACCAATTAATTAATTGGAATGAAACATTAAATCAGTTAATTAATGATAATTTCAGACAATTAAATGATAATATTTCACAGAATGATCAAAAGTCTATGGTTATTTCTTCAGCTATTTTAGAAAAAATTAATGATATAAATTATAACAAGAATTTTGAAGATATGAAATCTTTAGTAGCTGATAATAAAAAAGAACTTACCGAAACTTATGATAAAATTATTAATGTGTACAATGAGACTTCAGAAAAACTTATTGATGATGTTATGGAAAGAATTAAGGTTAGTAATAATGAATTAATTTCAAATATTTCTGATGATTCTATTAAGACTAAGATTAATATTTTGAATAAAATTTCTGATGATTTACATAGGGGTAATTATGTTAATTTAATGGCTTATAAAAAGATTAAAGATTTGAATTTGTTTGATGAAGTATATTATAAGAGAACTTATGATTATACATTGGATATTGACCCTTTATTGCATTTTATTTATAAGGGTTATGACGAGAATAAAAAACCTTCTCCAGAATTTGATCCAATGGAATATAAACAATCCCATGAAAACATTAAAAAGTCAGGTCTTAATCCGCTAGTTTATTTTGTAAACCGTGGAATAAATGAAGGAAACATTAAAATAAACAATGACTTAGAAGAAGTTAAACATATCAACAAATATACTATAGATGAGGATATTGAAAACTTTGATATTAGAGGAGTTAAAAAAAGTAAGAGAAAACCAAGACTAATAGTATCCACAACATCCGTACCCGAACATATGAATGATCTTCACTATACATTATACTCCCTACTAAATCAACAACTAAAAGCAGATAAAGTAATATTATGGTTAAATGAAGACAAATATCCTAACCAGGAAATAGACTTACCACGAGAAGTGTTAAAACTAAAACAAAACGGTTTATCAATAAGATTCACAAAAAACTATAAAAATTTTAACTCAATTATACCAGTACTAACAACATACCCTAATGATATAATCATCACAGCTAATGACAACATATACTATCCACAAGACTGGCTAAAAAACTTATATAATACTCATAAAAACAATCCAGAAAACATTATAACATATAAAACACAAAACATAACAACAAACTCAGAAAATAATATTGAAGAATACGAAAAATGGGAATTAAATAATAATCAGAAAAATATATCCTATCGTAATATAGCAAACCATAAGGCAGGAGTATTATACCCTCCTAAAACATTACACGAAGATCTCATAAATAACAACAAATTTAATAAGTATTCAGAAAACATAGATACATGGTTATGGGCTATGACCATACTTAATCATAATAAAATAAAAACAATACCTAATGACTTAATTTATGAATTAACTTATGTTAATCCGGCACGTGAAATAAAATTATTTAATAACCATAAAAAAATTCATAAAAATACTAAAACAGATATAAATACATCCCTTAAAAACATAGTAAATAAATATCCAGAAATAATAAATATTATCAATGAAGAAAAAAATTAGTGATAACAATGCAAGAAGAATATGAAAAAGCAGGAAAAATAGCTTCTAAAGTACGTAAAGAAGCAGCAAAAAAAATAACTGCAGGTATGAAAGTAATTGACTTTATTGATTGGATTGAATCAGAAATTACAAGTCAAGGTGTAGGCTTATCTTTTCCATGTAATATTTCCATTAACCAGATAGCTGCACACTACACTTCACCACCAAACGATGATACAATATTCTGCTATGGAGATATTGTAAAAATAGATTTAGGTGCAGAAGTAAACGGATACATCTCCGATACTGCTGTTACAGTAGTAGTTGAAGGAGATAATGTTGAACCAGTAGATGAACAAGGAAATCCTCTTAAAATGCCCGGCAGATTAGATGATGGTAATCCAGTAGTTACAGATGAAGATATTGAATTAAGACAAAATCTAGTGGAAGCTAGTAGTAGTGCTTTAGAAAATGTTTTAAGCATTGTAAAAGATGGTGTAACATTAAATGAGATAGGTAAAACCGTCCAGGATACTATTAATTCCTATGGATTTACTCCTATTGTTAGTTTAGCAGGTCATAGTCTTGAACAGAACAATTTACATGCTGGTATATCCATCCCAAATTATCCGGATGCCAGTACTTACACATTAAAAGAGGGAGATCATGTTGCAATTGAGCCTTTTGCCTCTAGTGGTGCTGGTATAACTAGTGATATTCCCGAGTATTATATTTATTCATTTATGAACAATAAGCCTGTTCGTAATCCTCAGGCTAAAATATTATTAAAAAATATTTCAAAAAATAACAGGTATTTCCCTTTTGCTCAAAGGCATGTGAAAACTAGTATGGACAATAATCATTTTATGCGTGCTCTACGTCCTTTGATTATGAATGGTTCTATTTATCCTCATGCAGTCCTTAAGGATAAGGCTGATGGTATGGTTGCTCAAACTGAGCATACTGTTATTGTAGAAAAAGAAGGTTGTGAAGTTACAACCTTATAATTTAACTATTTTTTTTTTTGAAAGATTAATTTTGTATATTACGTCCCTTATTGTTGTTATTACAGGTATTAATAAGAACAGGTATATGCAACGTGGGGATACATTATAATCTAATAAGTTTATGATGATTGTTAATATCATTGTTATTAGAAATGTTTCTAAAACATATTTTCTTTCTTTGTCACTTGGTTCGTTTTCTAGGAAGTTTCTGCTATATGCATAATTGTATAGGTATGTGAATGATGCTAATACTATAAATACATTCAGTCCGAATATTGCTTCTGATAGGAAGAAATGTGAATAATTACCTATTATGGATGTGGTGAATGGTATGAATGATATGCTTAATAAGAATAACATGTTTATCCATAGGTAGGGTATGTTTAATTTCCTGATTTTAATAAATTCATGATGGTAAATCCAGAATGATGCTAATAATACGAAACTAATTATTGTTATTCCTATTGTTGGAAGTAAGTTTGTTATGAATGTTATGAAGTTTGTGTAATTGGTTATTTCTATCTCGGGTAATGATACTCCGAATATTAATAATGTCATTACCATTCCAAAGATTCCATCTGTTAATCCGAGAAGTCTGCCAGGATCAATATCTATATCTATTTCCAATGCATTAATAATTCTTTCATAGTAGTTTAGTTTTTGATTTATTCTGTTTAAGTCTTCAATATTGGGATTGTCATCATTCTTAATTTCATTCAGGTCATTTAGTAGTTTTTTATATCTTTTTTTATTTTTGTGTTTGTCTTTTTCTTTGATATAATCTAGTTTCTCTGTTATGTCTTCTAACATTTCTTTAATTTCTTTTTCATCATTTGATTCTATGTTAACACTATCCACATTTTATGTTATTCTTTATATTTTTTATTCATCATATTTTTTTGTTAAATTATTTTTTTTCATTAATTATTTCAATTATTTTTATCATATATGAATATATGAAATATAGAACTTTGGGTAAGACTGGGATTAAATCATCTATTTTAGGTTTTGGTGCTATGAGACTTCCATTAAATAGTGATAATCCTGAGGATGTTAATCTTGATGAAACAAGGAAGATGTTGGATTATGCTGTGGATAATGGTGTTAACATGTTTGACACGGCTTTAGTGTATCATACTATTGATAGGTCTAAACCGGGTGTTAGTGAGACTATTCTGGGCAATTTTCTAGGGGAGTATGATGATTTGCATATTAGTACTAAGATGCCTTCCTGGAATATTTTGTCTTGGGAGTATTTTGATAAGACATTGGATCAACATTTGGAACGTTTGAATAGGGATTCTATTGAAATGTTTTTTGTTCATTCTATTAAGGATTCTTATTATGAGACTATTAAAGAGAAGGGTTTGTATGATTTTATTGATAGGGCTATTGATGATGGTCGTATAGAGCATGTTGGTTTTTCTTCTCATGCTTCCTATGATGTTTTGATGCAGATTTTATCTGATTATGATAAATGGGAGTTTGCTCTGACTCAGATTAATTATGTGGATAATGAGGAGAATCCTGGTCTTAAAGGTCTTAGGGAGTTTAAGAAACTTGATATTGGTACTATGATTATGGAGCCTTTGCGTGGTGGTCAGTTAGCTGAGAATCAGCCTGAACCTGTTAGGGATTTATTTGATAAGTCTTCTAAGGATTTTTCTCCTGTTGAATGGGCTTTGTATTATTTATGGGAAAATAGTGATATTAGTTGTGTTTTGAGTGGTATGAGTTCTCTTGAACAGGTTAAATGTAATGTTGATCTGGCTTCTAATTATAGGGGTGGTTGTTTAGATAGTGATGATTATAGGTTATTGGATGATGTTAAAAATTTGTATAGTAGTTTGAAGAATATTCCTTGTACTGGTTGTAATTATTGTATGCCTTGTCCTTTTGGTGTGAATATTCCTAAATGTTTCTATGAGTTTAATATGGATAAGCTTTCTGGTAGTAGTAATCAGTCTGTTCAGTATAGGTTCCATTTGCATGATGATAAGAAGGCTCATAATTGTACTAAGTGTGGTAAGTGTTCTTCTGTTTGTCCTCAGTCTATTGATATTCCATCTTGGTTGGGTGTTGTTGAGGATCATTTTGGTGAGTAATTTTATTTTATATTAACATAAATCTTTAAATAACATTAAGTTAATAAAATATATATACGAATATATTTTACTAATAAAGGACAGATTTAAAATGAAATTTGATTACAATAATATTCAAAATATGGATATTAACAAGATGATGAAATATTTAATATTCATTTCATTTGCAACACAATGGTCACTTATATCAATGATACTTAACTTATTTACAATGGGATTAATAAGAATACCATTATTTATACTGTTAATAATTGATGCACTATCAATGCTTGTATTTAAGGAAAAAACAGTTAAAAGACCATCATTTTTATTATCAAAATTATGGGATCTTATAGAATATATTCAAGGTTCAAGAAGTAGTCATGGTTATAGTACTGCTTCTAAATCAGGTTCTGTATCCAATACTTTTAACAATGTAACTAATAGTGTCAACAAAACAAAAAATAAAATTAAAAATATATTCAATAATATTAACAGTATAAAGATTAACAATAAAAAATATAATAAGGAACGTGAATTAAACAAATTTAGTTCAGAAATTGGTAAAAAAATAACCGTAGAATATACATCACAGGATAATAAATTACAAAAGAAAACATTTGAATACAAGGACAGAGCAACAACATACATAAAAATGCTAGAATCCAAAGGATACAAAAACTACACCAAATACAACATAAACCCAACACAAACAGAAACATACATAATATTCAACAAAAACAAAGACATAATAGACATAGAAAATAACAAAATACAACTAAAAAAACAAGACAAAAACTACAAATACGTAGTAGACGGATGGCCAAAAAAATAGAAAATAAACCAACATAATCTTCACCACCCCACAAAACCTTTTTTTAAATAAAATACAAGCAATACATACCCCCAATATAAGAGGAAAATCTATGAAACTAGTAGTACAAAGAGTAAAAAACGCAAATGTAGAAGTAGAAAACAAAATAGTAGGATCAATACAGGAAGGCTTAATGGTACTCGTAGGCTTCGGAGAAAATGACACAACAAAAGAAGCAGACCACCTAGCCAAAAAACTAATAAAACTACGAATATTCGAAGACGACAAAGACAGGATGAACCTATCAGTAAAAGACATACAAGGAAAACTATTACTCATACCACAATTCACACTATACGCATCAACAAAGAAAAACAGACCATCATTCCACAAAGCATTAAAACCTACAGAAGCAACAAAATTATTCGACTACTTCTGCAAAAAATGTTCCGAAGAAATACCAGTACAAACAGGAGTATTCGGAGCACACATGAATGTAAACCTGTTAAACAATGGTCCAGTAACAATAATACTCGAAAAAACATATTACCAAGAGGATTAAAAGAGTTATTTAAAAATTAAACTTATAAATTTATACAAAAAAAAGTAAAGCGTCCCATAACAAAAAATATTACTAATAATATACAAAGTATATATTAATAAATCAATTATTTAGACATATTAAATTTAGGTGAATTTATGACTGAAAGACCATCCACACAATTTTTAAATGCAATTAATATGAAATTTCCTGGAATACAACGAAAAGAAGAAGAATCTCCATTATCCCTATTAATATTTGATGAAATATGCAAATCAGATAAAAATGCATTTTTAGATATGTACAACAGATACGTTACTGGAATAGAAGATGAAAATGCCCATGTTTCAGCTATTAAGGAAACCACAAGCAAAGGAATCACATACGATTACGTGTTCATAACAGAATTATATGTGGAAATAAATGGAAAACACACAACATTATACTACTACTTAACTAGAAAATCAACAAGAAATATGAAAAAATGGAAATAAAACATATTTCCAAATTTATCCCCCATTATCTATAATTTTAATCTTTTTCTATAAATAAAGGACTGCTGAACAATACTAACAGCATACTGTATATCAAATTTAGTTTTAATATTATACGTCACAATATCCGTATTATCCTCTGCAGCATAAGGTTGTACTTGACACTTACGTGACATGTCCAATATACGATCATATGGTAAATTACATACTATTTCCACATAATCTTCTTTTGGAGTGATTGTAACAAACACCATATCTCTAGTGGAATATTTTATTGTATCTTTCTCAATTATTTCATCCATATGGCCCGTTAAATCATTTATTCTATGTTTTAAATCATCTATGATTTCATCATTTGATGTTTTTAGCACATTATCATCTAATGGTAATGGTTTTTGTTTATTTTTTCTTCTCATACTATATTTATCCTAAAACTGATTATAGTTAAATATTTCTACTTCCAAATATTTAATCGTTAAAAAAAAATTAATACTATTTAAAAACTATAATAATAACAGAATAATACTACAGTGATTACATGATAATTCTAAAACCTAGACGTAAAAAGATAGACATTTACATATCCAAAAGTAACGAAATAATCTATGAAGGAAGTTTTACCCTAATAAAATCATACAAACTCCTAATAGATAATATATCAATACAAAAATATTATAAAAAAGTAAGTATTAATGACAAAGAGTTGCTTGAAATATTAAAGAAAGATAAAGTAATACTCACAGATGAAAACGATACACTAAATAGCTTCCTTAATGAAGAAAACATATCTTATACAATTCAGCATATTTGTGATAGCTGTTTACAAAAAAAATTTACTACAGTACTATCAACAAGTGAAGAATACACTCTTTACAGAAAGACTTATTGTAAATACTGTGCCTCTACATATTTGGAGGATGTTATAGAAAATAATACATATACAGACATTACAACAAGCCGTGTTGACCTATTATTAAACAAGTATCATGATTTGACTAAAATCTTAGATATTATTGAAAATAATTATGATCTTTTAAACAATCCTGATTTAACATTAGTAGATACATTACCGGCAACAGAAGAAAAATATGAGAAGATACATGTTAACTCACTGGATATTCCATACAAGTTTAAACAGATACTGAATAAAAAGTATGATTATCTGTTACCCGTACAGGTAAATGCAGTTAAAAATGGATTATTGGATGATGAAAATCTTCTTGTAGTATCATCCACTGCTTCTGGTAAGACACTAATTGGTGAATTAGCAGGGATTACTAAGTGTTTAGAAGATAAGAAGATGATTTATTTAACGCCACTTGTTGCTCTTGCTAACCAAAAATATCGTGATTTTAAAAGGGATTATGAACAATTAGGGTTTAAAGTTGTGATAAAAGTTGGTCGTAATAGGGTTAAAACTGATGAAGAATTAAATATTGTTGAGGAATCAGTTAGTGATGCTGATATTATTGTTGCTACTTATGAAGGTTTAGATTATATTCTTAGAAGTGGGAAGTATAATGTTTTAAATGAGTTAGGTGTTGTTGTAATTGATGAGATTCATATGTTAGATGATAAGGAGAGAGGTCATAGACTTAATGGATTAGTTCATCGATTGTTATCATTATTTAAGGATGCTCAGTTAATTGCTTTATCTGCTACTATTCAGAATGCTCATGAAGTTGCTGAAACATTTAATATGAGTTTAGTTTCCTATGATAAGAGGCCGGTTAAAATTGAAAGACATATTGTGCCATTATATCTTAAAGAAAAAATGAATTTTATTAAGAATCTCTGTCTTAAAGAGTTTAATAATGTGTCTTCTAAGAATTATCATGGACAAACCATTATTTTCACTGATTCCAGGCGTAATACTGAGATTATCAGCAAGTTTCTTGATAAGAATGGTGTAAATGCTGCTTCTTATCATGCTGGTTTAACATATAATCGTAAGCTAGAGATTGAGGAATCTTTTATTAAACAGGAATTAACTGCTATTGTAACTACTAGTGCTTTAAGTAATGGTATTGATTTTCCTGCTTCACAGGTTATTTTTGATTCTCTTCGTATGGGTTTTGAATGGTTAACTCCTAATGAGTTTCATCAGATGCTGGGTCGGGCTGGAAGACCATCTTATCATGATACGGGAAAGGTTTACCTGTTACCTGTAATGGACAGGTACTCTGCTAATGAATATGTTATTGCTCAAAAATTAATTAATAGCAGTATTCAGAATGTAAATGTTTTATATGATGCAAATGATGTATATGAGCAAGTTTTAGCCGACATTTGTGCCCTTGGTTGTGCCGATTTGAATAGTCTCAGAAAAGTATATGACGAATTAGAGTTACCTGTAACATTTAAAGAAGCAGTTAATGAATTAAAAGATAATAAATTAATCAAGGTTGAATCAGATAATACGGCTATTCCCACAGAGTATGGTTTTGCAGTTTCAAAGTCATTTATCAGCATTAATATTGCAGAATTTGTTAAAAACCATTTATTATCTGATATATTGGAGGTTTCCCTAAATATCGAACAGATTAAAAATGTTTATTTATCGGATTCATTGTTGAAAAGCTTTAATAAAGCAGGATTATATCCTAATATCAGACTTTTTTCCGATGAAAACAGGTATGAGATTATTAGAGGTAAAATATTGGATGTTCTTGATAAGAAGACTAGAAATTTTATAATTAATATGCACAATGATTTTTTTATCTGTGATTGTTGGGATAGTCCAAGGTGTAACTGTTTAGAAAAGAATATCTCTGAGCATATAATTAATCGTAGGTTACAGGGTTGGAGTCCATCCGAAATAAGTAAGGAGTTTAAAAAACAGTACTCCCTAGTAATTTATCCTGGAGATGTATATTCATTTCTTGATCAGACAATTAGATTTTTAGATGTTATCAAGCGTATTGCCCGAGTTTATAAGATAAATAGTACTATTGATGATTGTGTTCGCACTATTAAAAAATTAGAAGGATAAACTTCTAATTTATGTTTCTTTTTTTTTTGAATGATATAGTTTACATATTCATATAATACATAGATTACTAGTATTGTAGCTATTATTGTTTCAATTTTACTTATGCTTGTTAGAATCATATTATTCTGTATTAATATCATTTTTGTTGTTGCTATTGCACTTATTACAAAGGGAAATGTAAAAGCACTGTAACTTGGATAAAATGGTAATCGGATGTGCTTGATTAGTTGGTATAATGAGAATATGTAGAGTATTAATCCTATAATGTATAATGTTGTTATGAATTGTGTGTTTAAAGTATTGAATGAATAATAGTATCCTACGGTTAATATGTTGAATATGGCTGCGTAAATACATATTAACGGTTTATTTGCATCAGTTTTAACTGGGTATTTTATGTACCGGTAACTTACGAGTATGAAGCTTGGTATCATTACTATTAAACCGAAGACAAAGAATATCCATGAAATATCATGTAACTCTAGTATACCTCCACTAATGGATGCCATTGTTAATCCAATATATACAACCCATAAGCTTCCATAATACTTTTCTATATTGAAATCAAGTATGATATGATGAATTGTGTAATAGATTATTAGCAGCAAATGTAATAATACTCCTATTAACCATATAATTAGGGATAAATAGTGGTTGGTATTCACAATATAAGTGCTTAGTACCATCACTGCCATTGAGAATGTACCGGAGTGCTTAAAACTACTGGGTTAGATAGTTCTTTAAATAATTCTTTTCTATAATATACTAGTTTTAATAGTAGGATTAATATGATAGTCAGGCCTAATATGAATGTTATACTTTTAATAAGGTTATCCTCGAATAAATTTCCTATTGATAATACTGCTAGTAATGTGCCGCTAATGGCTATTGGCATGTTTTTTATGATGTTGTTCATTCTATTACCATATTATTTTTCTTCTTATAATTATAATTATGAAATGTTTCATTTAAATATTTAAAACAACTTATATTATCTATAAATAAGATAAATAAATAATATGTTTAAAAGTATTATAGATGTAAGCTCAAGAGACACTGATGCATTAGGTCATGTGAATAATACTTCAATACCCTTATGGTTTGAAACATCACGAAATCCTCTTTATAAAATATTTAATCCTACAATGGAATTAAATCCTAAAACATGGAATCTTATAATGGTACATACTGAATTTGATTACTTGGACCAAATATTTTTTGGCAAAACTATAGAAATCAGAACATATGTGGAAAAGATAGGTAATACTTCAGTTACTGTTTACCAGGAAGCATGGCAGGATGATAATTTAACAGCCAAGGGAAAGGCAATTCTTGTACAGTTTGATTTTAATAAGCAGGAAAAAGTATTGATTCCAGAGAATATACGTAAAGAATTAGAAAAACATTTATTTGTGGAGTGAAAGAAGAATGTTATATAAATATCATGTTGCAATCATCAAAGATCAGGTTGTAGTAACGGATAAATATTATCAGGAAGATGAAAAGCCTGATGATGAAGAATATAAAAAATTAATTCAACAATATGAAGCTGATGAGCTTGTATTAAATACAGTTAGTGATACAGAACTTGAATTGTTTGAAAAAGAAGTTATTGATGTTGAAGCATTAAAAAATTAGAATACTCTATTTTTTCCCTAAAAAAAATAATAATAGTGGTGTGATGAAATTAATAATCACCACTTTTAGGTGTTGCTCTTGTAAGAATATATGGTAATATAAGCATTATCATTAACAATATGAATTCTACTATCATAGTAGCACTATCTACAAATATTACATTAGTAAATACTGCTTGTATCCATAATATGAATGATATTACAGGTATTATATAAGTTACTAATAATATCCATTTTTTTCCTAGTTTTAAGAATGTTGCATTTTTATTAATTCCAGGTAACAGTTTGTCTAAACCATAAATTACTGCTATTAATATTGTTTGTAATGTTACATTCAATAATAAACCGAACTGATTTACGAATGTGTCAAATACGCCTAGTAATGTACTTCCATATGTTGTTGCAAATAATAATGATATTACAAATGCAACAATACTGATTATTGAAACTGCTCTTGACCTTGATATATTGAATTTATCCTGAACTGATAATGCCAGTGGTTCTATGATTGATATGTTTGATGTTATTCCTGCAAACAATAAACATAAGAAGAATAATGGACCTATAACATATCCTAATGTTCCCATTACATTAAATATTTCAGGGAATGCTACAAATGCTAATCCAGTTCCCTGTGATACTAGTTCACCTATTGGAATATTATTTGTTGTACTCATAAATCCTAGGATACTGAATACTCCTGCTGCAGTAAATACTTCAAAACTACTGTTTGCTATTGCTACTGTCAGTGCACTTCTTGGTATGTTAGTTTCATCTGGCAGGTAACTAGCGTATGCTAGTGTGATTGTCATTCCTATACTTAATGAAAACAATATTTGCCCAAATGCTGCTACCCATATGTTTGGGTTGAGCACTGAATTCCAGTCTGGTGTGAATAATGTGGTTAATCCTAGTGATGCACCTGGTAGTGTTACTGCAAATGCTACTATGATTATCATACATATGAATAATAATGGTGTTAATATACGATTTGCTTTTCCGACACCATCATTTAAATTTCTATGTGAAATAAACCATACTATTGCCCATACGATTATTAATGCTATTAATACGTATATTGCTATGCTGAATAATCCTGAGGGATCTGCTGAGTTTTGTAATATTGTGTTTGTAAAGAATTCTTCAGGTTTTGGTCCCCATCCCTTGAAGAAGCTTAAAGGTACATATATCAGGTCCCACGCTACTACTACAACGTAATATGTTAGTATTAGAAATGGTGATGCTTGTATAAACCAGCCAATGTATTCATATTTGCTATTTATTTTATGTGCTATTTTACTTATTCCTGATTTGAATTTGTAACCTGCCCCGTATTCTACGAATAATAGGGGTATTCCGAGGAATATTATTGATAGGATGTAGGGTATTAGAAACGCTCCACCACCATTAGTATATGCTACATATGGGAATCGCCATATGTTTCCTAATCCAACGGCGGATCCTATCATTGCTAGTAAAAAGCTCAGGTTACTGTTCCATTTTACTTTTTCATCCGTCATTTTTTCACTATATATTTTTTTGATATATCATATTATGTATATTATAACTAATATAAATTATGAATAAATAGCTAATTTTTTTAAAAAAGGAATTATATTTATTTTCCAAATAGTTTACTGGCTTTTTTCATAACTTCTATTATTTCTACACCAAATGGACATCTTTCTTCACATTTTTTACAGCCAAAACATAATGAAGCATGAGCATCCAAATTATTATAATGTTCACGTATACTTTCTGGTACTTCTTCATGAACTACTGCAAGGTCATATAGCTTGTTTACCATGGCTATGTTTATTTCAAATGGGCATGGTGCACAGTGCCCACAGTATGTGCATTTACCTAGATATGAGTGTTGGGGTGCGGTTGTAAGTATTTTAGAATAATCTTTTTCCTCTTCGGATGCTTTTTCATAGTATAATGCGTCATCTAATTCTTTTATACTGTTTATTCCTACGAGTATTGATTTTGATGATGGTCTTGTTAGTGCGTAGTGTATGCATTGTAGTGGTGTCATTGCTATTCCGAATGGTGAGTCTTCTTTGTTAAATAGTCTTCCTCCTGCGTATCCTTTCATTACTGTTATTGCTGTGTTTGTGTCTTGGCAGGTTTGGTATAGTTGTGATCTTATTGGTTGTATTCCTCCGAGGTCTTGTGAGTATTTTTCTTTTTCAAAGTAGTCGTCCAGTACTACTGGTGGCATCATATCGAATGCTGGGTTTAGGCTGAGCATTAGTAATTCTATTTCGGGGTTGTTTGCTGCGAGTAATCCTACTTCTGGGTTGTGTGTACTTAATCCTATGTGGTGTATCTTGTTTTCTTCTTTTAGTTTGTGTACGTAGTCTATGAATTCTCCGTTGATGATTTTTTTGTATTCTTCTACTTCATCTACGTAGTGTATCATTCCGAATTCTATGTGGTCTGTTTGTAGTCTTGTGAGGAGGTCTTCGAATGCTGGTATTACTTTATCCATTTGTCTTGTTCTTACGTATTGGTTGTTTTGCCAGGTTGATCCTATGTGTCCTTGTATTATCCATTTGTCTCTGTTTTCGTGTATTGCTTTTCCTAGGTTACTTCTTACTTCTGGGTCGGACATCCAGCAGTCTAGGAAGTTGATTCCGTTTTTTTCGCAGTGTGTTATTATTTTTTTTATTTCTTCATAGGGTTTTCCTGCCATCCATTCGGCTCCGAATCCTATTTCGCTTATTTTGTATTTGGTTTTTCCTATTTTATTGTATTTCATTATTTTACTCCTTGTGTTTATTTTTGTATTTTTTGGTATATGTGGCTAATTATTAATTTTTTAGGTGTGGCTAAATTTATATATTTATTTGAATATATTATTAGTATTAATAAAATTTATTAAGAGGGTTTGTAGTATGGATGAAAATCTTATGAATGCTATAATAGGAATTTTAAGTATTGTTGTTCCGATTATAATTTTAATTGTTATTGTTGTCGTATTCTTTTAATATTTTTTTCTTTTTGTAATACTTTAGTTAAGTATATTTATCACTTTTAATATAATACTAGTAATACATAAAAGTAAAAAAGTAATATTAAATTATTGATACTATTAAAAAAAAAAGTTAAACAAATACATAAAACTTGAACAAAGGAGAGAAAAAATGAATAAAAAAACAGGAGTACTAATAATAGGACATGGAAGTAAAATGCCATATAATAAAGAAGTAGTTACAACAATAGCACAAAAACTAGACAAAAAAATAGAAAATACAGTAGAAAGTGGATTCATGGAACTCGTAGAACCAAACATTCCACAACAAGTAAATAAACTAAAACAACAAAACATGGAAAGAATAATAGTAGTACCAGCATTTCTATCACATGGAATACATACCAAAGTAGACATTCCAACAATACTAAGACTACCCCACAGTCATGAAGGACTAGAACATTCACACCACCACCATCACCACCACCATGATGATGAACGAGAAGCTAAATCCGAACTAATAGATTTTGATGGAGAAATCATATACCTAGATCCATTTGAATCAGACGATAAAATTGTAGATATTGTAGAAAAAAGATTAAAAGATGTATTAAAAGATGATAAAATAAATAATGATAACACTGGAATTTTATTAATTGGACATGGCAGTAGTTTACCTTATGGTAAAATAGTGTTAAATGATATTGCTGAAAAAACAAGGAAAAGATTAGATGATTATATTATAGAATTAAGTTTTATGAGAATTGAGACACCTTCAATACCAGAATCTTTTGAAAAATTACAATCACAGAATTTTGATAATATCATCGTATTGCCAGTATTCCTGGCTGATGGTCTGCATACAAAAAGTGATATTCCATTAACTCTGGGTTTAGAAGCTGCAGAATTAGATTTTGATTATCCTAAGAAAGATAAACAAATTGATTATGATGGTAATATTATTTATTTGGATCCTCTTAAGGCTGAAGATGAGATTATTGAATTGATTGAAAATAGGATTGTAGGTTATATTTAATACAGGGTATTTGATGATTTATTCAAATATTCTTAAATTTATGTAAATAAAGTATAATTAATTTTTTATTCAAGTAACCTAGATTTATATAATATTGTAACATAATATAATATTACCTGAAAAGGTACATTCATATCATAAAAACTTATTACAAATATATTTCATAGAGAATTAAATACTTCTTTATGAAAAAATATTTTAAAAACTATTTTTATCAAAAAAAATTAATTAATAATTACTGAATATACGAGAAAAATAATAATAATTCTAGAAAAAAAAGAAAAAAATATGTTTATTAATAAAAAAATGACAGAGCCATAAAAACGATAATAAACATTCCCTTTATTAATATGTGATTTTAAATGATAATATATGTTTAATAATAAATGAATCGGTCTTATAGAAAAACCTAAGCCCACTAGGGCATAATATATTATATACATAATATACTATTTAAATATTAATACATAATAAATAGAACTTAATAAAAAAAACTTTAAAAAATGTTAATAAAAATGAAAAAACATTTAATTCAGGTATAATGTTGATTCACAAAACAACACGGCACTACCAGAAATTATAACATTATCCTCCAAAACCTTACAAGACAAAACACCACCCCTTCTAGAATTCTGATAAGCAAGAATATCCCTCTTACCCAATACACTTGACCAGTAAGGTGCAATCAAACAATGAGTAGAACCAGTAACAGGATCTTCATCAATACCCATACTAGGAACAAAAACCCTGGAAATACAATCATACTCATCAGATTCACAACTAACAGCCACACAAACAGCATCCAACTTTTTTATTAAATCAAAATTAGGTTTTAATAATTCATAATCATTCCTGTCATATATTAATAATAAATCCCTACTTTTAAATGCTTTAATGGGAGTTGCTGAAAAAGAATCAATCATATCCTGAGTTACTGGAACTTCCACATAATCATATTTGGGAAAAGTCATAATATAGTTGTCATTTTCTCGTTCAACAGTAATTTCTTTGACTTTAGTTAAAAAGGTTATTGATTTACTATTATTGGAATAGTAATTAAATATTACAAAAGCTGAAGCTAATGTTGCATGTCCACAAAAATCTATTTCACCTGTGGGAGTAAACCATCTTAATTCATAACATTCATCCTTTTTGACAATGAATGCTGTTTCTGATAAGTTATTTTCTATTGCTATATTTAACATTATATCATCGGATATCCAATCTTTTAATATGCATACTGCTGCTGGATTGCCTCTGAAGATTTTATCTGTGAATGCATCTACTATATATTGTTTCATTATTTTTCCCCATCCTTTTGTAAAACTTTAATAATGATTTGTCTATTTTTTATTTTGTTTATTATAATAACTTAGATTCATTTAGTATTAATTTTATTTGATTAATTATTTATTTTTTTTAAGTTTTTTTTCATTAATTGTTCTATATGTTTATATATTAGTAGGTTTATATTATTATATACCCATAGGGGTATAGGTATATATAGGTGAGAAAAAAATGAGATACATGAACAAAGAAATAACATACAAAAACAATCAAAACCAAACACAATACACATACATAACACCAAACAACATATTCACAACCAAAAAAAATATAACAAAAAGAATAAACCATAAAATAAATATATAGAGGGAAAAAAAAATGAAAATAACAAAAACATACATCTGCAAAAACTTCAAATACCCATACATACAAATAAACAACTACAAAAATACTGAACAATACACAATAAACTTCCTAAACAAAAACCAAACACCAATAAAAAACAAGAAATACAAAAACAAAATACCACAGGCAGTAATAAAACTATTTAACCTAAAACCAAACCAAACAAACAAAGGATTACTAACAGAAATAACATGCATAAAATCAATAACACAATAAAAAATTAGAAAAAATAAACAAAAAAAAATCAGAATTTATTTCTAACCTTATTATAGAACAAAGTTAAAAAGTGTTTAAAAATAACTTTTTTCGTAAAAACATCATTATGACAAGACTCAACACATTTAGAACAATGAACACAATGATCTATATCCATTTCAATATAATTACCAGATACTTTAATCAGATTCAAATCACAAACTTCAGCACAAACTCCACACCCATTCCTTCAACTTTATATAACATAATATCACCAAAATTATATTAATAAATAAATAATTAATAATATTAAATTTAACTGAATTATTCCAGAAAAAACCTACAAAATATTAACTAAAACCTTAAATTTGCATATTTATTTATTGTAACTGAACTTCCAGCACGTTCAGTGGAATTATTATTAAATAAACTTGTAATATTTGTATTAGTAACAGATCCTCTGAAATATAATGCTCCACCATTTACGGCAGTGTTGTTAATAAAAGTGGATTCTATTAAGTTATTTGAATAATCATCTCCTATGAATACAGCTCCACCACATTCATCTGCATGATTGTTTTGGAAAGTACAATTAATTAAATTTATTTTATTGGATTGTGCATAAATAGCATACCATTACCTTCTGTTTTAGCATTCATGAAGTTAATATTTTTAAATTTTATATTGTTTCCGGTAATATTAAAAATTCTTGCTTCATTATTTGCATTTATTATATAATCATTACCGTTAGTCGTAATGTTATGATTATTAATTATTATACCTTCTTTATACTGATTATCCATCATTGAATTATACTATTACTCCTCTGATAAATTTATATGCTTATTTTCTGTATCTGTAATGTTTATATTTTAAATCTGAAAATAAATTAGCATAATTGTCTTCTTGAGTGTCAACTAGTGTTACATCAGAAGTGACTGATTAATATGTTCCAGTAGTGTTCATTTCATTAGCTGAAACCATTGAAATATACTAAAAAATAATAAAATACATAATTATCACTGATATAAACAGTTTTTCCTAAAAAGAAAAAAAGGCATTTAAAAATTCTTAGTAAAGTTTTTTAAAAAAGAAAAATAAACTTTTAAACTAGTTTATGAAAAAAAAATGATATTCATATATAAACATCCTCATATAAATTATGAAATCATAAAAATGAATATATTCGTCCCAATGACAGAATAAATAACAACGGAGAGAAAATAATGAAAATAACAGTTGCAGGAGTAGGCTACGTGGGACTTTCACTAGCCGTCCTATTAGCCCAAAAACATGAAGTAACAGCAATTACAACAACAGAATCAAAGGCAGAAAAATTAAACAAATTCATTAGTCCAATTCAAGATGATGAAATAGAAAGATTTTTCAAAGAAACACGTGAAGGAAAACGAAAACTCAACCTCTACACAACCACTGATAAAGAAACAGCATACAAAAATGCTGAACTAGTAATAATTGCCACGCCAACAAATTATGATGATGTTGATAATTTCTTTGATACATCAGCCGTGGAAGATGCAATTGAATGGACACTAAAAGTAAACCCTAATGTACTTATGGTAATAAAATCCACAATACCTGTTGGTTACACAAATATGGTGCGAGAAAAATATGGAATAAAAAACATCATATTCAGTCCAGAATTCCTACGTGAATCTAAAGCATTATATGATAATCTTCATCCAAGCAGAATAGTAGTTGGATGTGATGATGAACAAAAAGAGGAAGGACAAATGTTTGCAAACCTATTATTAGAAGGTGCAAGAGAAGAAGAAAAAAGGTCAGGCTGTGAAGAACAAGATATTCCAGTGTTATTAGCACATTTAACTGAAGCAGAAGCTATTAAACTATTTGCTAACACATTTCTAGCAGTAAGGGTAAGTTATTTTAATGAACTTGACACATACGCTCAGACCAAAGGCTTAGACACACAAATGATAATTGACGGAGTATGTATGGACCCTCGTATAGGTGGACATTATAATAATCCATCATTTGGATATGGAGGATACTGTTTACCTAAAGATACAAAACAATTACTAGCTAATTATAAGGATGTTCCACAGACCATGATAGAAGCTGTTGTAAATTCAAATACGGTGCGTAAGGATTTTATAGCTGATCAGATTATTTCAGAAAATCCTCAAACTGTCGGAGTTTATAGACTTACTATGAAGAGTAACAGTGATAATTTCCGTGCATCAGCTATACAGGGTGTTATGAAACGTATAAAAGCAAAGGGAATACCTGTAATTGTTTATGAGCCAACTTTAGAAGATGGAAGTGAATTCTTCAGATCTGAAGTAGTAAATGATATTGAGCGTTTTAAGAAAGAAAGTGATATTATTCTTGCAAATCGTTTTGACCAGGAAATTCTGGAAGATGTAGCAGAAAAAGTATATACAAGGGATCTCTTTAGGAGGGATTAATACTTGTTGAAGTACCTGATATATGATAATAATTCTTGTAATTATATTCACCTCCATTTTTTTCCTTATTTTTCTTTTATACAATATTAAGTTTAAAGTTATATTCTAGGATTATATGAACAATAAAGTCTTAAAAGTTTATTTAAATATTTTCCAGTAGATACTGTAAGATGGTTAATATAATTTAATGATACATTTTGTACAATTTTTATAGATATGCTTCTAGTATTATTAAAATTTTTGATATCGGAATTATAAGTTATAAGAGAGCATTTTTTTAAAGATTATTTCTTTGGGTATTATTATGCTTATTGCTTTCCAGTATTTTGCTGATGTGATTGCTTCTATTCCTCTTATTTGATTTTTTATTTTGTTTGTTTCTGTTTTGTTTGTAATTTTTAGGTTTTATAGTAGTTTTATGTTGTTAGTATGTAGATAAAAACATAGATACTTTTTAATATAATAATATTCTTTTTTTCACTCCAAAAAAGTTTCCTAGAAGTCCTTAAATTCTTTTAAGAATTGTATTATATTGTAATGTTTTATTCCTTTTGTACTGTAATTTTCTCTGTCTTTACTAATTAAGTATTTTGGATAGTTATCCCTTATTTCAAGTAATGGTTTTAATTCTCTGTTTAATGTTTTTTTGTTTGACAAGTTATATGTTACTTGTATGTATATTTTTTCATCATCTTTTCTTGCTATAAAATCTATCTCATATTTTTTTAACTTTCCTATCGTTACCTTATAACCATTACGGAGCAATTCTAAGTATACAATGTTTTCTAGTAAATGTCCAAAATTTTTTTGTTTTTCTTCCAGATTTGATTTGTAGAATCCTTGATCTATAAGATAACATTTTTCTGAATTAATTATCTCATTTAATCCAATTGCATCTTCACGTGTTACATTTGAAATAAAATATGCATTTTCTAAGTATTCTAAGTAATTATATACTGTGTTTGGTGTTATTTTAATTTGTTTTCTTTTCAAATAAGAATAGATATTGTTTGCTGATATTAAATTTCCTACATTTTCAATAAGATATTTTATTATCCTCTGTAGTATTCCCGTATTACGTATTTTATAACGTTCTACTATATCATATAATAAAATAGATGAATATACATCTTGTAATATTGTTTTTTTGTCTTTAATATCGTTTGAGATTACTAACGGTAAACCACCATATTGAAAGTATTCTTCAAATAAGTTTTCAATAGGTGAATTAAGATTGTTATCTATGATACAATCAGTATTTAATTCCTCTTTATATTCTAAAAACTCATTGAAACTAAAAGGATAAATTTTAATTTCTAGATAACGTCCGGTTAGGAATGTTGCTAATTCTTTAGATAGTAACTTAGAGTTTGATCCTGTAATGTAAATATCGACATCATATGCCTTATAATAACCGTTGATGCTTTTTTCCCATTCATTGATGTTTTGAATTTCATCAATAAATAAATACTTCTTATCTTGTGTATTTTCCAGTAAGGGAATAATAATTTCATCCAATTCTATCCTATTTGTCAAATAATTATAATTTGGAAGTTCTAAATCGATAAATATTATATTTTCATCATTAATACCCTCTTTAATTAATGTTTTCCTGATTGTATTTAAAATATATGATTTTCCAGATCTTCTTACTCCTGTTATAATTTTAATAAGACCATTATTCCTAACTCGATTAATCTTATCCATATATAAATTTCTATAAACCATTGCAAATCACTATCACATAATATATTATATATAATAATATAATAAAAGATAAATATATAATTTATTATATAAGATAAAGAAAAAGTTTATCAATTAAAAATTTATTATATACAATAAATTTTAATATGAAAAGAGTTTTTCATAACCAAAATCATACACATAAACTATTTAATCAAAAAAAATACTGTTTTAAATCTACATCCATTCATTATTTATCAGTTTTTACAATCCCTAAATAAAAATAATTAGAAAAAATAAACCCATAATGAAATAAAAATATTTTTTAACAGAAAAAACATTATAAATAAATTTTGATATTGAAAAACTTGTTTTTAATATATTATATTGATTAATGTTATGTTGAAAAAAGATTAAGTTATTTATTACTTTGGTAGTTACAAATTTGATAACTTTGCCTTCAAAAAATATTTAAAAATGAGAAATAATGTTTATATATTATTAAAACCATATTATTCGTATAAATATTGTATTTATACATAACATTTTATGGTTAAGTGGGTATTCTAGTAATCATAAATTAACTACTCTATTATCATCTAAAGTATTGGTAGTATATGATGATAATTTCAATGATTATTTTGAGTAATTCCATGTAGGGTAACAAGCCCATACTTTTAACCATTTTGTTTTAATTTGTTTTTTGGGAATTATAATAGTTTCTCTTTGTTTGTTATTGTATCACACTCCTTGTAATAGAATATCTTTTTTTCGATTAACTTCTCATACCAAGAATACCCATTTCTTATTTTCAAAAAGTATTTATTTTAGATGAAAGTGTGATTGTTAAAGTAAAACAAAAATATACTTTTCATAGTGTAGAATAAGTTAATTCTACAGTATAACATATTTTTTAATAGTATATGAATGTTTTTAATCGTTCTGATTCATTTTAAAAACATATTATTTATATTTGTGAATATAACTAATCATTAATCGTTAAATGCAGAAATGAGTTATATAAAATCTCCTTTTAATTATACTGGTGGTAAGTACAAACAGTTAAATCAACTCTTATCTTATTTTCCTAAAGATATTACACACTTCTTTGATTTGTTTGGGGGTGGTTTAATGATGGTTTGAAAGTTGCTCCAAAAGAGGTTACTTATAATGATACTGTGACTTCTTTGGTGGAGTTATGGGAATATTTTTACACTCATGACATGAGGATATGTTGGATTATATCAATGCGACTATTGTTAAATTTAATCTCTCGGATGATAATCCTGGGACATTTAAGTTTTTCAGAAACTTTTATAACACATCCTCATATAGAAACCCTCTTGACCTTTAGGTTATAATCTGCTATTCGTACAGTCTATTTTTATTCGTTATCTTTGGTCTTTAACGAACATAAAATTGATTATTGCTGATAAAATCATAACTCCGATTAGACCTAAAATTATTATTTTGATGTCTTTAACTTGTGGAACTCTAAAAATCATTGACAGATTACCTTTCAAAGCATAAATTATAGGAATTAATGTTGCAAAACAGACTATTAAAGCTTTTTGGATATGAAATCCTTCTAGAGGAACAACAAATGGTGTTATGAATGTGATTAAAAATCCTATAACTAATACTATAATCTTGGAGTTGTAAGCTCTGGAATCCCGTTTAAAAAAGGAATATCATAATCCTTATTTTCATATTTGAAATATTCACTCATTTTTCTATCTCCATTAAAAGTTAAAATAGTTTATATTTTTAATATTAATAAATTTGTTATAAATAGTTAACGAATGTTGTCAAATTTCATTCGTTATCTTAACTGTTTAACGAACGGGGAAGAGTAATCTTAAAATAAATGGAAAAACACTAAAAGATGAAAACAATAACACACTCTATGCTGAAGTGAATAATGGAATAGCAGCTATAAACTACAAAGTACAAAATGTATGGATGAAAAATACTACATACATCGAAGCAGTATAAAGTGGAACAACAAAATTCCATGATTCAAGTTTCAATGCAACAAATATCTTAAACATCACTAAAGGTATAGTCACATTAACTCTAGACAAAACCAATATAACAGCAAAAGCAGGACAAACAATAACACTAAGAGCAAAAGTAGTAGATTCTAATGGTGACAGAATAAACACTGACAAAGTAATATTCAAACTAAACGGAAAAACACTAAAAGATAGTGAAGGTAACACATTATATGCACAAGTAATCGATGGAGATGCAGTAGTAGAATATACTATACCAACAACATACAATGCAAAAACATATACAATAACAGCAGTATACGGATCAAATTACTACGAAATAACAGAAACCAATGGAACATTAACTCTAGAGAAAAAAGGAATAATCATAAATACAGATAGCATAAAAACTGCTGATGGTAAAACCACGATAAAAGCAACAATCACTGATGAAACAGGAGAACTATTAGTATCAAGCACAAAATTAGCATTTAAAGCAAATGGTAAAACTATATTAAATAATGTAACAAGCAATAAGGGCAAAATTGACATATCATTTGATAATACACTAAAATCAGGACTCTATGAATTACTAATAATCAGTGGAGAAAATGGAATATACAAATCCGGAAAAATGACAACAGTATTAAAAGTATAATCAGATATTATTGAATAATATACAGATGATGAGATAAGTGAATCTCTTCATATCTATTTTTACTATATTAAATATTCACTGTAATCTAATATTAGATAATGACTACATTAATTGAACATATTGTCATTGCTTTATTATTGAACTTCTCCATCCTGTTTTTCTGAAAAAGATGTTGCCAATATTTTGTAAAAACTCGTTTTCTGTTATAATTATGTCAAGAAATTATTCAAAGAGAAGTGTATTATTAAAACGAAAAAAAGGAGTAGGCGTAAAAAAATATTATCTTTTACGTCTTATAATATAGATTGAAGTTAAACATATCAATACTAATAATGCAATTAATATGAGGTTTCCATTTTGATTTGAATTAATAAACTGACTTGTATTGTTTTGAACTTCATTTGAAGGTAGTGTCTGGTTTTGTTCAGGTTCAGTTGTATTGGTGCTGTTATTAGTTGTGTTTTCATTTTGTGTGTAATATACATTTCCATCATACCATATAATAGGAATAGTGTTAATTTTGTTTATTTTATATTGTGTTTTATCTTTGACTGAGTCTGTAGGGATTGTATTTACTTTATTAATCTCGACATTTACAGTGGTGCTTGATGGATTATAAATGTCATTACTAAGATATGTGATAACACCAGTATAATTACCATTATTTAAGTTTATGTTTTTAAATGTGACTGTGCTGTTAACTATTGAACCAGTATAATTAGTTCCATTGACTGTTAAGATAGCAGTACCGTTTGTTACTGGATTTCCATTTTCATCAATTATATTTACTTTGACATTAGTCATTTCATCAGATAAGATAGAAACATCTGCAGAGGTAATATTAGTATTAAATTTAGGTAGTGCATATGCTTTTAGGATAGCTATAAAATATACTTTAGAAAGATCTTCCCATTCTTTTTTGTCATCACTTACAAAAGATTTACCTTTTTGTGGATGAATTCTAAGATTATGAACAACACATGCTGTGTTTTCAAAGGTAATTTTAAATACATCTCCTTTTTTAATTTGAACAACTTTATCCAATTTAATTGTTTCATATCCACTTATTTTGCTTATTCCTCTTTGAGTATATACATCAACATCGTTTACTGTTATTGTAAATTCATATTCTCTGCCACTTTCATTGAATACTGTTCCAACAGCACCAATAAGTTCATCATCATCAGCCGTGAAGATACTGGCATAATATTTACTTTCTGGAATCCATTTGGAATCTCCACCAACATCATGCTGGTAAATCCTGGTATATTGATCATTGTTAATTATATAACAGACGCTCTCCTTGTCTGCAAATGATGTGTCATAATATGATAGGTAGAAGTATCCTTCATCACCCCAATCAGTTCCCCAACTGTTTTTAACTATCCATGCACCGTCACCTTCGGGAGTTTTTAGGAAATTATACTTGGAATAATTGTCATCCCATCCCACGATACAAATCCTATGAGTTGACTCCTGTTTGTCATAACAATATTGTGCACTATTTGATTTGTTGAAATACTTGTTTTCATCAAAGTTTGCACAATGACTGGCTGCTACAGCACCATAATTGATTAAAGCATTTTTGATTAAATCTCTATCTGTAGCATTTTTTATTGGAGGAATAATAACCACATTTTGAATATGAATGTCTTCAGGAGTTATGAACAATGAGGATATCTTACCTAGTTCATCATAACCATCATATTCATCAGGGAAAACTCCAAGCCAATCAATTAAATAGGCAACAGCGGAAAATGCATTTCCTCCTTCTTTAATAGTGTCTACACCATATTTTGAATATTGAAGCATTGAATTTTGCATATTATTTACGGATAGGGAATACGTATTATTTGTATATCTAAGCAATGATGATTCCAGTGCTGCCATGTTTCCAAATGCCCAGCAGGATCCCATGAAACCCTGATTTTTAACAGGAGTGACCCATCCATATTTTCTCAAATCAAATTCCTCAGGCATCTTATCAAATAAGAGAGTGTTGTTGATTATTGTAAATGATTTTATCTTATTTTCAAAATTATAGAAATCATTTGTATTATTGAATGATTTAACATCTGATGTGTAATTGTTATCAGATTCATCATCCACTTTTCCATATACTGTGCATATACTTATCCCATCAGAGGGATTGTTGAAGTAATTTCCAATTAAGCTTAAAGTAGTATCATATCCATAAACTGCTGATCCTTCAGAACCAGTATTGTTTACAAAATCATTTCCTTTAAGGAGTACCTCACCCTCATCAAAATAACATGCACCACCATAGGATATGTCATCCATTAGGCTGTTGGATTTAAATTTGGAATTAAAAATCTCAACATCAGTATAACTTGTATAAATTGCACCACCCTCATAATTTGCAGTGTTGGATGTGAAATTTGTATTGTTAATAACTAGATTTCCATCTAATTGAAGGATAACTCCTCCAAAATCAGAAAAACAGTTATTGAATGATGTATTATTAATGTTTACATCACTTCTGAAAACAGAATCTCCACCAAAACTATCTGTAAAAATGGCACCACCATTGTTTTGACTAGATACATTGTCAAATTCACAGTTAGTAATTATTAAATTTGAAATAATTTTTGCTCCAATTGCACCAGCAGTTTTATAAGCATATAAGTTTTTGAATTTGGAATTATTAATTTTTAAAGTTCCATCATTCCTGAAAAAGATTGCTGCAGCATATTTTGAAGTAGTATTTAAGAATTTGGAATTGTCAACAGTTAACCTTGAGTTTTCCAAATAAATTTGGCCTTTAATAATTTTATCGCTACTGCTGATAAATGTTGAATTGACAACATAAACCGTGGAACTAATAGAAGTGATTGAAGCACCATTTTCTCCGCCATTATCAATGAATTTACAGTTATTAATGTTTAATGTAATATTATTAGAATAAATGGCTCCACCATCATATGTTTTGTTATCTCCAATACAATTTATGAATGTAACATTGTTTAATGTTAATGTGGAATTAACACTAATTGCTGAACCATACCCATAAAAAGCATTTTTAATAATTAAATTATTTATTTCAACATTTTTTCCAGTTATATCAAATGCTTTGGCTTGATTGTTACAGTCTATTACATGATTATTTCCATTAATTATAAAATTATTCTTAGTTATATTGATTCCACTAGAATAATCTTTATCAACTTCATTATTGAATTTATAATCATTTTCCAATGTATAACTTGATTTTTCAGCCGTAATTTCCTCTTGAAGATTATTGTATGTTTTATCACCAACGTCTTCTAAATTATCAAAATCTACAGTGCCATTTAAATCCGCAGCTGATACTGCAGTGAATGAAATAAAAGAAACTACAACTATCAAAAAATACAATATTAATTTTTCATTTTTCATAGTTATCCTCTAAATGTATAATGTAATGTATTTATCTTCAATAAAATATTTAAATTTTAGGAATTCTTTAAAAAACTTGTGTAGCTTTTTTTATGTGCCGATAGTAGAGAATTGATCTTGTTTAAATTTTAATAATGTATTATACTGAACAAATGATAAATAAATGGTACTTTTTTTATCCTAATAAATTCCCTTGTAACTCATTATCCATGATGCTATTAAACATCCAAAACAGGAGTATAATATTGCTGGAGGATAATATAAATATCCTATAATTATTCCTATTATAATTAGTAATATTATGATAATTATTTTCCTTGTTATAATTTTAACTCTATTTTCTAGTTCTTTATTATTTTTTTCCAAATTTTAGTATGTAACAAGATTTGAGGAATAATATATCAATTATAATAAATATTAATCCATATAATAACTGGGGAAAGAATATATTGAAATCTTTAATGATTATATTTGTCAGGAAAAGGTATGAATGATAGTACAAATAGTATTGCACCGGTTAACCATATCACCTGATGATTAATGTTTTCAATGTATTCATAGAATTTTTGATGATTATTCCAGAAATTATAACATAACAGGAAACTTACAAAGTATGAGAAAAAATACATTTTTAAGTTTAATATAGAATTTAAAGTAACATTATCAGGTAATGGTATTTCTAGAACTATTATAGTTATAATTATAGTATTACTGCATCAACTAATGCTTCAAATCGTTCTGTTTTCATTATATCAAATCCTTGAAATGTCTGAATGTGAAAATCCATATGCAAACTGTGATTAAACATGACACTAATATACTTATAGGATATCCTAGAAATGCGATTATAAAACCAATTAAAATTACTATTAAGGGTAAACTTTTTTGTGTTCGTTAAACAGTTAAGATAACGAATGAAATTTGACCCTCCCCCCCCCATATACATTATCATAGTAAATTATAATTATTGGAGAATGGTCTGATATGATAAAAATAGAAAAAGTATTACTCTTTGTCATAGTATTGATATTTTTGGTGGGAGTTGTCAGTGCAACAGAAACCCCTCAGGAAGACCAATCTTATACAAATGATGATACAATCGTAAGTGATATAAGCACGGTATCACAGGATAATAAAGAAACAATAAAATTTGAAGAAAAGAATTTAATGGATGATAATCCAAAAAAATAGGTGAAAGTAAAACACGATCTATAGAAAAGAAAACAAAGGACTCTAACCTCAAGAAAGAGGGGATAATAGAAGTACATAACTACACAGAACTAGTAGCTGCTATAAATACTGCAGGTAGTGCAAGTTCTGATACTACCATCCGCCTACTAAGTGGATCATACAATAATACAGGAACAATCACATGGAATCATGGTGGTATGGTACTTACAATAGATGGTAATGGACAAACAATCAACGGACACCAACAACAAGTATTCCTTATAAGTGCGGGTACTTCTATGATTCTTAAGAACATCACAATAACAAACGCAACAGGAGAACAGGGAGGAGCAATAAGTAATTTTGGTATTTTAACTGTAACAGACATCACATTCACAAACAACAATGCAAACGAGGGGGGAGGAATTCGTAATGTAGGTATTTTAAATGTAATAGAATCTACTTTCACAAATAACACAGCACAAATTGGTGGTGCAATATTTGTGGGAGGCTGGATAAATCTTACAAACAACACTTTTAACAAAAACACTGCAACAAGTAACAAGGAAACAATAGACTTAAATGGTTGGTGGAATGGAATACACGAGGACAATCTTTATGAATCCACAGACATAGCCCTCAATGAAATAAAAATAAGTATAAAAGATGACCAAGACACTTTCCAACAAGATGAAGACATAATCCTAAACTACACTATACAACTAACAAATCCTATGTACTACTGGGACTTTGAAACAGGAATCAATGATATAACCCTCTACATCAATGGAGAAAAAAACATAACAACACAATACGAAAACATAACACTAAAAGGTTTAAAAGCAGGAAAATATGAAATATACTATACCACATGTAACCAACAATCAAATACTGTTACATTCAAGGTAATAGGTGATTCACAAATAACCACACCTGAAGAATCATATGAATACTATGAGGGAATAAACAATAAAATACCACTTCATATAACAGACCCTAGTAGAGAAAAAGGAACAATAAACATAACAATAAAAGATCAAGACGAATACAAACAATTATTCACTTACTATAACATAGGTGATGGATATGAATTACCAACAGAATCACTAGCAAGTGCACTAAAAAACCTTTACAACCCACTAAATGACTCCTACCTCATAAATGTAACATATAGTAGTGACTGTACAAATCCAAGCTCAACAGAATTCACACTAAACATCACTAAGCAAAGAAACACCACAATAGTATATGACATAATAAACAACACACAAGGAAATGTACAGATAAATGTCACCGTACAGGATGCAATATACAAGACACCAATAGCTGATGCAAACATCAAAATTACCGGTGACATAAAGCAGAACACCACCAGTGGAATAATAACAGACAACACACTCACACCTGGCGAGTACCAGATAACAGTACAATACCCTGAAACAGATGACTACAAAGAATCAAATGCAACAATAAACTTCACAGTAGAAATAGATAAAGACAAAAAATAGCTGAACTCGAAGGACAAATAGAAAACCTCACAGAAAAACTAGATGAAGCACAGGATAATATAGAAAACCTTACAAATCAACTAGAACGAGCAAACAATGAAATAGAAACATTAAACAACACCAACAATAATTTAACAACACAACTAATAGAAGCAATGGAGAAAATAGAAACACTAAACAATCAAATCAGTAACCTCACACAGGAAACCACACAAAAAGATAAGAAGATAGAATATCTAACAGAACAAATAAGCAACTTAACAAAACAACTACAAGATGCAGAAAAAGAAATACAAACAATCACCCAAGAAAACAATAACCTAAACAATCAACTGGAACAAACACGAGAAGAAATAGAAAACCTACCAACACAACTAAACGACACAACACAACAGTTGGAAACTGCAAAAGACCAAATAAACAACCTAACACAACAATTAGATGAAGCACAACAAACAATAGAAACACTAAACAACACAATAAAAGAACTCACCAAACCACCATTAAACACAACAATCACCATAAACCCAATAAAATCCAGCATAGGAAGCATAACCAAAATAACAGCCAACATACAAGATGAAAATGGAGAAAAAGTAACAGGCGGAAAAGCAATCTTCAAAATAAACGGAATAACACTAAAAGACGAAAACTGTAACATAATCTATGCACAAGTAAAAGATGGAATAGCAAGTATAAACTATAAAGTACAAAACGTATGGATAAAAAACACCACCTACATCGAAGCAGTATACAGCGGAACAGAAAACTACACCTCAAGCAGAACCAAACAAAACGGAATACTAAACATCACAAAAGGAAAAGTCACAATAACAATAGATCCAACAGCCACCACAGCAAAAGCAGGACAAACCATAACACTAAGAGCAAAAGTGCTGGATGCTAACGGTGATCGTATAAACAATGACAAAGTAATATTCAAACTAAACGGCAAAACACTAAAAGACAAGAAAGGAAACACACTATACGCACAGATAATAAACGGCGAAGCAATACTAAACTACACCATACCAGCAACATACAGTGCAAAAACATACACACTTACAGCAGTAATTGGAGGAAACTACTATCAACGTACAGAAACAAACGGAACACTCACACTAGAGAAAAAAGCAGCGCTCATCACACCAAACAGTATAAGCACCAAGAACAAGAAAACCACAGTAAAAGCAACAATCACTGATGAAACAGGCCAACCACTAGCAACCACCACTAAACTGGCATTCAAAGTAAACGGTAAAACAATAAACAATGCTAATAGTAAAAACGTAAAAATAGACCTATCATTCACAACAACACTCAGACCAGGACTCTACGAATTACTGATAATAAGTGGAGAAAATGGAGTGTACAAAACAGGAAAAGTAACAACAGTACTGAAAATATAATTAAACCAGACTAAAATCCAAAAATATAAAAACAAAAACACAGGAAGAAGAGTTAAAAATTATACTGAAATCCTCTTCATCACATACTCTTTTTATTAGATAAATTATAATTATTCTTTTTCAATCACAAACCGTGGAACAGCACTTTTAAATGGATCAAAGTTTTCTATATTCTTTACTGCCATGTATTTCATACTTACTTTGTAGTGTAATGTGGATGGCAATCGTAGTATTCTTTTTGTGTCTATGCTTACTTTGGTGTCGCATAGCCCTTTTTGTATGTTTGCTATTTTTAGGAGTAGTTTATCGTATCGTGTTGGTCTTATTTCTCCCCTTACTATTCCCCATTGTCCCTGATTTACTAGTTCTCGTCTTTTTATTATGTCATTTTTGAGTTGTTTGTTTAGTCCTGTGTAGATTTTATTTTTTTGTAGGTGGTTTATTGTGTATTTGAACCAGTTTGTGTATACTTGTGGGTAGCCGAATGGTATTGTGAAGTGTTGCAGTCTTTCATGTAGTTGTGGTACTTCTGCTGCTATTAGGTAGTTTACTAGTTCTGTTCTTTGTGTGTTGTCTAGTGTTAACAGTTCCGCGTCTTGCATTCGTAGGTGGTATCCACGTCCTGAATATACATTGTGTATGTCTTTGTATCCTAGTTCTCGTATGTTATCACTTATTCTTTGTATTATTTCTTTTGCTTCTTCTAGGCAGTGTGGACATACTTCTCCCTCTTGACAGTCACATGTTCTTATGGATTGTCCTTTGCATCCACATCTATTACATCTAAATATATTCGTTATCTTTAATCTTTAACGAACTCTTATTTATTTTCTTTATTTTACTAGTTTAAAATATTTTCCATTATTGTTTTTAGAGTATTACTAGGATATTATTTTATTATTACTGAAATGGGGGTGGTTTCCCAATTACCAGTATATTTTGAAAATTATATACTTTTCATTATTATTTATTGTTTGTTTTAACGATTTTACTTGTTTTTCTATTATTTGATAATATGTTAATTCTTCATCATAATAATGGATTTTGTTATGAATTTTATCCATTATACTTTTTGTCAGCAGATATTTTGATTCTTTTTTTAGAAGGTTTGTTCTTTTATCTATGTTATCTTCTGTGATTTGTTTTCTGTTAATTAATGAAAATACTGTTTTATCTATTATTTGTTGTCTGAATTCTTCTATTTTTCAAAATTATTTATAAAACATATACTCAAATATAAATAATATAATAATTATATTCATATATAATTAATTAACACTATTATAATTGAGGTGCTTAGAAAATGACTATGAAAACTATACGAGTATCTGAAGAAATTCATACAAAACTCTCCCATTTAGGCTTAAAATCTGAAACTTATAATGATATAATTGGAAGATTAATCACTGTATATGAAGAAGAATATCTAGATGATTTTAGTGATGAAGAAGCTGCTTATTATAATGAAAGAATTAAACAATTTGAAAATGGAAACTATGAAGGAACTAGAAAAGTTGATTTAAATGCAATCAAAGAAAAAAGACATAGATGAACCCCTTTATGAAATCTTTGAAGATAAAAAAGCAATAAAATTTCTAGATAAACATTTTAATGATATCGATTTACAAAACCGTATAGAAGATAAATATTACTGGTTATCTATAAATCCATATAAAGAAGCTCAAAACTCTTTTAAAAGTAAAAAAATGCCATAAATGTAAAAAAAACCCGAATTGGAAATTATAGAATCATCTATTTCATTCATGAATCTAAAAAAGAAATAGAAATTATTGACATAGGACTACGAAAAAATATTTATAAAAAATTGGATTAATTTCTTTATAATTTGTCTAATTTAATTCGTTATCTTCAATCTTTAACGAACCTTTATTTTTTTCTTTATTTTATTAATTTAAAATAGTTCCTATATCATTTTTTTAAGTATTACTGGAAAATTATATTATTATTACTGAAAAATGGTGTTGGTTTTCCAGTTACCAATCTATTTTGAAACCAATAATCATCATCATTGCTTATCGTTTGTCTTAAACGCATTTACTTGTTTTTCCATTATTTGATAAATGTCATATAATACAATATTTTTTTTCTAGTTGATTGAAAAGGATAATATTTGAGACTTTTTGGACATTATTATGAAGAGATATCGACATTTTGTATCATTTTTTTGTCGATTATGATTGTTAATTACATGTAAAACAAGGATATTGTAGATTATATTCTACAATTATTTAAATATTAATAATTTTGTAGATTATAATCGACTAAATATATATATTATAAAATACAAAATATATACAACAAAACCATGAGGATAATTATGATTAAAAGAGAATTATACTTAAATCAAATTAGACGATTAATAGATAAAGATCCAATTAAAATCATAACTGGCGTTCGAAGAAGTGGTAAAACTTATCTGTTAAAAAGTATTCAAGAAGAACTTAAAAACAGAGGAATATCTGATGAAAACATATTCTTAATCTCCTTTGAGTCAATGAAATACAATAAAATAGAAAACTTCAACCAACTTGATGAATATATCATTGACCTAACTAAAAATGTTAAAGGAAAAATTTACCTTCTTTTTGATGAAATCCAAAACGTTGAAAACTGGGAAAAAAGTATAAATGCTTATAGGGTAGATCTGGATTGTGATATTTATATCACAGGATCTAATTCTGAACTGTTGTCCGGTGAAATGGCGACACTAATCTCTGGAAGATACTATCAAATCAACATTTATCCCTTTTCATTCGTCGAATTTCTACAATACAAAAATGAAATGGAAAAAACAGAAGATTACAACTTGGAAGATGCATTTAAAGAATATATTGAATATGGAGGAATGCCACCCATACAACAAGTTGCAGCTGAAGATAAATACTCCTATCTGGGAGATATATACAATACAATACTCCTAAAAGACATTGTTACAAGACATAATATCAGAAACACAGATATGCTAAATCGCATACTTAACTATGTAATAATGAATATTGGAAAAAACTTCTCAGCAACCAATATATCTAAATACATGAAACACGAAAAAAGAAGAATATCAAAAGATACAATACTTGATTATTTATTGTACTCCAAAAATGCATGCTTCATTCATCAGGCTCCACGTGAAAATATAAAAGGAAAAAAAGTATTGCAACACAACGAAAAATACTTTTTAGTGGATCATGGATTTTACCAAGCAAAATATGGAGATATAGAAAATATTGGATCCATCCTTGAAAATATAGTATACATTGAACTGCTCAGAAGAGGATATGACGTGAAAATAGGAATTATCCATGATAAAGAGATAGACTTTATTTGCACAAAAGATAAAGAAAAAATCTATATTCAAGTAACATATCAATTAAAAGGTGATGAAACAATTGAAAGAGAATTTTCAGGCCTTTCACAGATAAATGACAACTTTGACAAATATGTTTTAAGTATGGACAAACTGGATTTTTCTGGAAATGGAATAAAACATAGAAATATAATTGATTTTCTAACCTCTGACTATGTTTAATAAAGATTGCAAAAAAATGTAATTAAGATTGTATGAATAATAGTGTCTAATTTAACTCGTTATCTTCAGTCTTTAACGAACAACTATTTAACCTTTTTTATCTTTATACAACTCTAATAAGAACTTCAAAGTATCCATCTCTGAATCAAACACTCCTTTAACATAATGTTTTTCTTTGGAGTATATCTTTTCAACTTCCTTATCTAATTTGTGATGTGCCCTTTTTAAGTCAGGTGGCATAGTAACTGGATCATACAATACAAACAATGTTGAATTATGTTTTTCACGTATTCTAATATTTCCTGAACACAATTTTCTATCTTTGTTTTATCGTTATCAGATACATTCGGGAATGGAAATTTTTTATATAATGAAGTTGAATACCTATATCTTCCTTCTAATTTTCCACCAATATATTTTATCCAAACCATATGTATTTTAGATGTCAATATTCCAAAAATATATCTTTCTATTGTGGGTACTATGATAGTACTATCACTAGCAATATTTTCTTTATCTGAAAATCCTATTGGAATATATTCTCTTTTTTCTGAGGTATGTCTCGGAATAATTATATAATCTGTTTCTGGTTGTCTTATTTCTCCAAATAATGATGGGTATTCTGCTAATTCTCTTGTTTCTTTACGTTTACTTTTTAATCTAAATTCTTTTACTTTGTTTATCCGTTCATTAATTATTGGAATTGTCAAGTCTTCAGGATTTGCATCAACTAACCATAAACAATATCTATTTTTGCCCTTAATAAATTGGTCTGCACTAATCAAAGGTTTTATATATTTTTCAACACGTGAATCCTGTTCAATCATTAATCTTTTTTCTTGGTCTTTGTTAATTATTAAGTTTCCTCCATCATTAGGCATGCTTCCAAAAACTATTTTGGGAATCCAGGGGGCATGCTTTAAATTTTCATTTGGAATTACTTCTTCCATATTAAGAAGATAACTATTTATTTGTTGTACATTATGCTTAACTGGTGAGGCATTAGGATTTTCATAAATGTATAATGATTTATTTTCACGTTCTTTATAGCTGAATCCAATTATTATACAGTAAACTCCTGCATTGTTTTTTGCTTCATTGTTCCATTTGAAAGTTTGATGTGCAAAATTAATATGGAAATCACCATACATTTTATGTAATTGACTCCATAATGTAGGAACTTGTTCACCTTGACAAATACTATTTGTGGATACAAAAGCAGATTCAATAGATGTACCTTTCATATAATCTAATGCTTTCTTATACCATGCAGTAACGAAATCCAACTTACCTATATTTTTAAATCCTTTAAACACTATTTTCATGTCTTCTTTTTGTTCATCATTCTGATGTTGTTTACCTCCAAAAGGTGGATTACCCAGTAAGTAAACATTATCAGTTGGTGGAACAAATTCAGTCCAATCCACTCTTAAAGAATTATCATGTTTAATGTTTACATACTGTTTTAGTGGAAGGTTATCTGCATGTAAATCTAACTTTTCATAGAGTAAATTCATTTGATGTTCAATAAACCACATGGATACCTGTGCTATTTTGGATGAAAATTCATCTATTTCAATACCATAAAAATTATCAATCTTAATATTGGTGATTGTTCCAGGTAATAAACTTTGTTTATCATTCCAGTCACTAAGATTACTTTCCAGTTCATGTATTTTTTCAAGTATTTGATATTCCAGTAATCGTAATTCCTTGTATGCTACTATTAGAAAGTTTCCTGAACCACATGCAGGTCAAAGAATTTGAGTTTTCCTAACTTTTTCTGTAACTTTTCAAGGTTATAAATCTGGTCATGTTTGGATTTGTTTGTTGTTGCACTACGATATTCATTCCATAACTTGTTCATGAATAAGGAATTAATTACTTTAATGATATTATTTTCACTAGTGTAATGTGAACCAAAATCTCTTCTCACATCTTCACCCATAACATACTGAAACAATGAACCAAATATTGCAGGGGAAATATGTCTCCAGTCTATATCACAAGCTTCCATCAAGTTAGTGTACATCTTCTTTGTAAATACTGGTGGAATAATAGGTTCACTGAATAAGCTACCATTCACATAGGGAAATTCTTTTAATTCATGAGAATAATTGGTTTGTCTTTCAGATTCTTTTTGATCAAGTACTCTGAATAATAGTTGGATTTTTGTTCCTAAATTTTCTATGGTATTATCGTTATCTGCTGTTATTTCTATATAGTTTGTGAATTGTTGTTCTTTGAAAATTCCAGTATCTTCTGCATATAAACAGAATAGTATTCTCATTAAAAATAGTTCTAAGTCTTTTTGATTATAGTTTGTTTTGACTAATTCATCATGTATGTTTGCCAGTAATTGTGAAGCATTGATTGTTAATGCTTTCTGATCATGATGTGTTATTTCACCATAGTTATAGATGAAGTGAAAATCTTCTATGTGGTGGGGAAGTTCTTCTAGGTGGAATTCTTTGGATTTTTTGGTTATGAAATTTGTAATACGTATTCTTTTAAAGTCTGATACTATTATGTATTTTGGTTTTTCACTTGAGGATAAACAGTCAGTGTATCCTATTGCTTGGTAAATGCATCATCTAAATTTTTTCCTTCAGATTTATGTTCGACTACAAGATTTCCTTTCCAGAATAAGTCTATGAATCCATCCTTGTTATCTATGTCTTTTACGTTCCATTCAAATTGTGATACATTTTTTTGTTTGATTTCAAATATGTCTAAGAAATCTATCCAAAAACCTTGTTTTTCAGCACTTTCTTTTGAGTCATGGATATGTTCTTTAACAAATTGTTCAGCTTTTTCTTCCATTAATGCAAAGTTTACCATTGGAATTACACTCATTTTCTTTTTAGTAGTTATACATCTTTATTTTTTTAATATAACTAATTTTTATATTAAAATTTATTCATTATATTTTATTCTTAAAATAATTTATATTATTATACTCATATTACTATTTTTTTATTTTGATTTAGAAAAATTTTATGATTTTACTAAAAAATACATAGTATTTAAAAGCAAATATTTTAGAATTTGTTGCACTTATTTTTTTATTAAAATCTTTCTAAAATATGATTTTTAGTATAGTTAATGTATATGTAATAGTGTATTTTTGGTATTTTAGGTATACTTTTTTTAGTGTTTTTTGATTTTTTGTTTGTGATAATTTCTTTGATTTTAGTTCGTTAAACCGTGGTATAGCGAAGTAAAAAAATTTCATCACCACAAAGTAACAAAAAATAGTGAAAACAGAAAACCAGTCAAAAAAAATTATCAAAAACAACTAACACAACAAAGTAATAATAATGATAAAATAAATAATAACAATTTTTTGAATCAAAATACATATACAAACAACCAATCACAAAACAATAATTAACAAATTCCTACTTTAAATAAAATAAAATATAAAACAAATTAGAATACTTTCCTAATATTATAATAAATAATATATATGACCTATTTCATAAATACCATCATAAATAAATAGGAGGATTAAAATAATATGAAATTCAAACAAATATTTCTACTATTAACAGTAACACTACTTCTAATAGGAATAGTTAGCGCAACAGAAATAACAGATAACAGCACAGTCAAAGACAACCCTAACAAACTAATTACTCCCAAAGAAGTAGAAAAATCAAATATAAACACACATATACCAAATAAACATATCAACAAGAAAAACATAATAAATAAAACAACCAAAACAGCTACAAAAACATATGACATTAACAATTTCAACGATTTACATCATGTATTAACAAATAACAGTAATAAAAATTTAAATATTAATATAAAATCAGATATTCAATTAAAAAATGATATCGATGTTAATGAAAATATTAAATCATTAATAATTAATGGAAACAATAAAACAATTAATGGAAACAATAAATATCAATTTTTATATATTAATAGCAGATCTACTGTTTCAATAAATAATATCCTGATAAAAAATTGTAAATCATATCATGGAGGAGCTATTTTTACCGATGAATATACTAAATTAAATATCAATTCTAGTACATTTCTAAATAATAAAGCTGAAAGTTATGGTGGAGCAATTAAATCATATTTTTTAACAATAAATAATTGTAAATTTGTAAATAATACTGCTGGTAGTGAAGAACTCTTTGAGTTTCAGGGTGGAGCAGTATTTGTATTCACTAAACTAACAGCAATCAATTGTTCTTTCATAAATAACACGTGTAGTGGAGATGGTGGAGCAATATACGGAGAATCAGTAATTGTTAAAGATTGTACTTTAAGAGATAATGTTGCTTATCTTGGTGGAGCAATTTATTGTGGAGGATATTCAGGCAAATCCCACATAATTAATTCACTATTCACAGGAAATGATGGAAGTAATGCTGCTGGAGCTATTTTTGCAATAGGAGATATAAATGTTAGAGGAAATAAGTTTATATCTAATACAGCATCAGGTGATAGTGGGGCATTATACTTTTCAAATTCTATTAATAAGATAAATGTTTATAATAATTTCTTTAGAAATAATAGTGCACTGTATTCACTTCGTGATAATAAAGATCCATATACCGAGGATAATGTACTGAATATCTTAGAATCTGTTATGATATCCTCAAATAATGGAGACGGATTTATAAATAACAACATTTTTAACGATATACCTAAAACTAACATATCACTTGCTTATAGTACAAATGATGAAAAACTTAAAATAAATGGTGTCTTAACTTCAAATGGTAAATCCGTGTCTAATCAAACAGTTAAAATCAATATTGAAGGAAAAGTATTTGATGTTAAAACAGACATCAACGGTAGATATGACTATACTTATGATATGTCCAATTTATCAGCAAATTACTGGAATAACACGCATATTATTTTTGTTTTATTTGATGGAAATGGTAATTATAATCCTTCAGCTGCTGTAACATACTTTAAGTTAAAAAGAATTAAAACTCATATTGATATCATAAAAATCACACAAAAAAATAGTAAATCCAATATGACAATACTCGGTAAGTTTACATCAAATAGTGGAAAGTTATTGATTAACACGAAACTTAAATTAAACATTAATGGAAAGAATGTAATAGTTAAAACTGACAAAAATGCTTTATTTAAGTATACTTTTAAACCAAATATTAATACTTTAAACAAAATTAAAGTAACATTTCTAGCAAATACTAATCATCCTTATAGTGGAGCAAAAATTACAAAAATATTTAACAAAACAACAAAGTTAACTCTTAAAAAGGTTGTTAATAAAAGTAAAATTACTTTTACGGGTACTTTTTATTCCGTTTCAGGTAAGAAATTAATTAATAGTAAACTTAAAATTAAAGTTAATGGATCTGTTAAAACTATTAAAACTAACAGTAATGGAATTTATAGTTATACCATGAATAATCCTGGTAAGAAATTGAATGTTCAAGTTTATTATAATGAAAAGAGTAAATATCATTATGCACCTACCAGTATTACAAAAATACTATAATATATTATCTATTCCTCACCACCCACTTTTTTTTAATAAAGTATAAAAAAACTACTACTTGATATAGATGAGATGATTGATTTTTTAGTATTTTACTGAATTATAAGATGACATAAAATATTACAAGACATTTAGTATGAATACAGGCAGTATCTATTGATTTAACAATTAATTTATATATAATGTAAATATTCTTCGATTATAATGCTTTATATTATATTTAAAATGGTTAAATTTAATTATAGTCCATATTTAACTTTTATATTCAAATCATCACATTTTATAGTTATTTAGAATAATTTTTTGACTTATTTTTATCTAAATTTTTAGATAATATGATACTGTTTTTTATCTAAATTTTTAGATAAGTAATTTATAAAAACCAAGCTATAAAAATACATACCCTATAAAAGTATGATTAAAACTCCAACTTAACCTACAATAATACGAGACAAAAATGCTTGCCATAAATAAAGATAAACTATAATAATCTTTAAAAACATAATATTAGCTAGTATAAATAAATTAGAAAAATCTAATAAAATACTCATAACAAACTTAATTTAATAAAAAGGACGTGTTAAAATATGAAAGCAGATTCTGTAAAAATAGCTGATGGAGTATACTGGGTAGGTGCACTCGACTGGGATGCAAGAGATTTCCATGGTTTTGCTGTACCTGGTATGACATACAATGCATACCTCGTATTCGGTGACGAAAAAGTAGCACTAATCGACAATGTATACGATGGATTCTATCCAGAAATGTGGGCAAGAATAGAAGACGCATTCAAAAAAGAAGAAAAAGACATAAAAATAGATGCACTTATAATAAACCACATCGAAAACGATCACATCGGTTCCATACCAGAATTCCTAGAACAATGCCCTGACGTAGAATGCTACTGTACACAGGCAGCAAGTGTAGGTATCAGAAGACAACACCACTGTATGGCAGAACAAAAACTAAACGTAATAAAAACTGGTGACACATTAGACCTTGGTGGTAAAACATTCACATTCGTCAATGCACCAATGCTACATTGGCCTGACAGCAACTTCACATTATACAATGAAGAAGGCATACTCTTCTCCAATGATGCTTTCGGTCAACACATATGTGAAAGTAAAAGATTCGATGTAGATATTGACCCAGGATACCTTGAATTACATTCAAAAAGATTCTATGCAAACCTAGTTCAATTATCAGCACCTATGGTACTTGGTAAAGTACAGGAAATGACAGAAGCAGGTTACCTTGACAACCTTACAATGATTGCACCATGTCATGGACAAATATGGAAAGAACCTGGAAAAATTGTAGACTTATACGCTAAATGGGCTAAAGGAGAAGCTGATGAAAAAATTACAGTAATCTATGAAACAATGCATCATTCCACACAGAAAATGGCTCATCAAATCGCTGAAGGTATAATGTCAGAAGGAGTGGAAGCTAAAATGCACTTTATCAGGTATGATCCTGAATCTGACATTCTAGCAGATATCCTTGACAGTAAAGCTATTGTTCTCGGTGTTCCTACAATGATGAACAATCCTTATCCTAAAATTGGTAACCTTCTTGCTTATCTTAAATGTGTAAGTCCGGCTAATACTGGTGTACGTAAAATTGCCGCTTTATTCTCATCTAAAGGTTGGGCTGGAGGAGCAATTCCTAGTCTTACAGCAAGTCTTACTGATGCAGGATTTGATGTATTAGAGGATGAGTCTGTTGAAGAAATTTATGTGCCTGATGAAAGTGATTATGAAAAATGTTATGAATTAGGTAAAAAATTAGCTCAAATGATAAAAGAATAATTGATATATTCTTTTTTTAAATCTTCTTTTTTTTTTACAATAACTTTTTTGTTTATCCTCGTTTTATTCTATAGTTATTATTGACTTACTGTAACTTACTATTTATATCAAAATTAGACTACTACATATACATGTAATATTATATATTTACTAAAAAGGGTATAAAATAAAAATTTACTAAAAAAAAGTGTGTGTGAAAAGAATTATCTTTTCTCTGAATATAATAATCCTACTGCTCTGTTTTGATAGAAAATAAGGTAAATACTTACTAGACTAGTAATCATAGAAGTTAACATCTGGGAACCAAATAATCCAAAGATTCCACCTACAATCAACTGTATAACCATATCCACAAGTAATACTGCAACAATAGTCATAACTACTTTAGGCACTCCTATATTTTGCATATCACTGATTGCACCCTGAACATTTAAGGCATAACCTAAATTATTAGTATCTGCTAGCCTACATTGTGCCATAGTCATAGCAAACATAAATATGACAAAAAGAATTAATGCTATTATCATTGTTAACCATGATCTTAAGAATAAACCTATAATATATGTTAATACTAATGGTATAATCATATATACTATGGTAACTATTAAGCAATTAAATCCGTTAGTTAATTGTCTTTCAAAATCTATTCCTGGTGCTTCCTGAGTCCTTAAAATACCTGTCTTAATTATATCCATACCATATCCCTGAACAAAACAGTATAAAGCTAATAATAGGATGATACCTATCAGTAATACTATAATTCCTGCACCATTGATACCATGTTTAGCTCCGGTTAATACTGATGCAAAAACAGAACTGGCTCCTGTAGCAAAAGCTACAACTCCCACAATTATACCAATTAATAAGTATATTGCTAATGCTTTAATGTTTTGTGTAGGATAGATAATAGAATCCATTATTATTTCTGTTAATTCCATTATTATCACCAAATCGTTTATTTGAATTGAAAATATATCTGTAAATATTATTTGCACTTATCTTATCATCACATTTATAGTGAAGTCTTTGATTGTCATATTATTATATAAATTCAATCACATATATTTGTATATAACACATCTTATTAAATTATTGTGATTAATATATAAATCCAGAGGAGTAATCTTTTTAAATATTACAACTTATATTATATTGTATAGGAGAATGCATTTATGAGTTTCAGAACTAGAAGAGTCTTAATGAGTTCACCATTTTATGCACTAATCTCATATCTGGTGTTAAATTATATTTCTTCCCTATTAGAAGTTAAGGCTACTCTTTACATATTATTGTTCGTATTGTTCATATGGAGTATTCATGTTGTGCCAATGTTCTTTGAAAAAGAAAAATCATCAATGCTCGGACGTTGTTTAACAAGACTGTTTGGAGTATGGGAGTGGGTACTGGTAATGCTAATAATCTATTCGGCAATACTGTTTATCCTAGGATTCCTTATTAAAATACCTAAAACATTAATCATCTGCCTACTGTTAACAATACCAGTTATAGGAGCCTACAGTTATTATAATGCACATAAGATAGTAATCAAGGAACGAGTATTAGAGTTTGATAACCTAGGCAATGATTATAATATTGTTCATTTATCCGATGTTCATTTCGGATCTATTATGCATAAAAAGTCCATTTCTAATTTAGCAAGAAAACTAGATGCTTTATCTGATACTTGTGATTTGGCCATTATCTCTGGTGACTTGGCTGATGGTTCATGTGCCGTGGAGGAGGATGACTTGTTAGCATTAGGGAATGTAGATATGCCAATTATTTTCACTTCAGGTAATCATGATTATTACCAGACTATTGAAAGCGTTCATGCTGCCTGCAGGAAGGCAGGTATCATTGTACTAGAAAATAGTGGAATGATCTTTGATGACCTGAACATCTATGGTCTAAGTTACAGCTTTGGTGATATTGAAATGCCAGGTAGGGATGAATTGTTGTCATTTATTGATGAGAGTAGGGTTAATATTGTGAATTACCATATTCCTAATGGTTGGTATGAATTGTCACAGTTAGGCTTTGATATTCAGTTGTCTGGTCATACTCATGGTGGCCAGTTTTATCCTGTGATATTCTTTGGAAACCTTTTCTATGAGGGTCATAATATGGGCTTGTTCAGGGATGATTTGAATCATTATCTTCATGTTACTACTGGTGTGGGTTGTATGGATTTTCCTATGAGGTGGGGTACTGATTCTGAATTGGTTGTTCTTAAATTGCGTGGAAAGAGATAGTATTAATTTGTTTTCCCTAATTTTTTTTGTTTATTTTATATCTTTTTTTATATTTTTTCTGTTTTGATTATTTATATTAGTTTATTTTATATTTTTCTCTTTATTTTTTGGAATTTGTATATTTTTTCTTATTATTTCTTATTTTTTCTTTATTTAGTGTTTATTAATTCATATGGCCTTTGTTATAGTTAGTTTTATTAACTTCTTTAAAGATATATATCTTTATTAAGTATTTTTAAAATAATTTTAAATTATATTTAATACTTAATTAATATGAATATAATTCTATTTATATTTATTATCTCTATCTAATTAGAGAATTTTTATGGAGAATTAATAATAATGAATAAGAAAATTAAATACGTATTCTTATTTACCTCATTATTAATACTTTTATTAGGAATTGCAAGTATCAGCGCAGTTGATATAGACAATACAACAATAACAACAAAACATGCCGATACTGTAAAAAATACAAACGAAATAAACTTACAAACAACTAATAAAATACAAGAAAATGCGGTAAATAAAAAAACAAATGATAATATAAAAGAAGCAGGAAACATAGACTATTATGTTTCAACAACAGACGGAAAAGACGATAATGATGGATCACATGATGCACCATTTAAAACAATACAAACAGCAATAAACAAAACAGACTCAGAAAACACTTACAACATACACTTAGCTGAAGGAACCTATAAAGGCGAAGGAAACACAAATCTAACCATTCCCGGAGATAACCATATAAACATTATAGGAGCCGGAATTAATAAAACAATATTCGATGGTGAAGCAAAATACGATATCCAAAGAAGTGGATTCTATTGGGGCTCATCCGACACATGGTTTTATTATGTTAATGGAACTGGTAACTGGATAATGAACATTACAGAGGGTACTGGTTCAATCAGTATAGAAAACTTCACAATACAACATTCCTGGTCCAATGGGACACGTGGCGGAAGTGCAATAGGATTATATCCAGAAACTACTGTTGATAACCATGGAACATTAACAGCAAAAAACATATACTTCCATGATAATTACTCCGGACTAGGAGCAGGAATAAGAAACAATCCAACAGGTACCTTATACGTGGACAACTGTGTATTTGAAAATCAGACAAAATCTGTAAGTACAGGTAACTTTGGTTCAGCAATATACAATAATGGTACAGCCTACGTAAATAACATACTAGTACTACATAATTATGCACGATGGGGATCAGTAACCAATGATAAAACATTATACATCACCAATTCCACCATTAAAGATGGAATAGGATATGATGGTACCAGTGGACAAAAAAATGGTCCAGGTATCTATGTGAACACTGGAAATGCGGACTTCTTCGCATCCTATGAATCAGAGGGCCTAGTAACAGTTGTGGAAAACTGTGTATTTGAAAACAACCAACAATGTGACATAAACACCGGTAAAGCAAATATCACAGTAAACAATTGTACATTCAATAAATCTACAGGAATATACCTGGCAAGTAATAATGCTGGAACAAAATTCGTACACAAATATACAAACAACAAATTCATAGACATGCACGAGTCCACAATGTTTGTAACAATGCAATCAACAACAAAACCATCATATGCTATACACTCACTAGCAAACTACAACATAACAATAGAAAACAACACAATAGACGTGCCAGTATCACAATACAGTTATGCTATACAAGCAAAACATAACACACACATAATTAACAACACAATAAACAACTACATTAAAATAGACGGAGCAAACTGTACAGTAATAGATAATAATATAAACACGTTACAGGAATACACAGTACAATTAACAAGAAATGCAAAAGAAGCTCAGGTAACCAATAACACACTATATGCTGGATACAGTAATGGAGACTTATCCGTAGACAGTGCATCAGAAGATGCAATAATCAAGGACAACAAACCAGAAGCAAAAATATTACATGTAAATAATGATAATTACACAACATACTTCGATGAAAACGGTATTGCAAGAAACAATATCATAGCAAATGGAAGCCAAATAGTATTAGTAAACAATTTAACAAACAAGAAATTCATCTTCGATAACATAGTAGCAACAGTAGAAGTAAACACAACACTAGTCAACACAACAATAGTTACACAAAATAATGCAAGAATAAGCCTAAACAAACTAGAAATAGATAACAAAAACACTGACGAAGATTATGTTATACTATTTAATTCAACAAACAATAAAATCAGTAATGCAAACATAAAAGTAGACAGTGACAAAACACTGCAAACAATAAAAATTGAAGAAGACGGAAACATAATAAACAATTCAGTCATTAATATATCTGCACCGGCAGGAAACACAATATGGAATGCTGATTATTCAATAGGTAACGTTGAAACTGCAGGAATATTTATCAGATCATCAGATAACCAATTAATTGGAGTAAAATTATACCTAGACACAACAAATAAGAAATCATCTAGTGACGATGCAAGTGTTGATGGAGTAGACATTCAATCCAAAAAAGTTGGAGAATACGTCACAGGAAACATTATAAGAAATACACGTATTAATGTAACAGGTGGATCCTACGTTTACGGATTAAATATTGCACGTGCAACAAATACCATAACACCATTATCATATTATGATGTAACATCCGATAATTATGCAGCAGCAATACAATTAGGAGATTCATACAACAACAATATATCCGGTTACATTCATTCAAATGCAAACAACACCGCTTATGGATTCTATTCAACAGCAATGTCAACCGGTGCATCACATGATAACAATATTTCAAAACTTTACATACAAGGCATGCAAGCAAGAGAAGCAACTGGTGTATTAATAGAAGGTGCAAGTAACATTGCATTAGGTGATGCAACATTCACAATAAATGGAGAAAAAGCAGTAGGAGTAGAAATAGTTCCTGACTGGATGGGTAATAAGCCAGAGAATGTAACAATAACTAAATTAACATTAAACCTTAATGGCCAAACAAACACATCCAACCTGATGACATTTAATAGTGTGAAAAACATTTACATGAACGCTTCCACATTAAAATCAACAAATGGTACCGGAATAATATTAAAAGATACCAGTAATGCTACTATTATAAAGAATTATATAAACCAGGCAAATATGATTGGTGGAGATGCAGCAGTAACATCAAACACAGAATCAACAATAGAAAACAACACACCAACCATAGCAGTACTTACTGATGATACATATCCTAACCTCTTTGATGAAAACAACACATTAAAAGTAGATGCTGGAATAATATCTCTTGGCGGAGATTTACATAATAAAATATTAATCTTTAACAACCACACCCAAGTAATTAACATAACAAACATTGATGATTACACAATGTACAATACAACCTTAATAATTGAAGGAAATGGTACATATGGTGACAGATACGGTTTTACTGTTGATGGCATAAACTTCAACAATACAAACAAACCAGTATTTATTGATAGATTCAATGGTAGCGGACAGAAAAATGTTAAATTTGATAATTGTAATATATACGTTACTGGTGATGATATTGTAGCATTTGATGCAACAAACAATAATAGTTACATTTACCTTGATATTGATTCATCAAACATCACAATGAATGGTAAGAATGTTGTTGCTATTAATTATAATGGACATGATGGAAATGGTAGAGAACACCCAGTTTACATAAAAGACACTAACATATACCTTAATGCAACACAAAAAGCAACGGCACTTAATACTACAGATTCAACTATAAGCTTTAATAATAATAATGTTGAAGCATATGGTAAAACTGTTGTAATGCTAGATGCAAACAAAGTTAGTATAAGTTATTCCAGCTTACAAGGCAATAATTTCACTGGTAAAGCAGATAATATAACTGCTATCAATTTAAACAAGGGCAGCAGATACTCTGCTTATATCAGATATAATACTATTAACCTATCAAGTCCTAACCCTGTTACTGCAGTAATATTATCCGGTGAAAGACATGACTTCGAAGAAAATACTATCATCGTAGATGCAACAAATAATGAAACACCAGTAGTACTTGTACTATCACCATCAATTAATGTAGTAGAAAACTACATACAAGCAAGAGACATTTACGGGGACAATGCTGTAAACAATACTGATGGAACAGTCAAGGATAATACTCCTAATACTTCAGGATTTGAATCCAGGATTAATGTAGAAAACATTACATTTAAACTAAACGAAGAAGGAAAAATAAGGGTTAATGCTACTGACATATTTGGTGATGCTATAACTGGTATATTTACTGCAACAATTAATGGAGAAACAGTACCAGTAGTGAATAATACTATCACATACACACCAAGCAAACTAAAAGATAACATTTTAGAAGTATCCTTTGAAGATCCAAATGGTAAATATAATAATAATACTGTTGAAACAACATTACTTGTTAAACCATTAGCAAGCAGTATCAGTATAGTCTCAGTAGATACTGTGGAAGTAAATAATAAAGTACCAATCACAATACTTTTAACCAATGAACATAATGACAGTATTGGAAATGTAAACGTTACTGTAAGTGTGGATGGAAACAGTCAAACACTAAGTGTGGATAAAAATGGAATTTTAATATTCAATTATACTCCAACAAGTACTGGAAAACAGGAGATTACTGTAGTATTTACTGGTACAGAGGATTATATTAATTCTTCTAACAAGTGCACAATAAACGTTCTGGAAAATCAGACAAAAATTATTGAAGACTTAAATAAAACAGTAAACAATCAGAATAAGACAATTAACGAACAGGAAAAACAATTAGACAATAAGACCAAGGAAATAACAGAACTAGAAAAACAATTAAAAGATGCTGAAGATAAAATAGCATCACAGAATAAAACTATTGATAGTCTCAACAAAAAATTAGAAGATGCAAACAAAAAAATAGATAATCTATCACAAACAGTGAAAAACCTTAACAACAAAATCAGTACATTAGAAAACATAATCAAAGAATTAAATAAAACTACACCAAAACTCAACACTACTATAACAGTTAACCCGGTTAATGCAAGAGTTGGCCAAAAAACAGTGATAACCGCTAATATTAAAGACCAAACAGGTAAAAACTTAGCAAATGGTAAAGTAGTATTCAAAGTCAACGGAGTAACATTAAAAGACGTGAATAATAATATTCTTTATTCCTACATTAATAATGGAACTGCAAGTATCACTTACAAAGTTCCTGGAGGATGGATTAAAAACAATACAGTACAGGTAATATACAGTGGCAGTGCAAAATACAATGCTTCAAAAACAACCAGTAGCAAAGTATTAAACATCACAAAAGGAAATGCAAAAATAACATTCCAAGATACCAGAATAACTGGTGAAAGCGGAGATAAAATTACATTAAGAACCATTGTAAAAGATTCAAATGATGACTATATAACTAATGGTAAAGTACTCTTTAAAATCAATGGTAAAACAATCAAAAATAAAAATGGTAAAACATTAACCGCTAATGTTAAAGATGGTATTGCAACATTCACTTATAGCATTCCAAATAATTTTGCTGCAAAAGATTATAAATTAACAGCAGTACTTAGCAGTAACTATTATAACAGAGCAGAAGCACAGTCAAAACTATCATTATCTAAAAAGGATGTAACAGTAAATGCAACTAGCATTAAAACCAGTAAAGGTAAAACTACCCTAAAAGGTACAATACGTGATGTTCGTGGTAAATTATTAGTTATTCCTAGTAAAATGGCTGTTAAAGTTAATGGTAAAACCTTACTTTCTAAGGTAAGTTCTAAGAATGGTAAGTTTAATTTATCATTTAAGCATACGCTTAGAAAAGGTACTTATGAGTTACTATTAATTAGTGGTGAAAACAGTATCTATAAAAATGGTAGATTAACCACTGTACTTAAAGTATAATATTTAATTATTAGTGAAGGATTAAACTTCCTTCATAATTTCTCTTTTTTTATAAAATAGAGTTCATATACTCTTAAAATTTATTTAATAAAAATTATTATAAACATTATTCTCTATTATTAGCAGATAATTATCCTCCCAGCAAATACATATATCAAAAAAATATATACTTTCTATAATAAAAATAATAATAATCAATGGGAGTAAAATAATATGAAGCATTTAATAATAGATGAAGCAAAATGCATAGGATGTGGCCTATGCAAACAGGTATGTATACGAGATAACATAGAAATAGTAGACGGTAAGGCAGTGGACATTGAAAGTAACTGTTTTGACTGTGGACAATGCTCAACACTATGTCCAACAAATGCCATAACAATAAAAGCATATGATAATGACAACGAAGAGATAGAAGACTATAATCCAGACAGTATACCAGTAAGCTATGATGACATGCTGCAGTTTTATAAGCAACGCAGAACATGCAGATGGTTTAAGGATGAGAAAATTTCACAAGAAACATTCGATAAGTTAATGAAAGGAGCATATTATAGTCCTAACAGGCAGAACATACAGGACGTGGAGTTTGTCGTTGTTGATGAAAAGATGCCCGAATTCATTGATCACATCTACAGTATTATCAGTGCAAAAGAGGATGAATTCTTCAGAATAAAACAGGTAGGAGAATACCTTCGTGATGAAAACCATGACCCTAAACGTCACCCACTATTATGGGAGGGTCAGCAGTTACTATTAGCATTTTCTGAGAATAAGACTGATGCTGTTATTGCAATGACCCGTATTGAATTACTTGCATATAGTCTTGGTCTTGGTGGATTCCATTCATTATTTATTGGAATGGCTGATGAAGTGGATAATAAGGAACTGATGAAATTCTTCCCTGAGATTGACTCTGCTAAGCATATGTATGCAGCTTTTGTTATTGGTATTCCTCGTGTCAAGTATCGTAGGACACGACCTCATAAAGAGATTAAATTACATTACATGTAACAATAACATAATAGGGGAGTGTTATGCTTTGAATAAGAAGATTATCCTCATATTATTCATAATAGTTTTATCCCTGTTTATATTTTCTTCCTTCTGGAATTCATCAAATGAAAATAAGGGTAATTGGTCTTATAATAAGAATGAATACCCGCTTGATGAGTATACTCTTGAGAATATTCCTGTATCTCATAAGTCTGCCGCCGAGGTAAGACAGTTTTTTAGTGACGCAGACACTGATAAGGATGGTAAATTACGGGGAGAAGAGATAAGTGCTTTTGACTATAAAGTTAAGCATAGTCAGTTCACATTTAACGGACCCTACGGATATAATTAATATACCTGTAATAATAAACTATTTAACATGAAAAGAGCTGTGTGATAAAATTATGGATGCACATGAATTAAATCAATTATTAGATGAATTAAATTCTGATATTGACAATGAATTATCCGAATTTTTTAATAATAATACTAAATTGAAAACAAAGTTTTCACAACTGGTAGAAGTGATGGTATGGGAAAAATATCAACTAAGTGATGATATTATTAATAAATTGGATATAATAACTGATGATATGGATTCCTTTAATTTTGGAATTGCTAAGAAGGACATACGAGAATTAAGGGAATTACTAGTTGAAGGAGATGATTAATATTACTGGTGGTGACAAGTCATTAGTTAAGGGTGATGTTTCACGTGAGGTCATTGAATTTGATAATGGTTCACGCGTAGTGGTCGAGTACTTAGAAGATAGAGAAGGCCAGTGTTGTGATGCTCGTGGCAGGTTTACTGCAAAGTATCGTCGTGTCAGCTTGTTTAGTAAGTTAAGTCTTCAGAGTGAACGTGTAGAGTTAAATCCGTTCTATGATAAGAGTGCCGTTGAAGCCGATGAAGAATGGCGGAGCAATTATTCCCTTGAGGTTATTCATGAGGGCTTATCATTGGATGAGATTAAGGAACGTGTCACTGGTGGTGCTTCTTATCTTGTAGTAATATGGAAGAAGGGTAATCCTCCATTGCCTGTTGACCTGGGTTATCATAAGAAGATTACTCTTTCTCTTATTGATGGAGTAAGTAGTGTTGAGGCTTTAACTTTTAATGTTATAAATGTTGTCAGAGGTTTAGGTGGTAAAAAATGAATCTGAGATTACTTTTATTATTGGTGTTGTCTTTGATGATTATCCCTGTTTCCTGTGCTGAGGAAGTCAGGTATGATGATTTTAGTTATGATGTTGAGTTCATGCCCACTGCTTTTGTTTTTGATTATAATGATCATAATACAAGTACTTATGAGGGTGATATTGGCTTGAAGTATGCTTATGCTAACAGTTCCTTTGATAATCATACGTATATTATTCCTACTGAACGTGTTCGTGGTATTGCTTATGCTACTAAGGGCAGCTTTAAGTTCACTGAGCCTATCCTAATTGATCATGGCCCGTATCGTGACTGGGATGATAAGTATGTTATTACTGGCTTGAAGTTTAAGAATGGTACTGAAATTCCTTATCTTGGCATTGAAAGTACTGGTTTGACTAAGGAGCAGATGTCCTATTTTGATAATTATTATGAGCAAAGGCAGGATTATTTAGCTCAGCAAGAGGCTTATGCTGCTGAGGACTTGTATGATTATGAGACCAGTAAGAGTAGAAGTAGTAGTGGTAGGTCTAAGTTTGGTTATTATGTTGGTACGGGTGGTAGTGGAGTTATCTATAATCCTTAATAAAGGTTTTCCACAATTTTTTTCATCCCCAACCCCTTTTTTTCTTTAATGAGTATTAACTTTTTTTCTGAGTGTTTATTTCTTCTATGAGTATTTTTTCTGTTATTTTTACTGCTGATTCAACCATTTTTGGGCAGAAAGTTGTGAATAATTCTTTGTCCTGTGCGTATTGTATTCCTTCTGGTGTTGAAATGTCACATCCGAGTAGTGTGTTGCATATGTATGAACCGTTTTCTTTTTCAAATTCTTCTAGGAACTTGTCACATACCTTGTCTGATCTTATTTTACTTTCAATGTCATCAATTTTACTTTTTCCATATTTTAGTCCGAGTACCATTAGTGCCCCTGTACATGCTCCACATACTTCACCTTTTCTCATTCCACTGCCGAAGCATCCTCCAATTTTTAGTGCATATTCCTTTTTTATTCCGTATTCCTCTGAGAATGCTGCAAATACTGCTTGTGAGCAATGATATTTTTGTTCAAATAATTTTAATGCTTCTTCTACATGAGTCATGTGTGTATCCTCCATATGGCTTTATATATATTAATAACATATTATTATATATTAGTATATTTTATTATTTTATGTATTTTTGGTGATTTACTTTGGTGGATGGCTGTTTGATTTGTAATGGTGAATTAGAATATTTATCAAATGATGTTATGATGGAATGTGAGTTATGTAAGAAAAATGAAGCTTCTAAAACAAGGTGTGTTAATGGACATTATGTTTGTAATGAATGTCATATGAAGGGCTTAAGTAGTATTTTGAGTCTTCTATTAGAGGAAACTTCAACTAATCCAATATGTATACTGGATAAGCTTATGTGTATGGATTTTTGTCACATGCATGGACCGGAACATCATACTCTTGTTGGTGCTTCTCTTCTCACGGCTTACAGTAATGCTGGTGGGGATGTAGATTTAAGGGAATGTTTAATAGAGTTAATGAGAAGGGCTAGGGATGTGCCTGGTGGTGTATGTGGTTATTGGGGTGCTTGTGGTGCTGGTATTAGTGCGGGTATTTTTGTTTCCATCATTTCGGAGAGTAATCCTTTGAGTGTTAAGCCTTTTAGTTTATCTAATAAGATGACTTCTCTTGCACTGAGTAGTATTAGTGAGCATGGTGGTCCTCGTTGTTGTAAGCGTGATTCTTATCTTGCGGTGTTGTCTGCGATTGATTTTGTTGAAGAGAATTTTGGTATTGTTTTAGAGAGGGAGTGTGTTGTTTGTGATTTTAGTGAGTTTAATAAGCAGTGTTTAGGGGAGGGTTGTGTTTTTTATAAGTTTTGATTATTATGGAATAATCCTGTGTTTGATTATTCTTGTTTATTAACTACTTTTTTTTTATTTGCTTTTTGTTTCTTTTATTATGATTTTAAGTTATAATAAGTGATGTTTAATTTATTTGTTAGTTTGTGTATTTTCTTTTTTGAATTCATTACTGTTTATCCATTCTTAAAATCTTTAGTTAAGCCTAAAATTCATATCCTTTATATTAAATGAAAACATAAATAAAAGTATACAAGTTTATATTATAAAATTAAAATTAGGTGATTAAATATGGCAAACCCATACACAATAAAAGACAACTGTGCAGGATGTGGATTATGTTCTGAAGCATGTCCAGTAAACGCAATTACAGAAGGTACTCCTTACACAATCAACCAAGAAACCTGTGTAGGATGCGGATTATGTGCACAAGCTTGTCCTGTAGACGCAATTGAACAAGTAGCATAAGTTTTTTTATTTTAAAATTCTTTAACATAACCCCCCATAAATTTTTCTTATAAGAAAACTGTTTTTTAATGTAAAATTAGCATGATGATTATATTTTTAAAAATTAGATAATATTATATTTTCTATAGTTTTTAACCCGTTTCGGGTTGATATTGAATTTTATATGAAAATTATTGATTCATAATTTATTTTGGTTCGAGACTTGGCATAAATTAGTTTCAAGAGAAAAAAAAGTAATACTCGAAAAAATATTAACTTTTTTTTCAAAATGATAACCAGCATTATGTCTTTGTTCAAATCAAATGTAACAATACCCTTTTCTTTTATTGTTTATTTTTGAAAATAGTCTTGTATTTTTTTGATTTTCCCGGGGGCAGTCCGTGCCCACTTATACAGTCGTTCCTTGGGGAAGTTCTGCTTACTTTTACGAATGATATTACATGCTGCATTGATATCTGCATTTATTAATATTCCGGTGCTTGTTTTATAGAGTCCTCTTTTTATTCGTTTTCCTTTAAATTCATATTCATCTTCTTCTTCGTTTGTTTTGTAGGTTGGTAGTATGTCGTTGTCTAGGAAACTGCTTTTGCTTGTGTAGGATTCTTCGGTAATAATTAGTTTGATGTCGTATTTTTGGCATTGTGTTTCTAGTTTGTTTATGAATTTTTTGAAAGCTATTTGTGTGAATATTTGATTTTGTTTTTTTCCCATATCTGTTTCGTATTGGAAGTTTTTGTTGTATCCGAGTATTATGGTTCCTATGTCTTGTTTTTTGCATGTTTCTATTATGAATTTGGTTGTGTGATCTAGGAAGTTGTTTTGTATTGCTTTAAATTTGGTGTTGAATTTTTGTAATCGTTTGGATGTTTTTAGTCCCTGTTTGTTTAGTATTGATTGATATTGTGCTGTTTTTTTGCATTTGAAGGCTATTTGATTTTTTAAAAATCGCCCGCCCACAAGATATGGGGTCCCTTCACTTGTAACAATACTTGCAAAATTATTAACACCCAAATCAATACCCATCATTTTACTTTCATCTAAATTTAGGGACTCTTTTTTCATTTGGTATGTGAAATTGGCTTTAAACATTTGTCCATTCTTTAATGGTATAATTTCTACTTGTATAATCTTTTTATCACGTATATTTTCAGGAATTCTAATACGTGGTCTGCAATCTTTGGATTTTAACTCTTTTTTATATTCTCTGCTTAAAGGTAATTCAATGTAACCCTGTGCCAATTTTTTCTTGGAAGAAGTTATTGACTCCCGCGGTATTATAATATTATGTAAACGATTATCTCTGGTTTTAGGTTTATTTAATGGTCGTTTATATTCATTATCTATGCTTTTATTTGTTAATGCCACATAAGAATTAAAAGATTCAACATGCTTTTTAATAACATTATTTGCTATATGAGCTTGAATAAGTGAATAATCTTTACTGAATTCAGTTTTAACTTTAGTGATTATTGATTTGAAATTCAACTGTTTAAAATGTTTATCATCAACACATTTGTCTAATTTAGTAGTTTTTATAGCACTATTTCTTAATTTATTCAATTTCAATGAAATATCCACTAAAACATTGAATTGTTTCTTAGAAAGACCTCTAATAAGAGTACTTTGAGTTAAATATATACAATTTTCATCTATCATAATATTTAATACTGCTTATTTCACTCCATTAACTTTAAAACCGAAAAATCAAGAAAAGAATTTTATAAATAACAATTCTATGACTCGATAATATAAATTATAGAATAAAAGGTATATAAGTTTAATCCAAGAGCAGCTGGTAAGTAATCAAGGGGGTCTTGGTAAGTAATCAGGGGGGGGGGTCTTGATAAGTAATCAGGGGGGGGTCTTGATAAGTAATATATTTCATATTCCTATACATACTTAACAATCATACTAAAAAAAAAAGTTTCATCCACATAAAAAGTATTACAAAAACGAATTTATGCTAACACTCAGTTCAAAAAAAAAAGATTAAAATCATTAAATTAATTTAATTTTAATTTAATGTTCCCCTTTATTATATGTTAATTAAAAGCGATAATATGAAAAATAATTTTTATACCCCTAAAGGTATACTACTAATTTTATTAAAACTATTATATATAATTATACCATTACCCTTTTTAAATTATTTAAAATTCTTTAATAAACAAATTAGATCAGACAAATCCCTATTAGATTATACAAGAACACACCCTATATACAACACCAATAATAATAAAACAATAAAAATTAATACAACATTAATAATGAAATAAACAAAAATAAAACAAGCAAACAAGAAAAGAAGACAGGACAACAATAAAAGAATACTTATCAAGAGCTAGGAAATAATACTTAAATAACACAAAATAAAACTATAAAATACAAAAAACAAAGTGTGTGAAAAAAATATGATTAAACCCAAACTATCCAAAATAAGAGAAACCATAAACAAAACACAGGATTACTGGACAAAATACTCACAAACAACCAGCCAACTAGACAAACAAATCATAGAATACCTGGAACTAAAACAAGAAGACGCACTAATAACAAGCCACAACAACAAGATAGAAATAACATTCAAGAACGTGCCAAACACCAAACAAATAACACAACTACTATACCTGAGCAAAACACTAGGATACAAATTCCAGAGATACTCACTAACAAACTATGCAATGACCACCCAACAATAACCAATAATTTTTTTCTTACATCATATTGATTTATATTTATTAACTCGAATCACTCTTTTAATCCTTACTACAAATCTTATTATAGAATAATATTTTCTCATTTAGAGGGATATGAAAAAAAATATTTTTGTGGAATGAATTGTTTTAGTTTTATTTTTCTCCCGTTTTATATATTTCTTCATTGAAAACTTTGATTACATGTTCTGCGATGATATTATCTTCATTGTTTCTTCCGCCACCAACTCCTATTCCACCTACACATTTTTCTTCTACAAATAATGGATAACCTCCAGATATTAATGTTATTTTTGGATCCTTGTTTTCCAATCCCATTAATGGTCCTCCATCGGTGCATAGTTTTGCTAGTTTTTGTGTTGGCATAAACATGACACTTGATGTATAGGCTTTTCCTGGGACTAGTTTGGTACTGATTACTGGTGCTTCACCATAACGTCTGAAAAGAAGTGGTAATCCATTTTCATCATATATTGCGAAACTGATGTCTATTTTCATTTCTTTTGCTTTTTTGTGTGCTGTTATGCATAATTTATCTATTATTTCATCACTTAATATTGTGTTTCTCATAATACATGTTCTTCCTTTAATTTTTTTTTTATTTGAAAGTGTTTATGATTTTTGTATATTATTTCAATGCTGTCAAGTTAAGATAGTTTTTGTGTGAAATTTTTTTTGTCTCGTGTTTTTTTTTAAAATGATCTTTTATTGTTGTCTGAGAATTTGTGTCCGTAATCTACTGGTTCTCTGTTGGTTGATTTGATTTCTTTTTTTATGGGTATTAGGTGTTTTTGTAGTATTTTGATTATTTTTGTTATTGTTTGTTGTTGTTTTTCTTTATCAGTGTTTATGAGGTTTAGTAATTCTTTTTTTACCAGTCCTACTGCGATGTTGAAGTTTGCTTGGTAGTCCTTGTATTTGTATTTTTTATTGTTTCTTCGTTTTTGTTCTATTTCTTGGTTTACATCATGTTTTACTATTGTTGCTATGTTGAATACGTATATATCTGAGTAGAAGTCTTGTTCTATTATGATTTTTCTTCTTCCGCTGAAGTTTTCAGTTTGTAGTTTGTTTTTTAGTTTSYCNWTWACTGGTTTCAATTCCCCATCTTTTGTTGTATATCATTTTAAAGTCATCTATTGTAATTGTTTTATCAAAAACATTTGTTGCAAGGGTTTCTATTTCTCCAGATGATAAGGGGATGGTTATTATTCGTATTTTTATTTTATCTTGCTTTTTTGCTAATTCTTTTATTTCATTATCTGATATTCTTCTCAGGTAATCTTTATCAATTGGTACTTCTATTATTTCATCATCAGTAGTTATATTTTCTCTTTGTTCTATGAATGTGTCTTTTTTAAGACGTATTATAAAAAATGAGTTTAAATCCATTGTTTTTAAAATTAAATCTTTGGAAGGATATCCTCTATCATATATTGTTATTGTCTTCTTAAGATCTATTTTATCTTTAGCATCTTCCAAATGGTTAATAGCATGCTTAACTTCACCATATTTTCTGTTACTAATAGCAGAACTAATGATAAATTCATTAAGTACATCAACCATAGTGGAAACCCTAGCTGTAGAAGTATGGTGGGAATGATTATTATCTTCAATATCAAAATCTTCACGAACAGTAGGATAATTAGGTAAATCAAATATCGAACCATCACCAGCAGTTAAATAAAAACCTTTGAAAGTTTTCAACTCTTCAGGTCTCCTATAAATTTCCCGTATTAACTCATCATTAATATCAATATATGCTTGAGGATTAATAATCATCCTCCTTTGAGAAATAGCTTGCTTAGAAACATCCATATCCAATTCACCCCAATATTCCTCCATAAAATACAAAGCTTCCAAAGCAGTCGTACGGCCACGATTCCAAAGAATATACTTCATAATACATTCCGGAGGCAACTTACGATTACGAAGTTTATTATCAACTAAAATATATTTATCACAAACATAACTATTAAAATTTCCCATACTATCTAATAAAACATTACCTAAAGACATTAAAAACACCAAAATACTATCAATCAAATCCACATAAATTAATAATAAAAAATAAAAATAAATCATGTGTAAATTAATTAAACAATATTATATAGTTCATAATATATAAAAATAACTATAATTAATACTTAAAAACTAGTATAGACAAATAGATACTTATAATATTTAATATAATTAAATAATAAATAGAATTAAGTAAATTTAAAGTAAAAATAAGTTATAATATAAAAATAAAAGAAAATTATGTTAGAAAAACCTTAACTTGACAGCATTGATATTATTTATATCTTTGTTTATTTTAGTGTTTTTATATGTTTATATTTTTTTTTAGATAAAAATAATTTAGTTTTAATAATTATCCTTTTTTTTGGGGATTTGTTTTCCTTATGAAACATGGTTTTATTAAAAATAGTGGTTGTTGTTTTTTAGTGGTTTTTGATGTTTTTTATTGTTTTTGATAGTATGTCTATCCATCTTGTTCTTGTGTAGAATATTTTATCCATTTTTTTATTTCCCCTAAATTTGTATATTATTTTATAAAAAAGTGAATAAATTAGACTTTTATTGTGTCTAATTATATTTTTTTCCTTTGTTTTTGAATAAAATTTTTTGTGATTTAATATGAAAATCTATGAAATACTCATACCCCTGTGGGTATAATATATTGTTTAACACTCAACACATATAAAGATTAATAACAAAATAATAAAAAATACTTGAAAAAATATTCATAAAAAAATAAATAATAAAAATAACAAAAAAAGGAAGAAACTAAAGCATTAAAAAACCACCATACTTCTTAAGAAAAGTATTAAACTTACTATCCAACAAACCAGGCTTCTCACAATCCAAACGATCAACCTCCTCCCTTATAAAATCAATAATAAAATCCTTATGCCTAAAATAACCACTAGCAGGAATAAGATTATACATATGATTACCAAAGAAATAATAATCATCATCAAAATCAACATTCTCCAAGAAACACAATTCCTCTTCAACCATCTGCCTCTCAGTTAACATATTAAACCTACCACTTTCCACATAATCATACAATAACGAACCCTCATCAACAGTAGTAGACAAAGGAGAAAAAATATGAGGCTTAAAAGTATTAAGCAACTTTATCGTCTTCTGAACATGTTCCTCAGAATGCTCAACACCACCAGCACCCAACATAATTAAAGCATTATACCTCATATTCACTCCCTGTAACTTCTTAAGGCATTCATAAACATCCTCACTAGTATACCCATTATTCATTAACTCCAACACATAATCACTGGCACTTTCAATACCAATGTAAAGATCATTAAAGTTAAGATTTCTTAACTCTTCCAGTTGACTAAGTGTTTTATACTTTAAACCTAGTATTGAAGCATAACAGGATATGCATTCTATTTCCGGAAAATACTCCCGTATTAGTTCACCTATCCTGACTAATTTAGTGTATGGTAATCTGAATGAATCACCATTAATTATGAAGATTCTTTTTATCCCATCGGGGTACTTCTGTTTTAATTCCCTTAAATCCTCTTCTATGTCACATAGTGGTGATGCTCCAAACTCTGTCTTATGGTACATTGTACAGAATGTGCATTTATTCCATGAACATCCATATGTTACCTCCAGTAATGGTACATCTGCTTCTGTTGGTGGCCTGTTAACCTGACCTGTCATATGCAATAATAAACCCTCCATATATATTCTTATAATGATCCCCTGTTCAGAACCTTATCCAGTAAACCGGGCTCATTTCTATCAATCTTATTGACTGCATTGTCAATATATTCTAACATTTCTTCCTTATTTTCGAAGTAATTGCTTAGTCTTAAGAGATTATATGGGTGACTGCCAAAGTAGTAACAGTCATCATCCATAGATAATTTTTCTATGAAACTTCTTTCTTCACATATTAGTTCTCTTTCTGTTAAGTCTATGAATCGACCTTCTTTCCTGTATTCTTCTAGGCGTGTGCCGGTTTGTACGCTTGTTGACATTGACAGAATTATCCTTGGCTTGTACCTGTTTAATAGTTTCACTGTATCGTTGATGTGTTCATCACTTCTTCCCTTCCCTGTGACGCCGTACATTATTATGGCATTATAGTCTATGCCTGCCTTTTCTAGTTTTTCAAGGTTTTCATATTCTTCTTCCTGTGTGTATCCCTTGTTCATTAATTCTAGTGCATAATCGTTTGCTGATTCTAGTCCTATGTAAAAGTTATTATAACCAGTGTTTCGTAGTTTTTCTAAGTCTTGTAATGATTTTGTTTTTATGTTTCTGATGGATGCATAGCATGATATTGTTTCTACTTTTGGTAAGTGTTCATGTATTATTTCTCCTATTTTAAGCAATGATTGTGTTGGTAATGTGAATGCGTCACCGTTTACTATGAAGAGTTTTCTAGTATTTTCTCCGTAGGCCTGTTTTATTTCCTTTACATCTTCTCTTATATGATTTATTGGTGATGCTTCGAATTTTGTGTTTGCATACATTGTGCAGAAGGAGCATTTGTTCCATGAGCAGCCAATGGTTACTTCTAGTAGTGGCGTGTTTGCTTCTAATGGTGGTCTGTATATGTTTCCCGTGTAATGCATATATTATCACTCCCCCCCTCTGGATATTATTATTTTTATTTATATTTCATTTATTTTTTTTATACTATAATACATGATTATAGGATTATGTTAATATAAATAGTTAATGTTAGTTCTAGATAACAAAGAATATAACAGTAATTAGTAGGGATATTATCAAATAATAATTATAACAGATATACTATTTAAGGAGATATTTGATAATATGAATACAGAAAAAGAATTAAGAATGGAAACTAAATGCTATGATGCAAATGAGTACGGTTACCTTTATGGTTTGAATCAGAGAATTCCTGATGAAGACTTTAATAAGGTTAAAAAGTATATGAGGGATTTCAGAAGAAAGGATTATGCTGATGGTATAATTAAAGTTACTGGAAGACCTGAAGGTTATCGTTGCCTGGAGGAGGATGTGGCTAAGGTTGAGGAAATACTTGGCATAACCAATACTCTTGCTAAAAGACGTGAGAAGATAGAAGATGCCTTCAGTGATGTTACTAGAAAACGTGAACTTAAGGACCAGGCAATCACATGGCTAGAAGTACTGTTTACCAGGGGTGGTACTCAGCCGGAACAGGACTTGAGCAGGTTGGCTGTTCATTCAACAAAGATTTATGATCCGGATGACAGTTTTAAGAATGGACGTGAGGATGGTAGTGGTTGTCTGTTTATTTACACTCCTCATGGTATGTGGTATATTATAAATAATAGTGGTGAAGATAGTAATAAATCTTTAAATAATGTTAAAACACCGGAGGGTGGAGCTATAGGTTACAGGTTAATGTATGAGGATAATGTTGATACTTTAATCAGAATTTACACTGAGGAAAACCTGTATAGTGGCGATAAATTATACTAAAATATGAGCATAATGTGTTTATTAAATGGGGTGGTGATAGGGGAGTGTATGCTTTGAGTATCTTCCTCTTCTATTTTTGGAAGGTGCTGTCTGCATATTCTTTTGGTGAGAATCCGAAGTCATCTGTACAGTACTGTGATTCTCTTCCTATGAATCTTGAGTTTTGTTTGAATGATTCGAGGTCGTAATTGTTTGGTAATCTTATTATTTTTTTGTCCTTGTCCACCATTTTGTCCACTACTTTAACGTTACTTTTTTCATCGTATGTGTAGTTGATGTATATTCCACTAGTATAGTTGAATGTATTCTTACTATGGTATGCTAATGCTGCAACTTGTTCTAGTGTAAAGTAATAGTAGCTTGTGGTATTGTTTGAATCCTTGACCATACAATTACCGTATAGTTGGTTGTTGAAATCATAGCCATATGGTGTGAAGTTGAATTGTGTCGGATACACAACCTCAGCATTACCCGGAACATTGGCATCATATATCCAGGTTAACACTGTTGAACCTGCTATGAATATTACAAGTACTATTAATATTATTTTAATTATGTTAATGTAATTGATTTTTGTTTTCTTCTTTTTATGTTTAAGTTTAGGAGAATTGTCTTTATTTATTTTCTTAAATTTTCTTGAATCCAATACTATAACCTCCTAAATATTTTTTCCATATATACTTTAGATGTGATTCTATATATACTTACTATTAAATATTGTCGAATTATTGTATGACTGTTTAGATAATTGTAGGACTATTATTGTTATAATGTTGAATTATTAATTTATAAGTGTGTTACTGTATGATAATTTATATGATTATATGATATAATACATATAGATTATATATATATATTTTATATTATTATCCATATTATTAAATATTATTATATTATTTATTATTATTTATATATATTGTTTATTATAATATATGTTTATTGTATTTAATATTCAATCACTTATCATATTATTTCAATCAAACCCCCCCCCCCNATACTCATAATACCACTGTTTCAAACCTTTAAACATTAATATTCACCCCATTTATTAAAATAATAATCATAACATCATACAATTTGTAAGACGATATAACCTAAAAAATTTATTCACTCTTGAAAAAATTTAGAATAAACTCTTACATCCTACCATATTCTATGAACATCATACCAACCATAAAAAAAGAGAAGGAATAATGTTATGGAAATTATAAGAAAATTTCCTCATAATAACCATCAGCATGTAACCACTTCTTAAATTGATTAACATCAACATCCATCCTGTTTGCCTGAAACTCCAAATCTCTTTGACCAGGATATGGTATTGCCCTTAAAATATCCACGCACTCCTCATATAGTTTAGGCCTGAAATTGTTTATTTCATCAATTTCTTTAAGTTTCTTATTTAACCGATTTAATTTTAATTTTTCCTTAGCTAAATCAACTTGTATCTTTTTAATATCACTTTCTATCAAAGATTTTTGATGCAGTAAATATTCCTTATTTAGCCGGAATTCATTTAATGCTTCCTTTACTATTTTACTCTTATTCTTGTACTGATCAAGATAATCCAAATGGGATTGATCCATATATAATGTTATTCTTTGATTCATAATTATTTCACTCCAATATGTGTTTTACAATTATATGTTATGTGAGAGGTATCAATGTTTGCTGAAAATCATATGTTTTAATAAGAATATATTGCAAAGTAATAATATAATAATTTAATAACCTTTATATACTTTAATAATATATAATAATAAATGCAAAAAAAATAAAAGGAATGAAAAAATAAAATGAAAAACAACCTATACAAATCAATACTAAAAAGCATACTCGTAAACAAAAAAGTCGGAACAACCATAACAAGCAAAAAACACGAAAAACTACAACTATGGAAAAACGAACTAAAACCATACCTAGACAAACTAGCAAAAATGGGATACATCGACGGAAAATGGAAAACAATAAACATAAACCTCAAAATACTAAAACCAATAAACACAAAAACCATAACCCAACTATAAAAAAACCACACACAAACCCCCCCAAAAAACAAAAAAAAGACAAATAAAACTAAATAAAAAACAAAACAAAAATAACAAATAACACAAAAAAAGGAAACAAAAGAAGATGATATACGACTACCAAATGCACAAAGAAATAGAAGAAATGATACACGAAAGAAAACTCTACGAACACAAATACAACAAAGGAAACGAACTAATAAAAGTACAAGAAAGCCTAAACAAAAGAATCATAACACTAAAACAACAACTACTAGACGACCCAGAAAACCCAAACCTCAACCTAGAACTCGGATTCTGCGAATCAGAAGTAGAAAGACTAAAAAAAGAACTAGACGAATTCCAAGACAAATACGAAAAAAAAGAAATCAAAATAGCAATACACGAAAACATAATGGAATTCAACATAAAAGAACTAACCCGATACATAGAATACCTAGAAGAACTAGAAATCGACGAAGTACTACTAGAAGGCATAAAAAACACAACAGAATCACTAGAATACAACCTCGCAATGCTAAAAATACTACAAAAATAACCCCCCACACCCCTCCACACCAATAAACAAAAACTTAACCAAACTACACTAATTCTTAAAAAAAGTAATACCAAAATATCAAACAAACAACAAAAAAGTAATACAAAAACCAAAAAAATCAATAACTTAATAAACAATACAAAACAAAAATATAACACATGAATATGAAAAAAACACAAAAAAGTAATAACACACTAACCCAACAAACACAAACACTACAAAACATCATCACAACACTAAACAACACAAACACAAACAACTTCACAAACACAATAAAACAATACGGAACAATCAACTACACCAGAACACAATACCTACCACAACTATCAAAAACAATAACCGAAAACCCACAACACCAAAACAAACTATACAACTACACAACACTAGAATCAATGATACTAGACCTACTAGAACACATAGAATCAAACACAATCAAAACAATAGAAAACACACCCACCAACCAACAAAAAACCAAAACACAAATACAATACACAACACAACTACTCACACTACTACAACAAACACTAACACAAACCAACCAAGAAACAATAACACAAACAATACTACAAACACAAAACCAATACTACCAACTAATATACAACGAAAAAACAGACACAAGAATCAAATAAAACAAAAAAAGGAGAAAAAAAATGAACACACAAAAACAAGAAAAACAAAAAGAAATACCAAAAATAATCATACTACTCCTAACATTCTTCCTGATAAAAAGTCTACTACTAATATACCTATTATAAATTGATGTAACTTGGAACCCTAGGCGTCCAAGCATCATCAAGAATATTTTTAACCTCATCATAAGACATATAACGGAGTTCTTTAGCTTTTTCTTGAGGTATTTTTTTACGTTCTAACTTAGAACTATGAAAATCAGCATCCATCCTAATACAAATATTATGTCTACGAACATTACGTCTAAATGAACGAACTTCCTCATCAGTCCAATTAGGATTAATATGATACTCTTTATTAGTTTGTTTACGCTTACTAGGATTATAACCATCATCTGTTTTATCCAAAGGTCTAAAACGACAATCAGTTATCTGAACACCCCACTCAAAACATTTAACTCGTTTATCCTCCATTTCATTATAATCAATATCATGATTATAAATCATGAAAACAGATATTTCTCTAGGTTTAAATCCAGCTTCAAACAATATGTCCAACTGTTGTTTAATAAACTCAGCATCACTATAATGATGATCCCAAGCAATTTTAGGATTTTTAAAACCTGCCTCTTTCATCTTATAAGCATATTCCGGATGATCTATCAATAAACGACCATCAAAACCACTCTGAGATTCAACATAAGAAATCTTCTTTTCTTTCTTCAATTCAATTAATTCATCCAATATATTATCAATACAAGGATTAGCTAAAAGATTATTATCATAAAAAACAATCTTCTTCTTAAAAATTTCATCTTTAATACTTTTCTTATACAACCAATCTGGCTCCACTACATAAACACCACAAAAACCACATTTACGAATACAACCACGAGTAGTATGTAAAATTTGATAATCAACATCAACCAAATCATAAGCAGGTCTTAATTTTTCAGCCTCAGGAATAATACCCGTAATAACATCATCACATCCAGTATACTCCAAACAATGATCTCGTAATAAAGAAGCATAAATTCCACCAACCAAAACTGGAGCATTAGGATATAACCTTTTATAATACTGAACAGCATCTTTCACATAACTAGACCAATAAGTAAAAACAGACGTTATACAAATTAAATCAGGAATAAAATCAACATCTGCATTATCTTCTATAAATAAAGTTTGTTGAGTTAAATCTTTATGTTCATGACGAATTAACTTTACATCAATAGATTTTTCCCTTAAGAAACTAGCAATTTTTAATAAACCTATAGGCAAAAAGTTAGAATGATTTCTACTCTTTGTAGGAATAGGAAAATCTGGTTCAACTAATAAAACCTTTTTAGTCTCTTTTTTAATCCATTGATTTAACGTCATATTTAATCCTTCCAATATTAATAATATGAACTTGATCGTATATAATTATATTTAAAATAATTTCAAAAAAGTATATAATAAAATAAATGTATATAATATAGTTTAATTTAAATATTAATCTTTTAAAATGCTTTATTCAATAATTTTACAATTAATTATCTAGATAATAATGTACTAATTATATGCATTAGTATTTAATAGCTTAAATACAGATATTAGCAAATACTAATTAAATCAATAGAAAATAATTTGTTTTTTATATTTATACTTTTTAAATAAAAATAAATATTAATTTTTATATATCAATTAAATCAAAAATTTAACTTTTAACCATAAGATATTTTTTTATATAACCTGTTAAAAATTTAAAGATTTAATTTTAAAAATATAATGTTCATTGAAATACCTTCTAGAAAAATATATTTACTATTTTAATTAGATCTTAAATTATTAAAGAAGATAGGGATTTTATGTCTTTTATTGATATCGATAAATTTATTAAAGCTACCTATAAATCCACTAATAACGATTTAATATTGGATTTTTACAATATTGTTTTATCAGAATCTGTAAAATATGATAGAATTACAGGTTTTTTTAGTTCATCTAGTTTAGCTGTTGCAGCTTCAGGAATAGTTAACCTTATAGATAATAATGGTCATATGCGACTTTTATGTGGTTCAACATTAAATGACGAAGATACGGATGCAATTTTAAATGCAGATGATTTAAAAAATTTAATTAATTCTAAATTTTTAAAAGATATAGATAATATCGAAAATAAAATTATTGACGATCATGTAAAAATATTAGGTTGGATGGTTGCCAATGATATATTAGATATTAAAATAGGTGTTAAAAAAACAAAATCTGGTTATAGTTCATCAAGCATGTTACATTCTAAAATTGGTATTTTATATGATTCTAATCAGAATATAATAACATTTGATGGTTCTGTTAATGAAACAGCAAATGGTTGGATTAATAATATAGAATCACTAAAAGTTTTTAAAAGTTGGAAAGATTTTAAATTCATGCAAGAAGATATTGATGATTTTAATAAATATTGGGAAGGTAAAGAAGATTCTTTAGAAGTTTTTGATATCCCTGAAGCTTCTAAAAAATGTTTAGGCACTGTTCAGAATCTATGGGAATGTTGGTTTTTTGGGATTGATTTTGAAGAAGTTGTTGATGGGTTTTTTGTTTTGTAGTACGTTTCTGTGGATCCATCGTATTCTTGCACTTTTAAGTCTTCTCTTTAGTCCTCGTATTGTTCTGTATCTTCTTTTTAGTTGACGTGGAAGTGTTGTTTTGAAGTATAATTCTATTATGTTGTTGGTTTTTGGTATTGCTTCGTTGTTTAGGTATTGTGTTAGTTCGTTGAAGTTATTTTTAATTCTTTTGATGCTAGTTGCTACTGAATCTGGTAAAAACTGTATATTGTTGGTTAAGTGTGATAGGCGTCCTTTTGCTAGTTTTATGTTTTCTGCTTTGAATATGTTGGATATTCTTTCAAGGTAGTTGTTTAGTTCTTTGATCTGTTTTTTGTTGTGTTTTATTTGTTTTTTTATGTTTTTGATTTCTTTTTCTAGTGTTTTGATGTCATTGTGTAGTTTTTTCTGTTTTTTATCTGTTATTGGTCCCATGTGTGGTTTGTATTTTTCTAGTTTTTTATGTATTTTTTCGTTGATTTCTTCTAATTTATGGTATTTTCCATTGTTTTTACGTGTGATTCTTCGGATAACTGGATATACTTCCATTCCTACGTTGTACATCATGTGAAAGACGCATCTTTGTTGTATCATGTTAAATTCTTCTATTATAGGAGGATAAGCTGAATATCCGTCGGTTATCATTATTTCATGTGGTATGTCGTCCAGTATTTGGTGGAAATATTTTTCAATAATTTCCGTGTCAAATAGTGTTGCATATTCCAGAAAATCTTCATAAGGATATTGGGTATTTGCATCAATAATCATTAACCGTGACATATATTCTCCATTTTGTGATGGAAATTGCTCATCATAGTGATATTTGCCACTATCTTTAAGATTTTCTTTTTCTACTTGTTGTTCTACCTGTTTTTCTTTTTCTTCAAGGTATGAATCTGCAGTATTATTTTCATGATAAAAAACCGTAGATTTTGGTAAATGTATATCAAAAAGTGCTTCAAACAATTCAGACTTCTTTTCATATGATTCTTCACCAATCTCGGATAATTTAACACCCCACTCTTTAACAGTAGAAGTATAAACAGAATAATTATCAATAAATTCATTAAAATTAGTTACAATACGATTACCACATTCTGGACAGGAATAATCCTTAACACTAACAGGAATGCCATTAGGTTTACGAGTATGATAACCCTTAGAATGTAATTTACAACCACAATCACCACATACTTCATCAGTAAGAACATAAGTAACCTTAAAATCAAGTAAACCCATCATTTTAAAGATTAATAAAAAATCAGGAGATAAACAATCAGGAAAAATAATTTCATCAATATCACCAGAAACGATATCTTTAAGACAAGTTAAATCTAATATATTATTGGTAAGAGTTTTATTCGACTTCATAATAATATATATTACTCTTACCACTATTTATAGACTTATACAAACTTAAAATTAGAAATACAAAACAGAACAAAATCCATACAAATAAACAAGTTGATAAATATCAGATATTAACTAAAACAGTACATATAACACAGTACAAAAAATAAAACAAATAATCACCAATTTAAACAAACATATAAGAACATAACTACTTTTAATTAAATAACAACACTCATTTAATCAACAAAAAATAAAACTAATTTATTCTATCAAAAATTTTAAGAAAACAAGAAAAATTCATCCCCATGATTATTAGATAGTACCATGTTTAATTAAAAAAGCACCCAATAATACTAACGAATTAAAAACCTTAATTAAAAAATTAAAAAATCAAAGAAAAATGAAAAATAAAGATCAACGTAAATTATTTAAACACCAAGAAAATGCTATAAATTTTTGGTTTGACCATTCATGCAAAGGAATCTTTGAAATGGCTACAGGTACTGGAAAAACGTTTACTGCATTAAAATCTCTTGAAAAATTATTAAAAAAGGATAATCAAATTTTAACTGTTATAGCATCCCCTCAAGCTCATATATCATTACAATGGATTAATGAAATAAATAATTTAGGATTTGCAAATTGTTATAACTTTTTTGGTAGCGTAAATAATCAGTGGTATAAGGAACTTTCTAAATTAATTACTAGAATTAATTTAAATGTACAGTTTAATAAACCCAACATTATTTGTACTACTCATAAATCATTCTCTAATGAAAAATTTATTAAATTAATTAAACAAATTAAGAAAAAATGTGTAATAATTGATGAAATGCATCATGTTGGTTCTGATGTACTAAGTAATGGTCTATTAGAATCATATGATTATAGATTAGGTTTAAGTGCTACTCCTTCAAGGTTTATGGATGATGAGGGTACAGAAAAATTATTAGATTATTTTAATAATAATATTTACTCATTTACATTGAAAGATGCTTTAACAACAATTAATGAAATAACTGGTGAAACTTTTTTAACACCATATAATTATTATCCATATAAAGTTAGATTAACACCTAAAGAAGAAGAGGAATATATTAAATTATCTAAATCTATTCTAATTTCATTTAACTCTAAAAATCAAAACAAAAAAAATCTTAAAAAACTCATAATTAAACGTAAAAAAATTGTAAACAATGCGATTAATAAATATGAAATTTTTAAGAAAATTTTAGATGAAATAGAAGATAAAGATCATTTAATAGTTTTTTGTTCAGATAAACAAATAAGTAATGTTTTAAAAATTCTTAACGAAAAAAACTTCACTAGACATAGATTTACTGAAAAAGAAAAATCTTACTCGAGTAAGAAATATAATGGATTATCCCAAAGAGAAAAAATATTGAAAGAATTTGATGATGGAGACATTAATGTTATTGTAGCTATAAAATGTTTAGATGAAGGTGTGGATGTACCTTCAGCAAATAAAGTAATTATTATGTCAAGTTCTACAAACCCTATAGAATATGTACAAAGAAGAGGAAGAGTTTTAAGAAGATATAAAAATAAAAAAATTGCAAGAATATATGATTTAACAGTTATTCAAAATGAAGACATAAGATTTAACTCTTTAAATAAAAATGAAATTAATAGATTAAATAATTTTATTGATACTGCAAATAATAAATTAGAATGTTACAAATTATTAGATAAATGGGGAGTTTTATAAATGATAAATCATGAATTAGATGAAAATAAGTATTATAAAATTAATTCACAGATAATCGAAGAAATCAATAACTTAGAGATAGATATTAATCTAAAAGATTGTTTAAAAGAAATTTTATTATTTGAATATGATATTAGTAATCAATATAATCCAAATTTCAAAAAACAATACGAGAAAATAATAAATAAATATTTCGAACAGGGAGACTAATCATGATATTAAAGTCAATAAGTGTAACTAATTATAGGCCTTATCATGGTTCTTTTACTATTGAATTTGCAGAAGGAGATAAAAATATTACTATTATTGAGGGGTCTAACGATAAAGGAAAAACAAGTTTATTAAATGCTTTTACCTGGTGTTTATATGGTCAAGAGTCTTATAAAAAAGAAGGTAAGGAGTCTATTTGGAATCGTACTGCTTTTAATAATATAAGTATTGGTGAAACATTAGATGTAATTGTAGAAATTATCATGAAAGATAATGAAAACAATAATATAATTTTTAAAAGAAAACAAACATGTCAAAAATTGAGTCAAAATGATCGTGCAATTCAAACACCAGTTTTTAAAATTTTTAAAAATGATGGAATCAATGATATTCCAATAGATAATCCAACACAATACATTGAAACACATCTTCCTTATGAATTACGCGAATATTATCTATTTGATGGAGAACAATTAGTTCAATTTTTTAACAAAGATTCAAAATCTGTTAAGAAAGCAGTGTTTAATTTATCGCAACTTAATTTATTAGATCGCTCTGAAGAACATATTAGTAAGTTTAGAGTTAAATTAATAGAAAATCAAACCAATATTGCTCCAAAATTAGCTGAATACCAAAAACAAAAAATAGATTTAGAAAAACTTCAAAAAAATTTGAAATCTAAAATAGAGGAACATAATGAAACGATTACTTATTTAAAGAATAAAAATGTTAATTTAGCTAATAAAATTAAAGAATTTGATTCTAATTCTGAAGAATTATATAATAAAAAAGAAGAATTAAAAGAAGAAGTTAAAAATTTAGAAGAGAATCTTAAAAATCTCAACATAAGTTATACTAAATATTTGACTAATAATATAAATTATATACTTGCAAATTCCTTATTGAAAGATTTTGATAATAGAGCTAAAGTTTTAGAAGACAAAGGTTTTATACCGGCTAAATATAAAAAAGAATTTTTAGAAGATTTACTTAAAAGAAATATATGTATTTGTGGAACACGATTAGATGAAAATTCTGATTGTTATAACACATTACAAGAATTAATTAATAAAACCGATGATGTCACAAATATATCTGAAAATGTAAATCAATTATTATCAATTTGTAGAAATATAAAAAAGAAATATCCAAAAAATATGAAAGACACATTAAGATTAAAACAAAGTGAAATAATTACATTAGAAAATGAAATATCTTATAAAAAAACACAAATTCAAGAAATTAATGTTAAATTAGAATCAATTCCTATAGATATGATTAAAGAGAATAATGCAAAAATTAGTAAAAATGAAAAAGAGATAGAAAATTTATATCAAGAAATTGGTAAATTTAAAGATAGGTCTAAAAATATTCCTAATAAAATTAATACAATTAATATACATATAGCAGAAGAAGAATCTAATCAGGAGATACACAATAGAATATCAAACCAATTAATATTTTGTGAAAAATTACAAGAAATATGTTCTCAATTGAATTATAAAATGAAACGATCAATACATAATAAACTTCAAAAATTAACTTCAGAAGAATTTAAACAAATTCATTGGAAAAAATCTTATAAAGATGTATTGATAAATGATGATTTTGAAGTTAGTTTTGTTATGAAAGATGGATCTGAAAAATCTGCTACTGATCCTTCAAGTGGAAGTCAATTAGTGTTAGCATTATCGTTCGTTATTGCGTTAAATTCATTATCGGGTTTTAAATTACCTATTATAATTGATACTCCTATGGGTAGATTAGATTCTAGTGTTCGCGAAAAACTCGCAGAATTCCTTCCAGAATATTTAAATAACAAACAAATGGCATTATTTGTAACGGATAAGGAATATGAAGGATTATTTAAAGAAAAAATAGATTACTATGTTGGTAAAAAATATTTATTAGCATCTGCATTAGATAATGATGATGAAACTAGGGTGATAAAATGTTAAATTATGAATCTAATACTAGCATTTACAATGAAACTGTTAAAGAAATTATTCATGTAGATGAATCTGAATTTGAAAAAATGTACCAAATGTTTACTCAAGAAACTGACTATTTTAAAAATAATCAACATATATTCACTTTAGCAGTATTGATTGGAAAATTTATCGTGAAAAAAAGAAAAAAAATAAATAAACGTCATGATTTTATTAGACATTCATATATCAAAGATAGCGATGAAGAAGTAATTTTAACTGCTTTAGCTATTCAAGAAGTTAATGATGTAGATGTAATAATTGATAAAAATGAAATATATACCATATGTGAAGAGTATGCCCGTAGTGGGATTCAAAAACTTTATGAATGGTATGTTGATAGTAGTATAGATTTTGATATAGAATTAACTAATCTCATAAATGAATTTTTTGAAGAAGAATAAGGTGTTTAAATGGAACAAAATGCATTTACTTTTCTAAAAGATGAATTTTCAGAACCATATGAATATTGTAAAAATATGGAAGAGGAGTTAGTAGATGAAAAATTCGATAATTCCTGTGTTAATGGAAGAAAAGCCTTAGAAGTATTGGTAGATATAATAATTAAAAATGAATCTATCAAAAAATCTAAGTATGAATATGGAACTGTAGATTCAAAATTACATAATAAACTTCAGTTAATTAGAAGATCTAAAACTACAATTACTTCAGATATTTTAAATAAATGTGATAATGTTAGAAAAATGGGTAATAAAGCTTCACACCCTAAAAATAAAATTTTAGAAGAAGATTGTAGAAATACTCATCAATATTTATATGAGATATTTCAATTTTTTTATGAAAGATATTCCATTTTATGTGATAAATCTAAAATTAAAATATATCCTGGTGTACTCTATAAAAAAATTGATGAAAATGAAGATTTAAAAAGAAGAATGAAAGAAATAGAAGAAAAAATTGATACTTTAACTGGTTCTACTTCTGATAAACCTAAAAAAATATCTTGGATTAAAGAGCATACTTTTAATCAAAAGAAAGGTAGTTTTTTAATTTATGAATTATCAAAATTAATGGATTCAAGTAAAGAAGCCGTTGAAGGTTCTGGATATTTAAGTGAATTTAAAGAATATATGCATATTAATAGAACTATTCAAAAAGAATTAGTTACTAAATTAGAAATAGCTTCTAAAATGAATTCTTCCCAATTAATTTTATTATGTGGTAGTGTTGGAGATGGTAAATCTCATTTAATCTCATATTTAAATAAAAATCATAGCGATTTAATGAAAAATTTTAATTATTGGAATGATGCTACTGAAAGTAATGATCCCTCTAAAACTTGCATAGATACTCTTTCGGAAATTTTATCTAATTTTAATGATACGAATATTGATAATAATTCAGAAAAATTAATTATTTCCATTAATTTAGGTGTTTTAAATAACTTTATAGATTCTGAATATGCTTTGAATAATTATACTAAATTATCCAAATTAATTAAGGATTTAAACATATTTGATACAAATAAATCTTCCACAAAAGAGGATTCTACCTGTTTAACTCTTATAAATTTTGGAGATTATAATTTATTTGAATTTGATGAAAGTAAAGATAATAAAGTATATTCTAAATATATAAAACAATTATTCAATAAAATTACTTCACCAGTTAAGGATAATCCATTCTATCAAGCATTTTTAAAGGATAAAAATAATGATATAAAAAGTCCTGTTCTCTATAATTATATTATGTTTAGTGATGATAAAGTACAGGATATAATTATTGAAAATATTATAAAAATAATTATTAAATATAAGAAAATTATTTCTACTAGAGAATTATTAAATTTTATTTATGAAATTTTAGTACCTTATGACCATGTAATAATTAAAAATAATGAATCATTTATACAATATCTTGAATGTTTATTACCTAATTTAATCTTTAATACTACTGATAGATGTGACATATTGGAATTTTTACACAAAGAGGATCCAACCTTAAAACGTAATGAATTAACTGATGATTTACTTATGAAATTGAATGTAACCGATAAATTTTCAGATACAATGTCTAAATATATGGATATGAATTCATTATTATTTTTTAAAGATTATATTGATAATATTAATATATCTAATTTAAAAGATGAAGAAAGATCTGTAATTATATCAACAATTATAAGATGTATGAATATATTCGGTAATCCTGATATCAAAGATTTATTTACAAAAAAATCATATATAGACTATGTTAATTATTTGTATTATTATAATAAAGGAGAAGTAAAACAATTACGAACATTATATAAGGAAGTAGAATCAGCTATATATACTTGGAAAGGAAGATTTAATACAAAAAATATATGTATTCAACAAATTGGTTCATTTTTAATCACTAAACAATTTAATATTAAACCAACTAACTTGAATGAAGAAATCTTAATTGATCCAGATAATGAAAATAGATTTAAAACAGAATTAAGTTTAGAATATACTTTATCAGGAGTAGATGAAGATAAAATATTAAAAATTGACTACCAATTATATGAATTAATAACTAAATTAAATAGAGGATATAAACCAAATAAAAATGAGCAAAAAGATTTATTATTATTTAATGATTTTATTGATGATTTAATAAATTTAGATAATGAAAAACAATTTATTATACATCATCTGAAAGATAATGTTTCATTTGAATTAGAATTAAATGGTTTTGGCGAATATGTGTTTACAAGGTGTTAATATGGATTATAATGAAAATTTAAATATATTATTATCTGAGGTAATTACTTCAAATCATAAATTTGAACGTAAAATGGAACAAATTTATTTACCTATTATAACAAATCAAAATTCTAAATTTGAAAATGGTTTTAAAACGATAGTTGCTAATTCGGTAAGAATATTCAATCATAAAAAAATTACTGAAGAGTATTCAAATGAAAAATTAATTCATAAAATTATAAATAATGATAATTTTTCTTATGATAAAAATGATAAAAAATATCTTGAAGCCTTAATTAAATCTTTTTTAATTAATGAAAATAATGAATTAAATATTATTCATCCGTATTTTTATATGTATGTTCCTGAAGTAACAAATAAACAACGTTCTAATGAACTTCAAATAGGTCAATTCATTTCAGACTTATTTTATAGTGATGTTGAAGGTATTGGAGATTATTTTGATTTTAAAGATGATGACAAAACTGAGTTATATTATAAAAACAATATTTTAACAGATTTAGTTTTTAAGAATTTAATAGTATTGCCGGAAAATACATCTTCATCGAATTATGTTCTTAAATTAAATTATGTGAAAAAAGTGTTTAAAGAGGATATTGAATTTGTTATTGAAAATAATGAAGAATTTTTAACATCAAATTTAGAAGAACTTTTGGCTTATTATTACTTTTATTATATTACCCAACTGACTTTTAAATTATATAATAAAAACAATAATTTAAATAAAATTGAACCATTATATTATCTAACATCAAATGAGAATATCAGTAGTAATAGAAAAACAATTAATTCCGGATATTCATTAATTAAAAATAATAATTTTTATGATATTGTTACTAAAATTTTAGTAATATCTTATTTAAATAAACTATTAGGTACTAAAGGATTAGTATATTCCGAAATTATAGAAAAAATTGAAAATATGTCTAATGAAGAATATAATGATTTTATATATGTATTAAAAGAATTTATAAAAATATATGTTGATTTAAATCCGAGATTAAACTTAAATGAAGATTTTTTAAATGAAAATAATTATATTCAAATTATAGATTATATGTTTGAATGTTTCAATGATCCATTTTATAATGCTGCTAATAATAGATATTTCAAAGCAATAGAAAATCTTGGTAAATTATATTTTTTAAAACGTAAAGGTAGGTATGGTTATGTTTTAAATATTTCTGATAATTTATTATTAGCAATTACTGCATTATGTATTAAAGAAGAAAAAATTAAATTAAAACAGTTATTTAAAGAATATGAACTAAGAGGATTATTTTTTGATAAAAAAAGTAAAAAAGAAATAGAAAATCTGTTAACGAAATTGAATTTAATTGATAAGAAAAGTGATAGTGGGGATGCACAATATGTCCGAAGAATTTTATAAATATATATCAACGAAATTAATAGATACATTTTCATTAGAAGGACAAATAAAAAATGGTGATAAATTTTTTATCGAATTTGATGAAAAAAATCAAGTTAAAAATTTATATGATAATTTAAAAGAAGTTGCTATTAATTATGGAAATAATATTAAAGTTGAACCTTTTAAATTTCAATATAATAATGGAAACCCCTATGAAACTTATACAATTACTTTTAATTCATTGAAATTAGTTATTGCATCTAGTGATAATGCTACTAATGATTACTTAGTAACTTTAAGAAATGCTGTAACTGAACAAAATGATGTTTGGAAAGATACTGCTTTATTAATTATTGGTATTAATTTAATTGATAGTATTCAAAATGGTATGAAAGATCTACAAAATAGGGGAATGCCATTTAATATTAATCGTTTAACAGATAATTTAAAAAGTGAAATTTATTCAAAAGATACTTTAAATAAATATGAAAAGGAATGTTTAAATTTTCATTTAGATAATATGTTAAATGATATGTATGAAACTACTTTATGGGATTATGAAGATGTTTTGGCCATTATTAATCAAGGTAAAATATTAGAAGAACAATATCCTAAATTAGGATTATTCCCAGATAGTAAAATAAATCAAGATAATCATAAACAAACACTTAAAAAACATATTAAAGAAAACCATAATGAATTTGAAAGAGTAGCTGAAGCACATAGATTAGAAGAACCTAAAGATAAATTAGAAAAACGTTATACAAATAGTGGAGTAACAAAATTAAATAAAGATAACTGGTATGAAACCGATTATAATAGTGTTAAACGTTATATTAATAAAGATAAAGGTTTTATTGAATATGATGATGAATATAACAGTGTAAATAATGAAAAATTAATTTATTGGGAAAAACCTGAAAAAAATAATAAAGCAGGATTAAGAAAAAGACATATCATAGTGTTTAATCCTGATAATTTAGAAGAAATTACATTGGAATTTATGTTTGATTCAGTTTTATCTAAATCATTTATTAATAAGAAATCTCAAAAAATTGCCACTACCAAAGGAAAGAAATTAATCATAAATTTAAAAAGTAATCCTAATACAACTACATTTAATAAAGTTACATATACTCATAAAGATATATCTAGTATGAAATATATTTTTAATATAGCAATAGTTAATTGTCCTGAAGACATACTGAAACCTATAAAATCTAATTATCTTATAATGCCTAGTAAAAAATATATTCAAATATTAAATGAAGATAATAATAACTTAATTGAACTAGGTATTGGTGATGAAAAAAATAAAATAATTATTTCTGAAGAAAAACAAGAAATCCCTATAACATTAAATGATACTATAATTATTAACGATGATAATTCATTATTTAGTGAATCAAATAACTTAATAGAATTCCAGTTATCCTATGATTTATTTTTTAAAATTCCATTAGCTATAAAGGAAAATGAAGAAAAAGTTATTCCTAAACAATCAGTCACTATATCAAATTATAAAAGAGAAAATGAATCTAATTTCATATATAATGGTAATAAAATTATTCAAGGATCAAATATTTTCTCTATTGATAAAAAATTTAAAAAATTCCTTAAATTAGAAGAACAAATAGTTAAAGGAAAAATCTTTTCCGGTAATATAGATATAAATAATAACATAGAACCAGAAGAACTACTTCTTTCCAACGAAATTAGAGAAAAGTATGAAAATATTTTAAATTATTATGAAAATATGAAAAATGAAAAAACTATTTGTGGTTATCCAAGTTTAGTTTATTTAGATGATAATTTAGAAAAATTATATACTGATTTTTTAATAGTTTATAATAAAGAAATTGAAAATATTACAGAAGAAGAATCCTTATCAGATTATCCAAATAAATTTAATTTATCTAAGATAGGTGTTTTTAAATCAATTAACAATATTTATTATAGTAGTTTATCACCATTAGTTATGGCTTATCAAATAGAATTAAAACATCAGTTAAAAAATGAACCTATAGAAGAATCTTTATTAAATCGTTTAACACCAGATAATTTATTACCTTATATTTATAATGAAGATAATAAAATATTTAAACCATTAACACAAAACATTGCAAAAGAATGGATAATTTATGAAAAAGAAGTTGAAGTTAATCTAGGTTCTACAAATAAATTTATTGCTAAAGTAATAGAAGATAAAATGAATAGATTTATTAAAACTTTTTATTATCTATTCGATTCAAATGATCCAGCACCTCTTAAATTAAATATTATTAACATACAAAATGATAAAGAAATAGTTAAAGGTATATTTAATTTTATTTATTCATATATCAAAAAATCTAGAAGTATAATACCAGTAGAATTAAATATTTATAACAACGAAGATAAAAGTTTTTTCGATTATCTATTTAAATGTAACAATGAGTCTGACTTGGAGGATATTTTTGACATAAAAATCAATAGTAAAGATTTTGATCCATCGGATATCTTAAGAATAATTCAAAACAATATTACCTATTACAAAATTGATAAAAACATTACTAAAACATTCGAATATGCACATATATCCTTTTATAAGTCATCCACAAATATTGGTACTTCTAATAGTAATATGGAAAATGTTGAAACTGGAGTATACTTAAATGGGTTACTTTCAGAAACAACTGCATTTAAATCAGGAAATAATTATAAAGTAGGATTTGGTACAAGAAATTTACGTAATAAAAATAATTTACTTTTAAAAACCGCTATTAATACTAATGAAATAATACATAATACAAAAAATAATGGTGAAGATATTTATTCTAAAGGTAAATCAATTACTATTAAACCAAAAACACCTGAATTTGATGATATTGAATTATTATATGATAAATCAGTTTGGGTAACTTTTATTGAACCAGTATTTGGACTAGAATATTTTGATACTAATGATAATTTAATTATAGTTCATTATAGTGAACAATACACTTCTTCGAATAAATACGATACAATTACAGTGTCAAATCAAAATAAAGAATATGAAAACATTATAAAACTTTTCTTAAATGAAAATAATTATGAATCTAATGATGAATATATGGAAAACAATTTAAAAATTTTTAATGGAATAAATGGTGAATGGTTATTAAGAGTAATAAGTGATAATAATCAAATTAATAGAGATAAATTAAGTATTATATCGGCTATAAAATATATACTATCCATATTACATAAAGAGAATATCATTTGGATACCTATTAGTTTAGATGAAATTAATAGAATATGTAAAACTATTAATATTACCCTTGATTCAAAATTGCATAAATTATTAAATAATAATCAAAATATGGATTATATTTTGTTTGTAGGATTAGAATATGATACTGAATACAATGTTGAAATAGTTTACTACCCTATAGAAATTAATAACGATATTGATAACTCAGAAGATTTAACAAGTAATGATAATATAATAAATATATCTTATATATTTAATTCAGAACTATTACAAAATTCAAGTTTTAAAAGTAAGTTTTTCAGAAATTTCATTATGCAAATTGCTTTAGCAAATTATAAAAAATTATCTTTAACGGATTTATGGAATGATACTAGTGACATTTTAGATAAAATTAAACCTAAATTACTTAATGATGATTATAATTTTTCTAAAGAAATAAAAAAACATATCTTAGACTGTGCAATATTTAATTTCCGTGAAGATCTTGAAAACATTAAAATTCATTCAGAAAATAAAACCCAATTATACGAATTACCAAAAAAATATGCCTTTGAAGGAATTTCAGATAATGTAGATAGTATTATTAAAAAAATGAAAGATGATGTTGTGGTTTTACCAGAACATAAATTTATATTAGATAATTATAATTCAAAAATATCTGAAAAAAATGTTTCTGTAAACAACAATGAAAATCCAACTACAGAACCAATTAAAAATGATACTCCAGATACAGATTTTATAAATGATGAAAATAATGATATAAACTCCGAAAAAAATAATAAGGGTATGATTTATAAACCTCATCGTTTTGATAGTTTGAATCAAGAAATTCCATTAGATAACATAAGAACATTAATTGGTACTATTCCTCATAGTAATAAGAAAATATTCATAGAGTATGGACATAAAGAATTATCTAATAGACATGTATTAATATCGGGTAAATCAGGTTATGGGAAAACTTATTTCATGCAATGCTTAATTTATGAAATGTCTAAACAAAAAATCCCTACTTTAATTATAGATTATAGTGATGCATTTACTGAAAACGAACTAAAAGATGAAATAAAAGATTTTTTAGGAGAAAATTTAAAAATATTTAATGTTAAAAAAGATAAATTCCCTTTAAATCCTTTCAGAAAACAATTTGAAGAAGATTATTTAGATATATCTTCTAAAATAAAAAGTATATTTAGTTCTGTATACAATATAGGACCAATACAAGAAAATACATTGTTAACAACAATATTTGAAGAATTAAATAATAATCAAGAAAATATGGATTTTAATATTCTAAAAAATGCATTAATGAATAAAAATGATAAAAATTCACAGTCAGTTTTAAGTCAAATAAATGAATTTTTATTATATGATCCATTTATGAATGATAAAACATTTGATTGGTCATGTTTAGATAAACGTTCAAAAGATGTGATAATAATTCAATTACATGGATATTCCAAAAATATCCAAAAAATAATTACTGAATTCATATTATGGGATTTATGGAATTATAAATTAATATACGGATCAGAAGAAAAACCATTTAATATTGTATTAGACGAAGCACAAAATTTAGATTTTAGTACAGATAAATCTCCTTCTGTTAAAATTTTAAAAGAAGGAAGAAAAAAAGGTTGGAGTGCATGGTTTGCTACTCAAACAATTAATGGTATCATTAAAAAAACTGGTGAAAATCCATTTAACATAGCTGAAAATATTATATATTTCCATCCAACAGACAAAATAAAAAATGTAGCTTCAGATTTTACAACCAATAATGAAGATAAACTTAAATGGACTGAAAAAATATCCAATTTAAAAAAAGGAGAATGTATATTTGTAGGCCCTACTAAAAATAGTGAAAATCATTTAAATCCTTCAAGACCATTTTATTTAAAAATTGATTCATTAAAAGATAGAAAAAATAATGATTAATATATAAAATGATGTATAAATATCCTATTAAAAATAATTTATACTAAAGATTATATTATTCTATTCATACAATATATCTTTTTATTCTTTTTTTATTATTAGTACATTTTTTTATTAATAGCTCTGAAATAATAAAATATGCTATAAATACAGAACAATTACTTCGTATTCTAATTATATTACATATATTAAAAAATTGAAAAATAATTTGTGGATTTTGGAGGGTAGGTGGATAAGATATGTTTCCATATCTATTCTTTTTTTTAGTCGCATAGGTAGTGTTTTTTGATTAGTTTGACTATTTGTTTGGCTTCTTGTGTTTGGTTTGATGGTACTTTGAAGGTTATTGGTACGTTTACTGATCCTCCTTCTGGTAGTATTTCGGGGTTGTTTGTTACTCCTATTTTTATGTCTGCGTCTATGTCGAATGTTCCTGCTGTTTCGAATGATATTGTTCTGATTGTTTTTTTGGGGAAGAATTTTACTTCTACTTTTTTTCCGCTGAGTCCTTGTATGTCTACTAGGTATATTCCTAGGTTTGTTAGTATTATTGAGTCTCTTAGGAAGTGGAATGATTGTATTACTGTTTCGTTTTCGAATAGGTATTCTTCTATTATGCTTATGTCTCCGCCTATGTCTGCGTGTCCGATTACTTGGCTTAGGAATCCCATGTGTTTCACCTTTTTTTTGTTTGTATGTTTATGTGTTTGTTTTTGTTTTTATTTATTTTTTTGTTGTATTGTGTGGAAAAAAAGTATAGGGTGTGGGTGTTTTAGAGGGGTAGTTTTATTTTGTTTTTTGTTTTTTGTGGTAGGAATGATAGTATTATGCTTAGTAGGCAGGTTATCATTATTGCTGGTGGGTAGTATGTGTATGCTATGATGTATCCTATTGTGTATAGTATTGTTGTGAATATCATATTTTGTTTTGTGTTTTTTAGTTTTAGTCGTAGTGCTATGTTTGCTGGGTCTTTTCGTATTAGTAGTTGGTCTACTATGTAGAAGTTTATGTTTGTTAGGAAGAAGATTAGTCCGAACATTGCTTGTGCTGTGAATGAGTTCATGTTTGTTGATAGCATTGTTGTTGCGTGTGGTAGTAGGCCTATTATCATCATGCTTATTGCGCTTGCCCATGTGATTGTGCTGTCTAGTTTGTTTACTACGTTGAATAGTGTGTGGTGGTAGTTCCATAGGTTGAAGCATATTAGGAAACTTGTTGTGTATGCTATGAATTCTGGGTTTAGTTCTAGTAGGCTTGTCCAGGTGGGTGTTGCTGGTAGTGGTATTTCCATTACTATTATTGTGATGATGATTGCTAGTATTGCATCTATTAGTGCTTCGAATCTTTCTGTTTGCATTAGTTTTCACCTGTTTTGTATGTTTCCTGGTAGTGTGTTAGGAGGTTCCATGTTATTATGGTTAGTAAGCATATTATCATCATTATTATTGGGTATCCGTGTGTTGCTATTATTGCTCCTATTATGAATAGTGTTGTGTTCATGATGAATATTTTGTTGTAGCTTATTTGTTCTAGTAGTGTGTTGTGTGTGTCTTTTTTTATTGTTAGTGCTGTTGATACTACGAATAGTATGTTTACTATGAAGAATATGAATCCGAACATTATTTCGGGTACTAGGTCGTATGGTTTGTGTGCTACCCATGCTGTTAGGTATGGTACGAATGTTGTGAAGAATATGAGTACTGAGTACATCCATATTACGTGGTCGTCTATGTTTTGTACTTTTTCGAAGAATTTTCTGTGGTGGTCCCATATGCTGAATAGTACTATGAAGCTTATTATGTATGCTAGGTACATTATTTTGAGGTCCCATATTCCCGTGAAGGTTAGTGTTTCGGGTTGTGGTATTTTAAGTACCATTACGGTCATCATTATTGCGAGTATTGCGTCGATGAATGTTTCGAATCTTTCTGTTTGCAATATGTCACCTCTTTTTTTTGTATTGTTGTATATTATTGTTTTTTGTTTGTTTTGTTATTTTATTTTTAGTATAGTAGTGCCATGAGTAGTGTTAGGTTTGTGGGTAGTTTTCCTTCTCGGATCCATTTTATTTCTTCGTTGAATTCTCCTCTGAGTGTTTCTGTGACTAGTCCTCCTATGGATTCTATGCTGTTTCTTAGTTTTTCTGGGTGTTTGCATGGCTTGTTTTGTGTTCTTGTGCATGTGTTGCAGTGTGTGCAGTATCCTGCGGAGAGTATTCTTCCATGGTATTTTTTTTCTTCTTGTTCTAGTTTTTCTTGTAGTTTCTTTTTTTCCTGGAATAGTGTGTTTTCTATTATTTTGTTTAGTTGTTCTGGTGTGTACTGGTTTTGTTGTGCTTTTTGTGTGTAGTTTATTTTTGTCATTATTAGTTTTATGTTTTTGTAGTTGTTCCATTGCTTGTAGGGGTTGTCATGGAATTCTGGGCATGCCCAGTTTTTTGAGTAGTTTGGGCATTCTTTGCATGCTTTCATTGTTGCTTCTTTGTCTATGTATTTTTGTTGGTATTCTTGTGTGGTTATTGTTTTGGTGTGTTGTTCTGGTGTGTATAATTTGTTTATTTCTTCTTGGTTCATATCTTTTTTTGCCCCCATTTTTTCGGTTTTTTTGTGGTTATTTATTGTTTTTGTTTTTTATTGTATGATTAATTTTATGTTGTTTGAATGAGATAGTTAATAGTAGGAATTTATAATTTTTTTTATGTGATATTATGGCAGTTAAAAATCCAGGATTTGATGGCTTAATTGGTGATGTACCATATGAAACTCTTAAACTTGATGGCGGAGTTAATCTTGTAGTTGAATATCTTAGGACTCGTAAGTCTAAGGAGAATGATGGTAAGACTGGTCGTTTCACTAGTCCTTATCGTAGAATTACCCTCTTTGCTGGTGATGAGATCTTATCGGATAATGTTGAGATTAATCCTTATTTTGTGGATGATATCTTGGATGATTCTTTGAATACTATTCATGAGGGTTTGTCTCTTGGTGAGATTAAGAAGAGGATTAGTGATGATGAGGGTTATCTTGTTGTTTTATGGACTCGTGGCCGTACTCCTTTGCCTGTTGAGTTGGGTAATTTTAAGGATTTGGTTCTTGAGAGGATTGATAGTGTTGATGATCTTACCAGTTTGACTATTGAGGTTGTTAATTCTTTTAGTGATTGATGATTATTTTTTTTTACAAAAATATTATTTGTTTAATAATTGTACAAACCTTTATATACTATGAAGATAAACATTAATATGTACAATATATGTACAAGTTGTGTATATTATATGTACAAAAAGTATTTCTTTAAACACAAACTAAGAAAAAAAAATCCTAAAAATCATAAACACGGAAAGTTTTATTGAAGAACCCTCCCAAAAAAAAAAAATAATAATAAAATAAATATATTCCCAAACCATAAGAAACAAATACAATACAAAGATTAATCCAAAATTTATATAACTTGTAGCAATATCCCCCTAAACCCGAATAAAAACTACAAGCACAAAGGATAAACTGACAACTTCAATAAAACTTCTATACATTACTTTTTTTAAACATAAACACAAATCATAGTAAAAAAAATGTTCCAACCCACTAAAAACTATAAATACCCACAAAAAAATAAACATAATACAATAAAATTAATGGGACAAAAACTATGAATAAGAAAATAATATTATTCACAGCAATAACCATAACAATAATATGCCTATTAAACACCACAACAGCAACCAACACAAACAACATCCAATCCAACATAACAAACAACCCCGACAACCTCACCCAAAACAACCAACACACAAACCAAAACCACACACCACCACCATATAAAACAAACACAACCAACAACACCACAAAAAAAGAAAACAACACACCACTAGACAAATCAAGGCCAATATACTTCGCAATGGACCACACCAACAACAAAGACGAAGAAATACTCAAAACAATCACAAACAAACTAGAAGCTGAAGGATTCAACATAGTAAGCGCAGAAATAGGACCAAACAAAATGTCACAAAACACACACTACCTATACGAACACAACATAACAAACGCAATAATATTCCACCTATTCAATGGAGCAGACCCATCCACCATAAGAGAACTAGCAACAAACGGAACAGACAACAGGGGCAGAACAGTAAGAAAAAGAGGAAACCAGTAGTACTAGCATGGTTCTATGACAGCATAGACTGTGTAAACGACAATGCCAGCGGCACAGCATACATATACGCAAGCGAAACAGGACCAAGACTAGAAAACCCCAAACAATACATGGAAGAAAACGACATAATCGCAATATGCACCAGCAGCGACAACGGAAAACACAAAGAAAACGCAGACTACACAGGAGAAAAAACCGCAGAAGAATTCATAAAACTCTTCGAAGAATAAACAAAAAAATAACACATAAAACACCAAAATACTAAACTTTATTTTAATTATTTTTTTTAACTAAATACTATAGGTGTAAAATTAGTAAATATTATACACAAATAATATAACAGAATAATTATTCAACGCAAAAGTTTAAACAAAGCATAGATAAGTACTAAAGCACTAATTAATAATATAATCCTATTAGAAAAAAAGATTTGAATAAAAGAAAAAATAGGAAGAAATTAAAAGGTGATATATGTTTTCATTAATTCTATCTTAATTAATAAAAATACTCAGCATCTTCGCGTTTAGATAATTGTTTCAATTGTAACTCTATTTTATATGGAGTTAACTTTGGATCATGTTTAATAACAACACTAAACTTATTTTCAATAGTTCCATTTATTGTTTTTGTTTGATTTTTACTGTTTTTTAGATAAAGTTTTGCTCCAACTATTTTATTTACTGGTAGAGCATCATAAATTAAAAGATTATTTACTTGTGCTTCAATTTCCCCATAATCCTTATTACCATTATTATATATTATATATTTTTCATATTCATTGGATATTTCTGAACGATGCTTTTTAATCGGTAAAACCACTTTAGATGCTGTTTTGTTATAAACATAAAATGTAGTAGAGTTTATTGTTTCATGAAAATCCTGATTTTCTGATAACTTGATAGTTACTTTATTGGTTCCTACAAGATTAGTCTTATAATAAACACTGAAATGACCATCATCGTCAAGTTTAGCTTTTTGTGTCTTATTTTCATTATTGAATCTTGCTTCAAGAGTAATATTATTTAAATCAATATACACTTCATCAAAACCATAATAAGCATCAGTAGGTATTATCTCTCCATAGATATATACAGTTTCACCTACTTTTAAAGGCATGATATCAGTCCCTATATATAATTCTGGCATAAATTTTGCAGATGTATAATTTTTAATTCTTTTTGCAGGTGCAAATATTTCATTTCCTTCAAATACAACTATTAACTGATTTGATCCTGCTGATAATAATGTTTTCTTACAATCAAATTTTCCTTTTTCATCAGTCATCCATTGATACATATAGCCATACTGTCCATACCTTATTTTATACTCAGATAATGATGGATAAACATATACAAATTCCTCCTTCACTGGATTACCATCTTCATCTGTAATTTTTCCTCTTACACATATACTTTTTCCTGCACGAAGCTTGCTCTCGTTTAATATTTTGAATGTTATTATTGTATTTATACGATTTACTTTGAATGTAGTTTTTGTTTTTGTGGACAAGTAGTTGGCATTACCAGGAGAAATTACTGTTATATTATTGGTTCCTGTTTTGTTTGCCTTTATTGTTTTTTGGAATGCTCCTGTTTTATCTGTTTTAATAATATATTTTTGGTTGTTTATTTTTAGTTGTATTTTTTTGCTAATTACTGGTTGGTTTTTTATGTCTACAAGTTTACCAGTTATTTTTACATTCTTTTTGACTGTTGCATTTGTAATATTGTTAAGGATTATTTTTGTCGGATTTCTATATACACTGAATTTTGTATGGTTTTTATTTTGGTAATATATGTCACTTACTAGTACTGCTTCTATTGTATGATTTTTTGTTGTTCCATCATTATTTATTGCTTTCATTACTTGTGGTATTGTATAATTGTATGTTGCCTTGTTGTTTTCTATTTCTACAAGTATTTTTTTTCCTTTATTGTTTTTTAATGTTTTTCCATCTATTTTGAACAGTACTTTTGATCCAGTGTTTAATGCCGTTTTGTTTTTATGTCCTAGTGTTGTGTCTTTTATTATGGTTTTGATTGTTATTGTTTCGTAGTGTTTTTGTTTTTTGGGTGTTGCTGTTACTGTTAGTTGTGCGTTTCGTTTCTTGATTTGTGCTGTAACTATCCTACTTTTGGCAGCAGTATACTGTTTTGTTCCACTGTATATCGCAGTTATGTTTTTAATGTTTCGTAGGTATAGGTCTGCTGTGATTGTTATTCTTACTTTTCCGTTTTTTACCAGGAATTTCCATGGTGTTTCTGAGCTGCTGAAGCTTCCATCTTTTTTCAATGTTTTACTATTTAGTTTGAATACCAGGTTTCCACCAGTAACTGGTTTGTCTTCGTTGTCTGTGATGTTTGCTTTTAATGTTATGTTTTCTCCTACTATTCCACTGATTGAGTCAACAGTTATTTTTACATTCCTTTTTCTTGTGTTTCTATTGTTTGCTGTTTTAACGTTTTTATTATTATTTGTTTTTATTGTTTTTTGTGAGGTTTTTATATTATTATTTATTTCTTGACTGGATGGATTTATTGTTTGTTGTGCTTGTTTTTCTATCGTGTTGTCTTGTTCGTTTTGTACTTCACTTGCACATGCTATTCCAATCATTAACTGTAATAATAAAATAAATAATAATATCATTTTAGTATTTTTATTCATTTTATTACCTCTTATGATTTTTTAGATTATTTTATGATTTAATCTATATTGTTATATTTGATTTTGTTATAATATGTACTTGTTTATGTTTTTTTCGTTTGATTATTTTATCATTTTTCTGGATTGGTTCTTTCTTTTGACTTTATACTATGTTTATTTTTTGTAATGGTTTTGATTGTTATTTTCCTTGTTCTCTTTTGTGGAGTAGTGTTAATGTGATTGTTGGTATTAGTATTCCTGCTAGTATTAAGCTTGGGTGTATTAGTAGTCCCATGATTATGAATGATATTCCACAAATTATTGTCTGTATTTTTCCGTGTTGTTTTGATTTTGTGTCTTCGTAGTATTGTAGTATTATTGATAGTGATATTTCGATGCTTAAGCATAGTATGCCTGTCATGAATATGCTGAAGGTTAGGAAATTTTCTGGATCATAGTTTATTATGGCCGTTATTGGGAGGATTATTGTTAGGGTTGATAGGATGTATCCTGTTATGATGAGTAGTGTGTGTGATTTTTTTGTTGTGTTTATGAAATTTTCTTTGGTTACTGTTTTTATGTCTGATGTTTCTGTTTTGGTGCTTTTGGTTTTTGGTATTTTGTCTAGTTGGTTTAGTAGTTCTTCGAGTATTGTGTTGATTGCTTGTTCTCCTCCTCTTGTTAGGTCCATGATTGCATGGGGGTAGTCTGCTGTGAATATGATTTTTGTTGTAGTGGGTGTGTTTTCTATTAGTGTGATGTGCATTATGAAAGTTTGATTGAATGTGTCTATTATTGTGTAGGTGTATGTGTATTGGTTGTATCTTCTTATTTTATAGTATTTATATGGGAATATGGAGTTTAGTTTTTTGTTTACTGTTTCTAGGGGGTGTTCTAGGAGTATTTCTTTTGTTGTTTCGGCAAACATTTTTTTTAATCACCCATTTTTATTGTATGTGACATTTCTCTTTTATTTTATAGAGATTATTATATTAAATATTTTTTATTAATTAAGTGTCAATATTGTGATTTTAGTTTAAATTTTATGATTGTTATTTTTTTCTTGTTTATTGGTATGTTTTTGTTCAAAGTTTTAAGTAGTAGTAATGATATACATATTATCTAACGAAAATTTTTTTATGGTAATTTAATGAGAGGTAAGAAATTTAAGTTTTTCTTCCTGACTTTTACATTTTTATTATTTTTAGCTTGTTTATCTGGTATTCATGCTAGTAATGATACTGGTGATTTATTAGTTGATGATGGTAAATGTATTTCTAAGTCTGTGGAGAATAAAAATATTAAAGAAGATTCAGATGATAAAGATGAATTAGACGTTACAGTAAATGAAGTTGAAAGTAAGGATTACCTATCATACACTAGCATTACTGGTAATATATTTACTGATGATGACGATTTACCAGAAGAGTCATACATACACCTATATGTTGATGGTAAGAAACAGTCCCATAATGCTTTCAAATTATATGACAACGGAAACTATAAATACACAACAAAACAAAAAATAGGAAACCACACATTCAAGATACACATAAACGACCCCGAATACAAGACAAGAACAGCCACAACAAACTTCACAGTAACCGACAAAATCAAACCAATACTAAACAAGTCAAGACCAATATACTTTGCAATGGACCATACCAACAGCAAAGACAAAAAAATATGTAACAACATAGTAAGCAAACTAAAACAGGAAGGATTCAAAGTAGTACGATACAGGATAGGACCAAACGCAATGTACCAGAACATGCTATACCTGTACAAACACAAAATACACAATGCAATAATGTTCCACCTCTTCAATGGAGTAGACCCATCCAATATCAGAGAAGTAGCAGCGAACGGTAACGATAACAGGGGACGAATAGTAAGAAGTCGTGGAAATGATGTGGTACTCGCATGGTTCTATGATGCATCCGACCCTATACATGTGGGAGGAAACTGTTACAAGTCAGTAAGAGGTAGTGAAACAGGATCCAGACTATACAATCCAAAGGAGTACATGGACAAAAACAACATATACTATATATGCACTAGCAGTGACCACAGAAAACATAAGAGCACGGCAGACTATAATGGAGACATGACAACACTGGAATTTATGAAACTATTCACAGAAGACAAAAGCCTGAAATATCATACAACAACAAAGGCAAAGGTAAGCTTAACAGATGACTACTTGGTTACAGTGACAGGAACAGTTAAGTATCCAACCAGTACCGTGAACGGATACCTTGATATTAAGGACAGTAACAATAAAACATTATCTGATAATGTAATGGTAAAAGATAATAAATTCTCAACACAATTTATGTTAAAAAGTATTGGAAAACAAAATCTCCGAGTAACCTATAAGGGATCCGCACTATATTCAGAGAGTAATCAGACAGTTACTGCAACAATAAGTGTGAAAAATGCCACAATAAATGTGGCACAGGAATCCAACCTTGTTGAAGACAACAGTGTAAGCATATCATTAACAGAACCTAACACGGATGAAATACTTGTAGATCAACTGGTAAAGGTTACATTTGATGGTGTAACACGTGAATATCGTACAAATAGTACTGGTAGTGTGCTTGCACAACTTGATGTTAAGAAAAGTCAGAGGATTGTCATACAGGTATATCATGACAACAGGCTACTTAATACCAGCAGGTTTTATGTTAAGGTTTACAAGGATAATGTAACAGTAAAGCTAGATAATATTAAGGCAGTGACTGGTAACAGGTTTATGCTTAGAGCCAATGTAACGGATAGTATGGGTAATCCTGTTAAGTCTGGTTATGTTGTGTTTAAGTTGAATGGAAGAAGCTTTAGAGAAGGTGATTCCTTTAATACCAGTAATCCTATACGAAAATTTAAGGTTAAGAATGGTGTTGTGAATTATTATTTGACTGCTGATGTTAAATTTAATGCTAAAAACTTTGTAGCAGTTTACCTGGGTAATTACAGGTATCATTACGGTAAGTCAAGCCTTGTTAAGGCTGTAATTACTAGAAGGTATGCTAAGATTAATATTAGTTATTCTGATGTTAGTAAGGGGAGTATGAGTTTTGTCACTAAAGTTATTGATACTAAGAAAGATGTGGGTTTACTTCAGAAAAAATCCGTCATCCATGTTAAAATTAGTAATAAAGATATTGGTTTGGATAAAACGGTTAATCTTCATGTTAATAAGACTGGTATGGCAGAGTATTCATTACGTTTACCGGCTAGTCTTGTCAATAATTCTAAGATAAAGTTAAATATTAGTGCGGAGTTTGTCAGTGATTATTATTATACTGCCCGTAAAAATAGGAAGGTTATTATCTAATCCCCCATTTTATTACTCTATTTTTTTTTATAATGTGTGTTCTATGCTGTGGCTTGTACATGTTATTTCTTCATTGTTTATTATGATTTTCTCGTTCTTGTTTAGTTGGAACATTTTTTGCATGTTGCCTGTTAGTTGGGTGGTTGTAGTGTATGTTTCTAGTTTGTTTTCTTGTTTGTTTTCTATTACTATGTCGTATATTTGTTGTGGTGCAAAGTAGGATATGCTGTATGTTTTGTGTTCTGATTCTAGTATGGCGTGTTCGAATAGTACTACTCCGAAGGAGTATAGCATTTCTATTTCGTCTAGTGTTTCCTTGTCTTTTTCTATTCTTGTGTTTTGTGTTTCTTTTATTCCTTCATATTGCATTTTGGATCACTACCCCTTATTGGTATGTTTATCTTTTTTTCTAAATATTGGTGGAATATTATTAAAAATAGATAGATTTATATATGATAAAAAACATAATTTAATTTGTACTTTTATGCCGTCGTGGCTCAGTAGGTAGAGCGTTCGGCTGTTAACCGATTGGTCGCAGGTTCAAGTCCTGCCGACGGCGCTATCTTTTTAAAACTTATTCTTTTTTATACATTATTATATTTTATCATCAAACTTATCAACATATTCAATTAATTCATCGATATTTCCTTCACCGTTAACAAAGTAATCGAATATGAAATAGATCATTTCTATGATAATCTCTACTTTTTCTTCCTCATCAAAGCGTTCACTTGTATAATCGAAGGTTAGTTTCTGGTTGAATTCGTCGATGCTGTCCTGTTTGAACTGTTCATGTATCTGTTTTTCTAATTTTTTTGTGATTACCTGTCTTAATATGTCATCTATGTCATGGCTTATTTCATGGGCAAATATGAAGAAATCCTTACTGTATTCCACGTCGATTCCATATTCTATGATTAACTGTATGAATGGCAGGTAGTTATGGTACTTGTCTGGTGTGAATCTTCCTTCCACTATATATGATAGGTATTCATCGGCTACTCTGTTTTCTATTGAATTGTTTAGCATGAACATTACGAATGATTCTATTATTCGATAGTTTTTTATTGTGAATATTCTTGATAATACTTTTTCGAATATTTCTGCATAGATGTGATGGGTTAGTTCATGAATTAATGTGACTATCTGCTGTGATTCTGGCTGTTTATTGTTTAGGTATATTTTGTTGTATATGTAGTATCCTGATGATATTTCCTGTTCTGAGTAGTATATGTTTACGTGCTGTTTTGTTATGCGTTTAATGTTTTCTAGTGGTGTATGTGTGTAGTCCAGTTCAAGGTTTTCTAGGCTTTCTCTTGTTATTTCGTTTATTATTTCATTGTAGTCTTTTGGTGTGAAGTCTACTGTTTCCAGTTTTTTCATGTTTTCTCTGGTTATTAATTGGTGCATGTTTGTTATTGTTTTTTCGTCAGAACTCATATTAATCACATCTTCCTTATTTATGCTTTTATTTGGTAATGCATATATATTATTTTCTTTTTAGTTTTACCTTAGAATTATTAAGTTTAAACTAAATGTATAGTTTTTATAGTTTTAATAGTTATGAGGTACATATTTATTTATTATAAAGTTGTGTTAAATGATTATATATGAGATTTATTGAAAGATGTAAGGATAATGTTAGTGAGGTTAGTGAATATTATGCAGAGGGTATTGTTGTCTTTGAGCATAATGTTCTTGAATCAGAGAATTTTGTTTATAGTATTTGTTATTGTCCATTGTTGGATGTTTATGATGTTTTATTGGAGGATAAGGTTAATGGTAGGCTAGTTAATTATGAGGCTAGGAGGAAATTATCTGGTTCTACTTTAAAGTATTTTAATGTTTTTAAGGGTGATGTGGTTGATGATATGTTTGGTAACAGGTTTACTTGTATGACTCATCATTTGGAGATTAAAGACTAATCTTTTGTTATGATTTTAGTAGGATTAATGTATTTTTTGTAGGAAGTTTATTGTTTGTTTTATTTTGTTAATAAAAGGTTAAATATTGATTTGTACATAACTATTAATTAACTATAAATTAATTTTTTGTGAGGTTTGGATATGTATAATAAAATTTTATTACCTAGCGATGGTTCAAAAAATTCTGATCATGCTATTAAGCATGCGTTGCAGATTGCCTCTGATGAGGGTGCTGAAATTACTGTTTTGCATGTTGTTGATAGTAAGCATTTGAGTAGTTTGTCTGATGAAGCTTTGGATAAGGATGATCTAATTTTTGATGAGCATAGTGATGAGGTTCTTGATCATGTGCTTGGTGTTATTGATGAGCTTCGGGATGAGCTTGGTATTGCTTCTGATATTAAGGTTTCTACTTTGACTGTTGAGGGTAATCCTGCTGATGTTATTGTGCGGGTTTGTGAGAAAAAGAGTATGGATATGGTTATCATGGCTAATAGTGGTAAGCATAAGTTGGATAGGTTCCTTTTGGGTAGTGTTACTGAGAAGACTATTCGGGAGGCTCCTGTTCCTGTTCTTGTTATTCCTGCTAATTATTCTCCCAACTAATTTTTTTCTTTTTTTATAAGTAAAAATATAACAATGTTAATTTATTGTTTTTAAAAAAAAATATAACTAGGTATAGTGGGACCTAGTTAAGTTTCCGAATATATTCAAATAATAAAGTTGAGAACACGCTAAAAAACTCAACCCTAAAATTGGTATAAGATATTGATATTTATATAATAATTAAAAAAATTTGTAAGATAAAGAAGTATTATCTTACAAGAGAGTTAGTGAATCTAGGAGTATGCTGCTACGTATTCACCGACAATGTCAGCGTATTCGTTTCTGATGTCTTCCCAGGATTTACCGTCATCTACAATAGCATCTGCTAATTTAGGTGTGTGGTATGCTTCTACACCGTAGAAACAGTGTGCACTTTCTTCTACGAAGTCACGACGTACTGCTCCACCACCACATCCAATAGGGATGTCTAAACCTTCTTCTTCCATTAATGCTGCAATTTTACCGAATGCGGTCATTGTTGTTGTCATTAATGCTGTTGCTGTTGCCATTGCTGGTTTGTGTTCTTTGAATGCTGCAATTACGTCTGCGTTAGGTACGTCACGACCGAGGTCGATAGGTTCGTATCCGTTTGCGTTTAAGAACATAACAATTAAGTTTTTACCGATGTCGTGAGGGTCACCTTCTACTGCACAACATACGATTTTTGCTTTGGAATCTGCTTTGTGTCCGAGTTTTGCTTCACAAAGTGCTACACCGGACATCATTGCGTCTCCAGCTAACATTAAATCAGGTAAGAAGAATTCACCTTTAGTGTATAAAGCAGATACACCATCCATACCTTTCATTAAAGCATTGTTAATGAGGTCTATTGGATCTGCACCATCGTTTAATGCTGCTTCTACGTCTGCATCGGTTTTGTCTTTGTCACCGTATAATACATCTAAAGCTAGGGTTCTTTTTACTCCTTCTTCTGCTGGTAAGATTTCAACTACTTCTGGGTCGTCTTCAGGTTTGAGAGCTGGACCTTCTACTTTTACGTTGTATCTTATTGCAATTTTTTCGTAATCTTCAAATTTTTCATAATATTTTTCTAAAGGGCTAACCATTTGAATACACATCCTTAATTATTTCTATATATTTTAATTTTTTTCACGCTTATAAATCGTATTGTTTTATGTCGTGTTCTTTTACTTTTCTGCTGTAACGTTTTACAGATTGTTTTAAGAATTTGTCAGAGTCATCTGGTAATTGTTCGTATGTTTTGTATGTAGAATCGAGAGTGTCTCTTTCGAATCTTGTTAATAAGATACGTTTTGCTTCTACAGCTTCGTTAATACAGTCCATTGCTTTGAGTGCTGCTGCACGTGCTCTGAGGTAGTTGTCTTCACCGTCTGCTACGATTGCTTGACCAATTCTGTATGCGTTATCGTATGCGAGGATTACACCTTGAGGGTCTCGGTATTTATCTGCTAATACGTATGAGTCTCTTAATGCTTTTGCGGTTCCGATTTGTTTTGCTGTGTTCATTAATGCACATTCGTAACCTAAGGATTGTAACCATACACCAGGGGTTGGTCCACCCATTTCTTCTCTGTTATATACAGATTCGTTACTCCATACATCACAAACTGCTGCGGTTAAGTTACCCATTAAGTCTGCGTGAGCACAGGTTGCGTTTTTACCTTCTGCACAGATAGGTACGGATGCGATTGATTTTACGATAGGGTTTTCGTATCCACAGTCTTTTGTAGGTCCGGTTGCTCCACATTCGAGAGCTACTAAACTTCTTGCTCCTGCAATTGCTCTTGCTACTGCTGCAATTGTGTGTGAAACGTTTTTACCCATGAATCCACCAGCTAAGAACATTGCTGTGTTAGCTTGTGCACAGTCTGTGTCCCCACCAGCTACTACGCCGTTTCTTTTTGCTATGTCTACGATTTTTGTCCACATGTATTCCATATCGTTGGAACCTAATACACCGATACCGTATAGGATTGCTCTTGCGTCTCCTCTTGATATACCGTAGTCTGATACTACTTTACCACCAACGGTTTCGATACATAACATGGATGCTCCACTTTGTGCACATGCTTCGAATGATTCGTCCATTGCTACGTCGTAGTCGGAGCCTCTTAATCCGTTTTCTTCTTCTCTCATATCAGCTATTGTTGACATTAAGGATACTCTTGTTCCGTATTTGTCGTGTAGTTTTTCGAGTTCTTCCCATGTTACTGCTGTACATCTTTCGGAAGCTTCTTTGCTGATTGATTGTTGTTGTACGTGTTCCATTTCTATTTGTACTGCTGGTAATCCAACATCAGCTGCTCTTTGACATGCTGCGAAAGCTATGTTTTTGGATGTTGCTTCTAATCCGTCAATACTTTCTTCTGATCCTTCTGCAGGTGCTACTTTGATGTTAGGGTAAACCATTCCGCCCCCTGCTACTTGGTCTAATCCGAGTTTTACAGGGTTTTTAGTTTCCCCGAATAACATGTCGTCTGCTGATTCTGTTACCATTTTTGTATATACATTTCTTGACATATAATTTCACCACTTGAATTGTTTAAATTTATACCCACATAGTTATTAGTATAGCCCTTTTAGGTATATAAACCCTAAGTCTAATTTTGTAATTTTTACTTGATTTTTGATTAATGTAATTTTATTTTCCTTGATTTTTAATTTTGTTTGATAATTTTTTAAATAACTTTTAAGTCAGTATTATATGATAATTCATGATATTTATGAGTATTTTATTATAATTCTTTTGTGTAATGTTATTTTTTAATTTTATCTATGTACTTTTGGTGGTATTTGTTATTATGTATTTTATTGAATGAATTAATGTTTGTCTATATACTAACATTTTATTAGAAAATGTTGCATAAATATTTTTGTTTAAAATACAATAACCCTTTTAGATAAATATTCCTTATAGATTACACTATTGTTAAAAATATACTAAAATCCATAATAATATTAAAATCAATAAAAAATAATATAAAAAAATCTGAATAATATATAATTATTACTAATAATAATCATGTTAATAAAAAAAAATAGTAAAATAGTTAAAAGAATTAAAATCTTTTAACCCTTAACAATAAAAGATCGTTTACAGACAGCTGACTTATAATACTTATTACCAGCATAACTGACAGTTAAATTATTAGTACCACTAACACTAGCAGTAATCCTAATACTAAACTCGCTCTTACTGTTAACCTTAGCATTATACTTCTTACCATTAATCTTCAAAGTAACAACACTGTTCTTCAAAGCCTTACCATTAACAGTAACAAACTTACCCTTAACAGTAACCTTACCACCAACATTCACACTAGCAATCTTATTAACAGTAATCTTAGTAGCCTTAGCAACAACATTAAACGTTGCCTTCTTAGTGTATGCCTTATACCTGGAATTACCGGCAAAAGACACTACCACATTATTAGTACCAATACGGGTAGCATTAACCTTCAAGGTATAAACACCCTTGCCATTGGTCTTAACAGTCTTTTTAGCACCATTAACACTAACAACAAGCTTTGAATACTTGAACACGACACCCTTATTGTTAGCAAACTTACCTGTAATAGTCACCTTATCAGTATATGCAGCCTGCTTAATCTTAGAGACACTAATCCATGTGGCACGTTTAACTACCTTGAATGTGGCCTTTGAAACGTTATACTTATAATTAGTGTTACCAGCAAATGATACATGAACATTATTGGTACCAACCTTAGAAGCCGTGACCTTCAAGGTATAAACACCCTTACTATTGGTCTTAACAGTCTTTTTAGCACCATTAACATTAACTATAAGCTTTGAATTCTTAAATATTGTACCCTTATTGTTGGTGAATTTACCAGTAATAGTCACCTTATCGCCATAAACAGTATTTTTAATACTGCTGATAGTAATTCTGGTAGGTCTTTTAACTACCTTGAATGTGGTTTTATTACTGGAAGCCTTATAATTACTGTTACCCGCAAATGATACTGTAACATTACTGGTACCAACCTTAGATGCTGTTACATTAATCCTGTAAACACCATTAGTATCAGTTCTAGCAGACTTCCTAGCACCATTAAAGTTTACCGTTATCAGAGTATTCTTCAATACTACTCCATCAGCATTAGTGAACTTACCAGTAATTGTTACCTTATCCTGGTAAACCTTTTGAGTAATCTTACTAACAGTTACACGAGTATTTTTAGCATTCACATTAAATGTACCAGAAGTACGGGAAGCCTTATACTGTGTGTTACCAGCAAATGATACTGTGATATTGTTAACTCCACTATTATATGCCTTCCTGTTATATGTAAATACACCCTTACTATCTGTTCTGACATTAACAGTGTTACTGTTAATCTTTATTGACACCAGCATATTACTTAATAATAGGCCGTCACTAGTCGTTAATTTACCGCTTACAGTCATACTGTCACTATACTTGACTGCCGGAATACTGTTTAACACTATTCTTGTATCCTTGGCTGTTACAGTAAATACCGTTGAAGCAGATCCTGTAGAGTATATGCTGCTACCAGCATAGCTGATGCTTACACTGTTTTGTCCGACACTAGTAGTCTTATAATTCAATGTAAAAGCACCATTACTATCCGTTGTAACAGTGTGTTTAACATTATTTACTGTTACACTTAGCTGTGTACCAGTTAACCTAGTGTTATACTCATCACTTAGTATTCCACTAATAGTTACGCTATCACCATACTTGGTAGTTGCCACACCATTTACTGTTATTTTAACATTTTTCTTAAGAACATTGAAACTGGTTGTGCTAGTCTTACCAGAATACGTGCTGTTACCATTATATGTGACTGTTACAGTGTTGGTACCAGCACTTTGTGTCTTATATGTGTACCTGTAATTACCGTTACTGTCAGTAGTTACAGTGGCCTTAACTGTTCCAACAGTCACTGTTAAACTTGCCATGCCTAACCTGTTACTGTTTTCATCAGATAGTACACCACTTACTGTTACACTTTCACCAATCTTAGTATTTGCTAAAGTGTTAACTGTTAACCTGGTGTCTTTTATTAACGTGTTAGTTAATGTGATGTTTTGTTTTATTGCATAGTTTTCACTGGAATATACTACTGTTAAGTTAAATGTTTTAAGGTTTGAATCATCCTTGAATGACATATTCACTGTCTGATCCTTACTCACACTCTGTGATAATACTTTTCCACCAACCTTTACGGCTTCTCCATTAATTAGGTATGTTAACATTCCACCAGCCATGACATTATCCACTTTAGTGGTAACATGTATGTTGCTGTCTAGCTCATATGCCGTTGATGATACTATTGGAGTGTCCTTAGTATACACCTTCAGTGGAGCCGTACACTCATACTCATAGAGGTCTTCCCATTGTTTGCCATCAAATGACAGGAAAGATGTGCCGCTATGTATTGATGAATAATACAGGTCACTATACTCCACAGGTACTGGAACCTCATCTTTACCTGTAATGGTTAATGTCACAGTAAATTCCTGATTCTTAGGCAATGACAGGTATCTGTTTAATCTTATTGTACGATAACCAGGTATTGTCACCCTACCAGACTGTGTGTATATTACCTTATTGTTTGCCTTGAACTCAACAATATAGTTTGATTCCTGCAGGAAGTAACTTCCGAATGCTGCAATGTTTTCGTCACGGGTAGTGTTATACACGTTCCTGTATGCAAGATAATCTGTTAAGCTGCTTTCATCCAAAGTGTTAACTGCTATATCATACTGGTAGAGGTTAGTGTAATTATCCTTGTTTTCCAGTAATGGAACATAGTTGAACATTTCACTAATCTGACTTGTTATGCCCAGAGATCCTAAGCTTTCATCATAATAGGATATGTAATGATAACCCTTGTTTCCGGTTGATTCACCCCAACTGTTTTTTATGATGAATGCACCGTCACCAGGCGGATTAGGACTGAAGTTTGTCCTGCTGTAATTATCATCCCATCCGACAATTGTCACACTATGATCTATCTCCTGTCCAGTAGTATAACTGTTCGTCGTGGTAGGCTTACGTACACCAGTAGATACTGCTCCAAACTGGTATAATGCCTGTTTGATAAGCTGATTATCAGTGACTGTTTTACGGTTTGGTATAATGTAAACGTCCTGTACATGAATATTACTGCCTATAACTGGTGAAACATAACTTGTTGCCAGATAAGAGTCATCAGATTCTGTTACAGGACCATACCATCCGACAAGGTATCCTATAGGTTCAAGGTCGTTGAAACCACTATTCGGATTTGATTGAGAATCACCTATAACTGAGTACTTTTTAAGAACATTCTTCATATTGTTCTCTGATAAATCATATGTTACTCCTGTCTTCTTTAGGAGAACTGATTCGAGGGATGCTAATGATGAGAATGCCCAGCAGCTACCACTGCTACCCTGACTTTTTACAGGTGATACAAGGTTTTGGCTGCGTAAGTCATAGGATTTTGGTAATGTGGCAGTTGATAATGTTACATCATTACTCGTGATTGGCACTATGATAATACTTGAATCCTTAACATACAAATAACCATTGACTGTTCTGGCCTTGTAGACACTGTTACCATTATAGGTTAATGTTGTGGTGTAGTTGTTTGCCTTCCATGATGATGGAATTGTATAAGTATACTTAGCTTCACCATTTGACATGTTCGGAGTTAATGTTACACCATTCACCTGTAGTTTCAGTTGCCCCGTTATTGCCCTGTTAGCGTGTATGTTGAAGGTTACCTGACTGCCAGGGGTTGCTGTGATATTGTTTATTGACAGGTATGGTTCTAGTAATGTGTTTACTATTACTTCCTGGTTGTCCATTTTTACTTTTATGTTGTTGCTGTTTCCTGTGTACTTGTTGGTTACTGTACTGGTTATTGTCTGTGTGGTACTTGTGAAACTACCAGTATCTGCAGTGTATGTTACCTGCCTAGATGGTATGTTAGCGGTTGCTATTGTCTGGTCACTTAGAGTGTTTATAGTGACTGTTAACTGGTTAGTGTTTGTGCTTGACTGGTTAGTAACTTTCAGGAGTCTCCAGTTTGTTGGCATGTACCCGTCTGTTACTATTTCAAAGTTTGGATTATTGGTTGACCACCAGTTGTTGTTGAGGTTGTTGTCACAGTTTTTGTCAATGCATACCCAGTTATTGTTTCTGGTGGATACTAATGCATTGTTGGTGATTGTATTATGGTAGTTTGTCCATATTGAATCTCCCTTTATTGTTGCCTTGTTGTTTGTGAATAAGGAGTTTGTTACCTGTAATTGTATCTTGTTCACATTGTTTCCGAGGTATAGTGCTCCACCGTTTCGTGCATTGTTGTTGTTGAATGTTGATGATGTTATTGCTGCACTTGACTGTACTGAGTATATGCTTCCACCATCATATTTTGCACTGTTCTGTGTGAATGTGCTACCTGTTACTGTCAGTGACTTGTTTCCTAGTTGTGTTACTGCTCCACCTATCTTATCTGAGGTGTTGTTCGTGAATGTGCTTCCTGTTATTTTCAGGTTTGATTCCTTGGATAGTATTGCTCCTGCAAGTGTTCCCTGGTTGTTTTTGAATGTTACTCCCTGTATTGTTAGTTCTGAATTGGTTGATGATATTGGTGCTGTTTCTGATTTTGAGTTGATTATTTGTATGTTCTGTAGTTTTACTGTTGCTCCGTTTATGTTGAATATTCCTGTTTTTTGTTGTCCGTCTAGTATGATTGTTTTTCCACTTTCTCCCACAATATTTATGTTCTTGTATATGTTTATTGGGGAGTTTATTGTGTATGTGTCTTGTGTGCTTGTTGTTGTGAGGGTTATTGTTTCCCCGTCTTGTGCATTTTCTATTGCCTTGGTGATTGTTGTTGGATTGGTTTTTGTTGATCCGTTGTTGTTAGTGTTTGCATTGCTTGTTGCGTATATGTCCGTTTTTGTATTCTGTTTGTTTGTATTTTTTTCTATTTTTGTATCTGTTTGTGTATCAACTTGTGATACTTGTTGATTGTCTTTTATTATTTCTGCTGTCTCGTTTGTTATTTCGTTAGCAGAGGTTATTCCAATTGCTAAAAGAAATATTAGGGATAACATTAATAATAAAAAACAATGTTTTTTATTTATTTTCATGAACTTTTAATCCTTGATTTGTTTTAGCAATACTTAAATTATCATATAATTTATCAATAATTTAAGTTGATATGTATTTATATTATTTAGAGAATATATGCTTTTTGTAAAAGGAGTATGGGGAAATTATATTATAAAGTTATGAAAAGTATGGGAGGGCAGGTGTGTTTGTTTAACTTTTAAGGTATTGTGCTGTTATGCTGTCATCATTTTCCAGCACTTCATCTAGTGTTCCAGTGCATACTATTTGTCCACCTTCTAGTCCACCACCCGGTCCCATGTCTATTATGTAATCAGCATTCTTTATAAGGTCCAGGTCGTGTTCAATGATTATGACTGTTGCACCATTTGTTACCAGTTCATCCATCACATGTATTAACTGTTTAACATCCTCAGGGTGTAAACCTATTGTCGGTTCGTCAAATATGAATAATGTGTTCTTCTGTTTTCGTCCCATATGTGATGCAAGTTTTAATCTTTGTGCTTCTCCACCTGATAGTTCTGGTGTGGATTCTCCTAGTGTCAGGTATCCTAGTCCAATGTCCTGTAATGTTTTTAGTTTAGTGTATATTTTGTCTTCTAATTCGTAGACTCCTATTGCTTCATCTATTGTAAGTGCCATTGCATCTTTTATTGAGAATCCCTGGTATGTTATTTGTTCTGCTTTTCTGGAGTATCTTAGTGCTTCACAGTCAGGGCAGTCTATTTCAACATCGGGGAGGAATTGTACATCCATACTTATTCGTCCTGTTCCGTTACATGTACTGCACCTTAATTTTCCCGTGTTATATGAGAAGTCCTTAAGTGTATATTGAAGCTCTCGTGCTTTTGGTTGGTCGGCGTATAGTTTTCTCAGGTTTGTCAGAACTCCACTATATGTTGCAAGGGTACTTCTAACATTTTTACCTATAGGTGTTGCATCGATTAAATGTATCTTGTTGATATTATCATAGTCCACATAATCAATATGCTCTGGTAGCGCCTCACCATCAAGTGATGCTTTAATAGCAGGGTAAAGGCTCTCCAGTATCAGTGTTGTCTTTCCACTACCGGATACTCCAGTGACAACATTAAACCTTCCCTTAGGGATTTCAAGATATAATTCCTTTACTGTGTGCAGTGGCCTGGTACTTAGGGTGATTATTCCCTCATCAAAGAGTTCATCCTCATCATACTTGTCACGTACTACAATTTCCTCCTCCTGGGCAATGTATGGTCCAATAATTGAATCTTTATCCTTCTTAATTTCATCTATTGTGCCCTGTGTTACAAGTTCTCCTCCATCTACCCCTGATGCTGGTCCAATCTCCACGAGGTAGTCTGCTACCTCCAGTATTCTTGTGTCATGATCCACCAGTATGACACTGTTACCATTTAACACTAATTCTTTCATAACATGTATTAGACCATCAATGTTTGATGGATGCAATCCTATAGATGGCTCGTCAAGCACGTATAATACTCCCGTTGTAGGGTTTCTTATTGTTCTTGCAAGCTGCACCCTCTGTAATTCACCAGTGGATAGTGTTGAGCTTGGACGGTCAAGTGTAAGGTATCCTAGGCCCAGCTTCAATAGAGCCTCTGCATTATCCATGAACTCCTCAGATATTGACTCCGCCATACCCCTCATCTCAGAGGGTAGTGTTTCTATACTTTCCGGTATCCATTTTACTAGTTGTTCAAGTGTCTTCTGTGATGCCTCTGTAATGTTTATATCGTTTAGTAGTGTGGAGTTTGCCCTGTTATTGATTCGTGACCCGTTACATTCACTGCAAGTCTTTATTTCAAGGTACTGGTTAATTCTGCTAAGTCCTTTCTCTGATTTTGCCTTATTTAATGATTCCTTCACTGCACTTATTGCATTCCGGTATTCTGCGTTCAAATCAAATAACTTACCGTTCTTGGAGGGGATTGCAACATAGCGTTTTACTGGTTCTCCATAGTAGACTATTTCCTTTTCCTCATCGGTCAAGTCCCTGAATGGTACGTCTGTCCTTACCCCTAGTTCTGCGGCCACAAGGTACATCCAGCTTATACCAAACTTGGACCATGGCTTAACTGCTCCTTCCTCGAGGGTTAAGGTGTCATCAGGCACCAGCTTTGTAACATCAACATCTCTTACAAATCCTGTTCCCGAACATTTCTGGCAGGCTCCGTCACTGTTAAATGCGTATTCTTCTGCTCCGAGTCCATAGAATTCCTCTCCACACTCAGGACATGTTAATGGTAATTCTCTTGCTATGTTCATTGATGCTTCGAGTTTATGGCCATTTGGGCATATATAGTTACCACACCTTGAGTATAGTAGTCTTAGTGAGTTTAAGAGTTCTGTTGATGTTCCGAAGGTACTTCTTATTCCTGGTATGTTTGGTCGTTGGTGTAGTGCCAGTGCAGCGGGTACATGTTCTATAATGTCTACTTTTGCTTTTTCTGTCTGTGTGATTCTTCTTCTTGTATATGTGGATAATGCTTCCAGGTATCTTCGTGATCCTTCTGCGTAGAGTATTCCCAGTGCTAGGGATGATTTTCCACTACCGGATACTCCTGCTATTGCAACTATCTTTCCTAGTGGTATGTCTACATTGATATTTTTCAGGTTATGTACCTTTGCTCCTCTTATTTTTATACAGTCTACCATATGAATTCTCCTATAATATATATCTGTATGAGGATTTATTTTAGTTTAATTACCTAATATTAATCAGGATATGATGACATATACTTAAATATGATAAAAATATAGATTTAAACAAAAATTAGTTATAAAAAAAAATTGTAGCCTTAAGTATGGTATGATATAAATTTGAAGAGGATGGTTGACTGGTAAATATGAAAAATAAATCTGAAACATTAGTAATATTTGTATCTTTTATAACAACATTTTTTGCAGTGTTTTTATCTAATGGTGTTATAATTGGTGTTCCGATGATAGCAGAGGAGTTTGTGATGAATAATGTCCTGCAGAACTGGGTATCTACACTGTTCTTCCTTGTCGTGGCTGTTTTCACTGTTCCAGCAGGACAAATTTCTGGTAAATATGGTGTGAAGAGAACATTAACTGCGGGCGTAATGGTTTTCCTGTTGGGTTCCTTATTGGCTTGTGTATCATTTTCTGCTGAATTCTTTCTTATGTTTAGAATAATGCAGGGCGTAGGTGTTGCATTCCTGAATGTGTCTTCTATGGCTATGGTTGTACAGGCGGTTAATCCAGAGAATCGTGGAAGAGCGTTGGGTTATACTGTTACTGGAGTGTATCTTGCCACTTCATTGTCTCCTGTTATTTGTGGTTATCTGGTGGATAATTTTGGTTGGAGATCAATGTTTTTATCTGTTATACCATTTCTTGTATTTTGCATATTATTATTGGTGCTTGAAATGCCACAGGAATGGAAGACTTATGAAGATGATAAGATTGATGTGATTGGTTCGGTATTGTATTCTATGGGTATTTTATTATTTATTTATGGTTTCACTACTGTGCTTTCCATGAATGGCTTAGTATTGACTTTGCTTGGTATTATCTTGCTGGTATTGTTTGGTTGGTATGAGTTGGGTCTTGATTCTCCAGTTTTTAATATGAAATTGTTTAGGAATAAGAAGTTTACTTCATCGAATATTGCTGCTTTATGTGGTTATCTGGCTATTATGGTTATTACTACTATTCTTAATTATCATTTCCAGTATGTGAGGGGTTGGAATGCTCAGATGTCTGGGTTGGTTTTGATTGTTACTCCTTTGGTTATGGCGGTTATTGCTCCTAATGCTGGTAAGTTATCGGATAGGATTCATCCTCAAAAGTTGGCTGCTCTGGGTATGGGTATTACTAGTGTGTCTTTGTTGATTCTTGTGTTTTTAAGTGGTGATACTCCAGTGTATGTTGTTGTTTTGTCAATGCTTTTGGAGGGTGTTGGTATGGGATTGTTTTCTAGTCCTAATATGAATGCTATTATGAGTTCTGTTCCTCCGGGGGATGCTCCTACTGCTTCTGCGTCTCAGGCTACTATGCGTACTATTGGTCAGACTATGAGTTTGGGTTTGTTGACTTTGGTGTTTGCCTGGGTTATGGGTAATTTGGAGATTAGTGTTCGGTATGCTGATTTGATTATTGGGTCTTCTCAGATTGTGTGTTTGGTTTGCACTGTTTTCTGTGTGGTTGCTGTGTTTGTTTCTCTTGTTGGTATTAGGTCTGGTGATGAGTTTATTTTTTGATGGTTTGATTTTCCATCATTTAATTTTTTTATTAAAAAAAAAAGTTATTATATGGGGGGAGGGTTAGTGTTTTGTTCTTGTTTTTCTAGCTGTCTTCTAGTGTTCCGTCGAGGTAGCTTTCGTATCCTTTGAAGTCTAGTAGTCCGTGTCCTGAGAAGTTTACTACTATTGTTTTTTCTTCACCTGTTTGTTTGCATTTTCTTGCTTCATCTATTGCTACTTTTACTGCGTGACATGTTTCTGGTGCTGGCACTACTCCTTCTGTTTGTGCGAATAGTTTTCCTGCTTCGAATACTTCTGTTTGTTTTACTGTTCTTGGTGTGATGTATCCTTCTTTTCTTAGTAGGGATACTTGTGCGTTCATTCCATGGTATCTTAGTCCGCCGGCGTGTACTGATGGTGCTACGAAGTCGTGTCCTAGTGTGAACATTTTGAATAGTGGTGTGAATCCTACTTCGTCTCCGAAGTCGTACCTGTATTCTCCTTCTGTTAGTGATGGGCATGCGGCTGGTTCTGCTGCTAGGAATTCTGTTTCACTGTTTCCTTCGATTTTGTCTTTTATGAATGGGAATAGTGCTCCTCCGAAGTTACTTCCTCCGCCTGTGCATGCTATCATTGTGTCTGGTGTTTCTTCTACTTTTTCTAGTTGTGTTTTTATTTCTTGTCCTATTACTGTTTGGTGTAGTATTACGTGGTTTAGTACGCTTCCTAGTGTGTATTTTACTTTTTCGTCATTTAGTGCGTCTTCTACTGCTTCTGAGATTGCGATTCCTAGTGATCCTGGGTGGTCGGGTGTTTCTTTTAGTATTTTTCTTCCTACTTCTGTGTTGTTACTTGGTGATGCGTAGACGTTTCCGTCGTATAGTTGCATGATTGTTTTTCTGAATGGTTTTTGGTTGAATGATACTTTTACCATGTATACTGTTGCTTCGAGGTCCATCATGGATGCTGCTAGGGATAGTGCTGTTCCCCATTGTCCTGCTCCGGTTTCTGTTGTGAGTCTTTCTACTCCTTCTTTTTTTGCGTAGTATGCTTGTGCTATTGCACTGTTTAGTTTGTGGCTTCCTGTTGGTGATGTGTCTTCTCTTTTGTAGTATATTTTTGCTGGTGTGTTTAGTTTTTCTTCTAGTCCTTTGGCTCTGCATAGTGGTGTTGGTCTTCCTAGTCTTTGGTATAGTTCTCTTACTTCGTTTGGTATTGTTACGTATCTGTCTGTTGTCATTTCTTGTTTTAGGCATTCTTCTACGAATATGTCTGGTAGTGTTGATAGTTGGTCTTTTCCTTCACTGTTTTTTGGTGCTGGTAGTTCTACTGGTAGGTCTGCGTTTATGTTGTACCATTTTTTTGTTACTTCGTCACTTGTTAGTTCTATTTTGTATTCCATAATAAAAACTCCTATGTATTTTTTTATACATTGATGTTGATTTTTTCACATCTCTAATTATAATTAGTACATCATAGTATATAAATGTAATGCGAAAAGAAAACAATAATAAAATAATACTCAAAAATAATAACAACAAAACAAAAAAATATAAAAAAAGAGCCCTAAGAGACTTGGCATAAATTAGTTTCAAGAGAAAAAAAGTAATACTCGAAAAAATATTAACCTTTTTTTTCAAAATGATAACCAGCATTATGTCTTTGTTCAAATCAAATATAACAATACCCTTTTCTTTTATTGTTTATTTTTGAAAATAGTCTTGTATTTTTTTGATTTTCCCTGGGGCAGTCCGTGCCCACTTATACAGTCGTTCCTTGGGGAAGTTCTGCTTACTTTTACGAATGATATTACATGCTGCATTGATATCTGCATTTATTAATATTCCGGTGCTTGTTTTATAGAGTCCTCTTTTTATTCGTTTTCCTTTAAATTCATATTCCTCATTTTTTTCTTCGTTTGTTTTGTAGGTTGGTAATATGTCGTTGTCTAGGAAACTGCTTTTGCTTGTGTAGGATTCTTCGGTAATAATTAGTTTGATGTCGTATTTTTGGCATTGTGTTTCTAGTTTGTTTATGAATTTTTTGAAAGCTATTTGTGTGAATATTTGGTTTTGTTTTTTTCCTATATCTGTTTCGTATTGGAATTTTTTGTTGTATCCTAGTATTATGGTTCCTATGTCTTGTTTTTTGCATGTTTCTATTATGAATTTGGTTGTGTGATCTAGGAAGTTGTTTTGTATTGCTTTAAATTTGGTGTTGAATTTTTGTAATCGTTTGGATGTTTTTAGTCCCTGTTTGTTTAGTATTGATTGATATTGTGCTGTTTTTTTGCATTTGAAGGCTATTTGATTTTTTAAAAATCGCCCGCCCACAAGATATGGGGTCCCTTCACTTGTAACAATACTTGCAAAATTATTAACACCCAAATCAATACCCATCATCTTACTTTCATCTAAACCTAGAGACTCTTTTTCCATTTGATATGTGAAATTGGCTTTAAACATTTGTCCATTATTTAATGGTATAATTTCTACTTGTATAATCTTTTTATCACGTATATTTTCAGGAATTCTAATACGTGGTCTGCAATCTTTGGATTTTAACTCTTTTTTATATTCTCTGCTTAAGGGTAATTCAATGTAACCCTGTGCCAATTTTTTCTTGGAAGAAGTTATTGACTCCTGCGGTATTATGATATTATGTAAACGGTTATCTCTGGTTTTAGGTTTATTTAATGGTCGTTTATATTCATTATCTATGCTTTTATTTGTTAATGCAACATAAGAATTAAAAGATTCAACATGCTTTTTAATAACATTATTTGCTATATGAGCTTGAATAAGTGAATAATCTTTACTGAATTCGGTTCTAACTTTAGTGATTATTGATTTGAAATTCAACTGTTTAAAATGTTTATCATCAGCACATTTATCTAATTTAGTAGTTTTTATAGCACAATTTCGTAAATCATTTAATTTCAATGAAATATCCACTAAAACATTGAATTGTTTCTTAGAAAGACCTCTAATAAGAGTACTTTGAGTTAAATATATACAATTTTCATCCATCATAATAATTAATACTGCTTATTTCACTCCATTAACTTTAAAACCGAAAATCAAGAAAAGAATTTCATAAATAACAATTCTATGACTTCGATAATATAAATTATAAAATAAAATGTATATAAGTTTAATCCAAGAGCAGCTGGTAAGTAATCAAGGGGGGTCTTGGTAAGTAATATTTAAAAATATTATATATACATAAGTAACAATCATACCAAAAAAAAGTTTCATCCACATAAAAAAGTATTACAAAAACGAATTTATGCCAACACTCCCTAAGAAAAAAAAATAGAAAAAAAATAATAAAATTATAATGCTAATTTAATATCTTCAGCTTTAACAGTTTTTCTACCAGCGTGTTTAGCTAATTTAGTAGCTTCAATAGCAATATCTTCACCATATGCTTCTAAAATTTGTGCTAACTCTTCTGCAGCACTGTCACTGATTCTTGCTGCACCTGCATTTTTTAAAATTCTTTTAACCGGTGCAACTGGTAATTCTGCCATATTTTCACCTCATAATAACTATTATATAATAATAGTATATACCAAGTTCTATTTAAAGATTGCTTAAAAATTAATATAATTATATAAAAAATACTAAAACATGGTACAAAAAAATTAGAGATATCCAAAATAAATTTTAATAAAGAACACCATTTCAAAATTATAATAAAGATACAAAAAAATACAATTAACAATAAAAATCAGATACATCAAAAAATAAAAGTAATAATCTAAACAACAGACTAACAATAATAAAACACTATTCAAAATACACCAGAATATAAAATTACCATTTATTCCAATGTAATTTATTCTCATCCCACTTATCCTTAACCAAAGAATCACCCCCAGGATAACCTAAAGCTATAATTCCAAAAGGAACAATATTACCAGGTAAATTAAAATATTTAATTAACTTTTCACACCTTTCACGTAAAGGATAAATACCCAGCCAGACACCACCCAAACCAAGAGATTCAATGGCCAACAACATGTTCTCAATACTAGCCGAACAATCCTGAACCCATAACTCAGAAAAATTTTCAACACAACGATCCATATTACCACAAACTAAAATTCCAGCAGTTGCAGTTTTAAACATACCCGAATACTCATGAAGATCCACCATGAAATCAAGAATATCCTCATCATCAAAGACTATGAATTCCCATGGCTGAAGATTAATGGCAGACGGCGCACTCATACCAGCACGAACAATAAGCATTAAATCCTCACGACTTACCTTCCTATCCGTAAATTCACGGACACTTCTCCTATTAAAAATAGTTTCCAAAACATTATTTTCTGACATAATATACTATATGCATACAATCAGTATAAGATACTTACAATTTTTAGAAGAAAAAAATAATAAAATGTGAATAATTGGGGGGGGTGATTAATTTATATGATTAAGTTAATATGCTACAATTATAATTCTGCTGCTATAGCTTTAACTTCATCTATGTATTTTTGTAACTCCTCTTCGTCACCAGCATTTTGTGTTCCCATTGCTGTAACGTTACCAACAACTTCCATTCCCATGAATCCGAATGGCATTGTCTTAAAGGACTCTATATAATTTCCGAATACATTTTCTGGTTGTGCCTGTGTGAATATTGTAACTACTTTTTTACCTTCTAATGTTTTTTCAGGGTTTCTTGAAATCTGGTAGAATCTGTCTATGAATGATTTTGCTTGTGCTGTAATTTGACCATAGTATATTGGTGATGAGAATACAAGTACATCTGCATCAAGTAGTGCTTTGATTATTTCGTTTCCATCATCATCTATTACACAATCTCCTTCAACACATCCCATACATGCGTTACATCCATTTAATTCTTTTTCGTTTAAGAAGATGTATTCTGTGTCTGCGTCTACTGCTTCTAAGAATTCTTTAACAAGTACGTCACAGTTTCCGTTTTTTCTTGGACTTCCTACTATTCCTAATACTTTCATTTTATCACCTATTATAATTATTTTATTTTATATAATTGTATTTTTGTTAAAAGAAGTAATTTAAATTTATCCCTAAAATATTTATTGAAAAAAAATAGTTAATGCATCATTAAGAAGTAGGAGCTCTAAAAAAAATTGTTAATAAGTTAAATCTTATAAAAAAAAATTTTTTATTAAAGATATAATTGGATAGCTATATTTACATGGTAGTTTTAGTTAAGTAGTATTAAATATATTATCGTTATTCTTTAGTATCTTTTTTTTATAGATTATAAGCTTATTATTTTGTTTTTCCGTTGTACTAGTAACTGTTTTAATTATTGTGTTTTACCAATCACACCGAATAATCATAAGTGTTACTAGTTAATTAATTCTAACTTTAATATTTTATTAAATAAAAGAAAATATTTTATTTAATATTTAAACACAAACTTTATAGAGATAAAAAAGACTATGATTATTTTTTTTTATATTAATTCTATACTCCCTACATAGTAGGGTATATATACATATATTGTTAGTAATATATAAATATAATGATAAATCATTATATTTATGTTATGGTTTAAACAAAAAATAGGTGAAGTGAGAAAAAAAATGAAAGAAATAGCATTATGCGCATGCAGTGGAATGAACCCAAGAGGACAAGTAGCAAGAGCAGCAGTACATGACCTAACCGAAGAAAATGAAGCATACAAAACATGTTGTATCGTAGCAACAGCAGGAGGCAAACAAAAATACATAGACCTTGCAAAAACACACCCTATAGTAGCAATAAATGGATGCAAACAAAACTGCACAACAACACTCCTAAAACAGAAAGAAGCAACAGTAGACAAAGTAATAGTAGTACCAGAAGTACTTGAAGAGTATGATCTTACAGCTGAATGCACTGTGAGAATGAATGAAAACGATGAGCAATGCGTGAAAATAATAAAAGATAAAATTATTGAAACTATTAATGAAATAACAGATGAATGATCATATTCATCTGTACCCAAATAATACAACTCTTTTTATCAAATTTTATCCTCTTTTTTCCTACTGTTTTTATTAACCAATCCCCATGGACAAACCTTCACACACAAACCACACAGACGTGGCTTACCCATTGATTCAAGCCTGTCAAAGTAGGATGCACATGCTCCTGCATCATATCGCTCATCACGTGAAACATCTTCACTAAATTCCTTATCATCAAATGCATTAACTGGACAATTTTCAACACATAACCTGCAACTTTTACACCTTGACTTCATCCTCTTATTCTCTACGGGTAGTGCTGCATCTGTTAGGATTGTTGCCCACCTGACACGCGGACCATAATATGGATTGATGAATAATGCACTTTTCCCTATCCATCCCAGGCCTGCAAGATTAGCTACTAACTTATGGGATATTTCGCCGACAAAGTTTTCTCCCGGGAGAATGTAGGAACTGTCAACATTCACTGCATTAAAACCATATTGCTTTATTATTTCTACTATATGGCTTGCATTTTCATTCAGTAGATTATTGACTTGTGTGTATGCTTCCAAGTATTTTTTTCTGCCTTCATCTGTATCCAGATTATCAACTATGTTATCTGGAATGTTGATTCCTATTGCTATTGCATAGTCATATCTTTTTAACTGGTCCAGGAATACCGCTTCCTTATTTTCTTCCAGATTGGCAAATCCGTATAGTGTTAGTTTTGCTTCACAGTATTCTGTTAATTTTTCATATAATTCCATGATTTTTTCATCCGATGATATTATAATTATGTTAATTATTTTGTTTTACTTGTATTTATAATTCATTGCTTGATATTTATTGATTGTGTCGTATGGGTATGGTTGTCTTATCATTTTTTGGGAGATGTTATTGTATTAGTAGAATTTATTGCTTGTATTATTGTGTGTAAGATTTTTTCTACGCTCTATTAATACCTTAATGATTAAACAGATATTATTCTAGTAATAGATTAAATAAATCAAATAAAACTTTATTAAAATATCATTTAAATAATTGTCTCTTTAAAATTTTATGAACAGCATCCAATTATATAAATTTTTATTATAACATACTGTACCATGTTACACATAATTTTAGATGAAGTTAAACTTAAAAAGAATAGTTGTTAGTTTCATTGGCAATACGTTTTATAATAAGTTTAGTGTGGAAAGATTTTTTAAAGTTGTAAGGTAATATTATTACCAGTTTATTTAGGGGTACTTTGTACCTTTATTTTATTCTATTTTTTTTTGTAAATAATTAATTTAATACATGACATGAATACTATTTTATAGAAAATTATATCTATTAATTTAAGATATTAATATTTTTTAAGTTATTACTTGTTTTAATCATAGCACTATTCGATTATATTTATCCTAGTAGTAATATTATACTATTTATTATGTTAACATATACATGTACTAGTATTATTATATGTAGTTTTCATTATAACCCATAGGTTACCATAATTATTTTAACCAATAACAATAATAACAATATCATAGACAAAAGACGAAATAATAATAGGAGAAAAAAGAAAAATGAACGAAAAAGTCATATGCCCCAACTGTGGACACGAAAACCAGATAAACATGAACCAATGCTCACAATGCGATGAAGAACTACGAAACTACACCTACTTCAAAAATGATTTCAAAGACTTCTACAAACTATTCAGCACACAAAACATAGAACTACTCGAAAAAATACCACTAACAGACACAGCATATGACAGCATACTAAACACTATCATCGACATAGGAATAGAAAACTACCCGGCAATACCAGAAGATCCAAACACACAACACCTAATAAAAATAGCAAAACCATACGCAAGAGTACAATACGACAACCAAAACACTCACCCAGAATTCTTCAGCTACTACTCATTCAACCACATATACATCAACAGAATAACACCACACCAAATGATACCAGGAGCAATAATACATGAACTAGCACACCACCTATTCAATGAAATAATAAAACAATCCATAATGCACCTACTGAATCTTGAAAAAAACCTGTACATAGAATCATTCGCATGGTACCTTACACTACAAAATGAATACCTTAAAATAGCAAACGAATTCGTATCACATAGAGTACAGGAATACTTTATACCAGAACACTTCACAGGATACACATCACTACTGGAACTATTGGAAGAAAACAACGACCTGGAACATAAAAAGATAGAAACAGCACTCAGCGTAGGATTAAGTGTGAGCCAGGACGTAATATTCATACTCGAGAAATACATTACACCTAACATAAATACAAACCCTGATACCAGCCAATACCACCGCCTAGAATTTAACATAAGAGAACTTGATGAACAGGAAAAACTCAACGCAATGTACACCATCATACTAAACACGTTCAAATTCATAGCAGAACATAAACGTGACATGCAACCCGTACTAAACGATTTAAACGAAAGCTATATCAGATATAATGTTTAAATACATATTAACTCCCTCCATATACATATCATCATTTTATTATAAAAGAACTTTTTAGATTTAAAACACTTTTTTAAAAATAAAAAAGCAATTTACTTATAGTAATGAAAAACAAATATTTACTTATAAAAATATAATTTAATAGTAAAAATGAATTTTAAATTTAAAAATATGATTTAAACTGATCAGCATAAAACATTATTATATTTCTAAAAAGTAATTTTAAAAGCATAAACTACTTTCAACATTTAACATACATTTAAAGGGAGATTAAGAAAAAAAATGAAATACATGCCCATAGTAATGCCAGAAGACATAGACAAATATTTCTACAACAGAACCAACGAAATAGAATTACTAAATGCCAACTTATCACTACTCGAAAAAGGAATACCAAACCAATACCTATTAACAGGATACAGAGGTATAGGAAAAACATCACTTCTAAAAAAAATACTAAAACACCAACCCAAAAAATACCTAACCACATACATAGACCTATCAGCAATATACGGCCAACAAAAAGGAAAAATAACAGAAGAAGAACTAATCAAAGAAATACTACACCAAATAGAAGAAACACTAGAAGAAAACAGCACCACACTAAACAAAATTAAAGAAAAACTAATAAAAAACCTAAACCAACTAAAACTTAAAAACTACACATTCAATAACACATCACTACACGATATTCCAATACCAACCATAACAGAAAACTATAGCAAACTAAGCAAATTCGTCATGGAACTACCACAAAAAATAGTTGATACAATAGACGAAATAAAAGGATACATAATAGTAATAGATGAATTCCAATTATTAAAAACATTAGAAAACCCCGAAGCATTCTTCTGGCTAATACGAAGTTATACACAAAAACAATTTAATGTAAGCTACATATTCACAGGAAGCGTATCAAACACGGCAGAAATAATAACCATGATAAATGGACAAACAGGAGCATTTGGAGGAAGAATGCTACAAATAAACATCAACCCATTCACTAAAGAACAAACAAAAAACTATATAGATGAAAAATCCAATAACATCAAATTTACACCAGAAGGATTTGAACGATTCTACAAATGTACAAGAGGAATACCAGCATACATAAACAGCTTCTGTAATATACTACCAAATAACATCACATGTACACCAGAAATAATTAAAGAATCAATGATACTAAACATAGACAACATAGCAATAATGTGGCTAAGAGTATGGGGAACCCTAAACAGAACAGAAAAAGAACTAATAACACTATTCGTGGAATATGGATCAATGAATAATAAAACAATCCAAGACAAAGTAGATTATACAAAAATCACACTAAACAAATACCTAGAAATATTAAGCAACAAGGGCATAATAGACTATTCAGCAGACAAAAAATACTACCTAGCAGATGAAATGCTAAAAACATGGCTGAAAATAAAAAAAGACACCCAAGGAAGATACCCACAATAAACCATAACCAAAATAAGGACCAATTAACATTAATAATATTATAAAAAGAATATAAATTATATTAAAAGAAGGATAAAAATTATGAAAATATACCATGGAAGTACAGTAATTGTAAAAAAATCCTGAAATAAGAATTGAAAAATACAATAAAGATTTCTACTTTGGATTTTATTGTACTTTTTTAGAAGAACAAGCTATTCGTTGGACCACACGTTTTGGTGAAGGTTATGTAAATACATATAATTACCATCCAGATAATTCACTAAAAATATTAAAATTTGAAGAAATGAGTGAAGAATGGTTAGATTTTATAATTTCGTGTAGAAGTGGTCATCCACACGAATATGATATTGTAGAAGGTCCTATAGCTGATGATACTATCTATAACTATATTCAGGAATATAATGATAATAAAATTAGTAGAGAAGCATTTTGGTCTTTAGTAAAGTTTAGATATCCTACACGCCAAATCTGCTTTAATACTGAAAAATCCCTTAAAACTATTAAATTCTTCAATGCGATGAAAGAATATGAACAAAAATAATAATGCTTTATTTTACACATGTAGTTTAATTGAATTTATTTCTAGACGAACAAAAAATCATAGAAGTGATGTTGTATCTTATCTTGATGAAGATATTGAAAGAATATATAATTATGATTCACCTGTTACTGTTCCTGTAATATACTTGTTATTACCGTTTATTACCAGATTTTTAATTGCTTCGCTTAGTGTTATGGTTTCTGTTACGTAATATGTGTCATCACTATCAAGTGATATTGTCATGTCTTCTTCTGCTTCTTATAGTATTTTTACGATATGTATTATTATGATATATAATAAATTTATATAAAAAAAGGGTAAAGTTTGAAGCAGGAACCCCAAGATCCCCAACTCCAAAAAAAAATAATAAATTAGGAGGTTATTTCAGTTGTTGTAGCACGAGCACCCATATAACCCTCACGAGCTCCAGTAACAAGCATCACTTCTTTCACATTAGTACCCTTAGCTATCTTAATACCTGTAAGATCAACATTACCATCCTTAACAGTGAAATACTTAACCTCACCATTTTCCTTATAGGTAATACCATTGATTTTTACACATACCTTATTATTTCCAACAACATTCTTATTCTCATAATCCGTGAATCTTGCTTTCACACTTAACACATTATTCTTAATACCAGTCTTAATAAAGTTAACATTAATTATACTTCTCTGCACATGGAAAACTGATGAATTACGTGTATCCGGATAGAATACCGGATTATCATAAACTGCCTCAACAGTATAATTTTTAACACCACTATCATCAACTCCACCCATACCAGTTGGTACATGATAAGCATAATTTATCACTGAATGAGTAACACGGATACGGTCTGCTTTACCATTTTTATCCTTAATAGTTACACCATTCACCTTAAATATAATGTTAGCATCAGTAGTAAGACTAGTTTTATTAGTTGCCCCTGGTGTCACATCACTAAGTGTAGCAGTAAATACTATGTCAGTATTCTGCACAGCCTTATTAGGTGTAATTGTTACTTTTACCTGAGCATTCCGTTTTTTGATGTTAGCTGTTGCCACATTAGCCTTAGCAGCATCATACTTGGATGATCCACTATAGCTTGCTGTTATGTTTTTACCATTTCTAAGGTAAAGGTCAGCTTTAATAGTGTATTTTACTACACCATTCTCTACGTGCAGTTTTAATGGACTGCTGTTTGTGTCAAAGCGTCCATCAGTTCTTAGTGTTTTTCCGTTTAATTTGAATACAATGTTTCCTCCACTTACCGGTTTTCCATCATCATCAGTCACATAAGCAGTTAGTGTAATGTCTTCTCCTATTACTCCAGTAATGGATGGAACTTTTACTACTGTCTTGGATGTGCTTGCCTTGAATGATGCTTTAACGGTCTGAGTCTTGTATTCAGGGTCTTCATATTTCACGGACACATTGTTTGTTCCTTCTACTATGCCTGTTGCTGGTAACTGGTAGTTACCATTCTTATCTGTTGTAACAGTACTGGTTTTACCGTTTACTGTTACCTGTACTGGTGCATAGCTTATTGGCTTGTTTTGTTCGTCTACGAGTTTACCTGTTATGGTAATATTATCCTTGAGTTTAGAATCCTTAATTGGGTCTACTGTTAATTTTGCTTCTTTTCTGGTTGCCGTGAATTTACCACTTGCACTGTTAATGTTATAGTTAGCATTGGATGCTGTTGCTGTCACATTATTAGTGCCTTCACGGACATTGTTTGCTTCTACTTGGAAGTTTCCATTACTATCCGTGACTGTAGGTATGGTTTTACCGTTTACAGTTACATTTACTGGAATGTTAGGTAATGTTTTACCATTCTTATCGGTAACCTTACCCTTGACTGTAGCAGTTTGGTCTACTTTCACATTAGATGGCATTGATAGTGTGATTGTTGCATTGTTTTTAACAACACGTGCAGTTGATTCCATGTTTGATGGGTTATACTTACTGTTTCCATCATAGATTACTATAACTTCCTTGTTGCCAACAGTACTTGTAGGAATAGTTACCCGGATGTTTCCATTATTATCAGAGGTGACATTTTGTGTTTTACCATCAAAGGACACTTTTACCTGTGCGGATGCTACTGGTACTGCTTTTTCATCCACAACTTTAGCACTGATTACAACATTTTCGGTTACTGGCACATCCTTAATTGTATCAATTGTTATCTTAGTGTTTAACTTTTCAACAGTTAAGGTTGTAGCTGCAGTACTGTTCATGTAGTTATTGTTTCCATTGTAGCTTGCCCCTACATTGTGTGTACCCACAATGGTGTCATTAAATGTTATGGTGTATTTTCCATATGCATTTGTAACTGGACTTGCCACGAGCTTGTTATCTACTTTCACTTCTACTTTTTCACCACTTACAGGTTTGCCTGTAGCATCAACTAGTGTTCCAGTTATTAGTGTTGATTGTCCTGCTTTTACCGGACTTGTAACGTTAACTGTTAATGTTGTAGCTGACTTTGTTACCTTGAATATGGTTGTGTTTGTTTTAGTTGCATATTTATCATCTGAATAGGTTACTGTGACATTGTATTCGCCTGCACTTATATTGTAAGCACCTATTATGTAAACTGCCCTACCATTTTCTGCCTTAACAGTATCTGCAATGTAATCAGGGATATTAATATTCACATTATCATTTGCATCACTTGGTAATGATATTATGATTGTTTCAATATCACCATAGGTGATGTTTTCAGCTGATACATTGATAGTGTAAATGGTTTTCTTAGTGACACTGAATTTTGTTGTGTTACTTGTTGGATCATAACGAGTATCGTCTCCACGATAAACTGCATTTACTGGTATGTTTTCGCCTGCTTCTGTTGTATTATAAGTGTATCTGAAAGCACCATCTTCATCTGTTCTTACAGTAGTAACAAGCTTATCATTTATGCTTATTTCTATGTATGCATCGCTTATTTTGTTACCCCTATTATCGGCTAAGTTACCAGTGATTACTGCATTTTCTCCTACTTGAACAGTAGCCTTTTCTATTGCTAATTCAAGTATTGGTCTCTCTGCATCCACAGGGATTAATACATCAATACTACTAGCAAGGTATGCATCGTTTTCTTGGAATTCAACCAGTACAGTAATTAAACCAGACCTGCGTATATGATCACCTAATGGTACAATTATGCTTTCTCCTGTATAATCAGCTTTAACAGGAATGTAACCTTCAATAGTGATATTTAATTTACCATTCATTGAAGTGTTACCATCAGCACCTTCTACTCTTATTTCTAGTGATACATTACCCAGTGTACTGTTAACTACTCTTACAATATCTGTTGTGGAGTTAATCTTGTTCACAAGTAATTCGAGGCTTTCACTGGTAGCCTGTTTTGTCTCATCTTTTAGGTATGATGCGTTAACTGTGATTGTTCCATTACTTGTTGGAGTATAAATGTAATTGTATTCTCCTGTTTCTGTGTCGAAGCCTGCTGGGTATTCCTGGCCATTTATTGTTACTATTACATTAGCATTACTGAGCATTACTCCTATTTCATTATATACATTACCGTATATTGTGACTTGTTGTCCTATTACTGTCATGTTACGGGTCATGTTTATAGTGATTCTTGGGTCTACTGTTACTGTTATTGTTGTAGTGTTTTCCTGTCCATGAGTATTTCCTCGTGCATTGCTAGGAAGATAGTGTGTGTTTCCTTCATATGTGATGTTGATTCTTGCATCACCAGGTTCGGTTAGGCCAGGTAATAGTATATCAGCTTTACCATTGTCTAGGTCGCCTTCTCCAAGCAATTCTCCACTAGTAGCGTTAAATACGCTTACATGACCTGTAGGTATTAGGCTGCCTGTAGTGTTTGTTACGTTAACTCTTATTGTTACTTCACCGGATTTGTTACTTAATACTTTCTCTACCACTGTTATGCTAGGAATCTTTTCAACATTTATTACGTACACATCTTTATCGAATGTGAATGCAGTTTCATTCCTATAATTACTTTCAAGGTATATGTTGTTTTCCTGGTAGTATACCAGTAACTTGTTAGTTCCAGGCTCTAATGGTAGTGTCAGGTTAACACTTCTGTTTCCAACTTGTACTTCCTGTTCTAATAATTCACTGTGTATGAAGTCATACACGTAGATTAGACCAGTGGTTACAAAGTTTTCTTCATCACTTGTTGTGGTTACGTTTACTCTGATAGTCACATTATTATATGAATTATTCAATAACTCAACATTGGTAATTGTTGGAAGCTTATTAACAATGAAAGATGAATTATTCCTACTTTCCTGGATTAATATGCTGCCGGACTCTGTTTTAGTAGCATTGAATGTTACATTAAAGTTGATCTGGCCACCAGTGTCGGTTGTGAAATTGTATTCATACCTTCCACCAGTAAATGGTACTAGGATAGGTTCCTTGCCATCAATATCTATTGTAACATTACCATTTTCTACTGGATTGTCAAATTCATCGAATACTTCTCCACTTATTGTAACATTTCTTGTGATGTTCTGTTGTTTTGGTGAAACTTCGACAGTGATTCTGCTGGCTACCGGCCTAGCAGTAAACATGGTTATGACTTCGCCAGTAGTGTTATTGATACCTGTACTGTTAAGATCAACATCTGACTCCACAAACTCTACCTTAAACATTACAGGGTCAGTTGTTGTGATGTTAACTTCATCACTTAATGCTATCCTGGTAGTATTACCAGTTATTGGGTAAAGTTTACTGTTTTCACCAACTGTAACATTAATATAACCACTTGTAATGTTGCCTGTGAATTTAGTGTCGTTTTCTCGTACACTAACATCAATGGTTACGCGGTTAACAATATCATCTACAACGGATACATTAGTGATTGTAGGTATCTTATATAATGAAAATACTGTAGTATTTTTAAAATCAAAGTAATTAGTATTACCTTCCCATTCTACTATGATATCATAATCTTTTGCTTCAGTAAGCGTGAATGTAGTACTATAAGTTCCAGTATTAGTTGTAAGAACGTTATGTGTTTCGGTACCCATAGTAACATTTATATTTACTTTGCTTCCAATATGATTTCCAAAGTCATTTGCTACCCTACCGGAAACTGTTAAAGTACCACCTACCTTAATTGGACCATTATTGTTAATAGTTGCATTAGTAATACCCTTTGTTACTGTAAATGTGGTGGTGTTCACTGAACTTGCATACAATCCGCTTGCTATGAATGTTACCTCAGCAGTTTTTGTACCTATGTTTGTATAGGAGCGTAAATACTCAAATTTACCATCCACGATATTAGCTGTTTGTGGATTATTCACATTCGTTAATTTTATTGATACCTGACCTGATTGAATTACTTCACCGGTTTCAATATCATATACGAATCCTGTTACATTGGTTTGTCCACCATACTGTGTATCACTAGCTGTGAATGTAATGTTAGTCTTATATGGGTTAACTGTTAACTTTGTGGTATTTGATGTTGCATTAATACCTTTTGCTGCATCTCCACCGTAAGTGACTCTTAAATTATTTGCTGTATCATCAGCCAGATCTGTTATGTATTCAAATGAATATTCTCCAGAGTCATTAGTTATTGTGGATGCTTTGTACTGATTTTTAAATGTTAAATTAACAGTTGCTCCACCTATAGGATCACCTGTCATATTGGTTAATACACCATATACTTTGACGGGTTTTGCACCTGTTACCTCTGTTTCATTAGTGTATATGGATATATATGATGGGTCACCTTCTACTGTGAATGTAACACTTTTTGTTCGTGCATTACCAATACCACCATGTGCAGCTACAGTTAATGTGGCAGTGTAAATTCCCAGATTGTCTGGTGTATAGTTAAAGTATACTTCACCATTTGCATCAGTATTGCCTATGGCAACATAATCACCGATTGTTAAAGTTACCTTATTTGCAGATATTGGATATTCTCCATTTAATGTTCCTTTAATAGTGAAAGTATCTCCTACTCGTCCACTAGATGGATTAACACTGGCAGTAAGTGAAGGATTCTTAATACTTTTTGGTATAAACTCGGTTGAATTGGATATGCTTGATTCATAACTATTATCTTCTAGAGAAAAATATGAAAACCATACTGTTTTCCAGGAATAACTTCCCACTTTTACTTGTTGTTTAATATATGCATAGCTTAATTCAATCTTAGCTGTACCATTAACTACAGGTGCATAATATGATTGTTCATCATTTGTATCAACATATATTGTTCCATTTCTAACTGTATCGTTATACTTATCATTGATTAAAACATATAAGTTAAAAAGGACGTCATCATATATTTCTGTTTGATCATGTATATTTAAATCCAATTCTCTGAAATCCAAGCTTATAGATAAATAATTTCCTATATACTCATTATCATGTATTTCATTGACTTTTCTACTGAGTAAAGAATCATAAGTAAATGTTCCACTATTACGAGTATTGACATTGTTAATGAATGTGTTATTAACTATTTTACTTGTTTGAGGTAAAAGTAATATGAATGAATTTGTAGTACCTGATACTGTATTTCCTTCTATAATGTTTCCTTCTAATGTTACTACTCCACTTGGAATGTATAGAACACCATTATTTGGATTAGCTCCTGAAGTAATTGAAGTTGACCTACAGTTAGTGATGTTTGAATCCAGTATTGTTATATTACTGTTTGTTGATGATAATACTGGTGCATTGGAAGCTGCACAATTTGTGATTGTCATATTTTTTATTGTTAGGTTCATGTTATTTGCTGTTAGGAATGCTTGTGAGTTTCCGTTTATTGTTTTACTATTACCGTTTATTACCAGGTTTTTGATTGCATTGTTTATTGTTATTGGTCCGTTACTTGTTAGATCATTTTTTAGTGTGATTGTTAGGTCATCGTATGTTGTGCTTGTTAGTGCTGTTTTTAATTCTGTGTAGTCGTTTACTGTGATTGGTTGTGTTTCTTGTTTTGTGTTCTGTTTTATTGTGTCTTTTTTTGTGATTGTCTTTGTATTTGTTGTTTTATTTTCATTATTTATTTTTTCATCGTTTGTTTCAGGGTTAGTATTGCTAACTCTGTTTTGTACCATTTTATCCACATCATATTTTTGTGGTGTGGATATTTCTTTGTTGTCTGTTATTCCTTGTGTGTTGTTGGTATCGTCTGTTGCTGATACCATTGTTGTTCCTAGTATTAGTGCTAGGAATATGGTGAGGAATATTAGACAATGTTTTTTGTTTAATGTCATAAGTTTTTTCTCCTTAATTACATTAAGCTTTTTTTTGTTTAATTTGTTAGTGGTACACCTAACTTTTTAAACAATGTTATACATTGCTTTTTTCTTGTATTTTAAACTTTTTTTTAATATTTTATTAAAGTTTGTGAGTTTTGATTATTAACCAATTATTTTGATTAATGGATTGTTTTTTATTTTAGGATATATTTATATGTTTATTAGTGGGATTTGATTTTTTTCATGTTTTTAATGGTTTTGTTTGATTTTTTTGATTGTTTTCTTTTTTTATTTTATAATAGTTTATTATTTGGTTAATGATTTTTGTATATTTTCCAATTCCTTTAATTATATCATTTTTTGAATATAACTCTTTTACCATATAATTATTAAACAATATGTCATTAATAATATGTAATTTCATGATTACCCCTAAAACAACATAATTAAATAAAATACAAAAAAATTATTTAAAACAAATCAATAAAAATCTATAAAGAAAGAGCAAAATAAATGGAATAAAAATAAGAATTTAATAAAAAAAATAAGTAATAAATCACATCTAAAAAAATAAAATCATAAAAAAATAGCCTTAAAAATAAAAAAAAGGAAATAATGAATCACATGATTCAATTATCCCCCTATTTGGTGTTTAATTAAATGTTATATCTGTTGTTGTTGCACGTGCTCCAAGGTATCCTTCACGGGCACCGGTTACGAGCATAACCTCTTTAACCTTTTGTCCACTACTAATTTTAATACCTTTTAGATCAACTCTTCCATTTTTAACATTGAAATATTTGACTTTACCATTTTCCTGGTAAGTTTTACCGTTGATTTTCACACATACCTTATTTGTTCCAACAAGATACTTGTTTTCGAAATCCTTAAATGTTGCTTTAACACTTAAGACATTACGTTTTATAGTTGTCTTAATAAAGTTTACTTTCACTTCACTTCTTTCAACGTGGAAAACACTACTGTTTCTTGTGCCCGGATAGAATACAGGATTATCATATACTGCTTCAACAGTATAATTTTTAAGTCCATTAGAATCATATCCACCCATACCAGTTGAAACATGATATACATAGTTTACTACACTGCTCGTTACTGGTAAACGTTGTGCTTGACCTTTACTATCCTTGATGGTTATGCCGTTTAGTTTGAATATTAAGTTTGCATTTTCTGTTAGACAAGTCTTGTTTCTTGCATTACTTGTAACATCTTTTAATGTTGCAGTGAATACAATATCATTGTTTTGTCTTGTCTTCTTAGGTGTCACCGTTACAGTAGCCTGTGCTGTTCGTTTACGTATGTTTACACTGGCAGTGTTAGCTTTTGCCTGTTCATATTTATATGATCCACTGTAACTGGCGGTAAGATTTTTACCATCACGTATGAATTTATCAGCAGTCATGGTATATGTTACTATTCCATTTTCTACTTTGAACTTGTATGGTGTACTGTTTGAATTGAATTTTCCATCTGTTCTTAGTGTTTTTCCATTCATTTTAAAGACAAGGTTTCCACCATTTACAGGTCTTCCATTTTCATCAGTTATTCTTGCAGTGAGTGTTATTTCTTCTCCAAGTGTACCGTTTATGGATAATACTGTAACTTTTACTTTGGTCTTAGTTGCCTTGAATGTTGTTTTTGCAGTCTTTGTATCGTATTTTGTATCTTCATATTTTACTGTTACATTGTTTGTTCCTGCGAGTGTGTCACTCGTGGTAATCTGGTAGTTACCATTTGTTCCGGTTATTGCCGTGATTGTGTTATTGTTTACTGTTACTTTTACTGGTGCATTTGTTATTGCCTTGTTTTCATCATCTACTAGTTTTCCTGTTATTGTTACAGGTTCCCCTACTTTTTTATCAGTTATTGGGTTTATTGTAACTTTTGCTTCTGGTTTATGGGCTGTGAATTTTGTTGTTGTGTCATCTGATTTGTATGCTTTGTCACCAGCATTTACTTTTATAGTGTTTGTTCCTTCAGTTGGTGTTACTTCTAATCTGAAGTTACCGTTATCGTCGGTTACTGTTCGTACTGGTTTGCCGTTCACATCAACTGTTACTGGCATGTTTGCTAATGGTTCTCCATCTTCGTCTGTTACTTTACCTGTTACACTTGTAGGTTTACCTAGTTCTGCATCTTTTATTGGGTCTACTGTAACTTTAGCCTGTGATTTGTTTGCATTGAATGTACCGGATACATCATCAATACTGTAATCTTCATCACCAGCTGTTACCTTAACTGTGTTTGTTCCTTCTGTTGGATTTACTTCAACTTGGAATTCTCCGTTCTCATCAGTTATGGTTCTTACTGGTTTGCCATTCACTGTAACTGTTACTGGCATGTTTGCTAATGCTTTGCCATTGTTGTTTGTTATTTTACCTGTGATGTTTGCTGGTTGTCCTACTTTCACATCTTTTGGCAGTTCTACCTGTGCTGTTGCAGTGTTTTTGTCTGCTTTGCTACTGGTTTCTGCTTGTGATGCAGTGTATTTGTTGTTTCCGATGAATGTTGCTGTTACTGTTTCCTTGTCTGTGTTTGTTACTGGGAAGCTTGTTTTGTAGTTTCCGTCTTTGTCTGTGGTTACGTTTTTGATGTTTCCATCATAGTTTACTTGTACTGTTGCACTGCTTATTGCTTTGTTGTTTTCGTCACTTAGTTTTCCACTTACTTCTATGTTTTCATCAACTCGTACTGGTTTTGTTGTGTTGATTGTTAGTTTTGTTCCTAGTTTTTCTACTGTTAATGTTGTAGTGTCTTGTGATTCAAAGTACTTATTGTCTCCGGCGTAGCTTGCTTCTACATTGTGTGTACCCACAATGCTTTCATCAACACTTGCTGTGTATTTTCCATTATTATCTGTTGTAGTGTTAGTGATTGCTTTACCGTCTACTTTAACTAGTACTGTTGCTCCACTTATTGCTTGTTTGTCTTCGTCGAGTAGTACTCCTGTGATTGTGGATTTTTCTCCTGATTTTACTGGTGTGGTTACGTTTACTGTGATTGTTGTGTTTATTTTGTTTACTGTTATCTCTGTTTTTTGTGTGCTGTTATAGTATTCATTGTTTTCTGTGTATTCTATTGTTACAGTTACTGTGCCATCTGCTGTTGTTGTTATTGGAATGTTTGTTGTGTTTCCTGTTACTGGTATTGTTTTTGTTTCTGTTGGCGTGGTTACTTTGAGTGTTCCACTTGTTACTGCTTGGTTATTGTGGTCTGTTACTGTTACATTTAGGATAGTGTTTCCTACTTTATTGTTTTCCACTGTTATTGTGGTTGTTGTAGGTATCTTATTTACAGTTACTATGATGTTTTCACTTGTTACTATTACTTCATCATCCAGTATGTATGATGCGTTAACTGTGTATGTTCCTGCTTTTGTGAATACTTGACTGATTCCTTTGGCATATTCATCAGGGCTTACTTCCCTGATTGAGCCGTTAATGTTTAACCTGATACTGCCGGTTAATGGGTTAGCATTTGGATCATTTACTGTTCCATGGAGTAATGCTGATTCATTAATCATTATGGTGGTTGAGTCAAATATGCTTATTTCTGGTAATGCTACATTGAATTGTACTGTTTTTGTACTGTCATTGTAGTTGGTGTCATTTGTAAATGTTACATTAACAGTGTATTCTCCTGCACCTAATTTTTCAACAGTTGATACGTTAACTCCATCATCTGATAATTTGGATGATTCTATGACATATTCATCTACTATTTCATTGTCTTTAATGATTCTGACACTTATATTACCATTTGCATGTTCATATTCTGGTAGTGTTACAGTGATTGTTTCATCATACCCTTTAGTAATATTCACTGCTGTTACATCAACACTTGATGCAGCCTTGGATATATTGAATAGGGTAGTGTTGGTTTTGGTTGCATAGTTATCATCACTATACTCTACGTTTACTGTGTATTCATTTACTGGTAACTTGTATGCTTCTATATCAAGTTTTGCCTGTGAATTTGTGACAGGTACTTGCTCTGATATATCGGTTCCAATTATACTTATTTTCACACTTCCTGTAGCATCACTTGGTACACTTACAGTTATGGTTTCAATTTCACCATAGGTGATGTTTTCTGCTGATACGCTGATATTGTAATCAGTGTTCTTGATTACGTTGAATTGTGTTGTGTTACTTGCTTCATCATAACGAATATTGTCGCCCCTATAAACTGCTTTTACAGGAATATTTTCACCGGTCTCATTTGTAGTATATTCATACCTGAACTTACCAGTGGCATCTGTTCTTACAGTAGCAACAAGTGCATCATTTATGCTTATTTCAATGTATGCATCTATGATTTCGTTACCATTAATATCGGATAAGTTACCAATGATTACTGCATTACTTCCTACTTCAACAGTACCATTTTCTACTGCTAATTGTAGTACTGGTACCTGAGTATCTACTGGTATATTTGTTTCAGCACTGCTTCCATAATATACATCGTTTTCAGGATATTCCACCAGTACATTGATTAATCCTGACCTGGTAATATGATCGCCTAATTGCATTATGATACTTTTTCCTGTATAATCAGCTTTAACTGGAATAATACCATCAACAGTAATATTTAATTTACCAGTCATTGAAGTGTTACCATCAGCACCTTCTACGCTTATTTCTACTGACACGTTACCGAAAGTATTGTTAACTACGCGTATAATAGTAGTTGTGGAATTAATCTTGTTAACTAGTAATTCCAGGTTACTGCTGGTAGCTGCTACTATACCCTCTTTAGTGTATGAAGCGTTAACAGTTACTGTTCCATTACTTGTTGGAGTATATGTGTAAGTGTATTCTCCTGTTTCTGTGTCGAAGACTGCATTGTAATCCTCATCATTAATAGTTACAATAACTCTTCCACTGGTTGCTTTTTGTCCTGTTTCATTAAGAACAACTCCACTGACAGTTACTGTTTCTCCAATAACTGTTACATTTTTGTCTAATTCTATTGAAATGGATGGATCTACAACTACTGTAATTGTAGTGGTATTTTCCATTCCAGGAGTGTTACCCTTAGCGTTGCTTGGCAGATAAATTGTGTTACCATTATATGTTACGTTAATTAGTGCTTCACCCGGCTCGGTTAGACTAGGTAATTCTATGTCAACCCGGCCATATTCTAGGTCTCCTTCACCAAGCAATTCTCCACTAATAGCATCAAATACCTGTACATGTCCATCAAGTACGAGAGTATCATCCATGTCTGTAACGCTAACAGTTATTGCTACTTCACCTGACTTGTTACTTATTACTTCCTCTATATTTGTGATACTAGGTATTCTTAGAACATTTATTACGAATACGTCCTTATCAAGTGCAAATGCACTTTCGTTTCTGTAATTACTTTCCAGGTATATGTTGTTTTCCTGGTAATATACTAGTAACTTATTAATTCCAGGACCCAGTGGTAGTGTTAAATCAACATAATTATTTGCAACTGGCTGTTCTTGGACTAATAATATGCTGTTAGTGAAGTCATATACATATATAACACCAGTTGAAACAAACTTACTATTGTTTCCTGCTTCAGTTACGTTTACTCTGAAAGTAACATTACCATAACTACTGTTTAATAATGTTACATTAGTAACAGTAGCAAGCTTATCAACCATGAAAGATGTGCCGTTCTTACTTTCCATGATTAATATGTTACCCTCTTGTGTTCTTATAGGCTCGAATGTAACATTAAACACGTTAAGGCCAAGAGTACCTGTTGTAATATTATACTCGTATCTTCCACCAGTAAACGGTACACGTACCGATACAGTATCATTAAAGCTTATTGTAACATTACCCTCTTCTACAATATTACCGTATTCATCAACTACTTCACCACTTATTGTAACATTACGTGTAATGTTCTGAACACTTGGTGTTACAAATACAGTGATATTACTGGATAATGGTGCTGCAGTAAACTCTGTGATAACCTCGCCGGTGGTACTGTTTACTCCTGTACTGTTATAATAGTATTCGTTTTCAACATATTCTACCTTAAAGTCTAATGGGTCAGTTGTTGTGATGTTAACAATATCATCCAATATTATTCGTGTAGAAATCATAGAAACTGGGTAAAGTTTGGATTTATCACCAACAGTTACATTGATGAAACCAGATTCAATAATATTCTTATGATTAGTATGATTTTCTCTTACCAGTACATCTAATGTTACATTATAGAGTTTATCATTTATTACTGTTACATTAGTTATTGTTGGAATCTTATTAATCTGACATGAGGTATTATTAATCGAACCAACATAATAATCTGTGTTATTTACATATTCCACTTTAACAGTATATGTTCCATTTTTTCTAATGGTGAATTTTTGTTCAAAATGTCCATTATCATCAACATATACTGGAAGGAATATTTCATCACCGACACTAATATTTACTGCCGTGTTAACGACTGGTTCATCAAATTCATCATATAATAAACCACTGACAATTAAATCATCACCAACACATAAATTATCATTAGTTACGATAGTCATATTAGTTTTTCTTGGCAATACATTAAATGTTGTAGTGTTAACAGATTTAGCATATACATCATATCTTGGAAATGTTACTATTACAGTATGTTCTCCCACATTAGTTGCATTATAATTAATTGTAAATATACCATTTTCATCAATAGGAATACCTTCCTGAGTATGTACATTTTTACCATCATGTGATATATTTATATTTACTATTCCATCTTTTAATATTTCATGATTAACTGCATTATAAACACTACCATTAATTGTGGTATTTTGTCCTATTGTAATATTTGTTGCATTAATAACATTATATGTGTCTGCACCTTGTACAACAATATTTGTTTTTTTGTCTATTTCAACTTCACTTATTCCTTCATAAAGTATTCGAACAAAATAAAATTGTTTTCTGATTGGTTTAGATGCAGTGAATTTAAATTCATAATAACCATTAGTATCTGTATGAGTTTCATATAGTACTTTATCTTCAATTATATCCCCATCTTTATCTCCAGCTATTAATTGCATTGTAGCATTATAAACTAGAATTGTTCTCTCTTCTTGAGTATCTTCGAATTTTACAGTACCTGATATTTTAACTTGTTGACCAACTTTAACAGTACTTGCTGATCTAGTAAGACCAATGGTTGTCAAATCAGCATCATCAACTTTACCTTTAATCAACTTAAAAGTTTTAGTACTACTCTGATAACCTGTTGGTGCATAATATGTTAATTCTATACGTTGAGAAACATAGTTATTCTCAGGTAAATCATTATAGTTTATAGATACTGTTGCTACACCACCAGTAACTGGAATACGAGCAAAATCTTCCATAGCAATATTTACAAGTAGTTCACCATCTATATCAGATTTATCCCCACCATTAGTATGGTATAAATTAACATTAAATGTTTTGGGACCTTCATTATTCCATAGCTTAGTATCATGAATATCTTCATATGAAGTAGGATCTATTTCTACATCATTATAAGTGACTTTTTTAGTGTTACCTGTTTGTGTTTTCTTAGTGATTGTCTTAGTATAATTGTTGTCTTCGTTATCACTGTTTGTTGTTTTTTCCACGTTTGCGTCCAGTTTAGTCTCTGCTATACTGGATTGTACCATGTTATCCACATCATAATTGGCGGGTGTGGATAATTCTTTATTGTCTGTTACTCCTTGTGTGTTGTTAGTATCATCTGTTGCTGATACTACTGCTGTTCCCAGTATTAGTACTAGGAATATTGTAAGAAATATTAGACAATGTTTTTTGTTTAATATCATAAAGAATTATATCTCCATAATTTTTTTTTCTTACATTATTTTTTTTACGTACTTGTTTACTAGTGGTACACCTAGTAAACTTACTTATTAACATTAGTCTTATACCTATTCGTATATTTTCATGTGTTTTTAAGTTATTTATTAATCAACCTTATTTTTATTTGATTAATACTATTAATTTGTTAATTGAAACTTATATATCTTATTTAATATTGTTTTATTCTTTAAAATATCCAATTATAATAAGTAAAATTTGTTAAATAATATATTATTACTTGAAATTATTATACTTCATAACATTAAATTGGAAGAAAGATTATACAAAAGCATAAAAGAAGAATTGGAACAAATACATTTTTTATATTATAAAATATTTTAAAATAAGAGAGTATAACCTTAAAAAGTTAAAAAATAGTAATTATATTTGTATACTGTTTATAATAAAGGAGATAATTTATAAAAATATTATAATCAATAAAATCTTTAAAATGAATAATATTATTATCCAAGAAAAATATTTTTCATACCCCACTCATATGTAATTACCACTAATTATTATGATTAAATTATATGCAAACATGAATGAGATTGTTATAAATAGTTAATGACATTTCCTATGTCACTTGAGTATTGGACAAAACTTTTAAATCGCTTATTTTTATAATATTTTTTATATTTTTGCTCTATTTTTGTATTTTTTAGTTGTATGTTCTCTTTCTAATTATGTATTACTTTTTTACTATTTAATATTATTATTTTTTCGTTATTTTTATCATTTATTTTTCTTATTTTCCATTACTTTTATATATTATTTTAATTATAATTTATTATAATTACTTATTATTGAATATAACTTATTAGTTATAAGTTATAAGTAATTTAGAGTTTAAATAAAAATGTATTATTAAATTTATAAATGAATTATAGGTTATATTATAATTTATTGATGTGTGGTGTTTTGTTATGATTTCAAAGATTTTATTGGAAAGGAGTAAGTTTATTCGTGATAATAAGTTTATTAATTTGGTTTTGGATGATGATTTGCTGTTTTTTATCATGTTTTTTGTTGAAAATTATTGTGATGAGATTTGTGCTGATTTTGTTCAAAAAGGCACGGGTAGGCCTCGTTATCCGATTGAAAGGATGTTATGTTTGATTTTATATTCATATTGTAAGAAAATTTTTTCTCCAGTACTTATTGAGTCTAATTGTGTTACAAATATTCCTTATATGATTATAATGAATGGTTTAATGCCTTCTAGTCGCAGTATTAGTCGTTATCGTAAACTTTTAGGTTGTTATTATAAAGTTATATTATCTAAGACATTACAGTTAGCTTTGGATTTAAATTTAACGGATTTTGACCATGTAGCTATTGATGGAACAATTATTAAGGCATATAATAGTAGTTATAATGTTATTCGTAAAAGTGATGTTAATCGTTTATTAAAGATATTAGAAAATGATAATTATGATCAAGAGTTAATTAAAAAATTAAAAAAACCTGCACGTGATTTGTTAGAAGATAAAATGAAGTTAGATCAAAAAATTGACTTTTTATATCATATAAAAGAGGAATTAAGAAAATCAGGACAAAAAACATGTCCCCTTTATGATACTGAAGCTCGTTGGATGTTAAACAAAAAAGGCAAAAAAGAATTATCATACAACCTACAATCAGCAGTAGACTACACCAGTAAGTTAATACTAGCTGTGCATGTTTCCAATAAGGCAAGTGACCATTATCAACTACCTCCAACACTAGTAAAAGCTATAAATAACAGTCCAGTACCTCTTAATAAAATTAGTGCAGATACAGGATATCACAACGAAATAAGTATGAGTATACTGGAAAAATACGAATTAGACGGATATATTGTCAATCGAAAACAAGCAAAAGAAAATAAAAAGAAATACAACCCTAATCCATTCCATAAAGACAACATGATAGAAATAGAAGGAACCAATGCATTCTTATGTTTCAACAATGAACTATTATTCTTCAAATACAAATACATAGTAAAAAATAATGCTAAAAAAGAAGACACAGACCCTTATGAAATAAAAAGAATATATAATAACCCAGAAGCTTGTTATATGTGCCCTTACAAAAAATTATGCTTCACAGACAGCCACGTACACAGACAAATAACAGAATACGGATCAGAATACTCACAACAAATGAAATACAAACTAGAAACAAAAGAAGGAAAAGAAGAATATCAAAAAAGAGGAAAAACAGTAGAAGCACCCTTCGGAACACTCAAACAACAATACCACATCAACCAACTACCATTCATAAACAAACAAAACGTAGAAAACATAATAAACCTATACAGCATAGCATACAACTTAAACAGAATATTCGAAATAATACACATAGATTTAGATGAAAATAACGAATATCAAACATTCAAAAAAGAAAAAATCAAAGAATACAAAACAATACCCTGAATAAAAAACATAAAATAACAACCCTTTTAGAACAAATCACTGTTGGTTAATCCTGGACTAAAAATAAACCATTAATAAAATTAACAATGTTAAGCATTTTTCAGAAAAAATAAAAAACCACACCAGAAAAGCCCAAAACAAACCCCAATCAACCTAAAAACAAGAATAAACAATTTTACAAAAAAAGCCCCATTTAACTAAAAAAAGAACAAAAAAGAAAGTATCAATAAAACTAAGTCATCAGAAAGTTTTGTCCAATACTCCACTTGCAAAAAAAAATTGTTGGGGGTGGTGAAAATATTAAATTGTTCACAATATTTGTTATCTCAAGTGTGGATATTTCCTTACTCTGTAAAGTGCTGTTGGTAATGCAATAATAAAATATATAACTGAAGTAATAATAATCATAATAGCTAATCTCCAATCAAGGAATAATCCACCAACAAATATTCCGATTGATCTGTTCATATTGTTGATGAATAAGTATGAACCGTTCGCAAATTCCTTAGCATCTTTAATTGATGAGCTCAGCCAGTACTGTGAAATAGTATGCATCGAACCATCTAAGAGTCCAAACATGATTAAAACTACAAATACAAATGCCGGCACATCAACTCCAAATGCTAATAAGAGCACAACAATTGCAAAGACTATTGGGTATATTACGATTGGAAGATTGTTCTTCTTGATAATGAAAAACCCGAAGAGACTTGTTCCGAATACTGATGCAATACCAGTAGCTAATAAAAATGTTGATATTACTTCAAGTGGAACCTTAGTAAATACTGCTAATATTGTGGAGAAGTAATTGTTAACAACACTTATTCCAATTCCTATTAGTATTGTGAAGAGTACTGATACTAGGAAATACTTTTCTTTAACAACACTGAAGTTTTTAATTGCACTGGTTTGGTGGCCCTCCATTTCTGGAAATAGGAAGTAAATTCCAATAAGTGCCAGGACATTTATTAGACATAGCCATACATTTACGAAAAGATATCCGAATGTTACACCAATGTGTGTTGATATTGATAATCCAAGGAAACTTCCTGCTGATACTCCCAATACTACTTGACTAACATTTTGTGGATCTAATTCTCCCATTATTGTTAATGCTATACTTATTGCTGATGAATAGAAGAATGCCTGTATTAATCTGATAGTTAATGCTAGATAGAAGTTTTGTATGAAAATCTGTAGGAAACTGCTCAATATGAATATTGATATACTGATTAAGAAGAATCTTCTTCGTTCATACTTGGAAAAATAAGATGGTAAAATTAAACCTGTTACACTTAATATTAATGTGAATAGTGCGACGAATAGGCTTGCCATACTTAATGGTACTTTAAAGTAATCTGCTATTAAAGGTATTACTCCTAGTATGCTTATAAAGGATGATAATGCAAATGCCATTAAAAATAAACTGAAAGTTAGTTTTTTATCCAATTTTCCCTCCATTTATTCCGTTTAAAATATTCTCCAACGAAGTATATTGTTTATTATATCGGATTGCATTATATTTAATTTTTTATTGTTAAAGATTATTATGGAAATCTATGGATTTATAGCATAGCTTCATATGTTATCTTCTATTGTTTGTAAATATTCTAAATTGATTAACGGATACTTTGTTCATATGTTAAGTACTACTTATAGGGATATGTTTTAGTTAAATAATAATTATTCTACACCTAATAGGTAGGTGGAGTGATGTAAGGGGTATTAAATTATATTGTCCATCCACCATCTGCTTTTACTACCACACCAATTAATTAATGATGATTCATCAGAGGCTAAAAAAAAGTGCCAGATTTGCTATTTCTCACAGGTTGTCCTGTTATATGGGTTGACTCGAATGAATGGATTTAATTTTCCATAACTATCCACAACCATTGTTTCTGGATTAATTGATGAAGCAATCTCTGTTTCAACTCCTACTATTACTATAGTAACTATGTTTTCACCAACATTATTAAACATTTGTGGAAATTACTAATCGGATTAGTTTAATTGGCCCGGTTAATTTTACATTAATTACTTTTTCCCATGTTTCATCGTATAGATTTCCAACTTTTTTTTTAAATTAGTCCATATCTAAGAGTACGGGGGATGAAAATTATAACATAACAATCACACAACTACCCTTATTTCCTATTTTCACCTAGAAAAAACATTTTATATTTCCAAATACTTATATTGCAAATCAGTGTTAACAGAAATTACATCCTCTGCATTAATAATATCCTTCACATCATCATAACGATCATCCTTGTCATGCCTTAATGATGCTATACCTATATTATCATATGCCTCATTGAATATTTCATCCAAATTCTGTTGTCTTAACATATCAATATTTTCTTCTATAAATAATTCATTATCTATAGATAATGGTGTTTCTTCAACTTTAGCAACTTTTTTAGAATAATAACTATTTAATGAACATATAACTGATTGTAGTATATTAACAGATTTTTCATAATCATCGGAAGATAGTTCAACTTTTGATAAACATATATCTAAATACTTCTCTTCATCATTATTTTCAACTGCATTATCCTCCTCTATTTTAATGAAATTCCTTAATAATTCAGTTTTTGATACCTTTGTAATGTTTTCATTGTAATATTGCTTGAATTCATAGTACGGTAAACTAGGCACGTATTCAATATACAATTTTGCACATTTATTCGTTTTATAATATCTTCGCCCTTTCTTATTAATCTTAAAAATGTAATCCATGTGTTTAAGAAACTTATAATTAGTGATAGTAGGCATATCATTATTTAATTTCATGTTATACAGCATACTCTTATCATCATCCACATTAGGGTTAGGTGTAGCTTCTATTAATTTCTTATCCAACAAACTTTTAATATAATATTCTTCGCTAATTTCATAATCATCATCAAAGTTTACTAAAAATGAATGCTCACCCATACTATCCAAAAATTTTAAAAGAGATACTTCTGCTATTTCTATTTGTGCCTCTTTCACCATATTTATATCAAGATTTTTTGAGGCTATTTTTTCTAAAAGGGAATTATATAATCCTGTAGATGAATCTATTTGATTTTCTATTTTGTCTTTAATTTTCTCTAATCTTTTATCAAATTGATTATATCCACATATCTGACATATACCCTTTTTAAAGGTTACCTCACCACAATAGTCGCATCCAAAAGAGTCTTCCTCTTCATCTAAACAAATATCATTATCCACAAGAAATTCAAAACGTGTACGTATATGTTCATAATTAATATCATTATTATCTAATGCTTTTTGCACATCATTTATCATATTTTTAAGAGTTTCCACCGGAATATCCTTATCCTTATGGATTTTGTCTATCTCATCCTCCGTAATTATTTGTTCTACTCGGATGTCTGATAAGATTTTTTCCATTACTTCTGCTTCTTTTTCCTCGTTTTTCAACACGTTTCTTACAATATTTTTATAATTGTTCCGCATATATTTCTTATCAACTTTTTTTAGTTTCTTTGATAAATTATAGCTTTGTAAATCATATTGTCTGGGATTGGACATGCATAACATTTCTTCATCGGTTATTAAATTCATAGTGTCGTTGAAAATTATACTGCAAGTGTTCGTATCATAGAGGTTGGTGTAAACATCTATCATGCCCATACTTAAGTCTATATCATAGTAGCAATTACTGATTTTCTTGTTTTTAAACACGTCATTATATCTTGATGACAATTTGAAAATTGATCTTACAAGGTTTTTTGAAAAATGCCATGCCATATTGTTTTCTATGAAAATTTCAATTACTCTTTGTGTAGGCTTGTATATTGTGAATTTTTTGTTATTGATTGTTAAGTCAAGGAGGGTGTTTATCATTATCTTGTTTCCACGATATTCTGGTATGATGTAAAATTCAGTGATGCATATTTGATCCTGATATTCTTTTACTTCATCATATGTATAAAATCCCACTATCTTATCATCATATATTATTTCGTGAAAAAAGTTTGGATAAATATATTCCATTGTATAATCATCATTCTGGTAAGCTTCATATATGCTTGGATATTCATTCTTTAAAAATACTGTTATATCTTCTTCATGTTCGGTCATATCTATAACTTTTGGAGTATTGTCTTCTCTTTTCTTTTCTTCCATAATTAATCCCTTTCAATAAATAATGCAAACTATTATTTTAATAATCTATGATGGGGGGGGGNTGGGGTTCTATTGTTTTCCTGTTTTGTTGTACCCCCTTTGTCTTATTAAATGTGAGGTTGCATATGTTATGTTAATATATATTGTGCTTTTTATTATTTATTTTACCTACTTATTTTTCATTTAATGAATATGATATAAGTACTCAATATGGAAAATAGGATTTATTCTTCAATCTATATTCAGGATATGAACTACTCTTAACAATCATAGCATTGGTGTTTTTATTAAAAATAAGTGTTGATGATTTTGTTGATTAAATAGTATATAATTGTGTTTTTTTTTNAATTAAAAAATAGGATATAATTAATTTATAGTTAGTTACCAAACTTTTGTTATAAATTTTATATACCATTCATCAGTAAAATGATGATTTATTAAAGATTCTTCAAATGTTTTTATAACTAATTTTTCCAAATAATCGTCTGATTTTATCAAATATTGTTTTATTATATTCTTCATTTTTCTCCATAATTGTTCTATTGGGTTTAAATGAGGTGAATAAGGTGGTAAATATATTAATTTTATATTCAATATTTTGGCCACTTTTTTAATGAATTCAGATTTATGTACGCTGTAATTATCTAATATTAAGTAAATTGTTTCTTCTTTTATCATTTGACTCTTAATATTATGGTTATTTAATTTGTCTATTGTGATTTTTCGTTTTAATGCTCTTCTTTTTGTAATATTATTTAAAGATTCTCTTTTGCAGTGTTTTCCGATTATTCTAGCTAGTGTTGATGTGGGATCCTCTTCATATTTTTCTATTGCTTTCATTATTTTATCTGTGAATTTAGTTTTCTCTTCACTATTTTTGATAAGAATTTTATCTAAATCTTCATCGTTTATTTGTATTTGATTTATAACTGATTCTAGTTGTTTTTTAGAAGTTTGATTAATAGTATTTGTTATTCTGAGATTAATTAAAGCTATTGCTACTTCTGGTGCTGTTGATGAGTTTGTAATTGTTATTGAAGAATTACCATTGATTGCTAAGGATCCTGTTGCATTAACTTTAATTTTATATGGATTTACTTTTTGTATATGTTTTGTTCCTTTTTTATATAGGCTTCTGGATGTATATGGGGCATTTAAAAATGATGCTTCGTCAAATAAAACAATAATACTGTTTTCTTGTACTCCCATTTTATTTAAGTTTTTTTTAATTGTTTTTCTGCATCTTTTGGAGTTTTGGTGAAAATAGGGTATGCTTTACTGTAATTATAGCCTAATTTCTTTGTTATAACTCCTATTTGTTTTAAACTATAGTCTATATTGAATTTTTCTTTAACTAAATGTTGTACTTCTTTCATTGATAAATTGGGTGTTGAATCTATTATTTTATCGAGTTCTATGAATTGTTCGTATGTTAATTTTGATGGTCTTCCTCCACCAAAAGATGGTTTTAATCCTTCTAATCCTTTTTCTTCACAAGTTTTTGCCCATCTATGTACTGTTTGATAAGAAATATTCAGTATATTTGATGCTGGTTGGATGGATTTCTCTTTACTTATGATTTTCATAGCAATAAGACGTTGATAATACCTGTAATATGCTACATACTTGCTCATTTCTTCATCTAACTCAGTATCAGTCATATTTTTATGAATATCAATTTTGGATTTTCCTGACATAATAAATAATATGTCATTTATCTATAATAAAAGTTTGGTTAATTACTATAGTTAGAAAAAATAATAAAAAAAAATGAAAAATGGGGGGAATTTTATGTAAAGTGTGTGTATTATAAAGTTTCAACCTTTTTAGTAGTTACTGATGATTCATAATATGATTGTCTTTCACCGGTAGTGATGGTAAGACTTTTTACCTTGTTACCACCAAGTTTTAAACCACTTAGACTTATCACACCATCTTTGACTGTGACAGCACTTTTACCATTAATCTTAAATGTTTTACCATTAATCTTAATGGATACCTGGTTTTTACCAATCACATGATATCCATACTGGTCAAGTATGTTGGCCTTAATGGATAATTTATCATCCTTAACTGTTGCACTTGTTATCTTAATACTTGTCTTACTACGTTCTACATGATATATACTATTTGCCCTGGAATCTGGGTAGTAATCTGGGCTTGAATAAACTGCACTTACTGTGTAGTCTCTCATATGTCCATCTACCATTCCACTAGTACCTAACGGTACATGATAAGTGTACTTAGCAACATTGTTAACTACTTTAACCTTAATGTTCTGATCATTGGAATCTTTTAAAGTTTTTCCATTAATCTTAAACATTACATATGCATCATTAGTACTTGCTAATGATTTGCTGCTACCACTTGTAACATCTTTAATAGTTGCAGTGAATACTACATTTTTATCCTGTTTAACAAGTGTAGGTGATACACTTACACTTACTTGTGCAGTTCGTTTACGTATATTTGCTTCTGCAATATTAGCTTTTGCAGAATTATACTTGCTTGAACCACTATATGAGGCGGTAATATTCTTACCAGCCCTCAAGTACAGGTCAGCTGTAAGTTTAATGGTTACTATTCCATTTTTAACACTGATTTTATAAACACTGGTATCGTTTGTATCAAATCTTAGGTCAGTTCTTAATGATCTTCCGTTAAGTTTGAATACAAGGTTTCCGCCAGTAACTTTGTTTCCATAAACATCAACAACTTTAGCAGTGAGAGTAATTGTTTCTCCAACAATACCCGTTACTGAATCAACTGTTACTTTTACATTTATTTTTTCAACATTTACTTTAATTGTCTTGCTTGATGATCCGTATTGATCATTAGCTTTTACTGTAACATTTAAAGTATTTGTTCCAGATGAAAGTTGTGTTTCTACACGTGCTAATCCATCTTTATCTGTTGTAACATTGATTGTTGTGCCATTTGGTAACTTGACAGTAACAGTTTCATTTGCTACGCCTTGACCAGTGATTTTATCTGTGACATTTACAAGTACTGATGTGTTTGTCACTGTATTGTTTTCTATTGTGACTTTTACATTTATATCCCTTGCTTCAACTTTGTCTTTGACTCTTGCTGAACTTGAAGTGTAATTTTGATTTCCTTCAAATTGGACATTAAATGTGTAATTTCCTACTTTTGTAATGTTTACAGGTATTGTTGCTATGCCTCTATAGTTTAGTTTGGCTTGTCCAACAACACTACCATTTACGAGTACTTTTACATTTCCACTTGTTACTACCCGTTTGTCCAGCTTGTCTGTGACTGTTGCCCTTATTACCACATCACCGGATGTTTTGCTTTCTAGGACTGCACTTGTACTGCTTGGACGTTTTTTAGTATTTATGTTGATAATTACTTCTTCATCATCATAAGTACTGTTTCCTGGATAGTTTACTTTGATGGTGTTGTTTCCTACTGGTAAATCCAGTGGTACTTCTATTTTACCATTATGTGTGGTTGTGTTAATTTTTGTACCGTTTGGTAATGTTACTGTTACATTACTATCTATTGGAGTATCTGTCACTTTATCAGTGATTGTTATCTCTACTTTTGTGTCACCATGTGTGTCATCGGTTACATTTACGGTTACATTAGCTTTTCTTGGTGTTACTTTCACATTATTGTTTGTAGCATTACTGCTTGTGTAATTAACGTTTCCTTCATATTTTGTTATGATGTTGTAATTACCTGTGTTTGTAATGTTTGTTTTTATGTGTGCAACTCCATTTTTGTCTAATGTTGCTCTTCCAACAATTACATTGTCTACTATTGCTACAACATTTCCACTTGTAACTTTCTGTTTTGTTGTGGAGTCTGTAACTTTTGCTTCTATTGTTACATTTGCTGCTGTGTTGTTAGTGATTTTTGTTGTTGTTGTACTGCCACGTTTTACTATGTTTACTGGTAGGCTTTGTTCACTTCTAGCATATGTTTCATTACCTGGGTAAGTTACTTTTATGTTGTTGGTTCCAACTGGTAGGTCAACTGGTATGCTTGCTTTACCATTTGTTACTTTAACATTTCTTGTATTTCCGTCAGGTAGTGTTACTATTACATTATCAGTTAATCCTTTGTTTGTTATAGGATCTTTTAATGTGATGTCTAGTGTGGTGTTTCCTACTGTTTTGTTTGCAACGTTTGCTGTTACTTTTGATGGTCTTTGCTGTACATCTTTTGGTCCTATGTTGTCATAACTACTTGTGTAGTTTGTATTTCCTTCATAGGTTGCAATTATATTGTATCTGCCGGTTGAACTTATTGGAACATCTATTACGACTGTACCATCTGTTCTTAGTTGTCCTTTTGCAAGGTTTTTACCATCAACACTTATTGTAACGTTTCCGCTTGTAACTTTGTTATCGTTTATTGCATCTTTTACTGTTACTTTGACTTTTACACTTCCAGCTGTATTGTTTACTATGCTTGCAATGGTAGTACTTGGTCTTGGTGTGACTTTAATTGGAATTGTTGTGTTTGTTCCATTATGTACTTCGTCACCAGGATAAGTTACTGTTATGTTTCCTCCAGGTACTGGTACGTCTATTGGAACTTCTACACTACCATTTGTTACGTTTACAGGTATTTCTGTGCCGTTTGGTAATGTGATTATTACTGTTCCATTTATGTCTTCACCAGTTATTGGATCTTCTAATGTTATATTTATGGTTGTATTTCCTTGTGTATTGTTTTCTACTGTAACTGTTATGTTACTTTCTCTTCCAACTATTTCCACGTTTTCAAGTGTTTTGTTGCTTGCTGTGTAGTTTTCTGTTGGAACATAGTTTACTACTAATGTGTAATTACCTGTTGTGTCTATGTTTACTGGTATTGTCACAGTACCATCAGTGCCTATTGGTGCTTCACCTATAACTTCGCCATCTTTTGTGACGTTTACACTGCCCTCACGTATAGGTTCTCCTGTAACTGGGTCTGTTACTTTGGCTGTGATTGTTGTGTTTCCTGCAGTGTTGTTAGATACTGTTGCATCTATTTGGCTGCTTCTAGGAGTTACATCTACATGTATTGTAGTATTGTAATCCTCGTATGTTCCATCTGTCGGATATGTTATGTTCACATCTGCTCCTGGAACTGGAATATCAACTGTTACATTACCTGTGCCGTTTACTACAGGTACTGTTATGTTTGTACCATTTGGTAGTGTTACTATAACTGTACCGTTTAGTTTGTCTCCTGTTACTGGGTCTTCTAATGTGATGTTTATTGTAGTGTTTCCTTTTGTAGTGTTGGTTACGTTTGCTGTAACGTTTATGCTACGAGGTTCTACAATTTCTGTTATTGTTGTTTGTGTGGAGTTATATTTGTCACTGCCAGGATAGGTTACTGTTATATTGTTTTCTCCTACTGGTAGGTCTACTGGTATGCTTGCATTACCTTCTTCTACTGTTACAGGTACTTTACTTCCATTTGGTAGTGTTACTATAACTGTGCCGTTTAGTTTGTCACCTGTTACAGGGTCTGTGAGTGTAATGTTTAGTGTTGTTTCTCCACGGGTAGTGTTTGTTATATTTGCTGTAATATTGGATTCTCGTCCAACTATGTCAACCGTTCCTATATTATCATAGCTGCTTGTATAATTATTGTTTCCTTCATAGGTTGCTACTAGTGTAAATTTACCGGTAGTGTTTATGTTGGTAATTATTATTGCAGTTCCATCAGTTGATAATGTTGATCGGCCAACTTCTTTGCCGGCTGCTGTTATTGTTACATTTCCACTTGTTACTTTGTTGTCATTTGTTGCATCGGTAACAGTTACTTTTATTGTTACATTTCCAGCAGTGTTATTTATTATATCTGCACTGGTTTTGCTTGGACGTTTTGTTACATTAATTGTGAAGCTCTCATTTTTGGCATTGTAGGTTTCATTGCCAGGATAAACTACTTTAAGTTCATATAATCCTTCTGGTAGTGTTAAGTTAACATTTACTGTTCCATCATTTCCAGTTGTTGCACTTGCTATAACTTCTCCATTATTGTTTGTTATGTTGAATGGAGTATTTGTTAAAGCTTGTCCTGTTGAACTGTCTGTGATGTTTACTTTTACACTTGTATTTCCTATTGTAGTGTTTTCTGGAATAGCCTTTATAGTTACATCTCTTTTGTTGATTGTGAATGATCCTAGGGCTGTGTCATTAGTACTGTTTGCATATTTGCTGGTTCCTTCATAGTTTGCTACTAAACTTATTGGATCATTTGTTGTGATTGATTTTAGTACAATATCAACATAGTTTGTTCCGCTTAGTTGAGCACGTTCTATGATATTACCATCAGTACTGGTAATGTTCACATAACCTGTAGTTACTGGTCTTCCTTCTATGTCATTTACAATTAATCTTACAGTTACGTTACCAGCAGTACTGTTAAGTACTATTACTGTGGTTGTAGTGTTTATTTTGCTTACTGTGAATTGTGTTTGTGCACTGGTATACTCATAATTTTCGTTGCTGAATGATACGTTTACCGTGTATGTGCCTTCTGGTAAAGTGTTGTTCTGGTACTTGAATTTACCTGTAGGACTGGTTGTCACATTCAATGAGTATACAATTTCTTCTTTGTTTTTAACTGTTATATTTACTGGTACATCAGTGATGATGTTAGCATTATTGTCAGTTAAGTTTCCGAAGATTTCATATACTTTTTCTATTGTAACTTCTACCGGTTCTACATTTACATTTATTACTGCTTCTGCTTTAGTTGCAATTATCTGAGTGAATTCTTCACTGGATTGTGCATCTTTACCTGTACTGTTAATGTACACATTTGTGCCAGGATATTTTATGCTGATACTTACTGGTGTTGTTGTATTAATGTTTAATCCTAAATCTTTAAGATTTATAATATTTTCAACACTAGTGATTGTGTATTCAACACTTTCATCTCCAACTGTAATGTTTAATGTTCCACTAGTAATTGGAGTATGATCTTCTTCTGTAACATTTACGGCTATTGTAACATTGCCCTGAGTAGTGTTAACGAGTCTTACAATTGTATTTGTAGGAACTTTATCAGATTTGAGGGTTGTGCTGTTTACTGTATTGTTAACTATGCCATTGCTATTGAATTTAACTGTTACTGTGTAGTTTCCTTCAATATTTGAGGTAAAGTTAACACTGTAATAACCGTTTTCACCTGTAACAACACTATCATTATAGTAAGTGTTATTTACTGTTATGATTAGGTTTGCACCAACTATTGCGGTTGCATTTGTATCAACAAAGTTACCACTGATATTATATGTTGTACCTACTCTTGATACACGTGGTTCTACGTTCACACTTAAAGTAGCGTTATGCTGATTTAATGTTACTTGTGTAAGTTCTTCCTGATATTCATCAGAATATGTTGCATTATCGTATCCTTTACTTGCTTTGTATGTTCCATTACCAAGATAGTCTACATTTATTCCTACAACTTGACGATTATCAGTGACAGGTACCTGTATTCTGGTTGTGCCTGTTGAATTAATTGTGTAAGTATAGCTTCCTTCACTGATTGTGACTCTTATTAGTTCGGATCCACTTGTTAATGCTTTTTGTGTTACTTGGTCTAGTACGACAACATCTATTGTTAAGTTTCCTATTGTAGTGTTAACTACTTGTACAAGTGTTATTGTGTCACGTTTTTCTACATTGTATGTTTTTGTAATGTTATATGAACTTATTGTATCATTACCAGGATAACTTACTGTTACATTGACTGTTCCAGTAAGTTGTGTGGTTCTATTTTGTTCATAGTATCCACGTGTTACTTCTATATCAGTAATGGTGTAACTGTCAGTACCATTACTTACTGTGATGTTAACTTTTGCATCAATAGTATTACCAGATCCATCAAGGAGTGTACCATTGAATTTAATGTCTTCAAATACTGTTAGACTTGTTTCGTTAACTTCTAATGTTAATGTTGCATTTTGTTTAGTAACTGTTAATTCCAGTTCATCTTTTGCAGTACTATTTGCATACTTAGGTGTTCCTTCATAGTTTGCAATTAAGCTTATATCACCAATAGTGGTAATTGAACTTATCACAATATCAACACTGTTAGTTCCAGTTAATTGACCTCTTTCAAGGACATTACCATCAGTACTAGTAATGTTCACATAACCTGTAGTCACTGGTCTTCCACTAGCATCTTCAACCATAATACGTATTGTTACGTTACCAGCAGTGCTGTTAATGATACGAGCTTCTGTTGTTGTGTTGATTTTATTTACTGTGAATGTTTTCTCTGCACTAGTGTAGTTGTATTCACTACTAATATATGATACATTTACTGTGTATGTGCCTGCAGGTAGGGTGTTGTTACGATATTCAAATTCTCCGTATCTGTCTGTTGTGACATTGACAGAGTAGATTATTCCTGTATCGTTTTTAACTGTGATATTGATGTTTGCATATTTTATTGCATTATTATCAGTATCATTTAAGCTACCTATAATACTGTACCTGTTTCCTATTATGGAACTGGTTGGATCAACATCTACGCCTATAACAGCTCCTTGTTTGTCTGCTGTTATGTTACCAAATTCTTGTGGTATGTCATCACTTAATGTTCTTGCATCAAGTCCTGTACTGTTAATGTATTTATTGTCTCCAATGTATACTACCTTAGCAGTTACTTCTTCTGTAGTGTCAATACCTAAGCCCATACTTTCCAGGTCTATGATTATTTCACCATCAGTAAATGTTACCTGTTTGGTTGTTGTTCCAATTGTAACATTTAATGTACCATTTATTGGGTTAGCATTAATATCTGTTACTGTTACTTTTAATGTAACGTTTCCTACTGTACTGTTAACAATGTATACTGTTGTGTTTGTAGGTATTTTGTTAGACATGAATGTTGTAGTGTTACTTGTAGCACTTATTACATCATCACCATTATATGATACTTTTACTGTGTAGTTTCCTTCATGGTTTGAAGTATAGTTTACACTGTAGTAACCATCAGGTAGTGTTGTGAAGTAATATGTGGTGCCGTTAATGTTTATTGTTAAGTTTGCACCTGCTATTGCGGTTGCGTTAGTATCTGTGAATTTTCCACTTATGTTATAGGTTGTTCCTACTGTGGAATTGTTTGGAGTTACATCTATTGTTAGTGTTGAGTTGTGTGTTTTTACAGTTATTGTAGTGATTGTTTCATGATTATCTTCTGTGTATGTTGCATTATCGTATGCTAGACTTGGTTTGTATGTTCCGTTTCCAAGGTAGTCTACGGTAATTCTTACAAGTTGACGATTATCACTTACTGGTACTGTAATTCTTGTCACACCAGTTTCACTAATTGTGTAATTGAATATTCCTTCTGTAATACTTACTGCAATAGCGTTTTTGCCACTAGTTAATACTGTGTTATTTATGGCGTCTTTAACAACTACGTCTATCACAATGTTTCCGATAGTGTCGTTAACTACTTGTACTAGTGTTATTGTGTCACGTTTTTCTACATTGTATGTTTTTGTAATGTTTAATGGATTTATGCTTTCATTACCCGGATAGATTACTGTTACGTTTATTGTTCCAGTAATTTGTGTGGTTCTGTTTAGTTCATAGTATCCATTTTCTACTTTTACATTTTCATAGGTGTAGTTTTCTGTACCGTTGTCAACAATTATGCTTACATTAGCTGTAATGTTATTTGCTAGTCCATCAATGAATGTACCATTAAATTTAATGGTGTCAAATACTGTTAGACTTGTTTCATTTACTTCTAATGTGAGTACTGGGTTTTGTTTTTCTATGTCTATTTCGGAGAATTCCTCTGGATTATCTGTGTTCCATGATGCTAATGTTACTCCTGTACTGTTTAGGTAAGTGTTGTTACCCATGTATACTACTTTTACATTAGCTTTTGATGCATTGTTTATGTCCAGTTTTATGGTAGTATTTTCTGTTGTGAAGTCAACAAGTTTACTATTATTATTTACTGTTATATTAAATGTACCATTGGTTATGATAAGTCCTTTATGATACATGTCATATACAACTATGTCTATTAACACGTTTCCTGCTGAGTTATTAACTACTCTTACCGTGGTATTTGTAGGTAATTTGTAAACAGTATAATGTGTTTGAGCTGTCGCATTATTGTATTTACTTGTACCATTATAGTAAGCGTCTACATCAACATATCCTGCAATTGTAGTGTCTCTTTCATAGGTGTAATGACCGTTTGAGTCGGTTGTTACATTGACAGAGTCTGCATTTGCGAATGTTAATGTGATGTTTGCGTTTGCTATAGGTAATCCACTACTATTTGTTAGGTATCCGCTTATAACCATGATTGTTCCTATTGGAATTTCATGACGGATTACTCCTACTGTAAGGTTGACATCCTGTTTGGTTGTTGTGATTTCTGTAAAGTCTATTAATTCTCCACTTTCTTCATCAACTGTCTGTGCCTTACTTGATTCGTACTGGTTATCTCCAAGATATGTGACATTTATTCCTATTGTAGTGTTTTCATTTACATCTAATTTTACTGTTGTTATGTTACCAGTTATATTGTAAGTTATTGGAGTGTTTTCATCTAGGGTTATGTTGAATTCTCCATGATCAACAGGGTTTCCTCGTTCATCTGTTACATTTACTGTTATTGTAACATTACCTGCAGTGTTGTTTAAAACTTTCACAATGGTTGTTGTGTTTAGTTTTGTTACATTAAATGTTGTTTCAACACTCATAGGGTTTACACTATTGTTTCCTTTGTAGGTTGCAATTGCTGTGAATGTACCGTTTATGGTTGATGTATAGTATACTTTGTAATCTCCATTTGCATCGGTAGAGTTAGATAATACTGTTTCTCCGATACTTACTGTGATGTTACGGTTAACTATGTTGTTTCCCATTCCATCTTCTAAGTGACCGGTTATTATTACTGTGTCACCTACACTACTGTTTGCTACTGGTTCTATGGTCATGTGTGCTGTTTGATACTCGACAGTTATGTTTGTAACTGTTTCGTTCTCACTTGGCTCATCAAGGTATTTGTTCATGTCAATACCCGTACTTTGAGCATAATATTCATTTCCATTGTAGATTACTGATACAGTTATGTACTGGGTTGCACTTGTAAGGTTTAGTTTTACAGGTGTTCTTGTACCATTGATTTGTACTGTTGTATCTGGCTGATCTTGTACTTTAACTGTGAAGTTTCCTTCTGTTAATACTGTGCCGTTATAGTCTCTTACTTCAACATCTATTGTTACGTTACCAGCAGTGTTGTTTGTAATGTTTACAAGTGTTACTGTTGGACGTAATTCTATCTGGTATACTGTTGATGCAGTAGCCGGATTAACAGTGCTGTTTCCAGGGTAGTATGCAGTTATGTTTATTAATCCTACAGCTGTTGTTGTTCTGTTAAATGAGTACACACCATCAATAACATCTTCATTGTATATGTTTACAATGGTTATGCCATCTCTTGTTACTGTAAAGTTGAGTTTTCCGGTTATGTTATTTCCCAGTCCGTCAACGAGTGTACCATTGTTTGTCACATTATTTAACACGTATACCGGGCTTGGTCCTACAACTATTGTTAATGTAGCATTTTGTTTATCTGCAGTAATTTCAGCAAATTCTACTGGGCTGTCAGTAGCGAATGTGTCTCTGTCTACACCTGTACTGTTTGCATAAGTATCGTTTCCAAGGTATAATACTGTTACGTTAGCTTTTGTACAGTTGTTTATGTCTACTTTAATGCTTGTTACACTTCCTGTGAGGTTGTGTTGTGTTGTAACATTGTTTACTGTTACATTCACTGTTCCATTTGTTATTATTACTAATGGGTCATTAGCATTAATTACCTGCACATCTATTGTAACATTTCCTACGGTGTTGTTAACTATTGCTACTGTTGTATTAGTAGGTATTTTGTTAACAAGGTAGCTTGTATTTGCTCTGGCATCATTATACTTATTATTACCCTCGTAGTATGCAACTACTGATACATTACCGTTTATGTGTGTTGGTCTGGTGTATGAATAGTATCCTGCAGCATTTGTTGTTGCTTTTACTGATTCTGTTCCGTCAAATGTTAGTGTAATGTTAACATTGCTTATTGGTTGTCCGCTAGCATTTCTTAGTTCACCTTGTATGAGCATGTTTGTTCCCACGTAGACTTCCTGACGTATGACTCCTACTGTGAGGTTCACATCCTGTTTGGCTACTGTTATGCCAGTGATTTCTTCACCAGATTCATCTTTTCCGATACTGTCCTTATATTTTGTTGTTCCAGGGTATGTTACGTTGACTTTATAGTCTCCTGCATCATTTATTGGAAGGAGTACATCTGTTGTGTCACCAGTTATTGGAATTATTAATTCTATTGGTGTATCATCATTGTGTGTGATGTTTACTGCAAATGTATCTTCATGTACCGGGTTTGCAAATTCATCTGTAATGTTTACTCTTATTGTTACATTTCCTGCACTATTGTTTAGTAGGGTTACAGTTGTTGTCGTTTCTACTTTGTTTAATGTTAATGTTGTATTAGCACTTGTAGCTTTAACGTACCTGTTTCCTCCGAAGATTACACTTATATTGTAGGTTCCATTGGTTGTTCCAACATAGCTTATGTTGAATTCACCTGAAGCATTTAGACTTACTTCATCCTTGTATGTTACATTATTTATTAGTATGCTTACTATTTCATCTGTAATATTATTTCCTAGTCCATCAGTTAATTTACCAGTTATGTATGATTCATTTCCTACATGGTTAGGGTTTGGTGTTACAGTTATTGTTAATGTAGCATCTTGTCTTGTTACATCTATTGCTTCAAATTGTTCACCAGTTTCATTATCCAGACCATAACTTGGCTGATAATAGCTGGTTCCATTGAATCTTACGTATACATTAGTGTTTCGTACATTTGTAACATTTAATTTAATAATTGTTTCTGTACCTGTTAATGTTACGTTGCATGGAGCTCCACCTGTTATTATGAGTGTACCTTCTGATAGTAACTTGTTATAGATTGTATCATTTACTACTACTTTTATTGTAACGTTACCAAAGGTATTGTTTAGTAATGTTACACTGGTACTGGTAGGTATTCTTTCAACGGTCACAGTTCTATTTGCTGTAGCATAGGATAATAATTCATTACCCGGATAGATTACTTCAATTCTATGATTACCCATTTCGGATTTTATGAAATTGAATTCACATCCAGTTGAAGGAATTAGCACATCTCTGGCAAATAGTTCATCATCGAGTGTGATGTTTACTACTGCATCAAATGCTACGCCTTCTGCATCCCTTACTGTTACATTAAATAATACTGTTTGATTGATGTATACACTTTCATTTGTTTCTAAGTCTATGTTGATAGTTGCTTTTTCAAGTTCTTCTTCATCTAATGTCCAGCTTGAATTATATGTTCCGTTTCCTAGGAATGTTATAATACTTTCAGGAATCTTTTCATGTTCATCGAAGAAGCTTTCATCTACTTTAAGAATTACTGTTCCCGTACTTGTTATGTTGAAGTTGTCATCATTTTCATCATCATCTAAGTTGTAAGTTACTAGTGATTCTGGATGACCTACGAGTACGACTGTGAAGTTTGATCCACTAGTAATTGCATTACCTGTATGACTATCAGCAAATCTTAATTCTAGTGTAATGTTTCCTACTGTGTTGTTTACCATACGTACAAGTGTTGTTGTTGTAGGTATTTTAAGTATTGTGTAATTTGTACTTGCTTTAGCTGGGTTGATTGTTGTATTACCAGCATAGTTTACTGTTACATTTACGTGTCCTGCTAGGTGACTTGTTCTGTTATAGACTACAAGTCCGTCAGTTACTTGAACTTGTTCTATTTCAGAGCCTTCTTCTGATGTGAAGTTGAGGGTTACCATACTAGTTATTCCATTACCCATATCATCTTTTAGGTCTATGTGTATTTCCACAGTTCTTCCTACATATGCTGTTTCTGGATTAGCTGAAACATTTAATATTGCATCATCTTTTACTGTGTGAATTGGAATATCTGTATTTCCTTGACTGTCACGTCCTGTACTGTTTATGTACTTGTTATCACCGAGATATTCTACTTTGACTGTGTAATCACTATCTGCTTGATCAAGAACTATTTTTACTAAAGTGCTTGTTCCTGTTATATTGTATACTGTGGTACTTGTCCATGTACTGTTTTGTACTGTTACATTGAATTGTCCACTTGTAACAGGATTTGTTGCATTGTCTGTTACGTTTACACGTAGTGTGACATTTTCTACTTCAGTATTTAATACTTCTACCATTGTATTGGTTGGTATTTTGTTAACAGTTAGATTAATGCTTCCTTTTGTTGCCCTTACTGCTCCACCACCAGCATATGATACGTTCACTTGGTATACTCCTTCATGTGTTGGAGTGTATGTGAATTTGTATGTACCATTTTCGTCTGTGGTGATTTTATCAGAGTATGTTTCAATATTGTATGATAGTTCAACATTTGAAATGTTTCTGTTCATTCCATCAGTTAATCTACCTGTTATTGTTATTTCATCTCCTACGCTTGCAGGGTTTGGTGTTGCATTAATTGTGATGTTTGCTACTTGACTTATTACTGTGAATACTGTGTAATTTTCGCTTCCAAGGTATACTATGCTGTCATCTCTTGGAACAAAGTTTACTGTTACTCTTACGTTTGGCTGAGCATCTGTTAATGAAGGCAGTAATATGTTGTTTGTATCTTTTACTGTTACATTCATTATATTGTTTTCTCCAATGAATATGGTTAAATTACCTATGCTGTTACTGTTGTCATCAAGGTAATTTAATTCTTTATTGTTAAATGAATCGTTTACTTTGATGTTTATTGTAACATTTCCTGCGGTATTGTTTAACACTTCTATTATAGTCATTGTTGGCAGTTTTTCAACCACGTAAGTTACATCAGATTCTGTTGGTCTTACTAATTCAGTACCATTATATCTGATTGTTGCAACTTTTCCACTAGTTACTTGTCTTGTAGTGTAATTGTATACAAAGTTTCCATCAGTGACTGTTGCATTTCCAACTTTAGTGTTTCCTATCCAAATTTCTACAATTTCATTGTCCACTTTTGTTCCATTATCAATTACAAGTGTTCCCTGTATTGTAATGTTTTGTCCAATTTTCACTGGAGACTCAACTACTGTAACGTTCATTATAGAGTTGTGTCTTGTGGTGTTAATGTCTATGTATTCTTTTGGATCTTGTTGGTGAATTGTTCTTGCATCTATACCCTTACTTGAATTGTATACTTCATTTGCCAGGTATGTTACAGTTACTGTTACATTATCCATTAATGTTATTTCATCTAGTGTGATGAATGTTGTACCGGTTGTGTTTACACTTACTTCCCGTGAAGCGTTTTGGCCAACTTGAACTTTAAGTCTACCATTTGTTACACATTCATCGGTAAGATTGGTTACATTAACATTTAATACAACGCTTCCAACAGTTGTGTTAACTATTGTAACAATTGTCTTGGTAGGAATTAGGTTTACTGTGAATTCCTTGGTATCACTTACAACTGGACTTATTGTATTGTTACCAGTGTATGTTGCATTTACCTTTTTAACTCCCTGAGTATATGTTATGTTTACTAGACTGAATTTTCCACCGTTTACATTTACATGATAAACATCGTTATCAATTCTGATGTCAACAATTTCTATTCCATCTATGTTTTCTCCCATATCATCAACGAGTGAACCGTTAATTGTTACACTATCTCCTATAGTATATGGACCTTCTTCTACACTGATTAGTATGATAGCTGTTTTATTTGCTACTGTGATGTTTCCTAAGTTATTATTATCCTTATCTTTTACATCACTTGCTAGGAAAATATTGTTTTCTAAGTACTTTGCAGTAACTTCTATGTTTCCACTTGTTGTGATGTTATCGAGTTTAATAATATTATCTGCACCAGTTATAGAATAACTTCCTATGACTTGACCATCTTTATCATAGAATTCTACAGTACCATTTGTTACAGCTTGTCCATCTATAGCATTTACTACTTTAACATTTACTGTTATGTTTCCTACAGTATTGTTTAATATTTCAATACTACTGTTTGTTGGAATCTTATCTACTTTGATTGTTGTAGAATTGTGTGAAGCATTAGCATCAAGGTTAGTGTTAGGATCATATGAAACACTTATTGTGAATGTTCCATTTCCATTATTTTTACTGGTTTGTTCATCATATGTGAATGTATAACTTCCTGTATCATCATTTGTTGTACGTACTGTGTAGAGTGTATTGTTTATTGTTATGTGAATTACTTGGTTGTTCACATTTCCTAATGGATTTATTAGTTTACCAGTTATTGTTATTGGTGTTCCAATATATGTTTCATTAGGATTTGCCTCTACTGTGATATTTGTTGGCTGTTTGGATAATATTATGTCATTTAATTCTTCATGACTTGTAGCATTTATTCCAAGGCTTTGGTTATACTTATGGTTTTCAACATACCTTACACTTAGCATCACATCTGTTCCTGTAGTGTTTAGTTTAATAATGGTTATACCACTACTGTTTACACTTATAGGATTTAGGACGTGTGCTTGTCCATCAACTGTTACAATTAATGAACCCATAGTTACTATTGCACTATTTTGTGTATCATTTACTTTTACACTTATTGTTACATTACCTATTACATTACTTACCACATCAACTAGTGTTTCTGTTGGTAATTTGTTTAATGTGAATGTTTTTGTAACGTTTAGTGCATTGTAAATGTTTGTTCCACCAAATTCTACTTTTATTGTGTATGTGTCACTTGTATCATTTGTGAATGAGAATGATTTATTACCATTTGTTAAGTATTCATCTGAGGATATTGTTTTGACAACATCTCCGGTTGAATTTAGTATGGTAATGTTTACTCTTCCTTCTACTGGTAAATTGTTATGAGTCATTGAAACATTTACATTTACATTATTATCTACGAATGTTTCGTTTTTGTCTAATGTAATGTTTATTTGTATGTCATCCTTGTATAATCTGTCAGTATAATCCTTATGACTTGGTTTATACTTATAGTTACCATTATAACGTACGATAACAGTGTTTTCTCCTACATCAAATTCTTCATCTAATGCTATGGTGTAACGTCCATTTTCATTAGGTGTTAAATCTTTTAGATTGTATGATTTGTATGGTGTTTCGCCCTGATTTACAAATACGTCAAAGCTTCCTTCTCTGATGTATTGTGTTACATCTAACTGGTTAATAAACCATGTTTCTATACTTACATTTCCTAGTGTGTTATTTACTGGGTTAATGTAGGTTACAGTATCAATTTTCTCTACAAGATATGTTATGTTTGCGCTTGATGAGTTTATCTCATTTGCTTTACCATAGTAGGTTGCTGTTACATTTATTGTTCCATTGTACTCGGTTGTTCTTTGATAATAGTAGTATCCTTCACTATTAGTTATGTTAAATGATTCATAATGGTGTTCATTATCTTCATCAACAAAGGTTAGGTTAACTATTGCATCTGGTATTGGATTTCCCATTGCATCTGTTAGACGACCATAGATTGTGATGTTGTCTGTTACGTATACACGTTGTGCATCTTTTGCTATGGTTATTGTTGATTCCTGTAAACTGATAGTTATGTTGGTTAGTTCTTCACTATTACCATCTTTTGTAATTTGTCCGTTACTTGGATAGTATTTGTTTTCTGTTCCAAGGTATTGTACGCTTACATTATGAGTACCATTTTCTATTATGTTTAGTTTGTAGATGTATTCTGCTGTATCTGTGAATGTTACAGTTGTGTTTTGGTTGTTAACTGTTACATTAAATTGACCACTGGTAATGTTGTTACCGTGTTCATCAGTTACTTTTACTTTTATTGTAACGTTTCCTGCTGTATTGTTGAGGATTGTTACTTTAGTAATTGTTGGAATTTTATCTACTGTAAATGTAACTTTTTCTGTGATTATGCTTGTTACTATGTCGTCTCCCACGTAATGTGTTTCTGCTGTGTATGTTCCATTCTTGTTTGGTGTGAATGTTACTTGGTATTTTCCATTTGCATCGGTACTTGTTGTTATTTGTTCGATGTTGCTGTCTGTTGAATTGTATATGTATATGATTACTTCTTTGTTTGGATAGTTTTGGCCCATTCCATCTGTGAAGCTACCGTTTATTGTGACTGGCTGATCTACTTGCACTGTTTTTGTTGCATTTATTGTTAGGTTTCCTACTTGTTTGATTAGTAAACCTGTGTTAATGTTATTTGTACTGAATGCGTGTGTGTAGTTTCCTGTGTAGTTTACTATTACTGTGTATGGAGCTTGTGATGTACTTGTTAGATTAAATAGTGTGTTTGTACTATTTAGTTTTGCATCACTTATTATGTTACTTCCATATTCGATTGTAATGTTTCCTTCTTCGAGGATTGTGTTATGGTATGTTTCTTCTACTTGTACACTTATAGTTAGGTTACCTACTGTATTGTTAACAATGGTTATTGTTACTTTGGTTGGTAATTTGTCTATTGTGTAGTATGCAGTATTGTTTGCTGGATTGATTGTTTCGTTACCTGGGTAACTTGCTGTTATGTTAACCATTCCAGTCATGTTTACTGTTCTATTGTAGGAGTATCTTCCATTTATTACATTAACTTCTTTTATGTCAGTATGTGTTCCATTAGTAAATGTTAAGTTGATTTTGCCTGTTATCACATTGTTTAAGCCGTCAAGGAGTGTTCCGTTTATGTTTATTGTTTCTCCTACGTAGGTTTCTGTTGTGTTAACATTTATTGTTAGGGTTGCTGTCTGATTTTTGCTTTCGAATTCGATTATGGTGTTTCCATTTTCGTCTTTTCCTGTACTGTTTTGGTGTGTTGAGTCTCCTGTATAATTTAGTGTGATTCTTAGTTGACGGTTTGTGGTGTCTATTGGTACTATGAATGTTGTGCTGTTTATCCAGTTACTTTCTTGACCAAATTCTTCAACATTTAAATCGTCATTTACTGTTAAATTATATTTACCTGCAGTAATAGGGTTGCCGTTTCTTGCATCAACTATTGTAACTGCTAATTCTACCTTATCATATGTGTCATTATAGACACTTACAGTAGTATTGGTTGGTATTTTTTCAACAGTATATGATGTTTTTGCAGTTGAATTATTAAAGGTATCATCAATAAAGGACACTGATACATTAATTAAACCAGCATACCTTGTATGCCTAATTAATTCATAATATGAATTAATAACACGCACATTATATTCCGTTTCAACATCATTATTATCATCAACAAAGGTTATGTTCACAAAACCATTAATAAGGTTAGTTTGATTATTAACACCATCATAAACATAACCACTAATTTTAACATCATCACCCACTACAATACCAGTACTTGGAGTGACAAAAACACTGACAACAGCATTCTGATTCTGAACAACTACCTGTGTTAAACCACTAGTATTATTACTTTCAACATACTTACTGTTTCCAGGATAAGAAACATTTAAGTTATATGTGCCAACAGTACTTGGTGAAGGCAATTTAATAACAGTGACATTACCAGTAATAGGCCTTTGAAGTTCAGATTCTCCAAACTTAATAGTTAATAAGCCCTCTGTAATGTTAAGTCCATCATCACCTTTAACGTTAACCGCAATAGTAATATTGGAATAAGTATCATTTAATGATTCAACAATGGTTGTTGTTGGAATTCTAGTTACAGTATAAGTTGTATCGTTATTTACAGCATTAACATTGCTTACACCTGCAATTGTAATTCCTTCAAATGTAGCATTAACACTGAATACTCCAGCAACTGAACTGGTACGATTAACACTATAGTAACCATCAGCATCAGTAGTCAGATGATATGTTGCTAAGGTTGTTGTACTATTTTTAATCATTACCTCTACAGTCTGTCCTGAAATTGCAAGTCCAGTATTTATATCATACAAGTATCCGCTAATAGTAACATTTTCACCAACATAATAAACATCCTTATCAGTATTTACTGTTAAGTTTGCATCATGTTTTTGTATGTTTATTACTACTGCTTCTCCGGAATCATTATCTAATCCATTACTTGATAAATACTTTTCATTTTCCAGGTACACTACATTTATTGCAAATTCTCCAGCATACCTTGTTTCTATAGGAATGTTAGTAACACTGGATGTGATATTTTTCTCAACAGTTGTCTTATCAGCATTTCCGATTACAATATGTAAGTCACCAGTACTTATGCTTGTATTAGTACGTGCATCATATACTACTACATCAATACTTGCGTTACCCCATGAATCATTATGTACTGAAACATTGGTCCTGGTAGGTATCTTAGTAATGTTGAAGCTTGTAGTATTAAATGCTGTACCATATATAGCAGTGCTGAGTGTTGCTACCACATTATATGTGCCTGCTGTAGCGTTTTGGTATATTATACTGTAAATACCGTTATCTGTTGAGTCAATAACTATACCTGTTGTAATGTTATCATTGATTTCTAATGTTAATATTCCACGAATTGGATGACCTTCAAGGTCTGTTACATTAACTGTAATGTTTACGCTTCCATCAACATAAATACTTGACTGGTTAACTGTTACATTAACAACTGCATTGTCAAGTAAAGTACCTGAATAAGTATCACTACTTGCAATGTAATACTCATTACCAGCATATTCTGCTTTAATGCTTGTTACCCCACCAGTTATACCATATTCTTCAAGATATTCCTCTGTGAAGTGTTTTACAACATAAACATTACCATTGAATTCTGTGTATTCTATGTCACGAGCAGCAAGGTCTGTGACATTAATAACTGTACCCATAACTGATAATGTTACATTACCAATTTTTACACGGGTAGTATCATTATATACTCTGAAAAGTACTCTAAGATCTGATGCACTTTCATCATCTATTAATACTTCAGTATCTGTTGGTATCCTAGTAACATTGAATGTTGCCTTTGCAGAGGATGAATCATATTCACCACTTATACCTGTGAAAGTTGCATTTACTTCAAAGCTTCCTATCTCGGATGCTCTTATTGTGAAGCTAAATTTACCTTCATTATCAGTTGTTACACTACCAGTATATGCATAGGAATCATTGAATGTGAATACTATTTTACCTGTACTTTCTATTGGATTTCCTAGTTCATCAATTAAAGTACCGTTTATTGTAATAGTCTTGTTGTATTGTGTGCTTGGTGAAGCACTTATACTTAGATTACTATTCTTTATACTTGCATGTACTTGACTTAACTGTGTACTACTAGTGTTATACTTTTCATTTGCTTCGTAAGTAACAATGATATTAACTGTATCATTATTCACTATACTTGGCAATTTTATGATGTTTTCACCCATTGTAACATCATGATAGACTGTACTAGTACCTACTTCTACTTTTATCCTACCATTTTCAACACGGTTATCCGTAAATCCTTCACGGTTATCTGTTACATTTACGCTTATACTGAAGTTTCCTGCAGTACTGTTATAAACATCTGCAACAGTACGTGTTGGAATAAGGTTTACTGTGAAATTTGTATATCTGGTAGTGTTTTGAATACCATCCTGTCCACCATAATATGCTGTTACAATATAAAATCCAATTTTATAAGTATTGTAAAGCCTTGTGTAAACACCATTACTATCAGTAGTTACAGTTTCAGGATCAACATGTCCTTCCTCATCAAATACACGAACAATAATGTTACGGTTTGCAATAGGTTGATTAAATCCATCCCGTATTTGACCAGTAATATTTACCACTTCTGTCACATAGACACTTTCATTAGCAGTTAAATTAAATGTGATTATCTGTGGTAATATTTCAATAGGACTGATGCTTACTGCACTACTTGAATGATATGTATTGTTACCAGAGTAGTCAACATATATTGTGAAATTACCATAGGTTGTAAGCTCTGTTAAAGGTATTGTAACCACTTTCTGACCATTAAGTGCTACAATGTCATATTGATGACCATTAGCAAGTACTGTAATGTTACCATCAGTTACATTAACATTATTAGCTCCTACTACTGAAACGTTGATTATTACATTTCCTGCAGTATTATTTACTATTGTCATACGTGTTGTTGTAGGTATTTTAACAACATGAACTACGAAATCAGTAGATGAATCATGATGAACACCATCATGGTCAATAAATTCTACAGATACAGGTAATACTGTTTCATTTGTTGTAGGATAAGACACTACTAAGTAATCGCCTTCAACTACACCTGTAACTTTTTCTCCAACAATATAAACATCAAGCATGGATGCTCTTAGTTTTTGACCATACTCGTCAGTTATGTTGAATTTCATCACAAGTGTGTCACTTACATTAACACTTTCTGGACTAATGACACCAATAATTGTATTAATCAATACAATCTCACTTCTAGGAATTGATACTGTATCATATGATGCATTGTATTGTGTGTCACCTTCAAATACTGCTTTAAAATCTAAATCATATAACCTGTTAGCAGGTGTGTAACTTGCCTTATATAATCCACTTACAGGGTCATAAACAACATTAGTTATTTGTTCATCATTAATTGTTACAATTAATGGCTTATCTGGAAGATTGGTTGTACCATTAGTTAATGATATAGTGAAATTAAATGTTTCATTAACTTTATAAGTGTTTGGAACACTTAATTTTGTAGTTGTAAGAGCAAGATTTACAGGAATTGTGTATGTTGCACTTTGATTAGAACTGTATACACTACCATCACCATCATAAACAGCATACATTTCATATGTTGTATTATTCTGTGGTATAATCGTGAAGCTAACTGCTCTGTCAACTATTTCTACTGTCCTGTTTAGCACTCCATTTATGTATACTTTTACATTTCCTCTTACTACTTCCTTATCTGTTGTAGCATTTGTTAAATTAACAGTTATTGTGTATGGAACAAATACTGTTGCATTTGGACTGCTGAATGTTAAAGATGCAATTGTTGGAATTGTACCTATAACACTACTTGTAAGCGTGTTATTAATAGCACTAGCTGCCTTATAAACTGTTGTTTCGGGTGAACTTGCAGTTATAATGATGCTATCATTATTTTTTGGAGTGTAGACTCCATCATATAATCCGCTTGTACTATTATATGTTACAGCCACGTTTTCATTATTAACTGTTACTGTTATTGTTTGACCACTTATAGCTTCTCCGGAAGAGTTTGTGAGATTTACATTAAATGTGAATGGTTCAGCTACATTAACCGTAGCAGGTACAATAATACCCATTACAGTATCAATTAACTCTATATCACTGCTTGTTATGCTTGAATCTTCATCATAACTGGCACCGTATACTTTGTCTCCAGTAAAGTTAGCCTTAAATAACAGGTTATTATTGTTTGCTGGAGTGTATGTTCCCACATACAAGTTCTGACTAGAATCATATGCGACAGTTACACTTTCTCCGTTAACTGTTACATTAATGTCTTTACCACTAATAGGCTGACTGCCAGTAGTATTAGTTAGACTTACAGTGAATGTGAACTGTTCTGACACTTTTATTCCATTACTTGGAACATTAATAATTAATGTAGTATTAAGAACACTGACCGGAACATTATAAGTTTCTGTTTTGTTAACATCATACTTATGACTGTCACCACGATATTCTGCACTAAATTTTAATGTAGTATTATCACTTGGTGTATATGTCATCTGATTAGAGCTACTGGTATCAACAATACCAATAAATTGACCATTCTCAAATATTCTTACAAGACCATCTACATTATCACCACTACGATTAGTTAAAGTAACCGTAATAATAATAGGATTAAGAGCCTTGTTATTTTGTGAGAATGATAATGATAAATTAGTACTTATAAGACCTATCTTATCACGGGTAAGAGTGTTATTTGTTGCACTAGCAGCTTTATACACATTATCTTCAATTGTACTTGCACTTATAACAATATTAGTATTATCATGTGGTGTGTAAGTACCAATATAAAGCTTTTCATTAGTATCATAAACAACACTAACACTATCACCCAGAATACTTACAGAAACATTTTTATCAGGTATTGCATCACCAGTAAGATTAGTTAGATTAACCTTAAAAGTAAAAGGCTGTGCTACACTAACTTTATCTGGTACAATAATACCCATAACAGTATCAATTAAGTCAACATTACTACTACTTATACTAGCACTCGTAGTATTAGAATTATACACGTAATCTGTATCATAATTTGCAACAATAGTCAAATCAGACTTACTACTTGGTGTATAACTGACTGTTACCATACCATCATTACCAGTTGTATCACTAACCGGCACATTAACACCATTAACAGTTACACTAATACTTTGACCACTAACCGAATCATCAGTACCATTAGTTAATTTAACATTAAAGCTGAAACGTTCACCAACTTTAACATTAACAGGTAAATTAACAATACTTAACTTAGTAGGTATAGTAATCCTTGTAACAATAGTATTGTTAGTACTGTTTTCATAATCTGCATTTCCATTATAGAAAGCGGTTATGTTAACACTTTCTTCAGTGCCAATAGTGTACTCATACTCTGCTTGTCCACTGGAATTAACATTACGATTAGCAAGTACAGTATCACCCTTCTTGAATGTTACAACACCTTCAGTTATTATGTTACCATCATTTTTAACAGTTGCAATAATTTTTACTTTATTTTTGTAATATCCTGTTAAAGATTCCTCTGTTTCCACGTTAGTTATTATTTTATGTATGTTTAATGTTACTACATCACTTGAATTTTCACATAACTGTGTTTGATCAGTTAGATATAGTGTATCATTAAAGTAGGCATAAAGTTGTCCACCATATATGGTTTCATTAAATTTAACAGTTGCATGAGCCACCCCATTATTTATTGGAGCTATGGCCAGTACTCTATTATTATAGACAAATGTAACATTTTGTCCATTTATCATGTTACGTCCTGTTAAATCATAAACATTAGCAGTTAATTCTATATTTTCACCCAATACTCCTGATACAACCCCACTAGTATTTTGTATACTTACACTTGTAGGATTTCTATATACATATACAACGGTAGTTTTATTAGTTGAATTTGTATATAACTTGTTTCCTAAGAACTGTGAAGTAATATTAAAGGAATAATAATATCCTTCAGGATAAGATACATTTGGAGATATAGAACCTACAAATGGTATTTGCCAGGAACCAGTTACATTTTCAAATACTGATTTACCATCTATAACAGGTCTTGTATAATAGTCATAATCTCCAGTATTAGTATTATAAATATAGAATCTAACACCTTGATCAGGTACTGCAATATCATAACCAGTAGCTCCTTCAGGAGAGGTTAATCCCTCATTATCCACATTGGTTACATTAACCCATAAATTAGGATAATCATTATAATACCTGTATATGCTATCTGGTACACTATAATTCACATAATCTTGTATAATAAATTGTCTGTTTCCACTAACAGGAAGATAATTACCTGTAGGAGGGAAAGTATATTCTAATGTATATATTCCTCTTTGTGAAAAAGTTGCACCAACAAGTGCCGTACCATCTGTACCAGTAGTTAAAGTGCGATCTTTAATTTGATTTCCATAACTATCAAACAGGTAATTTCCATCAGAATCTTTTAAACTAAATGTTACAGTTGCTGATCGTTGAGGAGTAATATTATTACCCCACTCATTATTACCTTTATTATAATATGTTTGGTTAAATAAGGAAATGTTTAATATAGTACTTCTATTCACAAACCCATCTTGTACTGTAACAAGACAAATTAACTGTTTAGCCCCTGAACTAAATATACGATAAGTGTAACTATTACCCAAATCATCTTGATTTATTTCTACACCATCATGCTGAATATTAGTTAATGTTACATAAGTTTTTTGTCTGCTACTATATATCAATGTAGTACCACTATAATCATATCTTAAATTAGTTAGTGAACCACGTAAATTATTTTTATTCCCAGAACTATCACCTAATGTACTGTAAATTGTTATAATACCATATGAACCAGTTTCATATACATGTATAAAAGTACAATTATCAACAATTAAATTACTTGTTGATTGAGCTGAACCCTGTAAACTAGATTCAAAACGTATTAATGATTCTAATGTGTCAAAGTTCTGAAATACTATGTTTTTAAATGTAACATTTTTATTTTCTCCTACACTTGCATCAAATACACGTGTTCCTGAAAAACTTGAACCATCTATTACGTGTCCTTGACCATCTAATGTAAAGTCATCATTTATGCTTTTTAAACTAGTAGCACTTATATCCTGTGTAAGCGTATAATTTCCGCTACTGCCTATACTCGACCATTGTGTGACATCTACTTCTTTTACAGCTTTTTGTGTAATGTTTGAAACTTTATTTATTTTGGCCTTTGCATTTGTTTTGTTATCTTGTTTTACGGCATTTTGATCATCTGTCTCCTCGATAGTGTTGTTTTCACTTTGTGCCGATGATTGTGTGTTTATTCTGTTTTCCTCATTTATTGTTTTTTCTACTGTTTTTACAGTTTTTTGTGTGTGTGTTTGTGTTGTTGTGGTTGTTGTGTTGTTTGCTGCATTATCGGTTGCAGTTACTATGCAACAACTCATTAAAGTGATAAACATGACTAGGCAGAAACAGAGTATTATTTTGTTTCTTTTTTGCATTTTGCCTTCGCCTCTTGTTTTTTTTGTTCACTTATCAGTCTTTTTATCTTTCCTTTATTTTTTTGTCATTCATGTGTTTTTTTAGGTATTGTGGTAAAAAATGGGAGTGTATATTATTTTAGTTAACAGTACCTCTTTTACTGTTAGGATTGTCTATTTTTTTTTGCAAAGGAATATTTTTATTTGTTGTATTAGTTAGTTGTTACAAAAAATTTTATTGTTTTTTGTATTAAAATAATTTTTACTCCTTTTTTTACTTTATGTTTGAATAATTTCCGTTTTTAACTTGTTTGAACAGGTTTTTTTTGTTTTCTTGTTCATTTTTTTGCTAGTTTGGGTTATTATTTTTTACATAGAATACCTTGATATTATTAGTGTTTTTTTTTATATATATTGTTTGTGTTTGGTTTTTGTGTTTTTTTCTATTTTTGGTTTAAAAAATTAATGTTTTGTTTATTTTGTGTTATAGTTTTTTTGATTTTTTCTTGTGTTTTGGTTTTATTTTTTTGTGTATGATTTGTGTTGTGTTGTGTTTTGGTGGGGTTGTCTTGTTTTCTGGTATTTTTTGAGTTGTTGTTTTGTGTTTGTATTGTCTTTATTGTATCATTAATTAATAGGGGGTTTAGTAAAAATAGTATTTATTGAACATTGTTTATTATTTTGTGTAAATTTTTTATTGAGTAAAAAATAGCTTTATATATTGTAGTAAAAAAATTTGAAAAAAAAGGAAAAAAATTTGAAATTTTATATAGTTATTATGTGTGTAATTATAAAGTTTTAACACTTTTAGTAGTAACTTGTGACTCATAATATGATTGTCTTTCACCAGTGATAATAGTTAATGATTTAACCTTGTTACCACCTAATTTTATACCAGATAAGTTGATTTTTCCATCTTTAACTGTTATAATATTTTTACCATTCATTTTAAATGTTTTACCATTTACTTTAATGGATATTTGGTTGTTTCCAATCACATTCTTTCCATACTGGTCAAGTATTTTTGCCTTTATGGAAAGTTGGTCATTCTTAACAGTTGCACTTGTAATGTTGATCTTGGTTGAACTTCTTTCCACATTGTATACATTAGTATCTCTTGCATCTGGATAATAGTTATCAGCTGCGTATACTGCTGTTACAGTGTAGTCTCTCATGTGTCCATCAATCATTCCACTTGTACCAAGTGGTACGTGGTAAGTGTACTTAGCTACTCCTTTGGTTACTTTGACTTTTATGCTTTCTCCTTTGGAATCTTTAAGTGTTTTACCGTTGATCTTGAAGATTACATAAGCGCCATCGTTTACCATGGATTTTGTGCTGCCCGTTGTCACATCTGTTACCTTAGCGGTGAATACTACGTCCTTATCCTGTTTTACTAGTTTTGGACTGGTAGTTAAGCTTACACTTGCTGTGCGTTTTCTGATGTTGGCTTCGGCTATGTTACCCTTAGCTGATTCGTACTGGTAGCTTCCACTATAGCTTGCTGTGATGTTTTTACCTGCTCTTAGGTAAAGGTCTGCATTCATTGTGAAAGTTACGAGTCCGTTTACTACTTTGAGTTTCATTGGCTTGTTGGTTGTTGTGTCGAAGCGTCCGTCTGTCTGTAGTGAACGACCGTTTAGTTTGAATACTATGTTTCCACCACTTACTGGTTTACCATATTCATTGACAACATGTGCTGTTAACGTGATTTTTTCACCGACAGTTCCGGTTACACTGTCAACGGTTAGGATTACCCGTGATTTTACTATGGTAGTGTTTAGTGTTGTGCTTGATGTGTTGTATTTATCGTTTCCATCTACACTCACTACTATCTGGTTGTTTCCTGAAGTAGCACCAGCTTTTATGATAGCTCGTCCATTAGCATCTGTTTTAACAATCATACGTGTTCCATTTGGTAGTGTTACTGTTACTGTTTCGTTAGCTACTGGTTTTCCATTGCCGCTATCGGTTACTGTTACTTCAAATGTGGTGTTTGCAACTGTGTTGTTCACAACTTTTACGTCAACATCTACTTTTCTTGGTTCTACTTTTTCTGTTAGAGTGGTCTGTGAGGATTCATAGTCTGTTCCTCCATTGTATTTTACGTCTAACTTGTAGTTTCCGGTCTTGTCGATGTTGGTGTTTACTATTGCTACACCATTTCTTACAGGTGCTTTTCCCACTTGTTTACCGTTTACGGTGATTGTTACTTCTCCACTTGTTATTGGTTCACCGGTTGCTTCATCATTTACGCGTACTTCTACTGCCACGTCACCTGCAGTGTTGTTTAATTGTTTTGCACTGGTTGTGGTTGTACGTTTTGCAACTTTTACTGGAACTTTTACTACTACGTCATCATAGGTGTCGTTTCCTGGGTAGGTGACTGTTATTGTGTTGTCTCCTACTGGGAGGTCTACTGGTAGTATTATGTTTCCGTTTTCTGCGGTTGCTGTGATGTTTTTACCGTTTGGCAGTGTTACTATTACTTTACCGTCTACTGGTTTGTTGGTTGCTGGGTCTACCATTGTAATGTTTACTTTGGTGTCTCCACAGGTGTTGTTGGTTACTGCTACTGTTACGTTGGATGGTCTTGGACTTACATGCACATCTTTCTCGGTTGTGTTACTGGTTTCGTATTCTGGGTTGCCCTCATACTTGAGAACTACTTCATAGTCACCAGATTTACCGAGGTCAGTGTTGATAAGTGCGTTTCCATCCTTGTCTAATGGTGCTCTTCCAACAACTTTACCACCAACTATAGCCACTACTTCTCCACCTGTTATTGGTTCTCCTGTGGTAGTGTCTCGTAGACTTGTTTTGAATGCTACGCTTCCTGCAGTGGTGTTTGCTACTTCTGATGTTAGTGTGGTTTCACGTTTCTGTACATTTACTGGTACTTCATAGTGTATGCTGTCATAGGTTTCGTTTCCTAGGTAGGTTACACGTAGTGTGTTGTTTCCTACTGGTAGGTCGACTGGTATGACTGCTTCACCATTGGTTACGTTTACTGGGACGTTGGTACCGTTTGGCAGTGTCACTGTTACTGTACCATTTAATCCTTCTCCGGTTACTGGGTCAACAAGTTTTATGTTTACTGAGGTGTTTCCTCTTGTATTGTTTGTTAACTCTGCGGTTACTTGTGATTCTTTTGGTGTTACAGTTATTGTATCTGCCTGTTTTGTGACTGGTGCACTGTCATTGTTACCTTCATATGTTACTACTATTGGATAGGTTCCTGTTGAGGATATGCTTGTAGGTATTGTGACTGTGCCGTCTGGTCCTACTGGTAGTCTTCCTACTTCTTCACCGTTTACTGTGATTGTTACATTTCCACTAGTTACTGGTTCGCCTGTTTCACTATCAGTTACGTTTACTTTTACTGTTGTGTTACCTGCTGTGTTATTGGTTACTTCTACGTCGACATTGGTGCTGCGTGGTTCCACGGTCACGTTTAGTGGCGTGCTTGTAGCATTGAACGTGTCACTACCAGGATAGCTTACTGTGATGTTCTGTTCACCAACACTTAGTGGCACAGTAATTGTACCTTCTTCACTTACTGGTAGTTCTGTGGTTGTGCCATCTGGTAATGTTACATTCACTGTAGTTAGTAGTAGTGTTTCATTTGTCACTGGGTCATAGAGGTCTACCTTGATTGTTACGTTGTCCTTGGTTGTGTTTAATGGTGTGAGGTTTAGTTTGGATTCACTTCCCATTATAGGTACGCCGGTTAATTCTCTTGTGAAACTGGTATGGTTTTCGTCTCCTTCAAAGGTTACATTCAAGTCGTATGTTCCTTTATCGGCAATGTTAACCATTACTTCTACTGTTCCATCAGGTCCAACTGGTGCTCTTCCAATCAGTTTATCACCAATGGTTATGTTTACATATCCACTTGTGATTGGTTCTCCTGTTACTGGGTCACGTACTTCCACTATTACTGATGTTTTGTTTGCAACTTTAGGTGAAACCTCTGCAGTTAAAGTACTATCACGTTTTTCTATACTTAACGTGTTAGTAGTGTTTACTATGGTTTCATTGTTTACTCCATCAGCAGGGAATTTAACAACTAACGGTTCACCAGTATTGTTGGTGATTGGAATGTCCAGTACTACTGTTGCAGTTCCATCCACTATTGTTACTGGTACTGTTGTACCGTTTGGTAGGGTTACTTCCACTGTACCGTTTACGCCAACACCTGTTTCATCGTCGGTCACATTTACCTCTAAGGTTATGTTTCCTTGTGTGGTGTTGGTTAATGTAGCGTTCACGTTGATTTTACGTGGTTCCACGGTTACTGGTAATGTGATTACATCTTCATCATACTTATTGTTTGATGGATATTTGACTGTAAGAGTGTTTTCTCCTACTGGTAGGTCTAGTAATGCTTTACCAGTTCCTTCGATTACTTCTACTGGTACATTGGTACCGTTTGGTAGGGTTACATATACTGTACCGTTAAGTTTTTCACCAGTTACTGGGTCAACAAGTTCCACTTCTATTGTAGTGTTTCCTTTGGTCTTGTTAGGAATATCTGCGGTTACCTGTGATTCTTTAGGTGTTGCATCAAATGCGTTGGTAGTGTATGTTTCACCAGCTGTGTTTTCGTCTCCACTGTATTTGGCTACTAGTTTGTAGTTACCTGTCTCGTTAAGAGTGGTGTGGATGATTACTGTTCCATCTTCCTTTAGGTCATCAGGAATAGTTGCTGTTCCCACTACTTCTCCGTTTAGTGTGATGTTAACTGTTCCACTACTTACAGGTTTTCCGGTTGTTGCATCGGTTACGTTCACTTTTACTGTGATGTTACCAGCAGTTGTATTGGTTACTTCTGCTGTTATGTTACTTGCACGTTTTTCTAGTGATAGTTCAGTGAATTCTTTTTCGGTTGGGTCGTAGCTTGTAGTGTTTCCAAGGTACTTGACAGTTACATTCTTCGTGTCTATTGGTACTTCTATTGGTACTGTGACTTTTCCGTCACTGCCGATTGTACCATTTCCTACACGTTGACCGTTTTCATCGTATACTTCGACTATTCCACCTTCAGGTAATGCATCACCAGTCACACTATCAACTAATGTTACGTCAATTGTAGTGTTACCAACTGTGTTATTGTTTGGTGTTACTGTGATGTTAGCTGTACGGTTTGCAATATTTATATTTGATAATGCTTCGTCTGTGTAGCTGCTTTCTGTGTAGTTTTCATTACCCAGGTAGGTGATGTTTAACTTGTGAGGTCCACTAGTTGTAATGTTAGTAGGAACTTCCACCACACCCGTTGTGTCATCAAAGACTATGCGAGCAACTTCCACGCCATTATCAGTGACAACAATAGTACCACTGGTTATTGGTTCACCAGTTACAGGATCAGTTACTGTTACGATTACGCTTGTATTGTTTGCACTGGTGTTTCCAGGACGTGCTGTTACACTGCTGTTACGTTGTGTTACAGTTACGGTTTCTGGTGTTGTAGCTGGAACTTCCTTGTAGGTGTCATCAGCTGGGTATGATACGCTTACTTCTCCACCAGTTACTGGTATGTCAAGTACTGCTGTACCTACACCATCTTTGATTTCTACTTCTACTGGAGTACCATCAACGAATACGATAGCGGTTCCGTTTATGCCTTCTCCTGTTTCTGTATCGTTCACGGTTACTTCAATTGTAACATTTCCCTGTGTATTGTTGGTTATAGTATAACCTACATCAATACTTCTTGGTTCTACTGTTACATTGAATTCAATGCCTGTTTCATTATAGGTTTCGTCACCATCAAATGTTACACTTATGGTACTGTTACCTACTGGCAGGTCTACTGGTATTCCACCAACACCATCAACAACCTGTACCGGGACAGGTTTGCTTCCATTTACTGATACGAGTACTGTGCCGTTAAGTTTTTCACCTGTTACTGGGTCAACAAATGTTACATTTACAGTAGTGTTACCTTTAACCGTGACTGGTACTTCTGCTGTGATGTTGGATTCTTTTGGTGTGCTGTCAAATGCATCAATATTGGTGTAAGTATCTGTGTAGTTAGTGTTTCCACCTACATTTGCTACTAGTGTGTACTTACCAGTCTTATTAATATTGGTGTATATGGTAGCTGTTCCATCCTCTTTGATGTCTGCTTCTCCGACAACTTCACCACCTAGTGTAATGTTAACTTTTCCACTAGTTACAGGTTTACCCGTAGTTGCATCAGTTACATTCACTTTTACAGTGATGTTACCAGCAGTCATATTAGTTACTTCTGCAACGACATTCATTGCACGTGTATCTACGTCAACATGTACTGGTATGCTGGTTGCGTTGTATGTTTCATCACCAGGATATGATATATTGATATCGTTTGGTCCAACGTCGAGTGGCACGTTGATTGTACCATCAGGGTTTACTTGAACTTCTTTAGGTGTTTCTTCACCAGGTAATGTTACATTTACTTTATCTACTGGTAATTTTTCACCACTTACTGGGTCAACAAGGTCAACCTTAATAGTCACATTACCTTGTGTAGTGTTAGTTACAGTTACATTGAACTCTGATTCACTACCCAATATTTCAACATTTTCTAAGTCTGTTGAATCACCTGTGTAGTTAGTATTGCCTTCATATACAACTTTTAAGTTGTACGTGCTTTTTACTGGTAAATCAGCTTTGACTATTACAGTTCCATCAGGGCCAAGTTCTGCTTTACCAACAATTTCATCTGCAAGATATACTGTTATGTTACCGCTTGTAACTGGTTGTTCTGTTACTGGGTCTACTACTGTTACAGTAATCTCTGCTTTGTCGGCTACAGCATTAGTTACCTGTGCGGTTACTTTACTGTCACGTTTGTTTATTGTTAATGTGTTGGTTGTGTTTACAGTTGTTTCATTGTGCACTCCATCAGCAGGGAATGTAACCACTAACGGTTTATCACTACTTTCATTGATTGGAATGTCAAGAACAATTACTCCTTTACCATCAACTACTGGTACTGTTACGTTTGTACCGTTTGGTAGTGTAACATTTACAGTACCGTTTACGCCAACACCTGTTTCACTGTCGGTAACGTTAACTTCGAGTGTAATGTTACCCTGTGTGGTGTTGGTTAATGTAGCGTTCACATTAATTTTACGTGGCTCAACAGTTACATTGAATTCATGTTCTGTAGCATTATAGGTTTTATCACCATCAAACACTACCTTTACAGTGCTATTACCAACTGGTAAGTCGAGTTTTACTTCATCTTCCGGTACACCATCTACTAGTTTTACTGCTCGTCCTGGTTCCTGGCCGTCAACGATAACATATACTGTACCATTTAAGCCTTCACCAGTCACAGGATCAACCAGTTTAATATTTATTGTAGTGTTGTCCTTAGTAGTGTTTGGTATGTCTGCTGTTATATTGGACTGTTTAGCTGTAGAATCGAATGATTCAATGTTAAATGTTGCTCCAGTATAATTCTCATTACCAGAGTAGTTAGCTACGAGTGCATAATTACCAACATTAGTAATGTTAGTACTGATAACTACTAATCCGTCCTCATCCAGAACAGCACTTGATAGGTCTACTGTTCCTACTACTTCGCCCTTATTGGTTATGTTAACTGTTCCAACAGTTAATCTTTCACCAGTAGTTGCATCAGTAAGGTTTACTTTTACAGTAATGTTACCAGCTGTAGCATTAGTTACGGTTGCTACCATGTTACTTGCACGAGGTTCAACTTTGATATCAGTATAAATTACATTTACAGGATCATAGCTTGACTCGTTTCCAAGGTATTTGACTACAAGTTCTGTAGTGTCTACAGGTACGTCTACTGGTACGGTTACTTTACCGTTTTTGTCGATTGTACCGTTACCAACTTCTATACCATCCTTATCATATACAACTACTTTTCCACCTTCAGGTAATGGATTACCAGTTTGGCTATCAGTGACTGTTACATCAATAGTAGTGTTACCAAATGTACTGTTACCAGGTGTTACATCAATTTTAGCTGTACGATTTGCAATATTAATATTGGATAATGCATCATCTGTGTAGTTAGCATCAGTGTAGTTAGCGTTACCTGTGAATGTTACGTTTAACATGTGTGGTCCACTGGTTGTAATATTGGTTGGAACTTCAACTACTCCAGTTTCATCGTTAAACTCAACTCTTGCAACTTCAACACCATTATCAGTAACAACAATAGTACCACTAGATATAGGTTCACCAGTTACAGGATCAGTTACTGTTACGATTACACTGGTACTGTTTGCACTAGTGCTTCCAGGCACTGCTGTTACACTGCTGTTACGCTGTTCAACAGTAACACTTTCAGATGGTAATACCTTTTCTGGGTAAGTGTCATCCTCGAGGTATTTAATACCTACCTGTTGAGGATTTTCTCCATCTATTGGTATGTCAAGAACAACACTTGCTTCACCATCAACAACTGGGACGTTAACTTTTGTACCATTTGGTAAAGTTACTTCCACAGTACCATTGATGCCTTCACCGGTTTCTTCATCCTTAGCTGTTACTTTGAGTGTTACATTACCCTGAGTACTGTTGGTAAATTCTGCTTCTACAACTGCAGTACGAGGATCAACTGTTACAGTGAAATCGTATCGAGTTTCATTGTATTTTTCATCACCATTGAATGTTACATTCACAGTGTTACTGCCAACATTCATGTCAACAGGCAATACACCAGTACCATTTACTACTTCAACAGGCACTGCCCTTGCACCATTAACAGATACGTAAACTGTACCGTTAAGTTTTTCACCAGTTACTGGGTCAACAAGTGTCACATTAACACTAGTGTTACCTTTAACCTTGACAGGTACTTCTGCTGTGATATTGGATTCTTTAGGTAATACATTGATTGCTTCAAGATTATATGATTCTTCACCATAAAGTGGACTGCCATCATATACTACTGTTAACTTATACCTTCCGGTTTCGCTAACATTAGTAGTGACCAGTACAGTACCATCATCCTCGAATTCAGCATCCTCAAGGTTAATACTTGCAACAACCTCACCATTAACTGTAATGTTAACAATACCAGAACTTACAACATTATCCTTAGCAATGTCAGTAACGTTCACACGAACAGTCACATTACCAGCAGTAACATTAGTAACTGATGCAGTAACATTAACCATACGAGGAGTGATACTAATAGGCTTAGTAGTTACATTCTCATTATATGTGGTGTTACCAGTATAATTAATTACAAGCTGAGTTGTATCTACAGGCACATCTAATTTAATGAGTGTTACTCCATTTTCATCAGTAGTGTTACTTCCAATAGGATTTTCCACACCATCTATGTATACGTTTACTGTACCGCCAGTTACTGGTGTTACACCATCCTGGTCAAGTAAGGTTACTTTTATAACAGTATCATTAAGTGTAGAGTTTACAACTTCATAATCTACTGTAGCATTACGTTTATCAACAGTAAATGATAATACGTTATCGGTATCATCAAATGTTGCATCATCATATACATCAGTTCCCTTGTATTCAACGGTTAACTTATTATCACCGGAACCTGTGATGTTGGTTTTTACATCAACATATCCAGGATTATCACCTGTTACTGGAACTTCTGCTACAACATTACCATCCTTGTCTTTGATAACAATTGTACCCTCTGTTAACGGAGTGCCAGTAGTCTTATCAGTAACGTTCACACGAACTGAGACATCACCAGCAGTACTGTTAACAAGTGAAGCATTCACACTAGTTAATCGTTTTTCAAGATTAATTGTTTCTGTTGTGTTCTTTGCATCATAGGTAGTGTTACCAGGATACTCCACATAGAAACCTGTAGTTCCAGGTGTTGCATTCAATAGTATATCTACTGTACCATCATTACCAGTTACACCAGTACCTATTAGTACAGTCTTGGTATCATCAGTGTATATGTTCACAACTGCATCAGATACACCTGTTGTTCCATCTTCATCAAGTATTGTTACCTTGATTGTGGTGTTACCAATTGTATTGTTGGTTGGGTCAACAGTGATTGTTGAGTTACGTTTAGCAACCACGAAGTCTAGTACGCCTTCGGTGTCATCAAATGTTGCATCAGCATAAACTTCATTACCAGTGAATAATACTTCAAGGTTATGTTCTGCTTCAGAGTCTGTGATGTTAGTTTTTACATAAACTATTCCATCAGCACTGCCAGTGAATGTATGATTAGCAACTACTACACCATTATCAGTAATAATAATTGTACCGTTACTAATAATCTTTGAAAGATCATTAGGGTCTGTTAATGTTACTTTAAGAGTTACATTACCAGCAGTAGTGTTAGCAACACTCACGTCAATGTCTGTGCTGCGTTGTTTAATGTCAACAGTAAATTCCAGAGTATTAGCAGAGTAGGTTTCATTACCCTCAGGGAATACCACTTTCAAAGTATTATTACCCACAGGTAAATCCTCTGTTAACGTGATACTGATTATTCCATCAGCACCGGTTGTACCAGTACCAACAACATTACCTTCACTATCAGTAATATTGAATTCTGCTCCTATTATTCCTGCACCTGTTGTTGCATCTGATATGTTTACTTTAACTTGTACATCACCATACGTGTCATTTACAGGAGTTGCACTAATTGTAATGTTACGTGTAATTATATCATAATCCAATATCATATCATTATATGAATTTGATGCATATTTGCTTGTACCATTGTAGTAAACAACATAAAAAATGTTTTCTATGTTACTTGTTATCGTAGTAAGTGGTAGTGTTGCTTCACCATTACTGTTTAATTCTACATCATTGCATATTATGTTGTCTTCATGGTCTGTGATGTTTATCTTACCTTCACTTATTGGGTTTCCATTTTCATCAGTAACTTTTACGCGTAGTGTGATGTTACCAACTGTAGTGTTTTCTACTGTTACTGCCATATTGGTTGATATTTTACGTATAGTGAATGTTTTAGTTACATTTACAATATTATGGTTTTCATCATAATATGATATGTTTACCTTGTATTCTCCTGCTTCGTATTCGCCAACTGTTGCAGTAAATTCTTTATCGTAGAACCCATTACCCCGTGTTGTAATGTTTTCTGATGATTTAATGCTTCCATCAGGATTTATTATGGTAATGTTAAGGTTACTTGTTGTTATTGGTGTTCCATCAACTTCTGTAAGATAACCATACACGTTAAACTTGTTATCAATTGTCACAGTACTGCTAGGATCTATTGTAACATTTATTACTGTCACTCCAGGATCTGCAGTAATAGTTGATAATGATTCTGGTGTTAGTCCTTCACCAATAGTTGCAGCATCCAATGCTACACTACTTTGATACCTGTCATTTCCTTGATAGGTAATAGTTATAGGTACTGTGCTTGTGGTTGTAATACCAAGGTTAAGATCATTAAGATTTATTATAACTTCATCATTTGCATCAACTTTAGTGAAGCTTATTACTCTTGGCACTCCATCCACTTCAACTGTTAACTTACCAGTACGTATAGCTTCATTATGTTGACCTAATATTTTTACACCGATTGAAACATTACCTGCAGTATTATTTATAATACGTGCTACTGTAGTTGATTCAAGTTTAAGTACTGTGAATGTTGTAGTAGCCGATGATGGCCTGTTACCACCACTACCATAATAATTTACTATTACAGTATATTCCCCTGCCCCAAGAATACTAGGAAGATAGTGTTGAGTACTACCGTCTTTGTTATTTGAAGTTTGATCAGCATAAAATACTGATTCTTGGTTATTGTTATTAGTAATAGTTATGTTGTATTTACCATTTTGAGGGAAATTCTGGAGATTGAATATATCAAGGTGTATATATACCGTTTCATTAAGATAGAACACCTTTTTTATAGTTGTATTATATTCATCTTCATAAGTATTTAATTTAACATAAGTGTCATGTTTACTAGCTTCATCCATACTACTAATAGATTTACCATTATCTTGATACTTATCTGATTTACTAAATGTAACATATGCGTATGGTTCCCCATCCTCTCTGAAAAACTTAGGATCCAGATAAATTAAATAAAGATTTCTACCCTCATCAATAGTAATATTCCACTTATAATCATATAAGTCATTATTAAGATCACTTAGATTATAATCTTGTCTTTCACTTTCAGTGTTATTCATATTAAGATGCAAGTTTCCATCTTTAATAAGATTACCCTCAGCATCTCTAATACCAACAGCTAAAGTGACATTACTATGATCATCCTCAGCATAAAATAATTCAATAAATGAAGGAAGCTTTTCAACAGGAACAGTAATATTTTTAGTTGCACTGTTAATTTTTCCAACTACTTCATGATAATTAAATATAATAGTATGATTCACCATTTTAGAAGGTGTGAACTTTATAGTCCAAAGCTTATTAACAGAATCATACTGACTAAATTGGTTATCCTCTAGATGTATATAATTAGCATCTAATACAATATGAGAATCACTTGAATCAAGTAATTCATCACCAGCAGTTACATTAACCAATACAACATATTCCTCATCGATACTAGCATCACCAGTAGTATAAAAGTTAATTACCGGATCCATCAAGGAAATACTGGAACCACTAATCACTTTTTCAACAGTTTTACCAGAATAATCCTCTGTACCAGCATATTCTACACTAATTGTAATAGTAGAATTACTGGTAGGAGTATAAGTTAGACTAATATTACCCTCAGATCCAGTAGTGTATGGACCACCAAGAGTTTCACCATTAATCTTAACAACTAATGGTTGCCCTTCAAGACCGTTACCAGAACTATCTGTGAGATATGCATCGAAAGTGAAAGGTTCACCCACCTTAAACTCACTAGGAAGAACAACATTTATATCAGTTTGTTCATGACCAAGATCTAAAGTATCAGTAATTGAAGATGGTGCAATGAAATTTTCTTCATCACCCGTAAAATTAATGACAGTATTAAAAGTTCCACCTACTAAAGTACCAGGTAAGTTAATAGTTGCAACACCATTTTCTACAGTACCTTCAAAAGTACCTTCGTAAGTATTATTTTTAACAGTCATTTTAACTATACCACTAGGAACAGTACTACCAGTACTATTTTTAACATTTACCTGAACAGTTACACCATCAGTAGCTGATATTGAAGCTATATTAACATTTGACATGGAACTGGTTTCATAAACTTTAATGGTTTTAGTACCATTAATAGCTTTATAATTATCTAATCCATCATAAGCGTAATGAATATAATATTCTCCTTTTTTATTGAATGTATAATCAAATGATAATACACCATTAGCTGATGAATCTGAACCATGTGTAAGTTCATTACCTTCTGAATTTAATAGTTTATATGAAAGTGGTCCTGTAATAGGCTCAAATGTTTTGTTAATATCCCCACCTTGAGTAGCTGATTGTTCACCTATATTAATATTATAAGTCTTTGTTTCATTAACAAATATATTATCAACATCAAGATATAAAAATACAACTTTTGCTTTCTGCGTAAATATTCTTTTAGATGAACTAGCTCCAAAATCGGTTGTTTTAATTTCAGTACCATTATATCTTATTTCAGAAAGACTGGCCGTTGAAAGAGAACCGGTCCACGTTGCACTTGAATATACATGAAGTATAGGAGATACACCATAAAACTCAGTATTTTTCATTCTAAGGTTAGCACCATCTTTTAAATATATTATTCCTGAACCTATACTACAATTAATAAAAGTACAATTTTCTATTAAGACATCTGTACAACCATCAAAATATACTGAATTTGTACCGGCTAAATCCTTAAAAACAACATTTTTAATGATTATAGGACTAGTTATACTACCAGAAGTAGTAATTGAAGTTCCTGAACCATCAGGTCTGCTGATTGTATGTCCTTGTCCATCTAATGTGAAAGCACCTGTAATAGTAATTTTAGCAGTTCCTAAATTAATATCATCACCCAGTATAAAATCACCCTGCCTGTTTCCAGTTATATTTGAAGCTTGGGTTACTGTTGAGATATCTGTTTTGGTGTTTTTTGTGTTGTTTGTAACTTTATTTATTGTTTTTGCCTTTGCATTTGTTTTGTTTTGTTTTACCGCATTTTGATCATCTGTCTCCTCGATAGTGTTGTCGTCACTTTGTGTTTGTTGTAGGTTGTTGTTTTGGTTATTTTGTGCATTTTGTGTTACCTCTTTTGTTATTGTTGTGGTTGTTGTGTTGTGGTCTGCATTATCGGTTGCAGCTACAAGTGAACAACCTGTTAAAGTGATGAACATGACTAGGATGAAACAGAGTATTGCTTTGTTTCTTTTTATCATAGTCCTTTTCTCGCTTTTAATATTTTTTTCATCATAATATGTTTAATATTTGATGATTTTGTTTTTCTTTATTTTTCTTTTCTCCTTTGTATATTTTCGTGAATATAATATTTTTTTCTAGTAGTTTCTGGTCTTGTTGTGTCTTTTTTTTTGTGTTGTATTTGTTTTTTGTTGTGTTTTTTGTTTAGATTTTATATTATATTCTGTTATTTTTTTTTGTTTATTGTTGAATATATGCAAGTCATTTTTCATGTTTTTTTAGAAAATGTTGCATTTTTTTGTCAATAAACTTAATTGTAGAATTATCTACATTGATATTTTTGAACATTATAATATTTATATGATTTTATATCCATTTTTGACTTATTATTGTACAATTTTTTAGTGTTTTGGTCTTTTTTATGGATATTTTTAAGAAAAATAGTGTTGTTTATTAATGTACATTATAATATTATCATTGTAAAAATATTTTATTTAATATTGTTTAATAGAGTATTACTGTAATATGCTTTGTTAATATTACATTATAATTACATAAAATTTGTATATTTGTTAAATCTTTTTTTAAAAGTAGTTGTTTGTTTATATGTTTTTTCTGGAGATTTTATTTAGCTTAAAATATAAAAAAAATTGTAATGAAATTATGAGTAAAGATGTATGATATTATATTTATCATACATTATCATTCTACTCATAAATTTTATTTTTTTTGTTGTTTTACATGTCTATCCATTTTTTCGTGAATAATCTAGTATGTTATTCCACTTTTTATTAGATTCTAATTATGTTTTTACGTTTCGGGTTGTGACCTGTGATTCAAGGTATGATTGTCTTTCACCGGTTATGATTGTCAGTAATTTTACTTTGTTTCCTTTGAGGTCGAGATTGTTTATGCTGATTTTTCCATTATTTACTTGTGTGAATGTTTTTCCATTTATTTTAAATGTTTTACCATTTACTTTTATGGATACACTGCTTTTTCCGATAACGTTTTTACCGTATTGGTCGTATATGTTTGCTTTTATTGAGAGTTTGCCGTTTTTGACTGTTGCTGTTGTTATGTTTATTGTGGTTTTGCTTCTTTCGACATTGTATGCTACTGTGTCTCTTGCATCTGGGTAGTATTTATCGTTTGCGTAGACTGCTGTTACCATGTATTCTCGTTTGTGTCCGTCTACCATTCCGCTTGTTCCAAGTGGGACGTGGTAGGTGTACTTGGCTTTACCGTTTACTACTTTGACTTTTATGTTTTCTCCTTTGTTGTTTTTTATTGTTTTGCCGTTTATTTTGAAGATTACGTATGCGTCTTCGTTTATCATGGTTTTACTGGTGCCTGTTATGTCTTTTATTGTTGCTGTGAATGTTATGTTTTTGTCTTGTTTTACTTGTTTTGGGTTTGTGTTTACTGTTACTTTTGCTGTTCGTTTCTTGATGTTTGCTTCGGCTACATTTGCTTTGCCTGATTCGTACTTGTAGCTTCCACTGTAGCTTGCTGTGATGTTTTTACCTGCTCTTAGGTATAGATCGGCTGTCATTGTATATATTACTAGTCCGTTTACTACTTTGAGTTTCATTGCTTTGTTGGTGGTTGTGTCGAAGCGTCCGTCTGTTTGTAGTGAGCGTCCGTTTAGTTTGAATACTAGGTTTCCACCATTTACTGCTTTGCCGTATATGTCTGTTACGTGTGCTGTTAGGATTATGCGTTCACCTATTATTCCTACTACGCTGTCGACTACTACTTTGACTTTAACCTTTTCTACTGTGGTGTTTATGGTGGTTGTTGATGTGTTGTATACATCGTTTCCTTCTATTTTTACGTTTATTGAGTTGTTTCCTTGTTTTGTTTCTGTTTTTATGGTTGCTTTTCCGTTCTTGTCGGTTGTTACTTTTATTATGGTTCCGTTTGGTAGGGTTACTGTTACTGTTTCGTTTGGCACTGCTTTTCCTGTTAGTGTGTCGGTTACTGTTACTTCTAGTTTGGTGTCTTCTACTGTGTTGTTTACTACTTTAACATCTACTTGTACTTGTCTTGGTTTGACTTTTTCTGTTATGCTTGTCTCTGTGCTGTCATATTCTGGGCTTCCATCGTATTTGATGTTTAGCTTGTAGTTTCCTGTTCGTGATATGTTGGTGTTTACTTTTGCGACACCATTTCTTACTGGTGCTTTTCCTACTTGTTTTCCGTCTACTGTGATTGTTACTTCTCCGTTGTTTACTGGTTGTCCTGTTTTGTCGTCTGTGACTTGTACTTCTACTGCTACGTTTCCTGCAGTGTTTGTTAATTCTTTGGCTGTTGCACTTGTTTGGCGTTTGTTGACTTTTACTGGTATTGTTACTACTACGTCATCATAGGTATCATTTCCAGGGTATGTGACTTTTATTGTACTGTCTCCTACTGGGAGGTCTACCGGCATTACTAGGTTACCATTTTCTACTTTGGCAGTTATGTTTTTGCCGTTTGGTAATGTTACTATTACTTCTCCATTTACTGGTTTGTTTGTTGCTGGGTCTGTCATTGTTATGTTGACTTTTGTGTCTCCTAGTGTGTTGTTCGTTACTGCTAGTGTTACTTTGGATTCTCTTGGTTTTATGTTTATATTTCCTGTTGATGTGTTGCTGTTTTCATAGTCAGAAGATGCTTCGTATTCTAGTATGATGTTGTAATCTCCGGATTTGGTTATGTCTGTTGTGATTATTGCATTACCGTTTGAGTCTGGTGTTGCTGTTCCTATTACTTTGTTGTTTGCTTTTGCTACTATTCTTCCACTGGTGACTGGTTTTCCTGTTGTTTTGTCTTTTATGTTTGTGTTGAGTGTTACGCTTCCAGCAGTAGCATTAACTACTCTGCTTGTTATGCTTGTTTCTCGTTTTTCTACTTTTACTGGTATTTCGTAGTGTACGCTGTCATAGGTGTTGTTTCCTTGGTATGTGACTTTTAGTGTGTTGTCTCCTACTGGGAGATCTACTGGTATGTTAGCTTTTCCGTTTGTTACTTTTACTGGTATGTTGGTACCGTTTGGTAGTGTTACTGTTACTGTACCATTTAATCCTTCTCCGGTTACTGGGTCAACAAGATTAATACTTACTGTGGTGTTTCCTTTTGTCTTGTTTGCTAGTTCTGCTGTTATTTTTGATTGTTTTGGTGTTACTGTTATTGGATTTGTTTGTTTGGTTACGTTACCATAGTTTTCGTTACCATGATATGTTACTACTAGTGGGTATGTTCCGGTTGAGGCTATGCTTGTTGGTATGGTTACTGTTCCGTCCGGTCCTACTGGTAGTCTTCCTACTTCTACTCCGTTGGATGTTACTGATACTTCTCCGCTTGTGACTGGTTTTCCGGTTACTGGGTCTGTTACTTTGGCTTTGACTGTGGTGTTTCCTGCTGTTGTGTTTGTTATGTTCACGTCTATTGTTGCTTCACGTGGTTCTACGTTAACTTTTATTGGTATGCTGGTTGCATTGTATGTGTCGTCTCCAGGGTATGAGACTAGTATATTGTTTTCTCCAACACCTAGTGGTACCTTGATTGTACCTTCTGGGCTTACTGGTATTTCTGTTGTTGTTCCATCTGGTAATGTTACGTTCACACTAGTTATTGGTAATTTTTCTCCTGTTACTGGGTCTATGAGGTCTAATTTTATTGTTACGTTGCCCTGTGTATTATTGGTTAAGGTTGCGTTGAATTGTGTTTCACTACCTGATATGTTCACATCTTTTATTTCATTGGTAAATCCTGTGTAGTTTTCGTTTCCTGTGTATGTTACGTTGAAGTCATAGTTGCCCTTGCTTGGTACGTTTACTGGTATTGTTACTGTTCCGTCTGGTCCTACTGGTAATCTGCCTATTTCCTCGTCACCGTTTGTTACTATTACTTCTCCAGTTGTGATTGGTTCTCCTGTTACTGGATCAAATACTTTTACTGTTATTTCTGTTTTGTTGGCTACCGGGTTTGTTACTGTTGCTTCTACTGTACTGTTACGTTGTGTTATACTTATTGGTTCTGTGGTGATGCTTGTAGGTTCGTTTACTCCATCATCTGGGTAGGTTACGGTTACAGGTTTGCCTGTGTCACTTATTGGTATGTCAAGCACTACGCTTGCTTTACCATCTACTACCTGTACTGGTACGTTTGTACCGTTTGGTAGTGTAACGTTTACCGTACCGTTTACTCCAACACCAGTTTCATCATCGGTCACAGTTACTTCTAGTGTTATGTTGCCCTGTGTATTGTTGGTGATTTCTGTTTCTACATTGATTTGGCGTGGCTCGACTGTTACCTGTATCATGGTTGTGTTTTCATCATACTTGTTGTCTGATGGATACTTGACTGTTATGGTATTGTCTCCTACTGGTAGGTCAAGCAGTAATTCACCATTACCATCAGTTACTGTTACTGGTAGGCTGGTACCGTTTGGTAGTGTGACGTATACTGTACCATTTAAGCCTTCACCTGTTACTGGGTCTTCTAGTTTTATTTCTATTGTCGTGTTTCCTTTGGTCTTGTTAGGTATTTCTGCTGTTACCTGTGATTCTTTTGGTATGCTGGTAAATGATTCTGTTGTGAATGTTTCAGATGTGTAGTTTTCGTCTCCACTGTACTTGGCTACTAGTTTGTAGTTGCCTGTCTCGTTAAGGTTGGTGTGGATTATTACTGTTCCATCATCTTGTAGGTCATCAGGGATATTTGCTGTTCCCACTACTTCTCCGTTTAGTGTTATGTTAACTGTTCCACTACTTACAGGTTTTCCAGTGATTGCATCGGTTACGTTCACTTTGACTGTTATGTTTCCATTTGTCTTGTTGGTTACTATTGCTTGTACGTTACTTGTACGTGGTTCTAGTTTTATGTTATCATATTCTACTGTTGCAGGGTCGTAGCTTGTAGTGTTTCCAAGGTATTTGACTGTTACCTTATCTGTGTCTACAGGTACGTCTATTTTTACTGTGACTTTTCCGTCATCTCCTATTGTGCCGTTTCCTACAAGTTTACCTTCTTCATCGTATACTTCTACTATTCCACCAGCAGGTAATGCTTGACCTGTAGCGTTATCAACTACTGTTACGTCGATGGTGGTGTTACCAAATGTGTTATTGTTTGGTGTTACGGTTATGTTAGCCTTACGATTACTAATATCCAGGTTGGATAATGTGTCATCAGTGTATTCACTCTTCGTGTAGTTTTCATTACCTTCAAATATTACTGTTAGGTTATGTTTACCACTAGTTGTAATATTGGTAGGAACTTCCACCACACCTGTAGTATCTTCAAAGTCTATGCGTGCTACTTCCACGCCATTATCTGTGACTACTATTGTACCACTGGTTATTGGTTCTCCGGTTACTGGATCAGTTAGTGTTACGATTACACTGGTACTGTTTGCACTTGTGTTTCCAGGACGTGCTGTTACACTACTGTTACGCTGTGTAACTTCAACGTTTTCTGGTGTTGTTGCTGGAATTTTCATGTATGTGTCATCAGCTGGGTATGATACGCTTACTATTCCACCAGTTACTGGTATGTCAAGCACTACGGTACCTACACCATCAATGATTTCTACTTCCACCGGAGTACCATCAACGAATACGATTGCTGTTCCGTTTATGCCTTCTCCAGTTTCTGTATCATTCACGGTCACTTCAATTGTAACATTACCCTGAGTATGATTAGTAATAGTATAATCCATCTTAATACTTCTTGGTTCGACTGTTACATTGAATTCCATGCCTGTTTCATTATAGGTTTCGTCACCATCAAATGTTACACTTATGGTACTGTTACCTACCGGCAGGTCAACTGGTATTCCACCAACACCATCAACAACAGTTACAGGAAGAGGTTTGCTTCCATTTACTGAAACGTATACTGTACCGTTAAGTTTTTCACCAGTTACAGGATCAACAAATGTTACATTAACAGTAGTGTTACCTTTAACATTGACCGGTACTTCTGCTGTGATATTGGACTCTTTTGGTGTGCTGTCAAATGCATCAATATTAGTGTAAGTGTCAGTATAGTTAGTGTTTCCACCTACATTTGCTACTAGTGTGTACTTACCTGTCCTGGTAATGTTAGTGTATACGGTAGCTGTTCCATCCTCCTGGATGTCTGCTTCTCCAACAACTTCACCGCCAAGTGTAATGTTAACTTTTCCACTAGTCACAGGTTTACCCGTTACAGCATCTGTTACATTGACTCTTACTGTGATGTTACCAGCAGTCATATTGGTTACATTTGCAACGACATTCATTGCACGAGTATCCACATCAACATGTACTGTTTTACTGGTTCCGTTGTATGTGTTGTTACCAGGATATGATATTGTGATATCGTTTGGTCCAACATCGAGTGGCACGTTGATTGTACCATCAGGGTTTACCCTGACTTCCACGGTTTCTGTGCCAACAGTTACATTAACTGCATCTACAGGTAATTTTTCACCTGTTACTGGGTCAACGAGGTCTACCTTAATTGTCACGTTACCCTGTGTAGCATTAGTTACACTTACATTGAACTCTGATTCACTACCCAGTATTTCTATGCCTTTGATTTCCTGTGTAAATTCTGTGTAGTTTTCGTTACCGGTAAAGGTTACGTTGAAATTGTATGTGCCTTTGTCTGTAATGTTGAGTGGCACTACTACTGTTCCGTCCTGTCCTACTGGTAATCTGCCCACTTCTTCTTCACCAATTGTTACTACAACGTCACCGTTTGTGATTGGTTCTCCAGTTACAGGGTCAACTACTTTTACTGTTACTTCAGTCTTGTTGGCTACTGGGTTTGTAACTGTTGCTTCTACTGTACTGTTACGTTGTGTTATACTTATTGGTTCTGTGGTGATGCTTGTAGCTTTGTTTACTCCATCATCTGGGTAGGTTACGGTTACAGGTTTGCCTGTGTCACTTATTGGTATGTCAAGCACTACGCTTGCTTTACCATCTACTACCGGAACTGGTACGTTTGTACCGTTAGGGAGTGTTACGTTTACTGTACCGTTTACTCCAGTACCTGTTGCTGCATCTGTCACGTTCACTTCCAGGGTGATGTTACCCTGTGTATTGTTAGTGATTTCTGCTTTCACATTTATTTCTCTTGGCAATACATTTACTGTGAACTCGTCTTCTGTAGCGTTATATGTTTTATCACCATCAAAGACTACTTTTACAGTATTTTGTCCAACTGGTAAGTCTAGCAGTACTTCTTCTTCTGGTACACCATCTACTATTTTAACTTCTCGTCCTGGTTGCTGACCGTCCACTATCACATGTACTGTACCGTTTAAGCCTTCACCAGTCACTGGGTCAACAAATGACACGTCAAGTGTTGTGTTACCCTTAGTAGTGTTATGTAATTCTGCTGTTAATGTGGATTCTTTAGGTGTTGAATCGAATGATTCTATGTTAAAGGTTTCTCCAGTATAATTATCATTACCTGAGTAGTTAACTACGAGTGCATAGTTACCAACATCTGTAATGTTAGTAGTGATAACTACTAATCCGTCCTCATCCACAGCATTTGAGAGGTCTACTGTTCCTACTACTTCGCCCTTGCTGGTGATGTTAACTGTTCCAACTTTTAATCTTTCACCAGTGGTTGCATCTGTAAGGTTTACTTTTACAGTTACGTTACCTGCTGTGGTGTTAGATACTATGGCTTCAAGATGGCTTGTACGAGGTTCTACACTTAAATCAGTAAATTCTACTGTTGCAGGGTCTGTGCTTGTATCGTTTCCAAGGTATTTGACTATGACTTTCTCGGTGTCTACAGGTACGTCAATTTTTACTGTGACTTTACCCTCACTATCTATTGTACCGTTTCCTACAAGTTTACCTTCTTCATCGTATACTTCAACTATTCCTCCCTCTGGTAATGCTTGACCAGTTGCGTTATCAGTTACTGTTACGTCTATGGTTGTGTTACCAAAGGTGTTATTGTTTGGTGTTACGGTTATGTTAGCTTTACGGTTAATAATATTGAGGTTGGATAATGTGTCATCAGTGTATTCACTACTTGTGTAGTTTTCGTTGCCTTCAAATATTACTGTGAGGTTGTGTTTACCACTAGTTGTAATGTTTGTTGGAACTTCTACCACGCCGGTTGGGTCATTATAGTCTATGCGTGCTACTTCTTCACCGTCATCGGTGACTACTAGGGTACCACTGGTTACTGGTTTTCCTGTTACTGGATCAGCTACTCTTACAGTTATAGTGGTATGGTTTGCTATGTTATTGGTTACTGTTGCTTCTACTGTACTGTTACGTTGTGTGATAGTGATAGGGTCTGTGACTATTTGTTTTTCCTCGTTCACATCATCGGCTGGGTATGTTACCGTTACTGGTTTACCTGTGTCACTTATTGGTATGTCAAGCACAACACTTGCTTTACCATCCACTACTGGTACTGTTACATTTGTACCGTTAGGGAGTGTAACATTTACTGTACCGTTTACTCCAGTACCTGTTGTTGCATCGGTCACGTTAATTTCCAGGGTGATGTTGCCCTGTGTATTGTTAGTGATTTCTGCTTTCACATTTATTTCTCTTGGCAGTACATCTACGTGAATATTTTTTGTTGTTTCGTTGTAGGTGTTGCTTCCAGGATATGATATTGTGATGTCATGTGCTCCTACTGGTAAGTCTAATGCTTCTTCAAGTTTTCCATCTTTTACATTGTATTCCTGTTTTTTGCCATCATCAATTGTTACTATTACTGTGCCGTTTAGTCCCGTTCCTGTTACAGGATCTGTTAGGTTCACATGTAATGTTGTATTACCAGTGGTTGCATTAGGAATACTTACATTAAGATTGGATTCCTTGTATGTTGCATCGAATTTGTCTAATTGGAAGGAGTTTTCCTCATATTCTGGGCTTCCATCATATTCAACGCTTAACCTGTATGTTAAAGCATCAGTTAGGTTAGTTCCCAGTATTAATAATCCGTTCTCATCATATACGAGTGTGTCCTCGTCAAGGTTTACTGTTGCCACTACCCTACCATTATTGGTTATGTTTACAGTACCATGCTCTAGTCTTTCACCAGTTGCTGCATCGGTAAGATTAACTTTTACCGTGATGTTACCAGCAGTCTTGTTAGATACTGTTGCATTGATAGTAGCTTCTCTTGGCATTGTTGTGATGGTTACTGTTTTTTCTGTCCTGTTGAAAGTATCGTTACCATCATAGGATATTGTAACTGTCTGTGGTGTACTACTATAGTCTAGTGGTAATGTTACTTTACCATCCACTATTTTCAGTTCCACTGTTTCTTCTCCTATGGTTACGTTTACCTTGTCTATGCCTAATGATTCACCAGTCACTGGGTCAACTATGTCCACACTTACTGTTACATTGTTAAGTGTACTGTTAGTTACTTCTGCCATTATAGTGGCATTTCTGCCTACTACATTAACATTTTCTATTGTGTAACTAGTATTTGCATATTCATCGCTGCCCTCATAGTTCACGACTAGTGCTATGTCATCAGAGATTGTGCTTATGTTTGTGGTTATTGTCACTGTTCCATCCAGTCCGACAGGTTGTCTTCCAACAGTCACACCATTATATGTGACGTTCACGTATCCACTGGTTACTGGTTCACCAGTTACAGGATCATATACTTCCACTTTTACCGTGGTATTACCAGCAGTATTATTGGTTAGCGTAGCTGTTATTGTAGAGTTACGTTCAATAATTTCTACTGCTTTACTTGTTGTGCTTGAATTGTATACATTGTTTCCTGTGAAGTTTACGTAAATGTTCTCTGTACCTACTGGTACTGTTAAATTAATAAGTACGTTACCGTTTTCATCAGTTACACCCGTACCGACTAGGACTGTCTGTTCAATATCACTGTACACGTTTACTGTTGCATTTGCAACCGTACTTGTACCATCCATATCAGTAATGGTTACTTTTACAGTGGTATTGCCTACCGTAGCATTTTCCACGTTAACATCTATTGTTGCGTTACGTTTGTCTACGCTAAGGCCGGATAGACTAGAGCTTGTGAATGTTTCATCAGCGTAGTTAGTGTTTCCTGTGAATTTTACTTCCAGGTTATGTTCACCATCAGAGTCTGTGATATTTGTTTTAACCAGTACACTGCCAGTGGCTACATCCTCATATGAGTAGTCTGCTACAACATTTCCATTATCTGTTATGATAATTCTACCACTTGTTACTCCGGAATTGTTCACCTTATCTGTAACGTTTACCTGTACTGTCACATTACCTGCTGTTGTGTTAACAAGTTCTGCTACTAGGCTTGTTTCACGTTGTTTTACATTTACTGTGAATTCCTGTTCTTTTGGTGAGTATGTCGTGTTTCCTGCTGGGAATACTACTTTGTATGTTTGGTCTTCACCTACTGGAACATCTAGTTTAACCTGTACTGTTCCATCATTACCAGTAGTGCCTCTGGCTATAACGTCACCTGTACTGTTTGTGATGTTAAATTCTAGTCCAGGTATTGCTTCTCCTGTGGTTTCATCTGTAACGTTTACTAGTACTGTTGTGTTTCCATAGATACTGTTCTGAACATTGGCATTAATTGTTATGTCTCTGGTTGTTAGTTGTAAGTCTTTTAGTGCGTCAGTATCTTGTGCATCTGTGTACTTACTTGTACCATTATAGTTTACTATGAGACTTACCGGTTCGTTGCTGGTTATTGAATCAACTGTTACCAGTACTTCTCCATCACTTCCTTCTGGTACGTTTACTGTTTTTATTCTGTTGCCATTAGTGTCTGTTATGTTAACTGTACCCTCAGTTATTGGTCTTCCCTGATTATCCTTTAGAACTACCTTGAATGTAAGGTTACCCACTGTGTTGTTGACTGGTATGACTTCAATATTTGAGGTTACCTTGCTGATGTTAAAAGTTTCAGTCACGGTCTTTGTTTCATGATCATCATCACTGAATGATACTTCTACCGTGTATTCACCGCTAGGATAGTTTTCAGAGACTATGTCTTCTTCTAGGCTGTAGTATCCACGGGCATTTGTAGTTTTGTTTTCTGTGAATACTATGTTACCTTCTTTGTCACGTATTGTGATGTTAACGTTTCCACCAGTGATTGGTGTGCCGTCTACATCGGTTAATGTACCATGAACATTTAGTTGTGAGCCTATGGTCACATTTTCTGGTTCAACTGTTACACTTATAACGGATGTACCCTTATCTGGTGTTATTGTTGAGAGTGGTTGTGGGTTACCAGATTCTATGCTTTCCTTGTCATATGCTACACTACTAGCGTGTATATCGTCTCCCTGATAGGTTACTGTTATGTTAACCGTATCGGTGCTTCTGATTCCTAGTCCAATTTCGTTAAGGTTTATTATTATTTCATCTTCCTCGTTTGAAAGTTTGAAGTTAACTACTCTTGGAACACCATCAACTTCCACGGTAAGTTTACCCTTCCTGATTGGTTCATCTTCTATACCAGTTACTTTAACTCCTAAGGTAATGTTACCTGCGGTTTTGTTCTTAACTTCAACAATACTGGTTGATTCCAGTTTTTTAAGAGTGAACTTAATGGATGCAAATGAAGGATTGTATGCACCACTACCCGGATATTCTACCAGTATAGTGTATTCCCCGCTTGTATGGTTATGGTATGTGAAATTAAATCCTTCTGTATGTGTTGCATGACTAGTGTACTTGAATGCCTGGCTTGGGTATTTGTCATTGTATATTGTTATGTTTACATCACCGTTTTGTTTGAAACCAAACATGTTAATTAGGTCAAGGTATATGTAAACTTCATCGTCAATGTAGAATGTATCTTTCTTCGTGGTTAGTTTTTTGTCCTCATAGGTGTCCAGGTCAATTGTTATATCATATTTGACTGCCATTTCACCTTTACGTCCAGTACCTCCTTTGTACTTGTCATTTTCATTATATGTTACATAGGCATATGGTAGGCCGTCTTCACGGTAGAACCTTGCTCCAACGTCGATATAATATGTTCCGTTTTCGTCCACTGTTATAGGCCATTTATAGTTTGGATCGTCTAGGTTTTGGGTGTCATATGTTTGTCTTTCATCTTCACTGTTATTCATGTTAAGACGGAATGTTCCCTCATTAACAGTATTATTATTTTCATCAGTGAATCGGACTATCAGGATAACACTTTCTGGGTCATCCTCAGCATAATCCACGTGTACGGTTACCGGTATCTTGTTCACAGTCACAGTGAAATCTACTGTTTCGGCAGGATTGTATACACCGGTTAGTCCCGGGTAACTTAGCCTGAAGTTGTATGGTTTTACTTCGTCAGGGACAAGTGTGATTGTTAATAGTTTATTTTCCGTATCATAGTTGAGCATTGATGCATCAACACTGTTAAGACCTAGTCTGACAGTTATGTTAGATGGATCAATTAATTCATCATTACCTGTGAGGTTAACCCTGATTTTATATTCTTCACCTAATGCTGCATTACCAGTTAGGTTTACTCCTATGACAGTGTCAACTAGTTTAATACTAGTACCAGGAATTGTTTTATTGAATTCTTTTGGATTTATATCATCTGAACCAGGGTATACTACTCTGATTGTAATGTCACTATTATTCTTTGGAGTTAATGGTAACTGTAATTCACCGGATGCATTAGTTGTGAATGGGCCTGTAAGTTCTTCTCCGTTAACGTATATTTTTACTGGTTGGCCTGGTATTCCCTCACCATCCTCGTTAACTAGACTAACATTAACAGTTAATGGTTCAAGAACACTAATATCCTCCGGAACATCAACGCTTAAAGTAGAATCCACTGGTGATATGTCCACATGAACAGTAACAGATGACTCATTATAAATCAGTTCAGTACCAGTATAATTGAATGTTAAATCATAACTTCCCTTATGAGTAAAGTTATAAGTGAAAAGGGCCACACCATCCACGACAGGACTGGTCTGGTTAACACCATCAGCATCAACTAAATCCACACTACCACTAGTAACAGGGTTACCATTAGCATCAACCACGCCTATACTGAAATTCTTACTAGTATATGCCTTACCAGACAAAGCAGTACCACCAACACTAGTAGTTGTGTTAAGACGGAAAAACTCATGAGTTAAAACAGAGGTAGTACCACCATAAATTTTCTCTTGTTCTATTCCAACTACACCACTTCTATTACGTAACACGTCACCATAAATATCATCAGTACGTACATTAATAATTAAATCACCTGCAACATCTGAAATATAATCCTTAATGACTGCATTACCATCATCATCAGTTTCTAAATCAAATGATTCGGAGGTACCGTTTGGATGAGTTATTGTTATATGCAAAGTAATATTTTCCATTGCAGTACTAAAACCAGTTTCAATAGCTGATATTACTATATCTTGTGTATTATTAATAGTTGTATTAAAATCTATATCACTCACTTTAATAGGATACTGGTTTACATTAAAGTATATACCTTGATCGGTTTCATTTACTGGTTTTGCAGTAAGACCATAAGTATCATTTAAACAAGTTACATAAACTCCATTTACTTTGTTATTATAACCATAAGCATTAGAAGGAGCTTGTGACCCCGTAAAAGTTAATACAACATTATTTTCATAGGTGGTTCCATTAGGTATGGTAATATAATTATGATTAAAATCACAATCTATAATATTTAATTTAGGACCATCTTCAAAGTATAAAGCTCCACCACCACCTCTTTCATCGACAGCAGGATTTCTTGCAGTACTGGTTGTATTATTTTTATTATATGCATGGTTTCCTTCAAAATAACTGCTTGTGATATTTATTGTCATAGGGTCATTACCGAATATTGCTCCTCCACGACCACCACTATTATTAATAAAATCACAATCATCAATTAATAAATAACCACCATTTACTGTAGTGACTCTTGTCTGAATAGCACCACCACCAGCAGTAGCACCATCGTCACTTGAACCAGGGTTATTATTGTTAATAAATGAAGAATCAGATATTTTTACATATCCTGGTCCTTGTAACATTATGGCGGATTTATTACCATTGATAAAATTACAATAAGTAACATTAATCTTTGAATTAGTTCCAGTAATTACATTATTTCTAAAATTATTAAAAGTAATATTATGTAATGTTAACTGAGAAGTAGCATCACCTTGAATAAATGTTAATGTTTGTGTTCCAGTATAAGTAATATTATGCCCATTTCCATTAATAATCCAATTTCTAGCATTACCATTTAGTAAGTTACCATTACCGGTTAGTTGGATATCGCGAGTAATATTGACATATGTATTTGTATTAAAACGTGTGAAATCACTAGCACTACTAACATTAACTACGGTCCATCCACTTGGTACTGTGGGTGCTTCGCTTTTTGTGTTTTGTGTTTGACTTGCTATTTTGTTTATTTTTTTAGTTGTATTTGTTTTGTTCGTGAGTGTGTTTGTTTCTAATTTTGTTTGTTCACTATTTTCTATTATTTTGTTGGTTTCCACAGTTTTCTCGTGTGAGATTGTGTTTGGTGTTGTTTTTGTTGTTTTTTTGATGTTTTTGTTTGTTTTGTTGGTATTTCTTATTTCATCATTACTTGTTGTTACTTCTTTTTGAGTGTTTATTTTATTAATTTCGTGTTGAGTAACAGTATTTGATGGTTCAGTTGATGTTGTTTGGTTATTTACATCTTCTGCTGAAACAACAGACACTCCTAACATCATTAGAATTAATATTATAAATAAACATGTTGTTGTTTTTTTATTTATCATATTAATCATTTCTTTTAAGCCTTTTTCTCCTATTTTAAAAACATTTGTTAATCCTTCCTTTTGGAGGATTGTTTTTGTTTTTTAGATAATAATTTTATGTAATTATCACCTGTTTTGGGGTATAGAACCTTTTTTTTGTTCTTGTATTGTTGGATAAATTTAATAACTTGTTTTTATCATTTGGTTTTTTTGTGTTTTTCATTGAATGGTAATACTTTTTTTTTATTCAATGTGTTGTATTCCTGTTATTTAGGAGTAATATTGTTTTTTTGATTTATCTATATTTTGATATATATTTTGTATTCATTGTATACTTGTTTATTATGATTATTATTTATTTTATTATATAAAGTGAATTTTATTGTTGATTTGTTCTATACTATTTGAATAATTATTGTATTACTTTTTTGTACAATAATTTTTGGTTATGTCAAATTATGTTAAATATTAATAAGTTAAATTAATAATTAACATTATTTATTATATATTAGATTATATATAAAGTTTTAAAAGGTTAAATGCATTAAATAAGATAATATTAATCCTTGATTAATTGAACAAATTATAAAAAGCTACCTTATTTTGAATAGAATGTTGTACATCTTTTAATTTTTATGAAAAAATATGAAATATTACTAATAAAGGATATTATATTTTAGTAATATATAAAAAAAAGCTATTTAAAAATAATTGAAAAATTGAAGAAAAATGGGAGAAATAAAAATAATCACCCCCACTTCTAATTATATATAATGGTGTTTAGGAAATACTTGTTGTTGTTTCACGTGCACCAAGATAACCCTCACGAGCTCCAGTTACGAGCATGACAGATTTAACCTTAGTACCACTTGCTACTTTAATGCCTGTAAGATCAACTTTACCATCAGACACGGTAAAGTACTTAGCCTTACCATTTTCCTTATAGGTTACTCCATTAATCTTTACACAGACCTTATTTTGTCCAACAAGATACTTGTTCTCATAATCTGTAAATGTTGCCTTAACACTTAAAACATTACCTTTTAATGTTGTTTTTAAGAAGTTAATGTTAACTATGCTTCTTTGTACATTAAATATGTTTGAACCTCTTGCACCAGGATAGTACATACTGTTATTATATACTGCTTCAACAGTATAATTTCTCTGACCGTTTGCATCATAGCCGCCCATACCAGATGGTACGTGATATGCATAGTTGATTACAGTGCTTGTAGCATTGATACGTTTGACTTTACCATTTTCTTTAATAGTTACACCATTAATTTTGAAGATAACATCTCCACCAATTGTTAAGCATGTCTTATTAGTAGCATTCTTAGTTACATCTCTTAGTGTAGCCGTGAATACAATGTCACTATTTTGTTTAGCCATTTTTGGTGTTACATTCACTGTTACTTGAGCATACCTTTTTGTCACACTCATTTCTGCAGTGTTTGCTTTTGCTTCTTCATATTTACTGCTTCCACTATAACTTGCTGTGATATTTTTTCCGTCACGAAGGTAGAGTTCAGCCTTTAATGTGATTGTAACTATTCCATCCTCTACACTTAATTTTAGTGGACTGGTATTATTGGTATTGAAATGTCCGTCCACACGTAATGTTCTTCCATTTACCTTAAATACCAGGTTTCCACCAGTAACTTTGTTTCCAAATTCATCAGTTACATGTGCAGTGAATGTTATGTCTTCACCCACAACTGCTTTTATGGATTCAACTGTTACAATGGTTTTAACCTTTTTAATTGTAAATGTTGTGCTTGCTGTTGAGGACTTATAGTCATCGCCATCATATTTTACAGTTACATTATTACGTCCTACTATTGTTTCTGGATTTACGTATTTGTAGTTTCCAGATTTGTCTGTTGTTACAGTGTAAGTATTGTTGTTTACTTTTACTGTGACAGGTGCATTGTTTATAGGATTTTGTTGTTCGTCTACGAGTTTACCTGTTATGGTTATGGTTTTTTCATCCATTTTCTGATCAGATATCTTGTTTACTGTTATATGTGATTCCATTTTTTCTGCATTGAATTTTTCCTGTGCAGATTTTGTGTTGTATTTGTAGTTATCTGATGTTACTGTAACATTATTGACTCCGCTTACTATGTTGTCTGCTATGACTTCATAGTTTCCATTAGCATCTGTTACTGTGTGTAGGGTTTTGTCGTTTATTGTTACGTTTACTGGGATGTTTGCTACCGGTTTACCGTTTTTATCATATAATTTTCCTGTTATTGTTACTGGCTTGTCTGGTACTGCATTTGTTGGCTTGTTTACTGTTAGTGTAGCATTGTCTTTTATTACATTTACCTTAGTATTATTCTTAGAATTACTGTATACATTGTTTCCAGCATATTCTATGGTTATTGTTTTTTGTCCAAGAGTGTTTGCCTGGATTGTGCTTACAATATTTCCGTTTTCATCTGTTATGACAAGTATTGTCAAATCATCTATGGTTATTGTTGTATTTGTATTAACAATTGGATTGTTTTGTTCATCCACTAGTTTTCCAGTGATTGTTATGTTATCCCCAATTATTGTATCCTGTAATGGGTCGATTGTTATTGTTGTCTTGACTTTTCTTACGGTGAATGTGCCATTAACCGGTTGTGCTATAACGGTACTGTTACCCGCTGTTACTGTAACATTATTTTCTCCCAAGACCACACTTACACCAGTTACAATATAATTTCCACTGGAATCAGTAGTTGTTGGAACTGTCTTATTATTGACTGTTACATTTACTGGTAGGTTTGATAACACATTACCATCAGTATCCGTTACTTTTCCAGTTATGTTAACAAGTGATTTCACTGTTGCATCTTCCGGTAAAGTTAAACCAATATTTGCATTGATTATTATTGATTCAAAGCTTGTTGATGTATTGCTGCCATTATATGTATTGTTACCATTGTAAGTACTTGTTACATTGTGTGTACCTAGGATACGTGTGGAATAATTGAGATTGTATACTCCATCATTTCCTGTAGTTACATTTGCAACATTTACATTGTCAACTTTGATTATTATTGTTGCATTATTTATTGGTTGATTGTCTTCATCCACTAGTTTTCCTGTGATTGTTACGTTGTCTCCGATTATTGTGTCCTGTAATGGGTTGATTGTTATTGTTGTCTTGACTTTTCTTGCTGTGAATGTGCCATTAACTGGTTGTGCTTCAACAGTACTGTTACCCGCTGTTACTGTAACATTGTTTTCTCCCAATACCACGTTTACACCAGTTACAATATAATTTCCTCTGGAATCAGTAGTTGTTGGAACTGTCTTATTATTGACTGTTACATTTACTGGTAGGTTTGATAACACATTACCATCAGTATCCGTTACTTTTCCAGTTATGTTAACAAGTGATTTCACTGTTGCATCTTCCGGTAATGTTAAATCAATATCTGCCTTTATTTTTATTGTTTGGAAGTTTGTTGTGGCATTGCTGCTGTTGTATTTGTTGTTGCCGGCATATGTGACTGTTACATTGTGTGTACCCACAATGCCTGTGGAATAATTGTAGTTGTATATTCCATCCTTGTCTGTTGTTGCATTTGCAACTTTTTCACCGTCAACGTATATGATTACAGTTGTGCCATTTATTGGTTGATTGTCTTCGTCCACTAGTTTTCCTGTGATTTGTGTTTTGTTTCCTGCTTGTACTGGGCTTGTTGCTGTTAATGTTATGTTGGTTTTAATTTTTTGTACATTGAATGTTGTTTTGTTGGATGATGCCTGGATTATGCCTTCACCAGTATAGTTTACTGTTACATTATGTGTGCCTATGCTGGTTGTTGGATAATTGAACCCATATTTTCCGTCAGAGCCTGTGCTTGTTTCTTCTATGAATATGTTGTTTATGTATAGTTTTATTGTTGCTGCTTGTATTGGTGTTTGTTCTTGATTGTCTTTTGTTAATGTACCGTTTATTGTTACATTTTCTCCTATTTTTACTGATTCATTGGCTGATACTGTGATATGACTATTCATCATGTTCTTGGTTAACTTGAATGTTTTTGTGATGTTCTGGTAATGTTTACTTAAAGTAATGTACTTTAATGTTATATTATTTACCTTTTCTGGCAGGTCATCCATCTTGATTTCTATACTTGCCTTACCATCTGTTACGTTGGCTGTTAGGTATTCAGTTGTGTTTTCATTAATGTATACTTTTAATGTGCCGTTTCTTATGGTGTCATTATAGACGTCTCTTAAATCCAGGATTATATCTTCATGGTAGTCAGCATCTATAAGTGCATCTTCTGCAGTTATTGTGTCATTAAGGTAATTGTCTATGTAAATGTTTCCTTTCACTTCACCAGCTAATATGTTAAATAACATGTCCCTTTTATTGTCTGTGTTGTTTACAAAGAGGTTGTTATTTATCTTTGTATCTTCAGTTAATGTGAAAACCCATCCCTCTGAACTGCCAACCCAGTTACTATCAAAAAGGTTATCTTCAACTGTTACTAAAGTATCCTTTATTGAGATAATTGTTGAATTACTTGTTGCATAGTTACTTGTGAAGTTAGATTCTTTTATTATGACTTCACCATTCTCACTAGATATAACACCTGCTTTTTCAGCTTTGTTATTGGTAAAATTATTACCGGATATTTCAGTTTTTAACCTATTATCCAGATAAATTACTCCTCCAAGTGTTTGTGCTTCATTATCTGTGAATTCTGAATTTGTGATTGTAATATTATTTCCTGTAGGAGTATCAAGAGGGGTGGATATTATGTTTTTATTATCATCTGTGTAGTATACCATATTATTTTCTTTATCTACCCTATACCCCTCATCTTCGTCACCAATATAAAGAGGTGTGGAATGACATAACACTGCACCTTTTTCTGCTTTATTGTTAACGAATTTACTATTATTTATGTTAGTATATCCGATTAATAAAGAATCATCATATATAGCATTCCCATCAGCATCTTTATAGAAAAAGTAACGATAAAATGGACTTGCTATTGCTCCACCACTTGAAGCAGTGTTATTAGTAAAATTACAATCATTAGCTGTTAGATTAAAATCATAAATGATTGCTCCTCCAGCTCCGGATGCTCTGTTTTCTGTGAAATTACAGTTATTTAATTCCACTACATTCACATAAAGTGCTCCACCATAAGACTCCTCTAAATCAGTTACAGAATTATCATAGAATGAAGAATCATTAATTATAACATTGTTTGCATTTGAAAATATTGAACCTCCCATATAGAAAGCAAAATTGGAAGTGAAATTAGTATTTTCAATAGTTAAAAAAAATGGAGTGGACTTTCCAGAATTGGATTGGTATATTGCTCCACCTTGTGAAAGATATTCATCATTAGCCTTATTTCCTTCAAAAATGGAATTACTTATAGTTAAATTAGTAGGATTGTTTATATAAATTACACCACCATCACCATAAGCAAAATTGGATTTGAAAGTAGTGTTATTAATTGTTATTATAGCAAAATTTTCAGAATTTTGATATAATACTCCTCCCTTACAATCATTATCCATATAATTATTTTCAAAGAAAGAATTTAGTATAGTTATGTTAGAACTTTCACTATCATGAATAACTGCACCATCGTTCCAATCATCATAACAGTTTTTAACTATAAGTTCATTAATTGTTAAATTCAGTCCTTTATTTATGGTTAGAAATCCGTATTGCTCCTTTCCATCAATGGTTATGCTGTTACCGTTTATGGTTAAGTTTTTTATTGATTTACTTACAATTATACGTTCTGTGATAGTATATGTATCTGTTCCAAGTAAATTTACTGTTAAGTCTTCAGCAGTACTTGTTGTGAGTAGATTATGTAATTGTGAATAATTGTTAACGTTTTCTGGTGTACTTTCTGTTTTTTTGTTTGTTTGACTATTTTTTATTATTTTCTTATTTTCAGAAAGTATGTTGTTTTGATTGTTTTCTGTTTTTTGTACGTTTGCTTCAGTGTTTGACTTGTCTACACTATTTTGTATTTTATCCACATCATAATTGTTGGGTGTGGATAATTTGTTGTCATTTATTTCTTGTGTATTGTTTGTGTCTTGATTGTTTGTTGCTGACACTGCTGTCATACTTATTGTTAGTATGACAGTTATTATAAGAAATATTAGACAATGTTTTTTGTTAAATGTCATATTTTTTATTCTCCTTTGGTAACATTAAGAAAATAATTATTTATTGTCTAGTGGTACACCTAGAATAAAAAAATTTTTTTTAACATTGCTTTTTTTTATTATGTATCATAGTATGTTATATGATACTTTATTTTTTTTGTAATGAAAATATTAATCAAATTAGATATTGATTAATAAATATAGTATATTATTCAAAATATTTATAATTTTTAAATTATCATATATTTTTTAATACGTTTATGTTAATAAATTCCCATTTCGTATACTGTAAAAGAATATTTGATAAAATTATTAGGTATATAATGTATTTTTAAAAAAGATTAGTGGATTTTAGAGTATTTTTAATATGATAATTTATAATAGTTTTATATATTATGTTATTATTGTATTAATCTTATTTTATTGAATAAATTAATGTAATATTAGGATAAAATTTTTGATTAATTGTTTATTGTTCTTTTAATATATGAACATTTTAAAATTAGTATAATTTGGGGTTTACTTATATCAGAGACAATATTCTTTTTACTTCATGACATAAAAAAAATAAAATAATAGTCGTAGAAATTGGTGTATATTTCTACTATTTTATGATACATTTCTTCTTGTCAATTTTCTTTACTCACCACAGTAAAAAAAAAAGTGCTTCACTACTAGTCATATTCCTTGACATATACTGTGTACCAAAAAATTATTTTCTTATTATTTTATATGTGAATTTATTTAATTAGTAAAAAAATAAGAGTATAAGTAATTATACCCCTACTTTACAAAAAAAATATTAATTCCTTAACTTGTTAGGATGTCTGTTGTTGTTAATCTTGCTCCATAGTACGGTTGTCTAGGACCAGTAACAAGAGTTAATGATTTGACTTTCGTACCTTTTGCAAGTTTAATATTTTTCAAATCAACGTTTCCATTTCTTACTGAAACGTAATATACTTTACCGTTTTGTTTATATGTTTTTCCATTGATCTTCAGACATACTTTATTGGTTCCAACAAGCAATTTGTTCTCGTAATCTGTAAGATTTGCTTTAACACTTAAAACATTACCTTTTACAGTTACACGTTTAAAGTTAACATTCACTATGCTTCTTTCCACATTATAATACGTTTTGTTCCTAGTGTCAGGGTAGAATCCAGAGTTAATATATACTGCTTCTACAGTGTAGTTTCTGATTTTTCCATCATTATCTACTGCTCCTGTTCCACTAGGCACGTGGTAGACATAGTTTACAACTGTACCCTCTACTGGTACAAGAATATTGTTTCCAGATTTATCCTTAAGGGTTACTCCATTAATTTTAAGTAACACACTGGCATTTGTGTATATGCTGGTAGTGTTACGTGCATTACTGGTCACATCCCTTAGTTTTACTGTTATAACAATATCATTGTTTTGTTTAACTTTGCCCGGAAGTACTTTTACAGATAATTGTGCTGAACGTTTACGTATATTTGCTACTGCAACATTACCTTTTGCACTTTCATACTTGTAGCTTCCACTGTAGGATGCAGTTATGTTCTTACCGGCACGTAGGTAAAGATCAGCTTTCATTGTATACGTTACAAGTCCATTCACTACTTTGAATTTATATGGACTGGCCGTGTTTGTATCGAAACGTCCATCTAGTCTTAGTGTTCTACCGTTTAGTTTGAATACTATGTTTCCTCCATTCACTGGGTTTCCTTTTTCATCTACAATATGTGCTGTGAGTGTTATGTCTTCTCCTATAGTTCCTTTCACGGAGTCTACTGTGAGTTTAACTTTTACTTTAGCAATATTATATGACGTGGTTACCGTTTTTGTTTTGTGTGAGGAGTCTCCATTGTACCTTGCAGTTACGCTTCCTTTTCCACTTGGAAGGTCTATTGGTACTGTTGCTGTACCAGTTTTTCCTACATTAACGTTTACTTGTGTTCCGTTTGGTAGTGTTACTGTTACGGTTCCACTCACTGGTTTTCCGGTTGTGGAATCGTTTAGTGTAACTTTTATCTTGGTAGAGCCTACACTTGAATTATCTATTGTTACAGCCATGTTTGTGTCACGTCCATTGACGTTAACATTTCCTATTGTTTTATTTGCTGCTTTGTAGTTGGTTGATGGTTCATAGTTTGCAACTAGTGTGTATTTTCCGGTATCCTCTATACTGGTTTGTATTGTTGCTTTTCCATCTTTATCTACTTTTGCTCTTCCAACAGTTTTTCCGTCAACTGTAATGTTAGCATATCCCTCTGTGACAGGTTTTCCTGTTACAGGATCACGTACTTCTACTGTTACTGTCGTGTTACCGGCAGTGTTGTTTGTGACCCTTGCTGTTATGCTGGTGTCTCTTGGTGTGACATTCACAGGTACCCGTATAGTGGTGCCTTTGTGTTCATCATCACCAGGGTATGTTACTGTTACCGTAGTGTTTCCAACTGGTACATTTACTGGTACTGTTACTGTACCGTTTACTAGTTTGCCACTAGTTTTTGTACCATTAGGTAGGGTTACTGTTACGTTTCCGTTTAGTCCTTTTCCTGTTGTTGGATCTTTCACATCTACTTTTATTGTGGTGTTGCCACGGGTACTGTTTGTTACAGTTGCTGTTACCCTTGTATCTCTTGGTGTGACATTCACAGGCACTTGTATGCTTGTAGCATTGTGTTGGTTGTCACCAGGGTATGTTACTGTTACCGTAGTGTTTCCAACCGGTACGTCTACTGGTACTTTTACACTTCCGTTCTCAGCTTTTGCTGTTATGTTTGTTCCATTTGGTAGGGTTACAATTACTGTTCCGTTTATTGGTTTTCCAGTTGTTGTGTCCTTAATGGTTACATTTATGGTTGTGTTGCCAGCAGTGTTGTTGGTTACTTTTGCTGTAACGTTGGTGTTTCTTCCATTTACTTCTATGTTTTGTAGAGTTTTGTTACTGTTTTTGTAGTTTGGTTTTCCATCATAATTGGCAGTTATCGTGTAGTTTCCTGTACTGTTTATGCCAGTGTTTACTGTTGCAGTTCCATCAGGTCCTACAGGTACTTTACCTGCTGGTTTACCGTTTACTACTATTTCAACTGTTCCCTCTGTGACTGGTTCGCCGGTTACTGGGTCATGTACTGTTACTTTTACTGTTGTGTTACCAGCAGTATTGTTGGATACTATTGCATCTATTGTACTGTCACGTGGGTTTACAACTACTGGTATTGTCTTGTTGTATTCCTCGTAGGTTCCATCAGTAGGGAATGTGACTGTTACGTTTCCTCCAGGAACAGGAATATCAACAGGTACAGCTGCACTACCATTAGTTACCTCTACAGGTACTTCAGTACCATTAGGTAAGGTAATAATAACTGTACCGTTTAATGGTTCGCCGGTAGATGGGTCTTCTAATGTTATGTTTAATGTTGTGTTACCTTTAGTGTTGTTTAATTCTGTTACTGTTACGTTAATATCACGTGGCTCTACAGTTACTGTTATGTTAGTTTCTGTTTCATTGTATGTGTCGTCACCTGGGTATACAACTTTTATTGTGTTGTTACCTACTGGTAAGTCAACAGGTACAACAGCACTACCATTTGTTACGTTTACATCCACTTTTGTTCCATTTGGTAATGTTACGATAACAGTACCATTTAATGGTTCTCCAGTAGTTGGATCTTCTAAGGTTATGTTTACTTTAGTTTCTCCTCTGGTAGTGTTTGTGATATCTGCACTTACATTGGATGCTTTTGGTTTTACATCAATGTTTCCAAGTGATTTGTAACTTGGCGTGTAGTTTTCTGTTCCTTCATAGTTTGCTACGAGTGTGTATCTGCCAGTAGCATTGATATTTGCATTGAGTGTTGCCTTACCGTTACTATCTACAGGTACACGGTCAACTGTTACTCCGTCAACAGTTAGGTTAACGTATCCTTCAGTAATTGGTTGTCCAGTTACTAGGTCACGTACTTCTACTGTTACGGTAGTGTTACCAGCAGTATTGTTTGATACTTCTGCTGTTATACTACTACTTCTTGGTGATACGGTTATTGGTATTGTGATGTTTGTTCCGTTGTGTACGTCGTCTCCTGGGTAGGTTACTGTTATGTTTCCTCCAGGAACAGGTACGTCAACAGGCACTTCAACACTACCATTTGTAACATTTACAGGCACTACAGTACCGTTTGGTAATGTAATGTTAACTGTTCCATTAAATGTTTCATTAATTGTAGGATCAACTAGTGTGATGTTTATGGTTGTGTTTCCATATGTATCATTTTCAACAGTTACTGTAATGTTACTAGTTCTACCAAGTACTTCAACATTATCCAATGTTTTACTGCTGCTTGTGTAGTTTTCTGTTGGTTCATAGTTAGCTACAATTGTGTAATTACCAGTTGTGTCGATGTCAGCATTTAATGTTGCTTTTCCATCTGGTCCTACTGGTACACGGTCTACAAGTTCACCGTTTACAGTGATGTTCACATATCCTTCAGTGATAGGTTCTCCTGTTACTGGGTCACGTACTTCTACTGTTACTGTAGTGTTTCCAGCAGTATTATTTGAAACTGTAGCATTTATACTACTATCACGAGGGTTTACAACAACAGGTATTGTTGTATTGTATCCTTCATATGTACCATCTGTAGGGAATGTGACATTCACATCTCCTCCAGGAACAGGAATATCAACAGGTACAACTGCACTACCATTAGTTACATCTACAGGAACTTCAGTACCATTAGGTAATGTTACGATAACAGTACCGTTTAATGGTTCTCCGGTAGATGGGTCTTCTAATGTTATGTTTAATGTTGTGTTACCTTTAGTGTTGTTTAATTCTGTTACTGTTACGTTAATATCACGAGGTTCTACAGTTACTGTTATGTTGGTTTCTGTAGCATTGTATGTGTCGTCACCTGGGTATACAACTTTTATTGTGTTGTTACCTACTGGTAAGTCAACAGGTACTTCTACTGTACCATTTGTTACATTAGCTTCTACTCTTGTACCGTTAGGTAAAATAACTGTTACTGTACCGTTTAATGGAGTGTCAGTTACAGGATCTACGAGAGTAATGTTTACTTTTGTTTCTCCTCTGGTAGTGTTTGTGATATCTGCACTTACATTGGATGCTTTTGGTTTTACATCTATGTTTCCAAGTGATTTGTAACTTGGCGTGTAGTTTTCTGTTCCTTCATAGTTTGCTACGAGTGTGTATCTGCCAGTAGCGTTGATATTAGCATTGAGTGTTGCCTTACCGTTACTATCTACAGGTACACGGTCAACTGTTACTCCGTCAACAGTTAGGTTAACGTATCCTTCAGTAATTGGTTGTCCAGTTACTGGGTCACGTACTTCTACTGTTACGGTAGTGTTACCAGCGGTATTGTTTGATACTTCTGCTGTTATACTACTACTTCTTGGTGATACGGTTATTGGTATTGTGATGTTTGTTCCGTTGTGTACGTCGTCTCCTGGGTAGGTTACTGTTATGTTTCCTCCAGGTACTGGTACATCAATAGGCACTTCAACACTACCATTGGTTATGTTAGCTGTAATATTAGTACCGTTTGGTAATGTAATGTTAACTGTTCCATTGAATGTTTCATTAGTTGTTGGGTCTACGAGTGTAATGTTTATGGTTGTGTTTCCATATGTATCGTTTTCTACAGTTACTGTTATGTTACTGCTTCTTCCAACTATTTCCACATTGTCTAATGGGTAGCTGCTACTTGTGTAGTTTTCGGTTCCTTCATAGTTTGCAACAAGACTGTATGTTCCATTAGTTTGGATGTCTACTGGTATTGTTGCTTTTCCATCAGGTCCTACAGGTACTCGACCAACAGTTTCATCACCAACTGTAACATTCACAAATCCTTCAGTAATAGGTTCACCAGTTACAGGATCAACAATTTCCACATCAACTGTCACGTTTCCAGCAGTATTATTAGCTACTGATGCTGTAGTTGTACTGTTACGTGGTTGTATTGTTATACTGTCTTCAATTATTGTTTTGTTGTAGTTTGTATCTTCTGGGATTACAGTTATGTTATAGTCTCCTCCTGGTACTGGTATGTCTACTGGTACTGTTACTGTACCATTTTCTATTGGTGTAGTTACGTTTGTACCATTTGGTAGTGTTATAATTACTGTTCCGTTGATTTTTTCTCCATCTACTGGGTCAACTACTGTTACATTAATTGTTGTGTTACCAAGAGTATTGTTTGTTACATTGACTTCTACAGTTAATGGTTTTATTAATACATTGTATGTTGTGCTTGTGTTTATGCTAGTAATGTTTTCATTTCCAGCATAGGTTACGTTAACATTTACTATGCCAACATTGTTTATTATTATGTTGTTTAGTTCATATTTTCCATTTATTACTTGTATGTTATCGTATGGAGTGTTGTTAACTGTAATGGTTACTGTTGTGTTTAATCCATTTCCAAGTCCATCATATAATGTTCCCATTATTGTATTGTTGTGACCTACATATACTTCTGGTAATGTGGTGTTTACTGTGAGGTTTGCTGTTTGTTTTGTTACATTTATGCTTGTTAATTCTTCAGCATTTTCTGGATCGTCTATGTGTTGGTTGTAGCTGTCACTGTCAAGTCCGGTACTAGCTTTGTATTCATCATTTTCTATGTAGTTTACATGGATGTTGAATGTTCCGTTACCATTGATGTCAAGTTTTATGTAATTGTTTTGGGCATTGATTTGTCCTGTTCCAATTACGTTTCCTTCATCGTCGGTTACGTTTACTAGTCCTTTTGTTACAGTGCGTCCTTCATAGTCTTTTACTGTTACATTTAATGTTATGTTTCCGGCTGTGTTGTTTTCTATACTTACAATTGTGGTTGTAGGTATTTTGTCAACATTGAAGGTTGTGTTTGCTATTATTTCACTTACGGTTCTGCTTCCAAGGTAGGTTGCATTTACGTAGTATGTTCCATTGTAGTCTGGTGTGTAAGTTGTTGAATAGTATCCATTATCATCTGTTCTTATTGTTTCACTGTCAGTATTTATGTCAATTATTATCTTGGTACGTTTAACAGGGTTACCACTTGCATCAAGTAGTGTTCCGTTAATTGTAACTGGTTGACCTATGTATACTTTTTGTGGTGTTGCGTTTACTGTTAATGTGTAAACTATTTCTTCCACATTTATTTCAGTGAATTCTTCAGGGTTTGTTGGGTCTTCTTCATAACTTGTTTTGTTCACTCCGGTACTTTCTTCGTATACATCATTTTGCAAGTATTTGACTGTGATACTTGTTGGTTTTACTGATGTTATGTTTAAAGCAATTGTTGTGTTACTGCTTGTCACATTTACTTGGAAAGTTTTTCCAGGAATTGTTATTTGTAATGTACCAGTTGATACATTGTTTTCTCCTTCTGTTATTGTATTGTCAATAACTGCTACGTCTATTGTAACATTTCCACTAGTGCTGTTTAATAAGTCTACGAGTGTAGTTGTTGGTATTCTGTTTATTGTGTAGTTATCAGTAGCATTGCATGGGTTGATATCATCTGTTCCATTGTATACTGCTTTAACTTCTACAGTGTCCACGAAGTGTGTGGTTCTGTTGTATTCAAACGTTCCATTTATTACTTCTACTGTGATGTTTTCTACATCATTGAAGGATAATGTTATGTTTGTTGTAATACCTTTTCCTAGTCCATCGGTTAGGTTACCCATGATTGTTACGTTACGTCCAACATATCCATAGTCATTTACTACTTCAAGTGTTAGTGTAGCGTTTTGTTTTTCTAGGTCTACATTGTCGAATGGCTTATATTCTTCTGGGTTTCCAGTTTCATAGCTTTCTCTTGTTATACCTGTACTTGCTTCGTATTTGTCATCTCCCATGTAATCTACTTGGATATGATATTCTCCGCTTGTACTGTTTATGTCTGCAAGAGTTATACTAGTGTATTTACCAGTTATTGTATGGTTACTGCTGGTATCATTTACTGTTACTGTAATGTTTCCTTCAAGTACGTTGTCACCATATTTATCAACAACTTCAACAACTATTGTTACGTTTCCAACAGTATTGTTTTCTGCGTTTACTATTGTTGTTGTGTTTATTTTATTGATCTTATATGTGTCGTTACTTGTTGCCTTGTTAGCTGTACTGTTTCCGAAGAATGTTCCACGTACAGTTACATTTCCAGCTAAGTGTGTACTTCTATCAAAGGATACGTGTCCGTTTGTTACTAGTACTTCTTGTTCATCTTCATTATTGAATGTTAATTCCACATAACCTGTTATTGGGTTGCCCATTCCATCAGTTAATCTGATGTCTATGGTTATGTGTCTTCCTACATCAACATTGTCTTCTAAAGCATTGATAATTAATGTTACATTTTCCTTATCTGCTGTTATTCCTGTGAATTCTTCAGGGTTTCCACTTGCAATACTGTCATTTGTCATTCCAGTACTGTTAAGGTAAGTGTTGTCTTCTACAAATTCTACTTTAACATCTACATGTTCAGTTGTGTTTAATCCTAATTTAATAGGTGTTACTTCACCACTTACTGGGTATAATGTTGAAGTTCCGTTTACTGTTACATTAATTTGTCCACTTGTTACAGGATGATTATATTCATCTGTAACGTTTACTCCAATGGTTACATTTCCAACAGTGTTGTTTATGATTGAAACACTTGTCGTTGTAGCAAGTTTTGTTATAGTGAATGTTGTTGAGACTGTCTGATTTGCTACTCTGCTGTTTCCATTGTATGTGGCGTTTGCAGTGTATGTGCCGTTATGGTCTGCTCTAAAGTGTACAATGTAATGTCCATTGTCATCAGTGTAGTTAGTTAATGTTGTTGCATTACTTATTGTTACACTGATTAATCTGCCAGTAATAGCTTTGTCTAGTCCGTCTTTAAGGTATCCTTCGATTGTAACTATATGTCCAACTTTGCTGTCACCACTATTGGTTATAGTCATGTTAGCTGTTTGTTTGATTACTTCAATGTTAGTTAGTTCTTCAGGATTTTCCGGATTTTCTGTGTAACTCTTATTGGTTACTCCCATACTTTCCTGGTAGGTTGCATTTCCATCATATTTTACACTTAGTGGTGCATATGGTAATGCACTTGTAGTGTTGAGTTTTAGGTTTGTGACCGTGCCTGTGATATTTAATGGTATTTCGTTGCCATTAAACATTACATTTAATGTTCCATTGGTTAATGATTCATTGGTTAACTTATCTTTAACTACAATGTTTATCTCGGTGTTACCTACTGTGTTGTTTATGATGTCTACTATTGTTACGGTAGGTCGTAGGTTTATAATGTATGTTGTTGATGCACTTACAGGGTTGATGTTATCGTTTCCTGCGTATGCTACTGTTACATTTATTTCTCCTACACGTACTGATTGTCTTGTCCAAGTGTATTCACCATTTACAACCGGTACGCTACCATTAAAGTCTACCCTTTCGTCTCCATACATTACGGTAATGTTCACTGTACCGTTGAGCTTGTTACCAAGACCATCAGTCAAGTTACCTTTGTAGGTTACGTTACTGTATACGTATACCCTGTTTGGTTCTTCGACGATGGTGATTGTTGCATTCTGTTTACTGGTTTCAACACCAGTAAATGGCACTTCACCATCCGGGCTCTGGTAGCTCTCACTGGTTATACCAGTACTGTTTTCATATGTATCATTACCCAGGTATTCAACGCCTATCACGTATGTACTGGTCATATCTGTCACATTCTCTAGTGTAATGTAAGTGTACTTACCAGTAATACTGTGTGTACTGTTGGTTCCGTTTACGGTTACATTGATTGTTCCACTGGTTATTGCATCAGTGTACTTGTCAATTACTTCAACTCTTATGGTTACATTACCAATAGTACTGTTTTCCACATTGACAAGTGTATGAGTACTTATCTTGTTAACATGATACACATCAGTGCTGGTAGCCCTGTTGGCTGTGCTGTTTCCAGAGAACACACCAGTTACTGTTACTAATCCTGCAAGGTGTGTTGCTCGGTCATATGATGTATGACCATTAGTTACTAGTACAGTGTATTCTTCTCCATAAACTCCATTAAATGTAAGGTTTACATATCCTGTCACAGGGTTTCCCATTCCATCAGTTAATCTGATGTCAATAGTCATGTGACGTCCAACGTCAACATAATCATCTAAAGCATTAACAACTATTGTCACATTTTCACGGTCAGCAGTTATACCAGTGAATTCTTCAGGGTTACCACCTGTTATACTGTCATAGGTCATTCCAGTACTGTTAAGGTAAGTGTCGTCCTCCATGAATTCCACTTTTACACTTACATGCTCGGTAGTGTTAAGTCCTAATTTGACTGGTGTAACATTTCCTGTTACATTGTATATTGTTGATGTTCCGTTTACTGTAACATTTAATTGTCCGCTTGTCACTTGACTGCCATCAATACCTGTTACGTTCACTGCTATTGTTACATTGCCCACGGTATTGTTAAGGATGCTTACCACTGTTGTGGTGTTTATCTTGGATACTGTGAATATTGTTTGTCTTGTTGCTCCATCTATGGATGAGTTTCCATTGTATGTTGCTATTGCCGTGAATGTTCCGTTATGATCTGCTGTGTAGTATACCATGTAGTGTCCATCACTGTCTGTGTAATTTCTTAGTGTTGTACCGTTTACTGTAACTGTTATCAGCTTATCAGCTAATGACTTGTTAAGACCGTCCTTGAGGTCTCCTTCTATTGTTACAGGGTATCCTACTAGTGTGTTTCCACTGTTTGTGATGTTCATGGCTGGTACTTGTGATTTTACATCAATACCTACGAGTACTTCTCTGGTATCGTTATCTAATCCGTTACTGGATTCATATTTATTTGTTCCTTTGTAGGTTACTGTTAGTAGTGTGTTTTTGCGTGTTACATTAAGAGGTATTATCATTTCAGTACTGTTTAGTTCTACTTCAAATGTTTTATCTTCTAATGTAATGCTTAGGTTTCCATTGTTAACGAGTTCGTTATGGTATGTGTCGTTAACCACTACTTTTATGCTTGCATTACCTACTGTATCATTTAATATTGTTACGAGGGTTTCTGTTGGTAATTTGTTAATAGTGTAATATGTTATGTTGTTTGAAGCATAGTATGTTTTGTTTTCATTGAATCTTGCTGTTATATTCTTTATTCCAGAAACAGTTTCACTAATATCTTGTATGGTTAATCCTTCCTCTGGAATGTATACCGTTACTTCTTCTCTGTCATTGATTTTATAGGTTATTGTACCTGTTATTGCTTCATCATTTGATGTTAGTTTAATCATTACATCAAATGCTTGTCCTATGTAGGATTCATTACGTGAAAGTGTAATGTTAATATCTGTTGGTAACTTGATTAGGTTACCGCTTGCTGTTGTATTACTTGCATGGTATGTGTCATTTCCAGTGTAGCATATGAGTGCTGTATCATATTCCTCTGTGAGGTATGATTCTGGTATGGTGTAAATGATTTTACCATCAACAAGGTAATCTCGGATATTGTATTCAGCTACATAGACGTCATTAACTGTTACATTAAATTTACCATCATGTATTTCATGAATGTTAATTGTGTCCTCTACTACAATATGTAATGTTACATTGGTTCTTGTGTAATTTAGTACTGTTACACGAGTTTCTGTAGGTAATTTGTTCACAGTGTAATTAATTGAATTGTTTGTTCCATTAATTGTTGCACCGTTTCCAGCGTATACTACTGTTACGTTCACGTTACCGGTTAGGTGTGTGTTTCTTGTGTAGGAGTATCTTCCGTTTGCATCTGTAGTGTTATATTCCTCTTCTGGAGTGTTTATTCCATCATTGAATACAAGTTTTACTGTTGCATCTGGGATTGCTCTTCCAAGGTCGTCAGTAAGTATACCACTTATTATCACATCTTTTCCTACTCTTATCATTTCAGGATCGGATCCTATTGTGATATGAGATTCAAGCATACTTGTCTTTATGGTGTTGAATTCTGTACCGTCACCATTTTTACCAGTACTGTTAATGTACTTGTTGTTATCAAGGTAGGTTACTTTTACACTAAATGTGTCAACACTGCTTATGTCAAGCTTGATAAGTGTTTCTATGCCTGTCACATTATATGTGCTGTTTTGGCCGTTTATTGTTACATTAATTTTACCAATATCTGCTTGGCTTCCATCATGACCTGTAACTACTACTTTTATTGTAACATTATCTACTCTACTATCAACTAATTCAACCACTGTATCTGTTTCTATCCTGTTTACAGTGAATTCTACGCTCTTAGTTCCACCTACAATGTTTCCAGTACCAGTATATGTTACTGTTGCATTGTATATTCCATCATGGTCAGGGGTGTACTGGGCAGTGAATTTACCATCTGCATCGGTTGTTGTTCTTATGGTTGTACCGTTCACATGGATACTTATACTGGTATCTGGTAGTGTACGGTTTAATCCATCCTTAAGGGTACCGTTGATTGTTACAATTTGACTTACATTTCTTGGACTTGTTGCACTTACATCTATGATAGGTATTTGTCCAACAATTGTAATGTTTGTAAGTTCTTCTCCGGTACTTCTGTAACCTTTGCTTGACATGTAAACAGGGTTTTCAAGGTATGTTACTGTGAATGCTACGTTTGGTCTTGCATATGTGGTGTTTACTTTGATTCTTGTAATACCAGTGCTGTTCACATCCACGTATGAGGTTTCATTTCTCAGGAATACCATGAACTGTCCACTAGTTACAGTGTTGTTCATATAATCTTTCACTACAACATCTACTGTGAAGTTTTCCACAACATTACTTACTATTGTAACATTTGTTGTAGTTGGAATCTTATCTACAATGAAACTAGTGTTTGCTGTTGAATTAGAGATGCTGGTGTTACCATTATAAGTTGCAGTAACTGTAATGTTACCACTTCTTACTGTAATGTTTTCAAGGCTAAATATGCCATCTCTTACGCTTGCAAAGTATGATGTTCCATCTATTGTGATGTTCACAATGTCTGTTCCATCTATTGCTTTATTACGATCATCATATAGTGTACCAGTAATTTTAACTGTTTCTCCTACAATGAGGCTTGTAGTGTTTGCTTGTACAGTTATTACTGATTCTTGTCTTGTTGTATTAAATCCATTAAATGTTGAGTTTTCTTTTCCTAACGTTCTGGCACCAATACCCGTACTGTTGTCATATACATTGTTACGAACATATTCTACTGTAACGTTTACCATGCCCATATCATTAATATCTGGTAATTCTATGCGTGTTACACTACCAGTTACCTGGGTTAATGGTAATTGTCTGTTGTTTACTGTTACATTCAATTGACCCGTGGTCACGTTTGCTCCAGTACTGTCAATTACTTTAACATCTAGTGATGCATTACCTACTGTACTGTTTGCGATTTCAACTATTGTTTTGGTTGGAATACGCTCTACTGTGAAAGTGACTTGTTCTGAGTCAGCTGAATCAACTCTTCCAGGGATTCCCTGGAATGTTGCAATAACATTCTTAGTTCCTATGCTGCTTGTTACATTGGTTATTCTGTATTCACCATTGTAAAGAGTTGCATAGTATATGTCATCACCTATCACTATTTTAACAAGGTTTTCTCCACTAATTCTGGCATTTAATCCATCAACCACTGTACCGTTTATTTCAACACTTTCTCCGAGTATTACATTATCATCGGATACTGATATTGTTATTGTTGGTGTCTGGTTAATTACTTCGATTTCGCCTAGTTTTTCCTTAGTAGTGTTGTCTATTGCAGTACTGTTTAAGTACTTATTGTTTTCCAGGTATTCAGCGGTTATTGTGTGTTTACCTGAACTTGTTATTGGTATTATTGTACTGTTACGATTTAATAGGTTTATCTGTGCGATAAGGCCTGTAGCGTTATATATGTTCACATAACCCGTACTGACTCTTGTATTATCAACTGTATTTACAACGCTTACTTCTAGTATTACATTACCTGCAGTATTATTTGCTATTACTGCTACTGTATTTGTTGGTATCTTGTATACTGTGTAGTTTGTAGTGTTTGTAGCACGTGCTACGGTATCGTTTCCTTCATAAACTACGTTTACTGTGAATGTTCCGTTTCCTTTGTAGCTTAGTCCGTCATCAAATACTGTTTCATAGTAACCATAACCGTTGGTAGTTGTGTGTGCTGTTGTACCATTGATTGTGATTGTTATGTCTTTATAAGCTACACTTCCCAGTGGGTTGTATAGTCTTCCACTGATTATTAGCTTATCTCCAAGGTATAATTCCCTCTGATTAAGGGTATTGTTCCTGTTTACGTTCACTGTTATTGTTGCCTTTTGTTGTTCAACGACAATGTGTGTGAACTCTTGACTGGTATTTGAACTGTTTACTCCACTACTTGGAAGGTATGAAGGGTTTTCAAGATAGTTTACCGTTACTGGCACGGATGATCCAGGGTTTTCAATACTTATTGGTATTATTGTTGTACCGGTACTGTTTACCATGATAGTATGTGTTTGTCCATCATAGGTAACTTCCAGTGTACCAGTGTTCACTACCTTGTTTCTGTCAGTGTCATTTACGACAACACTTATCTGTAGGTTTCCGGTTGTGCTGCTTGTCACATCTACAAGTGTTTGTGTTGCTAGTTTTTCTATAGTGAATGTCTTGTTTCCAGTTGCCGGATTCCATCCAGGGCTTCCAGGATAAACTACATTTATTGTGAAGTCTCTTCCTGTTTCGTTCGTGAATGTTATGTTTAATCCGTTTTCTCGAGAACTCATACGGTTTAGGTATGTTGTGTTGCCTATTGTTATGTTTACTCTTGCATTCTGTCTTTTGTTTTCACTATTTACTAGTTCTACAAATACGTTAACTGTTTCGTTAACTTTGAAAGTGTCCTTGTCTAAGCTTATTTTAACTGTTAGGTTTCCCTTATTAGTTAATTCACTTATACTATTACTGCTTTCATCATATTTTTCGTTACCATGGTACGTTACAAATACGTATGTTGGTTTACCAGTCTTATCATAATCTTCTGCATCAAAGAATTCGTTTCCTAAACTTATATAACAATATCCTTCATCGGTTATTATGATAGGGAATTTCTGGTCATCATTTGACTTGTTGAAATAATAATATGAACGATTATTGTCTGAACCGTTTACTTTAATTTCAAACCATCCTTCCCTTAGAATATTTCCTGATCTTTTATCAGTAAACCATACTTTATATGTAATGTTTCCTTCAGTATAGCTTTCACTTGTAATATATGTTCTTGTTGGAAGCTTGTTAATCTTATAACTAACTGAATTGTTACAGCCACTAATAATGTGGTCACTGCTTCCAGCATATTTTACAGTGACATTAATTCTTTCACCGGCAAGCTGTGTAATCCTAGTGTATGAGTATCTACCATTACTATCAGTACTTATATCATTTATTGTATGGACTGTGTTTCCATCATGTACTATGAATGTTAATGGTGCATTTGCTATATTGTTTCCAAGAGAATCCATGAGTCTTCCATTGAATATTACGTCATCACCCACATGTGCTTCTAGTGGTAAAACATTTATTGTTATATTGGAAGCTCTGCTTGTTGGAGTAAATGTGATATTAGTTTCACCTGTTACTTCATCACTTGCAAGGCTTGGATTATAGTATTCACTACCAAGGTATGTGATTTTAATATCAACATCATCAAGGCTTGTGATTTCATCTAATTTTATATAGCTCGTGCTTGTATTGAATGTTTTAGTATAATTATCTGATCCAATACTTATATTTAACTGTCCACTAGTTATTGGAACGTGCTGATAATCAGTTACCACTACTTTTACTGTGATGTTACCAACAGTAGTGTTTTCCAGTTTCATCACTGTAATAGTATCCTTCTTATTAGCTGTCACAACTTTATATGCGGAACTGGCATTTATTGTTGTTGTTCCATGATAAGTTGCCGTTACATTGTATTGTCCAGCAATTGGTATTGTTTCATTGTATGCGTATTCACCATTATCTCCAACTATGTATGCTGTCCGGCGTACAGTTGTTCCGGGACCAGCAATTGTTATCTCAATTTCTTCTCCACTTGGTATTGCATGGTTTAATCCATCTTTTACAGTACCTGTTATTTCAAGTTTTTCTCCGACAAATAGTGTTGTCTGAGATGATAAGGTAATAGTTGAATTCTGTTTTCCTACAATAATATGGTCAAATGTATCGTTTGTTCCATTAACCTTTCCAGTACTCATATCATAGTATTCTGTTCCATTAAATAATACGTTAACTGAGTACCTGTTTGAATCTGGAGCATCCAATACGATGTTTGTCACATTACTGTTTATAGTGTACTCATCTGTAGCACCGTTAAATGTTACGTGTAGCCATCCAGTGGACACGTTCTTATTATTTACTGTATCAATGACTTCCACGTTAATATTTACGCCACCATATGTACTGTTAGCTACTGTTACACGAGTTTCTGTTGGAATCTTAATAATAGTATACTCTGTACTGTTACTCTGAGAAGCATATACTTTCTCAACTCCAGCATAGTTTACTGTAACGTTAACTGTTCCAGTAAAGTGTGTTTGTCTTGTGTAAGTATATTCACCAGTTGTACTGTTAACAGGTAACGGACCTGTTGTTTCCATATTATTAAATGTTAATGTAACATACTGGTCACCAGGTATAACATTTCCTTTAGCATCAAGTAATTTACCACGAATAGTAACATTACCCAATACATAGTTATCTGTTTCCGGTACCACAATTGATAATAATGGACTTTGTAAACCAGTTTCTATAGTGTTAAAATCACTGCCGTCACTGTTTACTCCAATACTTTCATTATATGTACCATTACCAAGGTATTTAACACTTACAGTGTAAGTGCCAGCATTAGTTATATCATTTAATTCTATGATTGTAGGACTTCCAGTGGAGTTAATAGGAGTTGTTATGGAACCTTCAATTCCAGTGATTGTTACAAGAATATCTCCACCTGTTACAACAAGATGATCATCACCAGTAACAACAACACTTATAGTCACATTACCTGCCGTACTATTCAATACTTCAACAACTGTTGTTGTATTAATCTTATATACAGTAAAACTAGTATTTTCTGTGACATTACTTACTGTATTGTTACCCGGATAATATACTGATACATTAACCGTACCATTACGTGTTGCAACATATTGTGTGGAGTATGCTCCACCTGTTACCGGTACTGTTGGCTGTACTATTCCATCAACAGTAACTATCACATTTGCATCGGATATATTATATCCCATCCCATCCCTTAGTGTTCCAGTAATTGTTACTGTTTCACCAACAAGATATGATGGCTTATCTGTTGTTACTGTTAATGTTGCGGTCTGATTTTCTACAATAATATTTGTTAATGACTTTTCACCACTAGGACTATCAACTGTATTATTATCAATTCCACGGCTTGATAAGTATTTACTGTTTTCAATATAATTTATTGATACACTGTAAGTTTCTGATGAATCCAGCTTATCAAGCTTTAATACTGTACTTGCACCTGTAACATCAGAGGTGTAACTTTCACCATTAACTGTTATGTTTAACTTACCAGTAGTTACTGGAGTGTTATGAATGATATCTGTCACATTTACTGCTACTGTTACGTTGCCAACAGTTTTGTTTAATACGCTTACTACTGTTCTTGTATCTATCTTTTTAACAGTATATTCTACTCTGCTGGTGTTTCCATCTATATTTGTTATTGCGATGAAGGTTGCCGTTGCAGTGTATGTACCGTTTATGCTGGTTGTGTAGTAGTAAATATATTTACCATTGCTGTCAGTGGTGTTTGTACCTACTTCTCTTCCATTCACGCTTATGTGAATACTTTGTCCAGCAAGGTATTCTTCTGAGTCTCTGTTGTATAATGTACCGTTTATGACAAGTACATCTCCAACATATACTGGGCTTGTTGTGCTTATTGTTAGGTTTGTTTTCTGTGAATAGATTGTTATTTGATCAAATTTTTCATTTGTCGTGTTTGCAGTTAGTTTTTCTATACCATTGCTTGACTGGTAGTAATCGTTCTGATGATAGTTTATATCAATACCAAATTGTCCTGTATAAATTGTTTCTACTGGTACAATTAGGTCTTGACCATCTAGAGTGTACATATTATTTGTCTGGTTTCTGTTATTGACATATACACTCACGTTACCATAATCAAGCTTCTCGTTAGTAAGAGCATTCACTACTTCTATTTTTATCTGTGTATTATTCCATGTGTCATTTAATACACTGACTAATGTTTTAGTAGGTATTCTTACAATTTCAAGTACTTTTGAATCCGTGGTTGGATCATATAAAGCGTTTGGTCTTAAACTAGCTGTAATATTATAGTTTCCAATCGTGGAGTTTGAATATGGTAAGACTAATTTTGCTACGCCATCATTTATGCGTATAGTTCTAGACCATGTTCTGTCCTTGATTGTTACGTCAACATCACCAATAATAGCTTGTCCTTCAGAATCGGTTAATGTAATTATTACATCAACACTTTCGTTTACATAGGCTGCTCCTGTCTTGTTTAATTCGACTTTTATTATTGCTGTTCCACGTATACTGCTCACATCATACAATCCTGTACTGGTATTGTATGCAGGTGTACCCTGATAGTTAGCTGTTAAAATACTTGAAGAATGCACATTATGATCTCTAAGTTCGTCCTCAGTGATTGTGATATAAACATAATTGTTATCATAGTATGGCTGGTATTCATAGTCTGATAAGCTTATTGTTTTAACACTGTGTCCGTCAACAACTAATTCAACATTTCCCTCATTAATATAGTCAAGGGTATCATTCTGTACTCTTACACCAACAATTATATGGTCACCTTCAATGCTTATGGCAACAACGTTTGTCTGTGTAGGAATCTTCACAACATTGAATGATGAAGTATTAGTTGTTCCTAGAATCACGCCACTTACTGTGTCAAAGTGTGCAGTTATTGTGGTGTTTCCAAGTTTAAGCGCATCCATTGTGAATGAGAATCTTCCATCATCACCTGTGGTTACACTTTCATGTGAATATGTTGTGTCATTAAAAGTAAACCTTACAGTTCCCTTAAATCCTTCGCCTAGACCGTTTACCAGTTTACCGTTCACAGTTATTGTTTCTGTTAAAACATTTTCTGGTGAAACGGTTAAACTTAGTTGTGCCTGGTCTTCAAGGGCTGTGATACTATGGAATGTATTGTCACTACTAATAGCATACTTTTGTGAATCATCAACATATACTAAGCTGACAGATACAAGGTCCGTGCTAGGTATGTTTAGTTTTACTATTGTTTCATTACCTGTTACAATGGTTGTCTCAGATTTTCCAAGATAATCCACTACTAGTTTACCCCTTGTAACGTTTTCACTGACACCACTTCTTGCATCAGTTACCCTTACACTGAGTGTTACATTACCAACTGTACTGTTTAACACACTAACCCTGGTATTTGTTGGAATAAGATTTACATTAACTGTTCTACTTTCAGCTGAACGGTTAACATATTCATTTCCTTCATATAAGGCATTTACAGTGTAAACTCCATACGGGGCATTTTCCCATAGGTATGTGAATTTTCCATCTGCACCGCTGCGTACACGTCCATTATTTGCTAATGCTACAGTGTTTCCATTACTGTCTGTTATTACAAGTTGAATGTCCTGATAGGATAATATGTTACCTAATCCGTCAACGAGCACTCCAGTAATGTTAACTGTTTCATCAACAAATACGCTGGTGTTAGCCACAAGGTTTAATGATGCCTGCTGGTAATCCACGCTAATATGTTCAAATTCGGTCAGGTCAGATGCGTCCACTCCCTCACTAGGAGCATAAATTGTTGTACCAAGATATGATACATGTACTCCTATGCTACTTGTTGGAGGAATATTCGTATTGACCCTGATTGTAGTGTTACCCGTACCAGCGAGAATGTCCTGGTACTGTGTTGGAAGGTTTCCAATATCAAGTTGTATTCTGCCATCATCAACGACAGTGTTTTTGCCATCAAGGGTTACTACCACAACATCAAATGATACGTTACCAGTTGTACTGTTTAACACACGTACCTTAGTAATTGTAGGTATTCTTGTAATGTTAAATGAAGTAGTGTTACTAGCCGGAGCATAAACTGTGTTTCCAGGATACTCTGCACTTGCAACCACACCAGTTAATGGAGTATTACCAGTGAATTCACGTGTAATAACACCATTAATACTAACATCTTCTTCACGTACACCATTAATGGTTAAATTAACCATTCCATTAACAGGATTGCCATCAGCATCACTTAGCTTAAATGTAACTGTTACCTTATCCCCAACAATTGTTGAAGCAGGATTTGCAGTAACATTCAATACAGTAGCTATCCTCAATATTTTAGTGCTGTCCAGTTCAGTGTTACTAGTATTTGATGACAGGTAAACAATAGAACCAGCATAGCTGGCATTAATTACAATATCACTATTATTTCTTGGAGTGTAACTTGCCATGTAAACATTACCAGTACGGTCATAAGTAGCTGTTACACTCTCACCATTAACCAGTACACTGATACTTTCAGGTGTGCTTCCAGAATTAATACTATTTCTTGTATCAGTTAATGACACATTGAAATTGAATGCCTCATTAACACTTACACTACCTGGTACGCTTATAAGCATACTTGTAGGGATACGAACAATAGTATCGGATGGTATAGTAACTGTATCATTACTTCTTTCATAGGATGAATCACCCATAAACATTGCAAAGACTTCAATATCTGAATTATTCATTGCAGTGTAAGGAATATCCACATAACCCTGACTGTTAGTAATAGTGTTACTGTTAGAAACAGTTACATTATCTACTTTAACAAGTAATGGATATCCACTCATAGGAGAGAGCTGATCATTAGTTAAGTTAACCCTGATAAAGAACTGCTCTCCAACATTAATAGTCCCCGGATAAGAAATCCCTGTAATTGTAGGATAAGTAGCAGAAATATGTAAAATACCAGTACATGGATTATAAGTACCGTTACCCTGATACTCTGCCTGTTCAAGAAATGCGGAATCCTCAAACTGTACACTTGTCAGTACACTACCAACACCATCCACAACAGTAATGTATGGATTAACATGATTAGCTGGGATTGCCTGATCTCTTATACTTATAGGAATATTATGTTCCGGAGTAATACCTTTACCATCCTGTCCCATTAAGATAATACTTATATTACCCATACCGTTACCATACTTATAAAATACTTCCATACTAGTATTATAACGATATACATTATAACTTGCACTGCCAGTAGTATCTGCAAAACCAGCACTACTATTAGCATTATAGGAAGCACTTATATCAACTTGTTGAACAGCAGTACCTATACTGAATATGCTAGCACCAGTAAATCTGGCCTTACCAGCACTATCAGTAGTAACAGTATAAGATGCACCATTAATACTTAATGTAACATCCTGATTCACGGCTGGACTATTATCCTCACCATAAGTTAATGAAACATTAACATCAACAGGCTGACCAACGAAAACATCACCAGCAGTGACATTTAACACAGGCCTAACCGGAGAAACAGTACCAACAATACTACTACTAGTCTTAGAACTGTTATAAACCTGTTCTGTACCAGTATAATTGAATACTAGACTAGGACTACCACTAGTAGTAAAGGCATAACTAAACCTTGCAATACCATTATCCACAGGCTGAGTATCCTTCACAACCCCATCGATTATCAGATTAACACTACCATCTGTTACAAAATTACCATTAGCATCCTTAACAGTGATAATGAAATTCTGAGGCTTATGAGTAACAGTCGTGAAAGAAGACACATCACTTACCGTAGTAGTGTTAAGACGGAAAATAGTATGAGTCAAAGTAGTACTACTAGTACCACCATAAATTAACTCCTTTTCTATACCTACAACACCACTACGATTACGTAATACATCACCATAAATATCATCAGTACGTACATTAATAATTAAATCACCTGCAACATCTGAAATATAATCCTTAATGACTGCATTACCATCATCATCAGTTTCTAAATCAAATGATTCGGAGGTACCGTTTGGATGAGTTATTGTTATATGCAAAGTAATATTTTCCATTGCAGTACTAAAACCAGTTTCAATAGCTGATATTACTATATCTTGTGTATTATTAATAGTTGTATTAAAATCTATATCACTCACTTTAATAGGATACTGGTTTACATTAAAGTATATACCTTGATCGTTTGCATTTACTGGTTTTGCAGTAAGACCATAAGTATCATTTAAACAAGTTACATAAACTCCATTTACTTTGTTATTATAACCATAAGCATTAGAAGGATCTTGTGAATTCGTAAAAGTTAATACAACATTATTTTCATAGGTGGTTCCATTAGGTATGGTAATATAATTATGATTAAAATCACAATCTATAATATTTAATTTAGGACCATCTTCAAAGTATAAAGCTCCACCACCACCTCTTTTACCTATATCAGGATTTCTTGCAGTACTGGTTGTATTATTTTTATTATATGCATGGTTTCCTTCAAAAATTGAAGAAGTTATATTAATAACTAATGGGTCATTAGAGAATATTGCACCTCCACGTGCACCACTATTATTAATAAAACGACAATCATCAATTAATAAAATACCATTTATATTAGTATTCCATAATACTATAGCACCACCACCAGATCCCGATCCATCTTCTTGACCTGTTGAAGGGTTAGTATTGTTAATAAAAGAAGTATCAGTTATATTAATTATACCAGGATTATTTCTGAAAGCCATAGCACTATTTTTACCATTAATAAAATTACATTCAGTAATATTCATGTTTCCACTATAAACATTAAATGCATTACTTCTAGTATTAATCATATTTACATTAGATAAATTTAAACTAGGACTACCAACACCATAAACAACATTATAATAATTATCTACTGTTAAATTATATAATGTTATCTTAGAATTACCATTAGTTTCTATAAAATTGTAATTATTATTGGCTGTAAATTTTATGGTATGATTATTACCATTAATAATCCAAATTCTATCATCACCATCAAGTAAAGGATTTGAACCAGAGATATTAATGTCATTTGTTATATTTACATAAGTATTTGTTGCAAATCGTTTGAAATCACTTGCACTTCTTACTGTTACAACATTCCATCCACTGGGTACGGTTGGTGCTGTTGCTGTTTTTGTTGTTTGTGTTTTGTTTGTTGTTTTCTTTATTTGTTTTGTTGTATTTGTTTTGTTCGTGATTGTGTTGTTGTTTGTTTCTATAATATTTTGTTTTTTGTTTTCTATTTTATTGGTTTCCACAGTTTTCTCTTGTGAGATTGTTTTTTGCGTTGAGGTTACTGTTGTTGTGTTGTCAGTTTTTTCAACGTTTTGTTCTGCGGAAACTACAGACATTCCTAACATTAATAGAATTAATATTATAAATAAACACATATATGATTTTTTGTTTATCATATTGTTCACGTAAGCTTTTTTGTCTCCTGTTTTCATAATTTTAATCTTTTGTAAAAGATTATTGTTATGTTGATAATAATTATTTTTTTGTGTTAATTATCACCAATTGTTTTTTTGTATAACATTTTTTTTCTGTTTTTATCTGTTTGTGTGGGTGTTTTTGTATTTTTTTATCCAGTTTTTATTGAGTTTTTGATTGTTCAGCGTTTTTGTTTTTTTTTCTTTGTTAATTCGAGTTTTTTTCTTTGTTGAAAACTGATTTTTATTTGTTGGTTTATATTAATATCTTTTTTTGAGTTTTGTTAGTTTTTTGTTTATTTTTTGGAGTTATGTTATACTTTTTTTATATTGTTTTAGATGTTCTTAGCTTTTTTTATATAAACTTTGAACACTGTATAATTAATTAGGAATTAATTACGGTTAGTTTATATGTATTTTCTATTATTTAAATGTTTTTTATTATTCTGTTTGTTTTTTTGTAATATTTTTTTGATTTGATGTTGTTTTTGTTTTGGTTTTGTTTTGGTTTTGTTGTTTTATTCGTTATTTTGTGTTTTTGAGTTTTTTTGTTTTTATTGTTTATATTATTTTTATTGTTGTTATACAGTGTTTTGTTTTGTTTTTGTTTGTTGTACATTGAGTAGTTTATTTGTTTTGTGGAATGATTTGTTTTTAGTATTTCCTTTTTTCGGTTGATATTTTTGTGTATTATTTTGTCAGGATGTTTTATGTATTTTCATATTTTCATATTCAGTATTTTGATAATTTAATAAGTATTAGGAAATTATTGTTTTTTGCTTGTTACCTGTATATCATGTTAATATTTTTCCAAGTTTTTCATGGGTTTTGTTTTTGGAAGTAATTTTAATGAGTATCAGATACAATATAATATTATATTAAAATTATTTGGGTGATTATATTGCATTATACGGGAACTTTATACAGGAATCCTTATTAGCCTCCTTCTCCATTGCTGGAGATTACGCAGGGCTGTACACATAATAAGTGTAAATTCTGTAATATGTACTCTGGGATTACTTTCAGGCCTTCTCCGATTGAATGGATTAGAGAAGATTTGATGGAGATTGCATCAGTTTATCCTGAAACTAGTCGGTTGCAGTTGGTTGGTGCTGATCCTTTTTGTCTGGATTTTAATAGGTTGAATAATATTTGTGACCTTGTCCATGAGTATTTGCCTCATGTTGAGATTATGACTATGGCTGCTCGTGTGGATAATATGCGCAATAAGTCTGTTGAACAGTTAGAAATTCTTAAGGATAAGGGTATGAGTGAAGTTAATATTGGTGTTGAGAGTGGTGATGACAATACATTAAAAAGAATAAATAAGGGCTATAAATCTAAGGACATTTTAGAGCAGTGCGGTAAATTGGATGATGCTGGTATCAGTTATTGGTTAACTTTTCTTAATGGTGCTGGTGGTAGAAGTCTCTCGTATGATCATGCCTCTAATAGTGCTGAGATTTTCAGCCAGCTACATCCTATTGTTGTTGGTACTGGTGGACTTGTACTCTTTGAGGGTACTGTTCTTAGAAGTGAGTTTGATGCTGGTCTTTTTGATATGTGTAGTGAGCGGGAGTTGATGGAGGAGTTGTTGTTGTTTGTTGAGAACCTTGACTTTGATGGTCGTTTCATCACTCATCATACCAGTAGTATGAATCTTAACACATTTAATTATAAAGAAGATAAAAAGAGAATAGTTGAATCTTTACGTCCGGGTATTGAAAACCTTGATATGAATGTTTTAACAGATATTAGAAATAATAAAATAGGATTATGAATGGGAGTGTTAATGTTTATGAAGATTGTTGCTTTGATGGGTAGTCCGCGTAAGAATTCAAATACTGATGTTTTGGTTGATGAGATGATACGTGGAGCCGAGGAGAATGGTCATATTGTTACCAAGTATTGTATTGGTGACTTAGTGGTTAGTCCTTGTAGGGCTTGTGGTACTTGTATAAGTGGTCGTGACTGTGTTTTGGATGATGATGGCCTGCGTGTTACTCATGAGATTGCTGAATCTGATGCATTGGTTCTTGCTACGCCTATTTATTTTGGTCAGATGACTGGTGCATTGAAGGTTCTTGTGGACAGGTTCTTTGGTATTACTAATAATCCGTTTATTAACTTGGATGGTAAGGTTGCATTGATTTTCACTCATCTTGGTCCTAGGGGTTATTATGATAGTTATATTGATTTAACGGTTGTTCAGCCTTTTCGTATGAATATGCATTATGATTTATTGGATATTGTGGATGTTGGAGATTTGGGTAATGTTTATAATCAGCCAGATAAGTTGGTTGAAGCATATAATGTTGGTAAAAAGTTTTAGTATAATTAGAGTATATGGAGATTGTTTTTGTATGAATAATTGGAATTTTGATAAATTAGAAGAGATGACAAGGTCACAGAATGAGTTTACAAAGACCAGACTTGATTATGTGAAATTAGCAGAATTGTATGAGGATATAGTTGTGAAAACATACTGTAATGGTGATGTTGTTCCTCTTGCTTTTAAGGATGTTGAAGTTACATATGAGGGTAAGGTTGAAGATGATATAATATTGCCTAGCATTGATGATGAGACTAGGGAGTCTATTGATGTTAAGGAACAGGAACGTCATGTTATGCATATTAAGCATTTTTCTCGTAGCATTTCTCATCAGTCATGGTTTGATTTCTTGGATGATGAAGTGAAAAGTTTTATAGAAAAGTATCCTGAGTATGAAGAGGTTATACTGGAATAATTTAACCCCTTATACCCCCTAAAAACATTTTTTTAGAAGTCTAAAAATTTTTTTAGGGAGTATCCCTACACTTTTTTCTTATTTTATGATTTTAATTATTGTTATTAGAAATAATCTTTTACCATTTAATTTAAAAGAACTTACATTTTTCTGGGGTGTTGATGAAATTCCCTATTGAATTTTAATATGAAATTGTATAAGATCATTAACCTAAACTATTGTTTAAAATAATTAAAACAGAATCTTACACTTATAAAATGCGCATATTAGTACTTTTAAGTATGTGAATCATCCATTATATGGTTATGGCTTTTTTTGGACAAATGTTTGCACATTCTCCACAGTCAACACAGACGCTTCCTATGATTATCATGTCATTTACATTTCTGATTATTTTTAATGGACAGATTTCTATACATTTTGCTTTTTCTGGACAGTTATTTGTATTTTCACATTTTTTTCTATCTATTTTGGCCATAAATATTACACCTTAAATTTTATATATAAAAAAAAGTTTGGAATAGTTTATTCGTCTATTCCATGATAATTGTTTCTTAAACGTCTTAGGTATACATTTGCCCATATGAAGCTTATGATTCCTCCCAGGAATCCTCCTAGTACTACTCCGTAGTAGATTCCTTGTTCTCCCCATCCGAATAGTACTCCGAATACGTATGAGAACACTACTTCTAGTAGTAATGCTCGTATGAATGTTAGTATGAGTGATGTGAATCCTTTTCCTACTCCCTGGAACATCATTGCTGATACCATTCCTAGGCATACTGCATATATGAATATTATCATTATCTGTATTAGTTGTGCTATTCTTGGTGCTAGGCTTGCACTTGATGAGTATGCGAATACCATACTGATTTGTGGTGCAAAGAAGTAGAATACTATTGCCATGATTGTACTTACTATTAGTCCTAGTTTTAGTGTGTAGAAGAAGGAGTCTTGTAGTTTCTGGTAGTTTCTTGCTCCGTAGCTTGCTCCTGCTACTGTTAGGAGTGCTGTTCCGAATCCCATGAGTGGTATCATTGATAGTTGTATGAGTCTCATTCCTGCGGTATATGTTGCTACTGCTATTGTTCCTGATACTAGTACTAGGAAGTAGTTTTCTATTATTCCTAGTGCACTGAATATTAGGTTTTCTGCTGTTGATGGTATTGCTACGTTTAGTATTCCCCATGTTATGCTGTTTTCATAGTGGAAGTTTTTGAATTCTAGGTTGAGGAATGTGTCTTTTTTTATGTGCATCCAGTATAGGAGTACTAGGCAGCTTATGAATCCGGATAGTACTGTTGCCCATGCTGCTCCCATTATTCCAAATCCTAGTATGTATATGAATATTGGGTCTAGTACTATGTTGAATATGGCTGTTATTGCCATTACATACATTGCTCTTTTTACGTCACCTTCTGATCTTAGTATTGCGGTTCCTACGTTGCTGTAGATGAATATGATCATGAATGTGAATACTATTCCACCGTAATCTAGTGCTTGTTGTGTTGCTGTGCCTGCTCCCATTATTTGTAGTAGTGATGGTAGTATGAAGTACATTACTACTGATCCGAGTATGGATATTATTACTGTTAGTACTAGGCTGTGTAGTGCGGTGTTGTTTGCTTCTGGTATGTTTTTTGCTCCGACGAATCGTGCTATCATACTGTTTGCTCCTGCTCCTATTCCGTTTCCTAGTCCTACTAGTATCATGAATAGTGGTGTGATGAATCCTATTGCTGCTAGTGCGTCGCTTCCTAGTCCGGCTACCCATATGCTGTCTGCTAGGTTGTATGCCATTATTAGGAACATGCTGACCATCATTGGCCATGCTAGTTTTTTTATTGCGACTTTGTAGTCGCCTGTTAGTAGTTCTATGTTACTGTTTTTTCCCTTATTTTCTTGCATTTAATCCCCCAATATTTTATTGTTATATTCTTTTGAATTATCTATTATTTCTAGGAATATTTTTATTAGTTCTTGGCGTGTTATTGTTGTGTTTTTCATTATTTCTTCTTCACGCTGTATTCCTTTGTCTCTTATTTTTGTTGTGAATTTTCTTCCTTTTGGTGTTAGGCTTATCTTGTTTTGTCTTCTGTTTTCATTATCTTCTTTTCTTGTTACGTATCCTTGGTCTTCTAGTTTTCGTATGTTTCTTGTTAGTAGTCCGTTGTCTATTTTTAGGTCGTTTGCTATGTCTTTTTGGTATATGTATTCGTGGTTGAGTAGTTTTAGTAGTACTGGTATTTGTTGTATTGTTATTTCTTGGTCTTTGAGGTAGTGTTTGTAGTATTGGTGTTGTGATTTTAGAAATATTGTGAAAAGGAATGATAGTGATATGTTTTCTTCGTCTATTGGACATTTCATTGTTTTTACCTGTACGTATTTTGTTTTTTGTAATACATTATAATTTATCAATGTTTGACTATTTATAATTATTGATAAAGTCAAAAATTAAAATTGACAATAATTTAAAAATACAAAAAATAGTATAGAGTAAACTATTTAATTATTCGTAATTTCGGAACAATAAACATATGAAATTATTCGCTATTATAGAATAATAATTAGGTTATATTGTTCGTTATTTTAGAATGATGGTAGGTTTTTGTATTATGGTTTTTTTCTTGTGTTTTTTAAGTTTGTTTTGATTGATTTTCTATTGTTTTTTATTGTTTTTTGGGTTATGTTTATATAGTGTGTTTTTTAAACTATATAATATACCCATAGGGGTATAGGTATAACAACCTATGAAAATATTACCCCTCACAAACAAGGAATGTTTATAAGGAGTAACAAAAACCAACAAATATAAGGAGTAAAATTAGACTACAAAATAATTCTCAGAAAAAATGGAATACAATTAAAAAAATAACAATATTTAAAAGAACAATGAACTTTTAAAAAACAAAATGCAAATATTAAAAATACTTAAAACAAAGTGTTTAATGAAAACAAGTATCAACAATAACTGAATTTCTAAAAGAAGAAATTATAAAAAAGTAAAAAACAATAGCACTAAGTAATAAATAATGTATACCTAAATATTTTTTAGTTATACTTAAAAAAAAGTTCATATCGCCTAAAAAAAGGCACATTTAAATATAATAATCATTAGAAAATTATATATCCAAGAATAAAATTTTAAAAATTCTGAGATTAAAAAAAAAATACAATAAAATAATATATAAGGTGATAAATATGGTATTCAATAGAAACGGCGAAGGAAACGGAATAGGACAAACAGCAAGAGACTTCTTCGGAAGCACAAAAGTAAAATACTTCATAGCAGGAGCAGTATGTGCATACGCAGCAAAAAAAATCTGTGAAACCGAAGCAGCACACGACTTTGCAGTAAACCTCACAGCAGGAGCACTCGACATAAAAGACTCCGTAGAAGAAAGCATAGAAAACATCAGAGAAGACGCAGAAGACATCCACACAGAAGCACAAGAAAAACAACAAATCGAAATCTTCGGCCCAGAAGACCTAGAAGACGAAGACGAAGAAGACTTAGAAGACGAAGATGAAGATAAAGAATAAACACACCTGACCACCCAAATTATTTTTTACACAAAAAAATAGTGGAATTACGAACATGAAATTTAAAATAGTTTATGATAAAAACAATATCCTACGTGTTCGTGCAGGAAAAAACGCATTCACACAAAAACAAGGATATGGAATAGCTAGACTACTAACTAGCAAAAAAGGAATCAAAACTGTTAAAGTTTCATCAGTCAATGGAAGTATTTACATAGAATACACAACCAAAAAAGTGAAAATTCTAAAATACTTAGCAAACCTTAAAAAAAGTGACTTATTCGAAGCCGAACCAACACAAGAAGAAATATCCCGTGAAACAGATGGTCGTTACATAAACAAAATACTTAAAAAAATTGCAACAAGATACCTGGCCAAAATGCTACTACCACTACCATTACAAGTAGCAAAAATAGTATATGAAGGCTTACCATACATGGCAGCAGGACTGGACAGCCTCATACACCTAAGACTAGATGTAGACCTACTTGATGCAACAAGCATATTCGTAACACTATCACAGGGAATGTTTGGACCAGCAGGATCAATCGTATTCCTCCTCGGATTATCAGAAATCCTAGAAGACTACACAATAGAAAAAACCAAACACTCACTAGAAAACAGTTTAATGCTAAACATTAACAAAGTATGGATAAAAACAGAAAACGGCGAAGAAGTACAAATACCATTCACAGACCTAAGAGAAGGTAACAGTGTAGTGGTAAGAACAGGTACAATCATCCCGGCAGACGGTACAATCATCGAAGGCGAAGCTGCAATAAACGAAGCAACAATGACTGGAGAATCATTAGCAGTACATAAATCAGAAGGTAAAAAAGTATACGCAGGTACAATCGTAGAAGAAGGAACAATTGTAATACGCGTTGATGAACTGAATGAAAAAACAAGAATCAACCAAATTATTGATTTAATCGAAAGTTCAGATAAGGCAAAAGCTGGAATACAGAGTAAGGCAGAAAAACTTGCAGATTCAATTGTACCATGGAACTTTGCAGTAACAGGACTAACCTACCTCCTCACAGGAAGTACAATAAAAGCAATAGCCGCACTGACAGTAGACTATTCATGTGCAATAAAACTTGCTACACCAATCTCAATCATCTCAGCAATGCGTGAAGCATCAGAAAGAGAAATTGTAGTAAAAGGTGGAAGATACCTGGAAGCATACGCAACTGCAGACACAATCATATTCGACAAAACAGGAACATTAACCAAGTCAAGCCCACACGTGGCAAAAACCGTGTCACTAGGAGTACTATCAGATGATGAAGTACTAAGAGAAGCAGCATGTCTAGAGGAACACTTCCCACACAGTGTGGCAACAGCAATAGTTAACAAAGCCAAAGAACTAGGACTAAACCACGGAGAAGAACTACACTCCGAAGTAGAATATGTTGTAGCCCATGGTATAGCAACAACACTAGTCGGTAAAAGAGCAGTTCTTGGTAGCAGACACTTCGTAATAGAAGATGAAGGAGTGGAAATATCAGAGGAACATCAAGCAATCATCAAGGAAAACGCTGATAAATATTCAATAATTTACTATGCAATTGATGGAAATCTTGAAGGAATAATCTGTATAGATGATCCACCAAGAGATGAAGCAAAAGAAGTGCTTGATAAGCTCAGAGAACTTGGCATTAATGACATTATCATGCTCACAGGTGATTCTGAAAATGCTGCTCATACCACTGCAGAACTGTTAGGAATTGATAATTACAGGTCACAGGTATTACCAGAGGATAAGGCTTCCATCGTGGAAGAAATTAAGGCTTCAGGTAAGAAAGTTATAATGGTTGGAGACGGTATTAATGATTCACCTGCATTATCAGCTGCTGATGTGAGTGTTGCTATGAAAGATTCATCAGATCTTGCAAGGGAAGTTGCAGATATTACTTTGCTCAGACCAACATTACATGACCTTGTAACGACACGTTTATTAAGTCAGCAAATGCTGGATATAATCCAGAGAAACTATAAGTTAATTGTTGTGTTCAACACTTTATTCATGGGTCTTGGATTAACTGGTGTTATTACTCCTTCATTAACATCTGTATTCCATAATGGTAGTACAATGTTAATTGGTTTAGATAGTGCTAGGTCTTCAAATTATGAACATGTGGACACTTTTGAAACCATAGATGTAGAAGTTTAGGTACTTCTACTGTAATCTTTTTTTTCTAAAACAATTTTTTTATTTTAAATTTATGTATAAATCAGCATTTTATAATATTATTACTCACCACATATACATATAATAATTCATTATTTTTACTAAATAAAAAGTTAATACTTTAAATTAAAATAAGCATCAATAAAATAGATAGTGAATACAAAAACAATATGATAAAATAATAGAATTTTATAAAAAAAATAGTGTTAAAAAAGGATGGTAATTATCTTTGTATTTTACTCTCAGCCCTATTAATCAGGTATAATACAGCAAGGAATAACGGCCAAACACTAATCCTGCCAACCCAGAAATCAATGATTAAAACAATCTTAACCATCACAGGCATACTAGCAGAAATATAACTAATAGTTATACCCGTATTACCAATAGATAACGCTGCAACAGTACTAGCCAAAGCAAAGTCATTACAATAAAACAGTATGACAAAAGTACTGAACAAGAATATTAACACATACGAAACAATAAATATCAGTATCGTTTTAATTGTTTTAGTTGATATTTCCCTATCCTTCTTATCATGATTAATACGTTTAGGCTTAATAACATTTTTTGGAAGCATCATTTCCTCTACTTCCCACCATATAGATTTAAACAATATGACAATATTATATAATTTAATACCACCACTGGTAGAACATATAGATCCACCCACAAATGTTAAGAGTAACAATAGGAAGAAACTAAACTGTGGCCAACTAGTAATGTCCTGTGATACAAAACCTGTAGATGACATTACAGAAATTACCTGAAATACCGAGTGCCTGAATATCTGCACTACATCATGACTATAATAACCCTGAGTATACAATGATAACATGATAAGTAATGTTGCTATTGTAACTATCACTACCATTGCTCTTATTTCTACATCCTTGAACAGGTTTTTTGTGTTACCCTTCAATATTCTGTAATGTATAACAAAGTTCGTACTACCCAGTATCATGAGGAATATTGTAACCAATTGTATTGCAACAGAGTCAAATATATGAGTATCCGCTGAATAAATTGAATATCCCCCAGTTGCGAATGCTGTGAAAGTAAAACATATTGATTCGAAAAGGTTTAATCCCAGTATCAGGTATAAGCATATACCCATGGCCGTGATTAACAAGTATAGTTTAAGGAATATCATTGTGGTATGTCTTACATTTGGTGTCATTTGTTCTGTTCTTCCTTCTGCAAAGAACAATCTTTTCAAGCTGACACTTGATGGAACTATTACCAGTAACAATACAATTATTCCCAGTCCACCAAACCATTGTGTTAATGCTTTCCACATTGCAATTGAGTAGGGGTGTGTTTCTTCGGGTATTAATGAAAATCCTGTTGTGGTAATACCACTCATTGCTTCAAAAAAGGAGTCAAATGGTCCTAATTGTCCCGAAATCAAGTATGGAAGACCTGAGTATATTGCTATTATTCCCCATATTCCCAGTACAAATATCAGTGATCCTTTGAGTGATAGGTTTGTCAAATGTTTTCTTCTGAATAATGTGATTAACATTATTCCTGATATGAATGTTATTATTGCTGAGATAATGAATGCGTTTACCAATTTTTGTGTATCATTGTATATTATTCCACAGATTATTGGTGCTATCATTAGTATTGACATTATTATGCACACGTATCCGGTGTAGTGTCCTATTGTTTTCAGTTCGTTTGGTTTTAATTTATTGAGTTTATACGTATTCATTATAATCCCGTGTATTTTATACATATTTATTTTGTAATTTTAAATATTTAATATTTTAATTAGAAATCATATTATTGGATAGAAAACTAGTGGTAAAATTGTAATAAAAAAAAATTGTGGAAAAAAAAGTTTTTTGAAAATAATTAATATTATTATTTTTCAGAGGAGACTACTGTACATAAATCTCTTAATGTTGATCCTATACTTCCGCCTATGGCTCCAAGTACTAATCCGATTATAACCGTTATTAATAGCACTATCATTATTGATGCAGCTATTGATATATCTGTTGTCCCGAATAGGTTTCCTAGTTTAGGAAGGTAATACATTACTAGCATGATACTGAATATTAATGAGAATATAACACTTGCTGCAGTTCCTCTTAGAGTACCATGATTGTTTTTTTTCTTTTTGGATGGATTGTATAGGAATGCTGTGACGAAAGCTGATAGGACTATGGATAATATTGCTCCTGATATTGGTAATCCTATCAGTCTACTTAGTAATAGTACTAGGCTTCCTATGAATATCCCTAATATCATTGATGTTATGTAATTATAGTTTGAATTAAAAATCATTTTTATCTATTCATAGTTTTATTTTACTTAATATTAATTATTTTCTTAATTTAATATTTCATAGTATTCAAGATTTGTGTTGATTCCATTATTTTTGATAATTATTTTTTCGTAGGGTGTTATTATCATTTTTATGTTTTTTCTTGTATCTTCCACATATATTACGTTGTTTTCTAGTTTTTTTATTATGATGGTATCTTGATCTATTATTTCTTGCAGGTCTCTTTGTATTGTTGTGTTGTTAAGTATTAACAGGTCTACTATGTGTTTGTAGTTTAGTTTTGTAAGACCTGGCTTTGTTGATATTGTATTTTCCAGTATGAAATAATCGTCGAATTTTTTTGTGAGTATTGTTTTGTTTTTAAAAATTGAATTGTTTAGATTTTTTAGGTCGATTGTGTCTATGTATATGTATTCACAATCGTTTATCTCGGAATATTCTTTTGGTATGTTTATTATTTTTTTTACTAGATCTGTTTTTTCGTTGAGTTTAATGTCATTGTTTATTTTTTTCATTTTAGAACCTCCATCAAATATATGTATAAATCACCTTAATTATTCAAATACTATTTAAAGTGATTCAATTAAATAATTTTTAATTTATAATATATAAAAGCTTTTATTCATAAAATTAAAGACAGAAAAATAGTTATAAGTTATTTAAAGCTTTTAAAACATATATTTCATATATTGATGAGGAAAAAAAAATAAAACTAAAAAACCTTATCAATAACACTAGTAATCTTCAAAATATCATTATCAGACTTACCCAAACGCTTCATACTCTTAGCAGCAGCCTCCACAGGAGAATCCTTATTCTCCATCATAAACTGACTAATATAAGTCATAAACATCCTAAACTCCATCTTATTCTTAAAAGTCTGACGAAGAACCTTATCAACATCCTTCTCATCCTCACCAATAGCAACATCATCAGTACTGACACCATCCAACGCAGCATTAATAGTATCCAAATCATGATACTTAAGAAGCTCATCCAAAAATGCAGCATTCATACGCTTCCTATTATCAGTATGCTTACGTAACTTCTTATCAGTCTGCATACGTTCCAAGAAGGAATCATAAAACACTTCAACCTCAGGTTCAGTTTTAAAAAGAACCTGAACAGCCTCCAACAAGTTAGTATCAACATTCAAACCAACAAATTCCTCATCCTCTTCCTCTTCCATACGTTTAACTTCTTCAGGCTTCATAAAATATCTCCTCCTAAATCAAATAATTCCAACAACTTATCCAAAACATTAATAATAATCAATAATACAAAATCTAACAGCAACCCTACTGAAAAAAAATATCAAATAATTATTAATCCTGTTAATAGTTTCCTATTTTTCAAATGACTATAAGTTAATAAATATATTCCTACAACAGCAATAAGTCCTTAATACATATAATAAATATTATGTTTATATTCAAAAATAAAACTTACTACACCAGAAAAAAATATGTAAATAAAAGGAGGTTATCTTAATCTATACGTCCATATAAATCTATAATTTCTTCTAAGCCAACACCATCTTCCAATAATTCCAACATATGTTTTGCAGGGTTTGTATGATTATAAACTCTTTCATATAATGAGTCTAGGAATTTTTCCTCACCATACCCTCTTTTTTCCAGTCCCTCCCTTGAAAGATCCAATACTTGTTCTATTAATGCATACAATTTGTCTTCATCAACAAAACTTGGAAGTTCACGATACAAAAAGAGTTTACGCAATTCCGTAGCATTGTAGCCATGATGGTATATGACTTCATCAGCTTCAAGCAGTGCGACAAGTTTTTCAAGGTTATGTTTTAATCCTAACTGAAATGCTCCTACTGTCATAACATCACGTATTGGCTGTGTGCAGGCACTACGATATTCTATTGTCCCCCTGTATGTTAAATCAAGGAATTTGAATGACCTGAGATACTTGATATCATCCAGTTCTGGTGTGAACTCTACTTCATCATATTTTCCCTTGTCACAGAATTCACCATGTATCCGGTCTTGACTGAAATAGTCCATGATATTTATTGTTGGGAAGTTAATATAGTATCCTTCCCTCATTGTACAGTATATGTTTAATGATTCTATATATCTTATCAGATCATCCAGGTCTTTTAGTTCTGTTTCATACATTCCAATGTTATGTGGATTGATTCCATGAGTACTGTCCTGCCAGAAGTTATCTCTACAGCATAATAAGTTTGTATCCTCTTCGAGTAGTACAGAGTTTGAAAATATTACTGCCTTTAATGGTTCTAGTTTGCTGAATGTGTTTATTGTTTTTATAAGATTCTTTTTTTCAACATCTAATTGTATCTGGGATGCACTTGAGAACATTCCATATTCCGGGTGATCATGGAAGTATTTTGGTAATTTTGAATATTTTGAGTATGAGCATAGATGATGATATAACATTTGGTATCTTTCGCTTGGTATTGGGATGTGTTTATTGTATTTCCTATAGGGGTTTATTCCTATGCCTGTTAGTGTATGGTTGTATTTTTCAAATGTTTCTTTAAAGAATTGGTAGTACGTCTTGAATCTTTCATGTACGTTTATTAGGCTTGTTTCTTTGCCTATTGAAAATTCAAGGTTGTTATATGAGCAGTCATAGGATACTATGTCGCCTGTCTGTTTGTCTATCAGTGAGCAGGCGTGCCCGTTATGGTCAATGACATTAAAATTGAATTGTTGAAATTTTTTAAGAAATTCTGCTGTTACTTTGTGTACTATTGTAAAGTTTACTGCTTTTTTTTCTAAGTTTACTATTGGTATTTCCACTTCTACTCCTACAAAGTCCTTGTAACCTTCTGTTGTTGGTTTTATGAATCTGTCATATAAGCGTTTTTTTATAGTTTTTTCACTGATGGTTGAGTGAGTATTCTTTTGCATAGTTTAAATCACCAAATTTTTCTATTAATTTATTTTTCATTTCTTCTGACATGTGATCTACTATATAATCGAAATGTTCTCCGGTTATTCTGTATTCATGGTTATGTGTTCGGCCTCTTTTGTATATTTCTCCGTTTTTTAATGAGATTACTTTGTTTATTGGAAATTCTTTCCAGTTTTCTTTGCTTAGTGGTCTGGTTGATATGAATATGCTGTCATGTGCTTGTAGGTAGTATAATGATTGTTTATAGTTTGCATGAACATACATGAATTCTCCATTGAATAGCATTAGGTTTAATTTGTTTCCTTCTGATAGGTCTCTGATTATTCCTTCGATGAAGTTAAAGCATTCATCACTGTTTAGTGGTGCATTTTTTGCATCTTGTGCTTCGTTTATTTTGTCTATGATGAATAGTAGTATTCTTTCTGAGTCTGTTTCTCCTAGTTGTTGGGATATGTACCTGTTTAGTGGTTCGTAGTTGAATATTGTTCCGTTATGTATTAGTGTCCATGTTCTGCCTGAGTTATCAATTTTAGAAAAGGGATGACAATTGAATGAATCCATGTAGCCCATTGTTGCTAGTCGTATGTGTGCGAATGCATGTTCTACTATGATTGGTTTTTCTAGTATTTGTTGTAGTTCTTTGCTTTGAGATGCTTTAATTGGTTGTTTTTCTATTATTAACTGGTTTTGTTGCATTATTGCTAATCCCCATCCATGTGGGTGTTGTTCGCAGTGGCTGTAGAATTGGTTTAGGTAGTCGTTTATTCTGATGCATCTTTTTGATGTTATTCCGAATAATTCACACATATTGTCACCTCCGTTGTTATTTTTTGTATAAATTAATAATTTGGTTTTTTTTATGCTTAAAATGAATAAGTATATTTATGTTTGTTTTATTACTTAATTCATGGCACTTGTTTTGTTTTTGTTTGGTTTTATTATTAATTTATATTTTTTTCTATTTTTTGATATTTTATGAAAAATTTTTTTATTAAAAATATAATATAACATTGTTAATATTATATAAATGTATTACCACCATAACATATAAACATATGCACAAAAAAACAACCACCAAAAAAAGAAAACAAGGATTAACTTAAAAAATCCTTAACAAAATTAATAAAATCTTGAATATCCCCATCATCAGGCCTGCCAGCATTCATACCAACAAAACTACCCGGACAATGAAACTCACAATCAGACAAAGAAATACTAGTATTCTCCAAAACATCAGAAATCAGCAAATAATTAGACTCCATAATCCCAGAAGTCGAAAAATTAACAAAACTTCCAACACGAACACCAATATTACTAATAAAAGATATGACACCCGGATCCAGTGAAGAACCATAAACACCAGAACCAAAGAATAACACATCAACATCCTCAGTCAAATCATGAGAAATATCAAGAGCAGGAACATTCAAATAATCCGAAAGAGCATCCGCCAAACGTTTAGTATTACCAGACTTAGAATAATATCTTATAGCATACTTCATTATAATAACTCACGTATTTTCTCTTTAACAATACCTAAATCCTTGGTTGGTTCAAATCTTTCAACAACATTACCCTCACGGTCAACTAAAAACTTAGTGAAATTCCATTTAATATCACTATTATTCATATAATCAGGGTCAATCTTGGAAACAACATCCTCAATAACACCTGCTAACTCATGATCAGAATCAAATCCTTCAAAAGATTTCTCACTCTTCAAGTAAGTGAATAATGGATCTTCATCACTGCCATTGACATTAATCTTCTCAAAGATAGGATACTCAACTAGAAACTTAAGACGACAGGCCTTCTTAATCTCCTCACCAGTACCTGGAGCCTGGTTACCAAACTGGTTACAAGGAAAATCAAGAATAACAAAACCATCATTCTTAAACTCATCATAAATATCTGCTAACTCATTATACTGTGGAGTGAAACCACATTCAGTTGCTGAATTAACAATTAATAAAACATTTCCTTCATAATCTGATAATGAAACATCATTACCTTCTGTATCTTTAACTGTATAATCATAAATTGACATGTTTATTTTATTCTCCTATTGTTTAATTAATAGATTATTATTAATCATATATAAAATGTTATGTACAAATTATATGCAAAATAAGGACTATATCAAAAAATATAATAAAAAATAAAAAAGCATAAGTAATAGAATAAAAATTTCAAAAAAAGGGGTTGTAGATGATTGTGAAAATCAATCACTTATATCATAATCATCCACTATAATAAATTTATATTCAGGGTATTTATCATATAGTTTTTCAAGAACTTCTTCTTTTATTTGTTCACGATTTGCATTAAAATCAACTATCAAATCAAAACTAACAATATTTTTTTCATCATATACATAGAACCCATGCATTTGTAATACTTCAGGGTATTCGCTTAACAAAGACTCAAGATAAGAACGAATCTCAGCAAACTCCTCCACAGAATCATTAGTCGCATAAATACCAACAGTCAAAGCAATACCAAAGTTCTCATAAACCGCCGACCTAATCCTAAAAGTCAAAGCATGAATCTCCTTAGCAGTTAAATAATCATCAATCTCAATATGGACACTACCCACAGTATCCTCAGGACCATAATTATGCAAAGCAAGATCATAAGCCCCATAAACACCATCAAAAGACTCAACTTCCTCCTTAATCTTACGAGACAAGTCCGAATCCACACGAGACCCAATCATACTATTAATAGTTTCCTGCAACATTTCAATACTAGCCTTAATAATAACAAATGAAATGATAACACCAAGAATACCCTCCAAACTAATATGCCACACCAAACTAATAATAGCAGCAACCAAAGTTGATAAAGAAAGAATAGAATCAAAGAAAGCATCACTACCAGATGCAACCAATGCCTGAGAATTAATATCTTCTCCAACACCCTTCACATAACGACCTAAAACAAACTTAACAACAACTGCTACCGCAACAATAACAAGAGAAACCGTAGTATAACTTGTTACATCAGGCACGAAAATCTTAGGAAAAGATTCCTGTAAAGACGTGATACCTGCCCATAAAACTATAACAGCAATAATTACTGATGAAAAATATTCTATCCTACCATAACCATAAGGATGATTCTTATCAGGAGGACGACTAGCAAGCTTAGCCCCAATGATAGTAATAATAGAACTTAATGCATCAGTCAAGTTATTAACCGCATCCAACGTAATAGCAATAGAATTAACCAAAATTCCAATAGTTGCCTTAAATGCTACAAGTACTAGGTTAACAACAATGCCAACAATACTTGTTTGAATAATCTTTTTCTGCCTATCCATAAGTTCACCTAATAACTAATATTTATCCAAAGAAATATAATAATTTTAAACTTGAATCATTCTAATTAATTCATCTAACACTTCCTCCACATCAGCACCGACAGGAATATAACGATTAATAAAATCATTAGGCAAATCATATTCCAATAACTTTTCCGGAGGAACTAACCTGTACGTTTTATGAACATTAACCGCCACTTCCAGGAAATCCTTATTAAAACGTACAAGATTCCACTTAGGTAACTGAAATGTCATCGTCTCAAATGGAAACCTTATTATCCCCGGAGTATTATATCCTATTCCAAACTCCAATAACAAAGTCTTCGAGTCTTTCGCTTTATTGACAAATTCCTGATATGCCTTTTTTTGTAAATGCCAATGCTTGTCTTCAACAAAATAATTATCTACCCTGAGGTTTGTCTCCTGTGGCTGACCACACACTGGACAGTACGGAACTAATTGGCTTGGTATCTTCAATTCTTCATCCGTGCTTTCAACCATCTGCTTTACTATTTCAGTATTATCATATAACTTATCATGACATGCTTTACTACACTGAAAATACCTGTAACTTCCCTGTGTTGCAAATACATTATATGATGGAAATCCTGATTTAATAAACTGGTCATCAACATTAGTTGTAATTACAAAGTATTCCTTGTCTTTAACTAATTCATATATTTTCTTGTATAATGGTAATCCTTCTACAAGTTCCTCATTAACGTATATCTGTTTTGCCCAGTACCCCCACTTTTCTTCTAGTGTTTCAAATGGATAGAATCCACCAGTGTACATGTCTGTCATATCATACTTTTTCATGTATTCACTGAAATATTTTTTAAATCGTTCCCCCGAATATGTTAGTCCAGCAGCTGTTGATAATCCTGCCCCTGCACCTATTAGTATATATTCTGAGTCTTCCAGTAGTTGTTTAATTTCTTCTATACGTTCTGATAGTTTTTTCATATACATTTTTATCATCATCTGAATATACGTTGAATACTATTTTTTCAAAGGAACTATCCTGTTCCATGAATTTGTCAACTGTTTTTATTGCTATTTGGCTTGCCATGTCTTTTGGAAATCGGAATTCCCCCGTGGATATTGAGCAAAATGCCACTGTTTTTATATCGTTTTGTTTTGCCTGATTTAAAACATTAGTGTAACAGTTTGCTAGTTGTTGTTTCTGTTTTTCTGTTACCTTTGATGTTATGATTGGTCCTACTGTGTGTATTACGTGTTGTGCTGGTAGGTTATATGCTTTGGTTGTGAATGCTTCTCCTGTTGGCAGGTTGTAATTGATTGTTTTCATGTGTTTGTCACATTCTAGTCTTAGTCTTACTCCCGCATACGTGTTAATCTGATTGTCTATACAGTTATGGCATGGTACGAAGCATCCTAGTCCCTGTGAGTTTGCTGCATTTACTATTGCCCCTATTTGCAGTGTGGTTATGTCTCCCTGCCATAATGCTATTTTGTTCTTGTTTTCTATATTGCACTCAGAGTGTGTTGTAGATACTGTGTCTATTTCGTTTATGCTTGTTGTTTTTTTTGTTTTTTCCAGTACTTCCTGTAGTAGTTTGTCTTCTTGTTGCAGGTATTCCTGTGTTATGGGCTTTGCTTGTCTGATGTTTGTTAGGCTTCTGTATATTGTGAATTTTTCTTGGAAGTTTTCTGGTTGTTTTCTTATTTTTATGTCTTGATTTTCATCTAAGAGGTATTTGATTAGGTAGTCTATTGTTTGCATTTTAATCATTGGCTTAATTTATAATTATAAAAAAATAGGAATTAGTTTAAGTAACTTTTATTGTTACTTATATTAGGGATAACCAGTTTTGTATTACTTCTTCGTTATCATCCATTAGTTGTCGAACCTTTTTAAAGTAGGTTCCATCGTTTAATGATTCATCTTTTGCTCTTTTTGTTACACAGTCATATTTTTCGTTATCTTCTCGTAGTGGTAGGCTTATCATGTTATAATTGTTTACTTGTTCATCGTCCATGTTCTCTTCGTCATAGTCTTGTTCCACGTCTGTTGCTGCTAATCCTACTACTGCGCATAGGTCAAGATCGTATACTAGTGACATTTTATTGTAACATTTTAGTCCGGTTGTGTCAAAGTCTTCTCTTAATGTTCCTTTCATTACTTCTTCAACAGAAAACATTGGCACAATGAATGGTATTCTTGATACTAAAAATCTATCATTGAAAACTCGTGCTAACTTAAACTTGATTAAGGATTCTACCATGTCTTTTGTAGGATATTCTAGGAATATGCTTGACTCGAAGAGTGTTGATGCTTCATCTATCTCCTCGGTTAGGTAGATTTTATCCCTGTATTCTGGTAGAACATAGAAGTATTGCATGACAAGTGCATCCTTATTTATGCTGGTGTTTTTGAATGTTGTGAAGCCTACTACTTCGTTATCATATACTACGTCTTTGTAGAAGAAGCATGAATCGTTTGGTGCAATATAGTATCCTTCATCTTTTATTGCACGGTACAGGTAGATGTAATTTTCTTTGACAAGTTCTAGAATTGGTAGTGTGAATATTTTTCCGTCTTCATCTGTTCTGTAGTTATAAACATTTCCTAAACCATTTGGTCTTTTTACTTTCTTATTAGGATTAACCATAATAATATGCTCCATTGTATTATTTAATTATTCTAATTATTATTTATCTTTTTTAAGACTAAAAAAAGTTTTTAAAAAATATAATCAATAAATTCTCATTATCTATAAGGAAGGTTTTAATTAAATGTTATCCGATATAATATCCACTACATCATTCTTTATTTCATCAGTAAATCTGTGTTCTCCTTCTTCATAGATATAAACTACTGAATTTTCATATACCTTATCAGCTTTTACTATATATTCTATTGGTACTCTTTTATCTTCTACTCCGTGGAATATGAATACCTTGCCCGTGTATCCTTTTATGTCTTCGAATATGTTGATTTTAAGTGCTGAGTTAATATATTTTTCTCCAAGGTATTCTGGCATAAGGTTTAACACATTCTTTTCTCTTGGGTTGTCACGTTCTTTCATGTCATCAGGTATTACATATGCCGGTGCAAATAGAAATAATCCTCTTATATCATTTCTTGTTGGTGCTACCAGACTACTTACTAGTCCTCCCTGACTATGTCCTCCCAGGTATACATTGTTTTCATCTATTAACGGTTCCTGTTTTATGGAGTTGATAACATGGTTTAAATCTTCCTTTTCTGTGTCTATTGTCATGTCACTGATTTTTCCGTCACTATGACAATCATATCCTCCTCCCCTGTAGTCAAATATGAATGTTGCTATGTTTTTGTTGTATAGTTTTTCTGCGTATGGTATCATATATGTGTAGTTTAATGATAGACCATGAGATAATATTATGATTTTCTGTTTTTCCTTCTTTTCTGGCAGGTATAATTTTCCCCTGATTTTTTGTCCATTTATTTCATATGTTTTATCCAGTATCATGTGCTCCACCTATATCTAGTATATATTTTTCTTTTTACAAGGAATATATTAGTTTTGATATTATATTTAATATTTTTCAACTAACACACCTCAAAAAATACTTAAATTAACACACATTTTAAAGAGTAAATTTAATAAGAGATTATAATAACAATTATTAAAGCATATATAATATTATTAAATGATTATTTAGGGTTCTAGAAATATTTACTTTCAGAAAGCATTTGGAAGTCGTTTTTTGTATCAACACAGTAATGTATGATTAGGCCAGATAATAGTACAATTAATGAAGTGGCTTTATGCATGGATTCAAATGTATATTTGTGTAAATGTTTAAAACCTAATCCTTCTTTGATGAATTTGAAATAATCTTCAATTATGCTACGTTTATACTTTATTACTTTTCTATTTGGTAAATTAGCCATTAATTCGTTCACTAACTTTTTATATTCTCTTTTTAATTTATTTGTATTTCTTTTATTGTAAAAATAGTCTAATGGATAACTGAATATTGAATTCATTTTTTTCATGTTGAGTTTTCCTTTAACTAGAATCAATGGTATTATTTTATAGGTTTTTAATGCTATTTTGTAATTGTAATATGAGTAATAACCTCTATCAAGTAGTATTTTATCTCCAGTACTGATTAATTTTATTCTTTTTAATTCTTTTAGTATTAATGGTACCATTTTTGTATCATGAGGTGAACCACTACTTAATAAAAATAAAACAGGCATTTTAGTATCATAATCAAGTACAAGTGTTATTTTAAAACCAAGATACCATCCCAAAGCAGTTCCCCATGCCCATTTATAGTCTCTATCTTCGATTGATTTCTTGGTGACTTTTTTAGATCCAAAATTAATATCTGTATCAGCAGAAGAACCATCAACGATTAAAGTCCTATTTTTACTTTTATAACCTTTATTAATCTTTTTAAGAATACTATTAATGGCATTTTGAAGATTATCCTTATTACAACTAGATATCTCCTCATATACTTCTTGGGCAGTTAATAACATTTCAAAATTTAAACCTTCTACAAGCTTAAATTTATTAAATAATTCGTTAACTGTAAAAGATACATCATTTTCAAAGAATGATGATAAAAAAATAGTTTTAATTGCTGTTTTGAATCTTTTTATTCTTTTAAATCCATTTCTAGCTAGAATATTGTCAGTTGATCTATAATCGATAACATCAAATATTTTGTTCAACAACATGTAATTAGGGTCTTGTTCATCGTAATTTAATCCATGTATCATTAGTATAGCCAATACTATATATATATTATGGGTTATATATAAATAGTACGATGAATAACCCATAATTTATAAAATAAACTCCAAATAAAATGTACTATTTCTATAGGGTAATTATAAAGTAGTCCCATGATAAAAAGAAAGGAGATATGGGCTCAAAAATAAGTTGATTTTCTAGAACCCTAAAAAAATTAAAAATAATGGGTGGTTACTACCCATTAAAGTTTATCATATTCCTCATCACTTACAGGCTCTAGCCATTCATTTGAAGTGTTTTCTCCGGGAACTTCAATGGCAATATGCGTGAATTCACTGTCTTTAGCAGCTCCATGCCAATGTTTAACTCCCTCAGGTATTTCAACAACACTACCCGGCACTAACTTTTGGGCAGGTTTTCCTTCTTCCTGATACCAACCTTCACCTTTTGTAGCTAATAATATTTGTCCACCACCTTTTTCTGCATGATGTATATGCCAATTGTTTCTGCATCCCGGCTCAAATGTAACATTAGCCACCATTACTCCACTAGTTGCTAGTATGTTAAGATAGCTTTTTCCTACGAAAAATTCACCATAAGGATTTTCTTCACCTTTTCCGAATAATATTTCATCAACCATTTTATTACCCTTCATTATTCTACCCAGTTTTCTATTGTAGACTTATTTTCTTTCACATCTGCTCCATGTATTGCAAGTCCTTTTTCAATTTCTGCTCCTTCACACAGTTTTTTAACATCACTCATTGAAGATCCAAGTCCTGAACCTTCATGTGTGATAACAGTTTTAACCTTCTTACCTGTGAAGTCCAGTTTTTCCAGTTGTGTGAACATAGCCATAGGTAGTGTTCCCCACCAGTTAGGTGATGCAACATATACTATATCATATTCACTGATATCACTTAGTTCCTCTTTTAGTTCTGGTCTTGCATCATCATCCTGTTCCTCTTGTGCTACTTCTGTTGTTTGCATATAATCTGCAGGGTATTCCTTCACTGTTTCTACCTGGAACGTATCCGCTCCTGTAAATTCCTTTATATAATCAACAATTATCTGCGTGTTTCCTACTGGTAGGTCCACTATTTCTCCGTTTACATAGTTTTGTCCAGGTCTTGAATAATATATTACTAAACTTTTTGCCATAAATTTTTTCCTCCTTTTTATTGACATATTTCATTTATTATTGCTAATGCATTGAGTGATCTTGGAAAACCAATAAATGGTAATAAAACTGTAACTGCACCTATTAAAGTGTCTTTATCATTACCAACTGCAAGATTTCCGGCAGTATGTCCTCTTAACTGATTCTCACAACCACCAAGAGATGCAATTATACTGAATGTTATCAGTTCCCTATCCTGGTCATCCAATCCTGTTCTGGTATAGAAGTCACCAAAACAGTATCCTTTAAGGAATTCATTGAAATGTTTTTGGTCTTTTGGCGTGTTTTCATTCATATCTTCTATAATTTTTCCAAAGTAGTTTAATTGTATTTCATATCCTCTTTCTACCCTGTCCTTACGGGTGGTTGTTGACTGTCCAGGTATTGGTACATCTATTCCTTTTTCGTCAAATATTTGGTTTGTTACATCCAGGAAGTCATACATCTTTGAAAATCCAACATATGGTGCTGACTGATATAATCCTTCTTTTATTTCAACTGCTTTTAATCCAATGTTGATTGCTGCTTCTACAGCGATTTCATATTGTTTTGTTGATTGGTTGGTTATGAGTGTTGCTAGTGTTATGAGCATTTGACTTCTTTCAGGTAGTCTTGTGTTCATTTGCACTTCATCAAATAGGAAATTGTTGAATATTTCCATGAATTCAGGGTCTGTTTTGTTTAAATCAGATTCATAATATGGTAATACTTTGTCCCTGTTTTCTTTGGCTTTTTCTGTTAACTGCATTAAATTCATCTCATATATTTTATATTTTTTTTTATTTAAAGATTATATTCATAATAAAATAAATACTTTCCTATGGAAAGATAAAATTATGTTAGAAAAAGTAGGAATAAAATAATAAAAGACCATTAAAAAATAGTTTAAGATTTATGAACTCAATTTACATCATTAAAATAGATAAAAGAAAATGAAACTAAATACTTATCCTCTAAAACACTAGTAATCTTATCATCATATTCATTTCCCATAATAATGAACCATCATCAATAATTACATCCTATAATACTTATTTAGATTTAATTTTAAAACTAATTTACCCTATGAATTTTAGATGAATACAAAAAACAGTCAAACAAAAACACGAAAAACAGTCAAACAAAAACACGAAAAACAGTCAAACAAAAACACGAAAAACAGTCAAACAAAAACACGAAAAACAGTCAAACAAAAACACGAAAAACAGTCAAACAAAAACACGAAAAACAGTCAAATATAAATACGAAAAACAGTCAAATAAAATAAAAAAAAATATAGATGATTACATGAAAAAATATTTAAAACGATTAATTGAACAGGATTTAAAAGATTATTTAGAAATTATAGGAGCTGTTCTACTAGTTGGACCAAAATGGTGTGGTAAAACAACAACTGCAGAACAATATGCTAATAGCATATTAAAATTACAAGATCCTGATAATAGAAAATCCTATTTACAATTAGCTGAAATTAAACCATCCAAATTATTAGAAGGTGAAAAACCAAGATTAATAGACGACTGGCAGTTAGCACCAGTTCTATGGGATGCTGTACGAATTAGTGTAGATAATGCAGATTCTAAAAATTTATACATAATGACCGGATCAACAACAGTAAATGAAAAAGAAATAAAGCATTCAGGAACTGGACGAATACATCGTTTATTAATGTATCCTATGAGTTTATACGAAAGTGGGGATTCAAATGGTAAAATTTCATTACAAAAATTATTTGAAGATGAAAAATTAGATATTAATGGTATAGAATCATTTCTTACTTTAGAAGACTTATTACATGTAGCTTGTCGTGGAGGATGGCCAGAAACGCTAAATATAAACGATAAAAACAAACAGTTAAAAATTGCAACATCATATGTTGACCATATATGTCAAACAGATGTATCGGAAATAGATAATGTAAAGAGAGATCCGGATAAAATTAAATTACTACTGCAATCTTATGCTAGGAATATATCCACCCTTGCAAAAAATACGAATATTCTTAAAGATGTTAATTCAACATATACTACCCTTGATAAAAGCACTTTCTATTCATATATTACTGTACTGAAAAATATATATGTTATAGATGATATAAAGGGATGGTCACCAAATATTCGTTCTAAAAATGCTATACGAAAAGGACCTAAAAGACAATTTATAGACCCTTCAATAGCAACTGCAGTTCTTGATTTAACACCACAAAAATTAATTTATGATTTAAATACCTTCGGATTTATATTTGAAAATCTATGTATACGTGATTTAAAAATTTATTCACAATCATTAGGTGGAAAAATATATTATTACCATGACAACACAGATTTAGAAGTAGATTGTGTAATACAATTAAAAAAATGGAAATTATGGATTAATTGAATTTAAATTAGGCAGTAAAGAAGAAGAAAAAGGAGCTAAAAATCTTTTAAAAATAGATAAATTAATTAAAGAAAAAATAAAAAGCAATGATGATGTAGATATACCTGAACCATCCTTTTTAGCAATTATAACTGGGGGCAAATTCGCTTATACAAGAGATGATGGTATAAAAGTAATTCCAATAGGGTGTTTAAGAAATTAAAAGAAGAAGGAAAAAAAATTTATTCTTCATCTTCTTCTTCGCCAGTGAATTCACCGTATTCTTTTCAAGTATGTATAAAAATTAAATGATAATTATAAATAAATAATTCTTCATAATTTATAACAAATAATATATTATAATAGGGATAGTATGTTTAATAGAATTAATATTGCAAGGAAGTTTGCTGAAAAAATTAAATCAAAGGATATACATCAAATTATTCTTTTTGGATCTGTAGCTCGTGGTGATGATAATGTGGATTCAGATATTGATATATTGATTATATCCCCAGATATAAAGAAAATTCAAGATGAAATAGATGATGAAGTAGTTGAAATTATCTTAGAAACAAACCAATTCATTTCTGCTCATTTAATGACAACAGACCATTTTAATAAAAACAAAAACAATTCCTTTTTAAAAAGTGTTTTTAAGGAGGGTGTTGTGATTGGATGAAATTAGAAGGTTATGTTAATCTATCTAAAGAACATTTGGAGTCTAGTCTTATATTATTAGAAGCAAAAAAATATCGTAGTTCAATATCTAGTTCATATTATGCAATGTTTTCTATAGCCAAGGCTTTACTTATTAAGGAGGGTATTGTAACTTCAAAACATTCTGGAGTCACAAGTTTCTTTGGTAATACTTAGTTAAAGGAAAAGGATTTGATAAAAAAATTTATAAATATTTAACTAGAGCGAAAACTTCTCGAAAACAAGCAGATTATGATTATGATTTTATATTAGATAAAGAAGATGCAAAAGAAATATATGAACATGCACTATTATTTATTAATGAAGCTGAAAAATATTTATAATCACTAATTTTAAAGTATTGCTTTTTCAAAAAATTCTATAAAACATAATATATAATAAATTTAAAACAAAATGGTAATAATATACTAAAAAGAATATTAATAAAGAGAAGATGATTATTCTTCATCTTCTTCTTCACCAGTGAATTCACCATATTCTTTGTCAAGTAAGTATAAAAGTTGTGGTGAATCTACAGACATTCTAACTTTTCTAAGGTCTTCTGCTGCAAGTTCTTCTTCTTCTACTTGTTCTTCTACAAACCATAATAAGAATTGGTTGGTTGAATGATCCTTAATTTTTATGCTTAAATCTACAAGGTCATGGATTAATGAGGTTACTAATTCTTCGTGTGCTTGGATTTCTTCATATACTTCTACAACGTTTTTCCAGTCTCTTTTTGGTTCGTCTATTGCTTGTAATACTACACTTCCACCTTTTCTTAGGATGTAGTCATAGAATTTCATTGCATGTTCTAATTCTTCTTCTGCATGTACTCTTAATGAATTTGCAAAACCTGGTAAATCGTTGTCTTCAAAATAAGTTGCCATTGATAGGTATAAGTATCCTGATTGCATTTCAGCATTTAATTGGTCATTTAATGCTTGTTCCATTTTTTTGTCTAACATAATTATTTATTCTCCTAAAGTTGGATAATATTATTATGTAAGACAAGTATTTAAATATATTTTGCAAAATAAATATGTTAAGAAAATAAGTAGGTGGTGGTGAAAAAGAGTTGATTTAAGCTTTTCTTGTGTATACAAAATCAGCTAATTTCATTAATGCATCTTTTGCATCAGAATCAGGAATAACAACTAGTGATTCCTTAGCTTTTATAACACAGTCATATGCTAGTGCTCTAGCATATTGTATTGCACCATACTTTTCAAGTATACTCATTGCTTCAGGGATGATGCTGTCATCATTTGCTTCAAGTAATTCTATGAGTCTGTCATGATCTTCTTTGTTTGCTTTTTCAAGTGCATATAGTACCATTACTGTTTTTTTGCCTTCTACGAGGTCACTACCTACTGGTTTACCTATTGATTCGTCCCCTGTTAGATCTATGTAATCATCTTGTATCTGGAATGCTAATCCGACATTTCGGCCATATTCCTGTAAAGCGTTAATTTGCATTGATGTTGCTCCACCGATTATTGCTCCTGCTCCTGTTGCACCTGTAATTAATGCTCCTGTTTTTTTGTAGATCATGTTCATGTATTCATCTTGTGTAACTTCGAAGGTGTCCTCGAATGACATGTCTAATGCTTGTCCTTCACAGATTTTTATACATGAGTCTACAAGTACTTTTAGTGCATCGATTGCTCGTTCGTATCCTACATTGTCGTCTGCTGTTTTTATGATTGTTTCGTATGCTTTTGCAAAGAGTGTGTCACCTGCTAGTATTGCTAATGGTTCTCCCCATACTTTATGCACTGCTTTCATTCCTCGTCTTGTATCGTCATTGTCCATGATATCATCGTGTATTAGGCTGAAAGTGTGGATTAATTCTAGTGCTGCTGCAGCTTTTAATGCTTTTTCTGTGTTTCCTCCTACTGCTTGACAGCTTAGAATTGTTAATGCTGGTCTGAATTTTTTTCCTCCAGCTTTTATTAAGTGTGAAGATACATCTCTTAACTCTTCTGGTTCGAGTGTTTTTAATGCGTCATCTATTTCTGTGTCAACTTCTGCTGAGTATGCTTTTAATATTTCCATTACATCCATTTTTAATCACCTATTAAATACTTGTGCTTGTCCATTTCTTAGTATGTGTACATCATTTCCTAGTTTATATCCTTCTTCTTCTGCTAATTCTACGAATGCTGCTAAGTGACTTAAGTCCCCGTGTGATGGGATTAAGTGTTGTGGGTTTAGCATTCTTATAAAGTCTCTTATATCTTCGGGTCCTGCGTGACCTGATACGTGAACATTATTATATATTCTTGCTCCTCTTTCTTTTAGTCTTCTGTTTAGTAAGTCCCTGTTTGCTAGGTTTATTGGGTTAGGGATTGTTGTTGCAGAGAATATTACGTTGTCTCCCGGTTTTATTTCGAAGTTTGTTTTGTTGTTTGCTATTCTTGGTAGTAGTGCGTCTGGTTCTCCTTGGTGTCCTGTTACTATGAGCATGTATTTTGTTCTGTTTTCGTTTGCTCTTGCCAGTGCTTTGTTGATTGATTTTGAGTTTCCGTATATGCTTACATTTCTTGGTAAGTTTAGTATTCCGAGTGATTCTGCTATTGAACAGTATCTTTCCATTGAACGTCCGAGAAGTAGTACTTTTCTTCTGCTTCTTTCTGCTATTTTTGTTATTGCTTGTATTCTTTCTATGTGACTTGAGAATGTTGTTACTATTAGTCCTTTTCTTTCTTCTAATGGTCCTTTAAGCACATCCTTTAAGAGGTCTCTGGCTATTTTTTCGGAGTGTGTTTTGCTTTCTTTTACTTCTTTGATGTTTGTTGTATCCATTATTGCTACTTTCACTCCTTTTTTACCTAGTTCTCTGAATCTTCTGTAGTCCGGTGGTGGGGATACCATTTGGTGGTTGTCAAATTTAAAGTCGTTTGCGTATATTACTACTCCTTCTGGTGTGTGTAATGCTGCTGTGATTGTCTGTGGTATACTGTGTGTTGTTCTTACAAATTCTAGTGTGAGGTTTGGTGATATTTGTATTTTTTCTCCAGGGTTTACTGTTTTTAGTGGATTGTTTACTTTGAATTTTCTTTCGCCTTTGATTGTTTTTTCTATTAGTGCTATTGTGTATGGTGTTGCGATGATTGGTGCTTCATATCTGTGTGCTAGTTTTGCTATTGCTCCTATGTGGTCAAGGTGACCGTGTGTACATACTATTGCTCTTACTTTTCCATCTACTTCTCTCATTAATGTGTCGTCTGGTATTACTCCTCTTTCTATAAGGTCGAGACTGTGCATACGTGATATGTCCGTGTCTTCGTGTATGTGAAGTCTATCTAGATGTATACCCATATCAAATATTACTACGTCATCATTTACTTTTACAGCAGTCATGTTTTTTCCTATTTGTTCATATCCTCCGACTGCTATTACTTCTATTGTCAAATTATATCCTCCTAGCGTATTTTGTTGTATCAATATTTAGTTGTGTTAATATTTCCCTGGTTTTTCCGGTGATTATTAATCTTTTCTGTTTTAATTCTTCTATATTAGATGCTCCAACTAGGAACATTGCTGTTTTCAGTTCTCTTGTGAATTGGTTTATTTTTTCTTCTACCTTTTCAGGATTTGCATATGCATGTTTCAGGAAGGGTAATGCCATTCCAGCACAACTTGCTCCCAGGCTTATTGCTTTTGCTGCTTCTAATCCATTGCGTATTCCACCACTGGATATTACGGGTAGTTGTGTTGCTTCTATTGTTTCGATTGTACTTACTGCTGTTGGTATTCCCCAATCCCAGAATAGGTTTCCTAAGCTTGGATTTTCACTACGGTATGTTTCTACTGCAGCCCAGCTTGTTCCTCCCACTCCTTGAACGTCTATTGCATCTACTCCAATTTCTTCAAGTATTTTTGCATCCCTTCCATCTATTCCTGCACCTGTTTCTTTTGCTATTATTGGAATGTCTGTTGTTTCGCATATGTTTCTTATTGAGTCCACATATCCTTTTGCATCAACATCTCCTTCTGGTTGGATGATTTCCTGTAATGGATTCAGGTGTATTGCCAGTGCATCACAATCCAGCATTTCTATTGCTTTTGGTGCATATTCTACTTGTGGTGCTCCTATGTTTCCGATTATCATGGCTTTTCTTGCATGATCTCGTACTATTGTGAATGTTTCTGTTAGTTCTTCATTTGTTATTCCTGCTCTTTGGCTTCCAACTCCCATTGCAATATTAGTATTTTCTATGGCTATTGCAATGTTTTCATTTATTTGTTTGCTTGCTTCGTGTCCACCAGTTATTGCAGAGATTATTAATGGAGTATCTAATGTTTTTCCTAAGAAATTGATTGATGTGTCTATTTCTTCAAAGTTTACTTCAGGCAGTGTTCTGTGTACTAGTTCTATGTCTTCGAATCCTGTTGTTCGATGGTGTTCTACATCCTCGTTTTTACAGATTTCTAGATGTGCTAGTTTTCTGTCTGATATCACTATCCTAACCTCCCTTATTACATTTTTTATGTGAATAAAATGAATGTTATTTTATTAATGTTCCTTTAACTTTTTGGCCGGATACTGCTTTTTTTAGGTTTCCTTCTTTTTCTGCATTTATTATTAATGATTCTATTCCCTCTTCTGCCAGGCTTAGTAGTTCATTAACTTTTCCTGCCATTCCCCCTGTTACATCGGCTTGGTTTTCATTATTTGTTAAAGTTAGTTTTGTGTCTTTTGTTACTATATCTACTAATTTAGCTTCAGGATTTGTTCTTGGATTGTCTGTGTATATTCCATCCACGTCTGAGGATAATATTACTTTGTTTGCTTTTAATTGTTTTGCAAAGTAGGTTATTATCTGGTCTCCTGAGATTATTGCAAATTTAATATCGTCATTTTTGTCAAGTACTGCATCTCCGTATATTACTGGTACAAATCCTTCTTTTATGTAACGTTCTATTGTTGATGTGTCACATGTGGTTATTCTCTGATTTTCTGTTACTATGAATGATGATGGTTTTATACCTACTGCGGGGATTCCTTTTTCTTGTAATTTCTCTACTACAATATAGTTCAATAATTGTACGGATGCCTGTGTTCTAGCTAATCCTTCAATTTTGTACAGGTTTTCTTGAGCATTTGTTATTTTTTCTCCGATTGCATACTTTTTTGCATGTATGTGTCCATATGATCCTGCTCCATGTACTATTATCATATCATCATTGTAGTATGATACTTCCTCTGCTATTCTGTCTAAATTAATTTCATCTATAGTTGGCTTGTTTGCATCTTTTATTGTTAATGCACTTCCACCTATCTTTAATATCATCATAATAATTTTACCTTATTATTTTTCAATGATTCGTGCAGTTACTCCTTCATCAGATTGTTCGCATTTGAAGGTAGGGTATTTGTTGTTTAGTTGACTGTATATTTCCTCAATATTGTCTGGGCAGTATGCGATTATACATCCTCCTCCACCACTACCTGTGAGTTTTGAACCTTTTGCTCCAAATTTTCGGGCCATATAAACCATGTCAGATAATTCTTGTGTGTTAACTCCTATTGAGTCCAGTAATCCCTGGTTTAAGTTCATGTAGTCCCCGATTAATTCTGAGTTCCCTTCTTCCAGAGCGTTTTTTGCACCTTTTGCAACTTCTTGCATTGCATTAAAAATATTTCCTACAACTTGTGGGTATTTCACATATTTTTGTCTAACAGATTCAACGAGTTTTCCCGTGTTTCCTGTTAATTCACAGTTTGATATTACTAGTGGTAAATCCATGTCGAAGTTTATTCTTTCTAATTCAAATTCTTCGTTTATATAGATTATTCCACCGTATGTGCTCATTGATGTATCTATTGGGCTTGCCGCTCCCTGAATTTTTATTTCAATATTTCTTGCTTCATGGGCTATTGTGTTTTTATCCATTTCCTTTCCTGCAAGGATGGATAGTGCTTTCATACAACTTACTGTTACTGCTGCTGATGATCCTAGTCCTGCTCCCAGATACATTTTTATGTCTACTGTTAGATTAAAGCCTTTTTCAAATTCAAATAAGTTTATTACTTCGTATATGTAATCGGTTATCATTTTGTTTTGGTCGTCTAATTCGTAGATTAGTTTCTTGTTAACCAGTTTTGATTGTGATGAATAATTTATTAGGGGTACGTTTATTTGTACTGTGTTGTCTGTTCGACTTGTTAGTTCTATGTTAACTCCCCTGTTTATTGCTACAGCTATTGCAGGTTTTTTATGTACTACTGAATGTTCACCAAACAGTATTACTTTTCCTGGTGCAAATGCTTCTATTTTCATAAATATTCTCCATTATTATCAAAAAGTAAGGTGTTTTAGTAAATAAAATTAGTTAAACAAAAAATAGTAAAATAATATTATGTTATATCTTATATTATCCAATATTTACTTAGATAAAGAAAAAATGTAGTTGTATCAAATAGATATACTACCATGGTTTATCTAAAATTATTTAATCTAATTCCAATACATTACCTGCTATTTGCAAGTACCCCTTAAAATGATTCCCGCATAGTACAAAAAACCATTTGTACCGTTACACTTAGTAACAAATAATGATTACATTAATCAATTATCTTATAAGAATCTGTTAATAATATATATTGAAATCATATATAATAAAGTTAACCATTTTAGCTAAAAATAATCCATTTTTCAGATTAGAAAAAGAAAGAAAAAAAGGAATTTAAGATAAATTATTTGGTCTCCTGCATTATAATATAAAATGCATTGGTTGCAAAGAATAATAGGAATGCTTCAAGAAAAGCTGAAATAAGCACATCTCTTATCAGAAATTCCAATAACCATACTAAATTAAAGGATAATACCAATATTAAAGACATGACCCCTACGAATTTCAAATATCTTTTATAACCTATTCTATAAATGTACCCGTTTATTACTCGAAAATCTAATGAATTAAATAAATTACCTGACATGTTTAAATTTATTTTTCCAATAAATGAAAATGATAAGAAGAAAACAAAAATTATTATGCTTATCAATACATTTAATTGAATACTACGTGTTAAATCAAGTTGTAATGATACTGGTAATTCAGCAGATAATTCACGTAAAGTAAAAATTGTAGTGTCAATATCCATACGGATTATGTACTCATGAATATGTAATAGATTAGAATAAACACCTGTTGGTACAATGAAAAATGATGAAAATAGTGCCGTTAAAAACATGTAATACAATGTTATGATATATTCTCTTAGTCCTTCGATAAAATTTTCTAAAAAATTATAATAATCAACAGAACTGTTATCTACTACACTGTTTGTTAAACTTATCATTAATCCAAAAATTATTAGGGTAACTACGGAATTTAATATGAACAGTAAAATTGTCCATTGTCCTATATGAACTTTATTAAATACTTCTGTTATTACTTCACATAATAATGCTAAAAGGAATACTAATATAAAATGTTTATATTCTTTGAATGGTAGTAGAAATGATTCTTTTACAATATGCCTTATCCTCATAATACTTAACCTACCTCATTACAAAAGTCTTCAATTAATAATGAGTATATGCTAATATCATTATCAACTTTTTCTATTTCTTCCTTTTTAAACCATTTTGCCGTTAATATCTCATCACCATCCACCTTAATTTCACCTGATTCATAATCTGCCTTGTATGCGCACATTAATGAATTTGGAAAGGGCCATGGTTGACTTCCCATATACTGTATGTTACAGATATTTATTCCTACTTCTTCTTTAACTTCTCTTTGAACTGCTTCTTCTATTGTTTCACCCATCTCAACAAATCCTGCTATCAGTGCATAGTTTACTGTTGTATTATAACTGTGACGTGCCATGAGCAGCTTATCATCTTTATGTATTGCTATGATTACTGCTGGTTGAATAATTCCGTGCACAACTTTTCCACATTCCAGACACTTAAATGCCATGCTGCCCTTTTTAATTGTGTTTTTTGAACCACATCGTCCACAGTACCTGTTATCCCTGTACCAGTCATTTATTAGTACTGCTCTTGTTGCAATTTGATAAATTTCCTTGTCGATTAAATATAAATCTCTTAAATCCATGTAATTTTCTTCATCTGTTACATTTACGACAAAACATTCTTTTCCCCTGTATTTTCCAATGTATAGTTTGAAGTTTACTTTGAAATTGTTTAAAAAAGAATCTTTTTCTAGGGGAATCTGATAATTCTCTGATAAGTATATTTTACGTTCTTGATTAATGATGTAATAATATGCATCATCCTCTGTATTGTATTTCTCATTAAAGTCTATTTCATAATCAGAGTATAAGTATTTATCAATCATGTTAATATATTTAATATTCTTAATTAATCTAACTTTTCTATACAATATTTCGAAGATTATAATGAAGTTATGAAAGGGAATAAAATATTTTATACTTCATAGCATCATAATTAATTTTAGTTTAAAAAAAGCTTGTTTTTTAAAGTATCTTGGATAGAACTATTATATACTCATTATTTCCATATTAGAGTTATATGATATGTTTATATTAACTAATAAGTTATGTTAAACAGAATTTTCAATGATAATTGATAAATCATCTGAAAAATTTACAAAATTTTAATGGAGATAGATTATGTATTCAACACAAGAGAAATATATTATTGCTGCAGGATCTTTAGCTACAGTTATTGTTGCATTCCTCTTAAATGCAGCTCCTGTAGCCTTGCCTTCCATTGCCAAATCATTTGCAATGAATAATGTCTTACAAAACTGGGTTGATACTCTTTACTTATTAACAATTGCAGTGTTTTCTATTCCATGTGGAAAGATTTGCCAGAAGTATGGTTTGAATAAAATATTAAAATATGGAATTATTATTTTCCTCATAGGTACTGTCGGTACTGGTGTTTCATTTAATGCTTATATGTTATTATTGTTTAGAGTAGTTCTCGGTATAGGTTCTGCCGTACTTAATGTTGCTTCAATAGCTTTAATTGTAGAATCAATGCCTAATGATAAGAAAGGACCGGCCGTGGGTATTGCGGTGGCTGCCGTGTATATTGGAATTGCCTTGTCACCTATTCTTGGTGGAAGTTTAATTTTTAATTTTGGTTGGCAGAGCTTGTTCTTTGCTACGATTCCATTTATTTTGTTAAATTATTATCTTATTTACAAAGTTAATGGTGAATGGAAACATGAGGATATGTACAGATTTGATAGTACTGGTACTGTTCTTTATAGTATTGGGATAATTTTATTTGTCTATGGTTTTACTAGAATATTAGAAATTACCGGACAGTTGATTACAGTGACTGGTATTGTTTTACTTGTCGGTTTTGCTTTATGGGAGTTAAGGAGTAATAATCCTGTATTTGATATGAAATTGTTTAAGAATATCCGTTTCACTGCTGCTAATTTAGCTTGTTTATTCAGTTATTTTGCTACATTCATGATTACTTATGTTTATAATTATCATTTACAGTACATTATGGGTATGAGTTCACAGACTGCTGGTATGTTTCTTATCATCACGCCGTTTATTATGATTTTCATGTCGTTACTGTCTGGTTGGCTTATCAAGAAATTCAGGGGTGAAATAATTACTGGTGTCGGTTTAGCTATATTGGCTGTTGCTTTTATGTTGTTATGTACTTTAAATAGTTCCACGCCTCTTGAATTAATTTTGGTTGCTATGTTTTTACATGGTGTTGGTTATGGATTGTTCTCATCACCGAATACTGTTCTTATAACTACTAGTGTTCCTGAGGAGGAGGCTTCTAAGGCTTCGGCTTCATTGTCTGCTATGAGGTTGATTGGTCAGACTGTTAGTTTAGGTATTTTTACTACTGTGTTTGCTATTATTATGGGAAATGTTGTTATTGAACCTCGGTATTATAATTTATTGATGGATAGTTCTCATGTTGTAGCGATTCTTGCTGTGGTTTTTGTTGTTATTGGTAGTATTATATCTTTTTATGGTCTTAAGGGAATTAGTGATTAATTCCATTATTTTTCTATTTTTTTATTCAAATTGTTGTTCTTTTTTAGTTAATATTATATACTAATACATCAATAATCATCTATATAGATTAATATAAATATAAATAAATATCTATTTAACAAAAAAAAGGTGATGAAAATGAGCCAAAGCACAAAAATTAGCTTCTTTGACAAATACCTGACAATATGGGTAATAATCTGTATGATAATAGGTATACTAATAAGCCAATTCCTGCCAATAATACCAGAATTCCTAAACCAATTCGAATATGCTCAAATATCAATACCCATGGCAATACTAATATGGATAATGATCTACCCAATGATGCTGAAAATAGACTTCAAATCAATAAAAAAAGTAAAAGACAACATACGAGGAATACTACTCACATGGTGCGTAAACTGGTTACTACAACCATTCAGCATGTACCTCATATCATTACTATTCTTCACAATACTATACCAGGGAATAATAACACCAGAACTATCCACACAATACCTCATAGGAGCAGTACTACTAGGAACAGCACCATGTACAGCAATGGTATTCGTATGGAGCGAACTAACAAATGGAGACCCAGCATACACACTAGTACAAGTAGCAACCAATGACATCATCATACTATTTGCATATGTGCCAATAGTAACATACCTGCTCGGAATATCTAATATCAGCATACCCTATGATACACTTATACTATCAGTAATACTTTTTGTAGTAATACCATTCATAGCAAGTATAATAACAAGAAACTACTTAACAAATAATAAAGGAAAAGAATACCTCGAAGAACAATTTATACCAAAATTCAAAAACATAACAATAATAGGATTACTATTAACACTCATATTCATATTCTCATTCCAAGGAAACCTAATACTATCCCACCCACAAGACATAATACTCATAGCAATACCATTTACAATACAAATATTCCTAGTATTCACAGTAGGATATCTCTCAGCAAAATTACTGAAAATACCACAAAACATAGCAGCACCCGGATCAATGGTAGGAGCAAGTAACTTCTTCGAACTAGCAGTAGCAATAGCAATAGCATTATACGGACTAGGAAGCCCAGTAGCACTAGCAACAACAGTAGGAGTACTCATAGAAGTACCACTAATGCTAACACTAGTAAAAATTATCAACAATACAAAAGAATGGTATAAGAGATGAAAAATCTCCCAATCATTTATTTTTTCTAACAATACAGGAGTTGTTAAAAATGAAAACAGAAAACATAATTTCAATAAGTAAAGCATTAAGTGATAAAAACAGGGTAGAAATAATTAAACTGTTATCTGAAAATGAATTATGTGCATGTCACCTCCTTGAACATTTTGAAATAACCCAACCAACATTATCTCACCATATGAAACAATTAACAGAATCTGGATTAGTAAACGTAACAAAAAGAGGAACATGGAACCATTACTCAATAAATAAAGAAACAATTGACGAATATACGGATTTCTTACAAAGCACCTGTAAAAAAAATAATCAAAATGGAATGTGTACTTGTGATAGTAAATAATAAGAATATATCTAAAAATTAACGGAGTAGATACGGTGTTTTATTTTTTGTTATTTCCATTGCTATCTCTGTTAGTTGTTCGGGTGTTTCTTTCATATCATTTTCTAACCAGCAAATTAAAAAATTATAAATTCCTCCGATGTGATAATACACATCATATTGTTCAGTTTTATTTTTCAGTAGTAATTTTTGAAAGTATTCATGAATTACCTGTTGTATAAGATATGATTGTTTTTGTTGATGAATTATTTTGAGGAATGATTCATATTTTTGGAATATGTTAAATATTATTGTGAAGTATTGTTTTTTTGTATTTTCCTCTTGATTATCATATGTTTCCAAGTATTCATCCATTATCATGGAAAGTTTGTATTTAATAATATCTTCTTTTGACTCAAAATTTCTATAATATGTTGACCTGTATATTCCTGCTTTTTCAGAAATCTCTTTTACTGTAATTGTTTCAAATTTTTTTTCTTGCATTAACTTTGTTAAACTTACTGTTATTTTTTCTTTAGTTTTCATTAATGTACACCTTTAAATGTATCTGTTGTTTGGTGTTATTTTCATATTTACTAAGTTTATACTTAGTTTATGCTTTATTTACTACCTTATATACTATATTAGTGCTTTTGTTTATTAATACTGATTATTTAGAAGTTTAAAGTTCATAGTATTATTATGTTTGTTTAGGATGTTGTGATTGTATGATTAATGCTTCTGTTATTTCTTCCAATTGATTTGCTGGTATGGATATTATTACTTGGTCTTCTTTCAGTTCTGTTGCCATGTGGGATCCCATGCATCCGAAAGATATTTTAGCTTCATTGGTTTTGTAGGTGTTTACTGTTATATCACCACATAATGATTGTGTTCCCCCAACATCACACTCTATTCGTTCACCATTTGCATATGCATGTGCCCGTATTAAGTCAAATATTTGTCGTGGTTTGGCTATTATTACGATTAAATCTATGTCTTGTGGTGCATTTTCTAGTGGCATGTATGCTATTGCTTCGACTGGTTTATCCATTTTTGGTATTTTTTTGTAGAATTTTTTTCCTATTTCTTGTGTTTTAAGTACATTCATTTTATTAAGTGAGATTCCTTCTTTAAATTCATCTTGAAAATTTATTAATCCTAATGTTGCTATTCCAAAGGGGCATCCTAGTTCTTTTTTTTGTTGCGTAAAATGTGTTTCCTTTTCCTGCTGTTATGATTGCTTGACAATGCATGATATTGTCTTCTATTTTATTAAATGTTTGAGCTTCTTCTTCTTTTTCATATATTTTAATTGCTGTAGGGCTTGTTTCTAAATTTATTTTTTCTTTAATGATTTCTGCATATTTTTTGTAATGATTTGACAATTATATCACTCTTTATTAAATTTCAAAAAAGCTACATATGTAGCATTGTATTAATATTTATGAAAAAGGCAGCATATAAAACTAACAAAAATGCAACATATGTTGCAAAAAAATAATATTTAAAAAAAATAGATTATGGTTTTAATTTACCATAAAAATAGGAAGCAGTAGCACCACCATCAATCAAGAAATCAGAACCAGTAATAAACGCTCCCCCCTCATTTAACATTAACTCAGCAACATTAGCAACCTCATCAGCAGTTCCCGGCCTTTCAGATGGACAGTTAGCAAACATATTCTTATAGAAATCTCCACGAGGACCATTAAATTCATCAATAGCCAAAGGCGTAACAATTATACCAGGACTAATAGAATTAATCCTAGCACCTTTTTCACCCCAACGACAAGCTTCATACATTACCCTTTTAACATTACACCTTTTAGCTAACTGATATGCATGAAGCGTATCATCAATATTTTCAGGCTGAAGAACATCCAAACTTAACAACTCATCCGTTGGAGTTGTTGCCAACTGTTCATCAATTGTTGCACCCAACTGTTTCATCCTATGACCAGACTGAGAAGAAATTATAACACCTGATCCACCCTCTTTTATTACTTTACCTATCTCTTCCAACAGTACCGCTGTACCATACAAATCTACTTTAAGTATAGTTTCAATTGGTGCTTGTGAAGGTGATACTCCAGCTGCATTAATGAAATTACTAATTTGACCATATTCCAGTGCTTTATTAATTAAATCATGTATAGACTGTCTACTAGAAATATCACATTCAGTATATTCCACATCAAAACCAGCATCTGTCATTATCTTAGATATTGATTTGGCATTTTCAATGTTTTTATCACCAATAACTATTTTTTTCCCATATCCTATTCTTCTTGCAATTGCCATTCCAATCTGGCCTGCTCCAGTTAAAATTATTACATCATTCATAAATATCATCTTATAAGTTTAGACTTAATAAATTATATATAATACATCAATTAAAAAATCTTTTATTTCAAAAATTAGAATATGAAACAAGTTTATTGTCTGTGTTTCTAATGAATTGAGAACAAATATAAATATTAATTAATTAAAAATAATAATAGTGATAAAATGAGTAAAGGAGTTAAAATTTTAACGATTCAAGATATTTCTTGTTATGGACAATGCTCAATCACCGTAGCTTTACCAATTATTTCTGCTTTTGGGATAGAAACAGCAGTACTTCCCTCTGCCATATTATCCACACACACGTCTAGTTTTTCAGGTTACACTTTTAGGGATTTGACTGAAGATTTACCTGCTATTCAAAAACACTGGGAAAAAGAAGACATATACTTTGATGCTATATACACAGGATTTATCGGTTCAATCAAACAATTAGACTATATAAAAAATATTATTGAATCAAGACTTAAACCTGGAGGACAAGTATTTATTGATCCGGCAATGGCTGATTATGGTGAATTTTATAACATATTTGACCAAAAGTTTGCAGATAAAATGGGCGAATTTTGTAAACTAGGTGATTTTATTCTACCAAATACTTCAGAAGCATGTTACTTATTACATAAACCTTGGAAACCCGATTTTACAAAGGATGAAATGTTAGACATTGCAAGGGAATTATCCTCATTCACAAAAAGATATGTGATACTTAAAGGAGATAATCATAAGAAAGATAAGATGGGCATGATTATTCTAGACAAAGAGGATGAATCTTTCACTAAATTTGTATACAATGATAAGGTTGAACACATGTCTTTTGGTACGGGGGATGTTTTTGCATCAACTTTTGTTGGTTCTGTTTTGAATGGAAAATCTCCTGAGGCTGCGGCTAAAATTGCTGGTGAATTCACTAAAAAATGTATTGAGAACACCATGGATGATCCAAAGCATGATTATGGGGTAAAATTTGAGGGTGTAATCCCTGAAATGTATGATTTGCTTAAAAAATATTAAATTAGATTTATCCCCCATTTTTATTCTATTTTTAAAGTTTAAATATTTGAGTTATATTTGTCTTGAATATGTAATGATGCATATTTCTTCTATTTTTTCATAATTTTATTTAGATGATTACATTAAGAAATTAAAATAACTTAATAATATGGAAAAAAACTAGATTAATACTAAAATAAAATTAAAATATAATAAAAAAAGTTGAATAATAGTTATCTTATTAGATAACTTAGTTAATGGAATAATCTCCATCTGGTGCACTTATTGCTGGACTTGAAGCACTGGAACTTCCGGAACTACTTGAACCACTAGAACTGCCAGATCCACTAGAACCACTACTTGAACTACCAGAACTACTTGAACCACTTGAACTACCGGAACTACTTGATCCACTAGAAGAACTTGATCCTGAGTGACTTGAAGATGATGAACTACTTGAACCACTACTTGAACTTCTAGATGAACTACTTGATGATGGTGTGGTACTTGGTGTAGAGCTTCCAGTTATACCATTGGATACTTGTTGTAATGTATCTTTAACTGGTGATGTTAATTTATCAAGTAAACTTCCGTTTGTATTGTTTTCAGGAGTAGTATTATTATTTACATCTAATGTAACATTACCTGAATCTGTTAGATTACTAAAGTCTATGTATGATGCAGCTACTGCTACCAGTGTGCCTATTAGGGCAATTGCAACTATTGCAATTACCATTAATTTTACTCGTTCTCGCATTAATTATCACCCTTTATGGTTCTTTATATATTCATTTATTAACCAGGAGGAAATACTTATAGTTGATGATGGAATTTCTATTTCTTCTGGTTTAAACCATTTTGCTTCTAATATTTCATCACCATCTACTTTTATTTCGCCACTATCATAGTCAGCTGTGAATCCTAACATTAATGAATTTGGGAAAGGCCATGGTTGACTTTTCACATATCTGATATTTTTTATTTCTATGCCAACTTCTTCTTTGACTTCTCTTCGTACAGCTTCTTCTATTGATTCTCCTGCTTCGACGAATCCTGCTATTAATGAATAACTATGTGTTTTATGATAACTGTGTTTTGCCATTAGTAGTTTGTCATTGTTGTTTATTGTTACTATGATTGCAGGTGCTATTCTTGGATAATGCATTTGTCCGCATTTTGGACAGATTAACATCATATCTTTTTTGTCTATGATAGTTTTTGTACCACAATGTCCACAGTATTTGTGTGACATGTACCAGTCTCGTACAAGTACTGCTCTTGAGGCCATCTGGTAATCTTCATGGTTAATATCATATATTTCAAATAAATTATGAAAATCTTCTGTTTCTATGTTAGTATTTGCTACTATAACTTCTTTTTGTTTATATTTTCCTATGTATAATTGAAATTCTAATTTTAAATCTTTTATATTATCTTCTTTTACATAGGGTATTGAATTATTTGATAGGTATAATTCTCTTTTATTGTTGAATATAAAATAGTACGCTTCATTTTTGGTACTATAATTTTCTTTGAAGTTAATAGAATAATTTTCATAAAAATATTCTTCTATCATAAGATAATATTTATATTATCTATAATAAATATGTTGTGTTATTATTTTTAGGTGGTGTCAAGATGTGTGGGTATTTTAACATCATTTCAGTAAATCGCATTTCTCTCATCCCATCGCTTTAATTTTAAGTTAAATCTTGATAAAAATCCTTTTATAGTTTTATAACATTTTTTCACATGCTTTGGAGCAAGATCTTCAAATATTCTTTCTATGATATTGCTTGTGCTTTCGATTTTTGCATTTTCAAGGAAATATGTTAAGTTTTTAAAATACGGTGCTAATTTTTCATTAATTATGTATTGAATAACTTCGGGAAAGTAATTTATTTTCTTTTTCAAGTTTTTTACGATTTTTGCTACTTCTGTTTGAGTTTTTACATCATATATTTCATATAATTCTGGTAAAAACTTTTTATATTCTTTTATTTTTTCTTCAGGGAGATTGTTATCTTTAACATATTTTCTGATAATTCTATTGTTATTTTGTTTAAAATGGAATTTACAAAATTGATGTTTAAATCCTAAAGCATTGATGGGAGACATGTATTCGGGTTTTAAGTCTGTTGTAATGGCTTTTCGTTCTTGATTTGATGTGGCTTCTTTGAGAAATTTTAGTACTTCTTCTTCTGTTTCATGTTCAACAACTTTATAAGCTACAATAGTATCATGACACACATCAACTAATGCTAATAAAAACACGTATTTATCACTGATTTCTTTTATTTTTATCCATAAAGCATCAAATGCATAATATCCTGAATATTCTTTAATATTTGGATTAAAATGAATATGATAATCGACTAAGAGGTCTTGAATTTCTTGATGGGATATCTTAATTCCATGAACTTTTTCAAAGAATTCTCTGATTTTTCTGACACTTGTGAAGTCAATTGAGTAATATGTTTCTACAATGTCTAATACTTCATTTGATACTGTAAAATTAGGTTTTACAATAGAAGAAATATCTGCTGAAAAATCGTTTCCACAATGTTTACATTTGTATCGTTTAATTTTACAATCAACAAGACCATAATCCATTAATAATATTCCTCTAGAGTAATATCCTTTTTCATTTATATCTTTAGAATAACATTCAGGACAATAAACATGTTTCTGTTTTAAATGATACGTATCATTAAGTTTAAAGACCGTTAAATTGGAATTTAATTTTTCAATTTTATCTTCTATATATTCTTTTCGGCTACATTGCTTAGGTAGTTCATCAAAATAATCGTCAAGTTTATATTGTTTGTCGTCATAATTATTAATAGGAGAGGTATTTTGGGATTTCATAATATAATATCTCTCCTTTTTACTATATAAACCTAATTATCACTTATTTTTTGAAGCACGCCCACAAGGGGCGATAAAAAACAAATTTATAACATCAAATTTAACTTCATACTTTTGTAACTATATTGTAATATGAAATTCATACCCACAAGTGTTGACACTATCTATTTTTAATTTTTTAAATAAGCTTATAGTATGGTTTTGTTTAATCCAGTTACTACTTCTTATTATCCTGTTTTTATTAAAATGCTATTCTTTAATCATTTAATAGGTATAATTTAATAATTATAAAATATAAATAGGGTATTAAAGGAGGAATGATATTATAGACACTAATGATATTGTTAATGATGCTTTACATTATCCTCTATCGGATTATAAGAAGTTTCTCATGTTAGGTTTACCTAATCTGGTGTTATCAATATTTTTCTTTGTCTTAATTATTCAAGCAGTTGGATTAGATAAAATATCAGATTTACCGGCTAACATGATATTTTCTTCGCCATTATTTAGTACGTTTATATTAACTACATTACTTTTTATAGTTGTGTTGATTGTTTGTACTGTGATTATGATGGGTATTCAGTTATCGGTTATTCGTGAAACCATCATGGGTAAGGATATTTTACCTAATTTAGATCCTGGTAAGAACTTTGTTGATGGTTTAAAAGTAACAGTTTTATCAATAGTTTATATTGCTGTTCCTGTTATTATTTATATGTTGATCGTGTTTGGATTACTATATCTTTTAAAAGATAATGCTTTTATAGGTGTTATTTTAATTACTGCAGTATTATTGATTGTTTCAATTTTACTATCAATAGTATTGGTTGTTGCTTTAGGAAGGTTAGCTGAAACGGATAGTTTACAAAAAACTTTGGAGTTTGGAACTGTTTATGAGATGACTAAGGTTATTGGTTTTGGTAAAATATTTTTAATTATTGTATTTTCCATATTGCTTAATCTTGTTATTTCAATTATTGGGTCAGTTCTTGGTTTAATTCCTATAATTGGTTTTTTTATCTCAACTTATGTGTTGTACAGTTACAATTTCCTGGTAATGTCCAGATGTTATGGTTTGTTATACCGTGATAATTTCGGTGCTAGGAATGATTATCCTAATAATGCCATTGTTCAAAGCAATAGTGATTTGAAAGTTGGGAATAATGATGAAACTTTATCTGATGAAGAATTGGTTAGAGAAAAAATTGATAATGGTAAATTAGATTATCAGCCTGATAATGATAGTAAGGATACTTCAGTTAATGAAATTAAGAAGTGTAGTAATTGTGGTTTTTCTAACCCATATTATGTGAATTATTGTTCAAACTGTGGAAATAAATTATAATTAATCCCCCTCTTTTTACTATTTTTTTAAAAAAATAAATAATACATGTACATTACTTGATTACAATATTAAGTTAAAAACAATATATAACATTTAAATAAAAACGGTACTGGAATAAAATTATAATTAATAAAAAAAGTATTAAAAATATAAAAGGTAAATGTAAGTAAAATATTATCTTACAATTTTGTTACCAACCATTATAGCCTTATTAAGTTGATCCTCTTTAGAAGAAATACTATTCTCCCTAGCATTACCAATCAACAATTCAACATCCTCAACAACAAAACCCATACCACGAATAACATCAACACTAGTTTCAAGATTATGCTTAATATACTCATACATAGGAGGATCCACAGCAGCCTGACTAGCAATCACAGAAAACTTCTTACTACTGACACCATAAAAGTCAACACCATTCATAACAGCATACAACCTATCAATAAAAATCTTAGCAAGACTAGAAACATTACCCATGTAAATAGGAGTACCAAGAATTATACCATAAGCATCCTTAATAGCACTATAAATCTGCTGCAAATCATCATCCTGACAACAAGTACCATTATTACTAGCACAATAATCATCAGCCTGACAAGTCCTGATATTCATAGAATTCAAATCAAACAATTCAGTATCAGCACCCTTCTGAGCAGCCGTACTAAGAGCTTTTTCCAAAGCAATCCTAGAATTACTACCCTCACGGGGACTAGTATTTATACCAATAATCTTCATTAAATCACCATAAAAAAATAATTCTATAATAATATAATATGTAATTTAACGTTAAAAAAAGATTCTCAAAAAAAAATAATATTAAAGGGTGGTTAAAAAATAAGTAAGTGATAAAAAAGCTTTAAACCTTATAAGTTTGCTAAAGCTTCTTTAACTGCTTCAATATCATCAGATACTTCTACAGTTTCATCCACTGGTTCTAAGTGTTTAATGTTACATCTTTTGTTTTTAACTTCGTTTCCAACGATTTCAACAAAGTTTTCATCAATAACATCTACGATAACACATTTTTTCCCAGATTCTCTTCCTGCGATTTTAACACATACTCTTCCTTTTTCTATTGCTGGCATTTATTTCACCTATTTATTTTTATTCAATACATTTAGTTATAATATTTAACGTTGCCTGTTCATCAAAAGTACCAGTATTAATTACAATATCATAAATACCTAAATTATCAATATTTATGTCATGAATTTCCTGATACCTTTTCTTTTCACTAGCAGTACGTTCTTTAATTTCTTTTATAACCGTATCAAGGCTTTTGTCTTCTCTGTAACTAATGCGTTCTGCTCTAATGTTATCCGGAGCCATAAGCCAAATACGATAATCAGCATTAACAAAAAATGCTGAAATTCGACCTTCGACAATTAAATTATCAGCTTCATTAGCTATCTTTGCTTGTCGCTTATCGAGCTCAATATCAATTTCATCATTACCCTCAGCAAACTCGTTGAACTCTAACACAGACATGTTATGTTCTTTAGCTAACTGTCTAAAAACATCACCTGCAGAAATGTAGGGGATATTTAAATACTCCGATAAATGTTTGGCTGCAGTTGACGTTCCAGTACCTGCGAGTCCACCGATAGTAATAATCATAATGATCTTGCCTCTTCTTTTAATAATTGTTTAGTACAGTTTGTACAGTACATTCCACCGTAAGGTCTGTTTGGTCTTCTTTGATTTTTAGATAATTTTCTAATTTCATATGGTCTTCCACGTGGAACTGCATCTAATACTTTTCCACATTTAGCACATACGTGTTTAGAAGGTTTCTTTTTGTTGTAGTGTACAACTCTTCTTCCACCAGGAACTCTTTTTTCTCTTTTCTTGAATGTTCCTGTTCTAAATCTAGGTGCAGACATTGCTTTTCCTCCTATCAATTAATTATAATTATTAAATGTATTTTCCCTTATACCTTAATAATTTATTCTCTAATTTTATGTTTATAACTGATAACTATAAAATTGTTATCATAGAATTACATAGTTTTTAATCCAAGAATTCTTCTGAATACAAAACTCATAGCAAATGATGAGAGAATGTACCAACCGAAGAAGTTAATGGTTAATGGATTAGACTGTGTCCAGAATATATTCCATATTGGCATTAACAGCATATAAAACTGTGATGATGCGATATTAATAACAACATTACTTAAAACATGGTTACTTACCATACCATAATAAATTATCATTATTGGAATAATTGTAATGAATGATGGTTTCATTTGCATAACCATTAAGTCTTTCTGTTTAGGCATTAAATCCATCTGTTTTTTCTGCACTTTAGCTAATGCTTTTGGATCTCCGGATTGTTGAGCAGCCCTCATCTCCTTCTGTAATTCTTTTGTTTCGGCTTGAAGTTCCTCCATCTTATCATAGTCAATTAAGAACTTCTGCAATACTACAATAATAAATGCAATAATTGTTGCAATTAAGAATATTGTAAATATCGGATTTGATGGATTTGGATCCAAGCTTATTAATGGATTTAAAAGAAAATCTAAATAACTCATAATCTAGTCCTCTAAGACAAAATATCCACTATTTCAGATACTGCTTTTTCTAATCCATTATCATTATTTTGAACCATAGCTACTGTTGCACCAGTCTGAACTGCATAACTCATTGCTGTAGCTCTTGACATTCTCTGATGTAAATCTATTTCATCAGTATATTCAATGTCACGTACACGAGTGTCATCGTTCATTCTTCTGTACATAATTTCACTAGGTTTTGCTTCGATTAAAATAAACTGTGTTGGTTTTAGTTCATCTAATACCCATATTGGTAATCCTGGTAAAAAACCTTTTGGGGTTTTAATAGTACAGTGTGTATCGATGATAACATCATCATTTTGTGCTAATAAATGAATTTGTTCAGCAGCTTTTTTTTGCACTTCTTTTTGAATTTCAGGATCTAATTTTCTCATATCGTCACGAGATTCAACTAATCCTTTTTCTTGTGCAATTTCAAACATTATGTTACCATAATTAATATTGACATAGTCAATTTCTTCTAATACTTTGTTAAGTACTGTTGTACTACCAGTTCCAGGTATACCTGCAAGTACTACTATGTTCATTATAATCACTTCAATATTTATTATTTTTATTGTTTATTAAAAAATTATAAAGTAAAAATATTATAATTTTTACCCATAATTATTATTCGTCACCTAAGAATCTTCTTAACATAGGGTTTACATCCATAAGTTGTTCTTTAGCGATTTCTTCATATAATCTGTAAACAACACCTACTGTAAGTAATACCCCTGTACCTCCTCCGAGTGCCCCTGTAAGGTCTGCTGCAAATGCAAGTAAACCTACGAATGCACCACCGAGGACGGTAATTGTTGGGATGTACTTATTCATTATTCTTTGGAATTGAACTTTACTACTTCTGAATCCAGGTACTTGAACACCCATATTAGAAAGTTGTTGAGCAACTTGTTTTGGTCCAATACCACTTATTTCCACCCATAGTAAAGCAAATCCAATGGATAATGCTATAAACACTATTGCATATATAAGAACTTTCAATGGATCCGTGAATAATACAGATACACTTGAAGGTGTACTTAAGTAATATGCAATACCACTAATTGCTTGACCTTGTGATACTTCTCCTAAGATTGGGAATCCTGCTGATTGGAACAAACCTGCAAATAATTGTACATTTAAGAACAATGCACTTACTAATATAACAGGCATGTTACTAGCGTAAACAAATCTTAAAGGATATTTTGATCTAGCTCCTTTAACTCCACCATATGATAATGGAATTTCTACTCTCATACTTTCAGCATATACTACAACAAGGAATACTATAATTGTAGATAATACTGGAATCAATAAACTGAAATTAGGTTGTCCAGTCATTAATGAATATATAAATGCAGGTATTCTTCCTGCAGGAGCTGAAGTTGCTGCAGTCGGTAGGAAATTAAATGTACCAACAATAATTGTTTGAGCTACACCTGCGGCAATGAATAATCCAATACCACTACCGAATCCCCATTTACTTACAACTTCATCCATATAAATTATTAATATACCACCAAGAAGCATTTGTAATATAAGTATTAACGTATAGTCTCCACTGATTGGAGGTAAAGAACCTGTAAGTACAAGTACTGCTGCCTCAAATAAAGTGAAAAGCATAGCTAATAGTTTCTGAGTTCCTTGGAATGCAGCTTTATCTTCGGCTGATGATAAATCCAAATTAATCAATTTACCACCAACTAATAATTGCATTACAATTGATGCAGTAACTATTGGACCAATACCTAAAGTAAGGATAGTACCAAAGCTACCTGCCATTACTGATCTTAACTGAGCGAATTGGTCTACAGCCGTCGGACTTAAACCAAATAATGATACTTCTGCTAATATGAAGTATAATACTAATATTATTCCTGTCCATTTAATTTTCTCTTTAAACCCAAGCCTTTTATCTGGATTAGCAACTTGAGGTAAAAGGGAATAAAATGGTTTTAGAAAATCTAGTGATGACATATTTACTCCCATGGAAAGATATAATTCTTCAAATTATACCCACTAATATAATTGTTTTTATATAATTTCAGCTATTCCGCCTACTTCTTCGATTTTTTCAATAGCACCTTTAGAGAATTTAGGTGATTTGATTGTCAATGAAGTGGATAATGAACCTTTTGCTAAAACTTTGTTGTAACCTAGTTCAGTTACATCTAACACAATTTGTCCATCTTCTTCTACTGCAATTTTATCTGCTAGATATTTTTCAAGATTGTTATCAATATCTAGAAGATTGATAGGTTTAAATTGTTGAATAGTTTTTGTAGGACGTGTGAAACCATATTTACCGAAGTGTTTAGGATCGTTAATAACCATCCAAGTTTTGTGGTGTTTGTTTAAACCTGCGTTTCCACGACCTCCACGGTGTCCTGCACCTCGACGTTTTTTAGTACATCCTCCACCAACAGATCTTGAACCTCGTAGTTTTCTGATTTTTTTAGTTTTTCTTATCATTCATGACACCTACAAATTTAAATCATTTTTTCAAGTAATTCATTAATATTCTCAGATCTGTAACCAAGTGATCCTCCTTCTGTGAAAGGTTGTCTTGTTCCTTCGTAACCTTTTCTTGGAGGGTTTAAACGGAATAATGGTTTTAATCCATTTTCTTTAAGGGTGGTTTCACCATTGAATATTGCTACAGCTAAAGCTTCTACTGAATCATATTCAGTGTTTTCTTTAACATATTCATCTGTTACTCTTCTGTTACCGGAAAGTCTTCCTCTTTCAGAAACTAAAGTTTTAAATGTTTCTTCAGATACTTCTCCCCAGGTAATGTAATCTTTTGCTTTTTGTAACATTCCTTTGTAACTTGGTGTTTCTGGAATTACAACTGCATGACTTATTCTTGTAAGATTAAGCATATCAAGTGTATCTGCGATGTTTTTTCTAATTCCAGTTCTTCCACGAATTCTTATAACTGCATACATAATAAAAACCTCACTTAATCAATTACTCCAAGAGCTTTAAGTTCTTGTTCACTTGATTTTACACTAGATAATGCTTTAAGAGCATCAAATACTGCTCCTGCAAAGTTAATTGTAGTTTGTGTTTGACCACTGGTCATACTCCATACATCAGCAATACCTGCTAATGAAAGGATGGTTTTACCTACATTTCCTATTGCAAGGTTTACTCCTGCTGGTGCTGGTATAAGTGTTACTTTTACACTGCTTCTTTTACCTTCAACTTTGTAAGGTACTGTGTGTCTTCTACCGCAACCGCAACCCCAGTCACCGCATCCTCTTCGTACTTTAATTAGGTTGTATTTTGCATCATCAACAGCTTTTCTGATAGCAGGACCTACTTCTTGGGATTTACCTTGACCTAATCCTACGTATCCATCTTTGTTTCCAACTGCTACGATTACTCTAAAGTTAACTTTTCTACCAGATTTGTGCATTCTTTGAACAAGGTTAACATCCATAACTTCTTCTTCAAGATCTGGTAATAGTGCGTCAACAATTTCTAATTCCATTATAGGAAGACCTTTGTCTAATATTTCATCAATATCAGTTATTTCGCCTTCTTTAACTTTTCTACCAAGTTCTGTTTTTGGTTCCCATGCTTCAACATTGAACTTGTTAGTAGAATTCTTGTTGTTTGATCTATTTGATCTTTTGCTCATTGTGTTGCCTCATCTATTTTATTTTTAACGCTTTCAAAATGATCTGGTATTTCTTCTGGAGATAATCCACATCTTATGTAATTTGCGAATTTTGCGTTTTTCTCATCTTCATCCATGTTTTCTGCATATTGTGCAATATGTTCTCCTCTGATTCTTGAGTCATCAGGTAAGATGGATTCATTGTGAGGTATGTATAATCCTGCATCTAAAGCTCCTTTTAGCACTGCATAAATTTTTGTACCTTTTATTGCTGGTTGTAATCCTATGTCTAAAATTGTTTCATCATAGTCTTCATTAAGTGCTCTTTTACCGAATAAGTATCCGGTTAGGTATGCTGCAGATGTATTTTTACCATTTCCTAACCATCCATAATCTTTTAGTTGTTTGGATGTTGCTGAAACTAATGTTTCATCCCCGTTTTCTCCAATTTTAACTAGTTGTGTTATGGTGTGGTTTGATGTGATTCTTACAACCATTCTGGTTTTGTCGAGGTCAACTAATTTATATCTTTTGTTATAATTAGTTTTTCCTTCTCTTCTTCTTTTGAATTGTACTTTATATGTTGCTCCACGTGCCATAATCTATTCCCCCGTTTCTTTTAGCATTCCGTGGTCTTTTGCATAAGTTTTCATGTATGATTTACTTCTAAATGCTCCACCTTTTGCCATATTGTATAATTTACGGTATGTAGTTCTGTCGATTTCATCGTTAGCACGCATGTCTTTAAGTACAACTCTTAAAGAACGAATAGTACTCATCCATGCTTCTTTCTTAGGAGTTCTTGCTTTTTTAGCCCCTTTGATACTACCATGGCCTCTTCTTCTACCTTTTTTCTTTTGTTCAGCATTCTTTTTTGCTCTGTAACTGCTTATTCCATTAACAGGTTTGGCTTTAATAACACCGTCATTAATCAAAGCTTTGATACTATTTCTAGTGATTGCCCTGGATACTTCTTCGAGGTGATCTGGATCAATCCATACTCTGTTAACTCCTACTTTAAGTATTTTTGCAGCTAATTTTTTCTGTGTGGTAAGATTCATGAAAATCCTCCTTAATATAATAAACTTCATTAAGATTTTTACATAATGTATTCAACCTTGAACCATTACTAAAAACAAATCTTAATTTAATAGTTTTACCCCGTTTTCTTTAGCGTATGCTTCAATTAACTGTCTTTTTCTATTTCCTACTGTAGCAGCTATTCTTGCTGCATCCGTTTCAGGATTTAAAGCTTTGATTTGTTCTACATTTTCGACTAATACATCTTTAAAACCTGAAGGGTGTAATCCTCTAGTAGCTTTTGGACATCTGTATCCAACTCTAGCCATTGCAGGTTTTCTTGCTTGGTATCGTCGTCTTTTACTTAGTTTACCTCTAGGTCTACGGTAACTGTCACCAAGTTTTTTGTATCTCCAATATTCTTGTCTTTTGAAAGTTGGTTTTTTAGTCATAATAACTTCCTCTTTAAAAATCTTATTCTAATTCTTCCTGTCTTTTATCTACTAAGTAAATTCCGTCTTGGAATATACGAGGATCCCGTCTTTTAATTTTGGTAGCTTGTTCAATGTTAGCCATTGTTTGACCAACGTGTTCTTTGTTAACACCAGTGATAGTTACATCGTCACCTTTAACTTGAACTTTTACATCATCACCAATAATTTTTGCTACACGTGGACTTCTTTCCCCTAGGAAGTTGTCAATTGTAACTTTTTTACCTTGAACTTTCACAGTCATTGGAAAGTGAGCATAGACGATTTTCATTTTGTAAGTAAAACCATGTTTTACACCATAAATCATGTTTGAAATATGTGATTTAATAGTTCCTACCATAGCTTTATCTTTTTTGTTTGGGAATGCTACAAATATTGTAACATTTTCATCATCTTTTGTTACGGTAATATTGTTATGGTTGAAGTTTCTCTTAATTTCTCCGCCATTTCCTTTTACAGTAACATCATTGTTTGCTTCTACTGTTACTGTTACATCTTCAGGAATAGGGATTATCTCTGTTATATCTGCTAATTTAACCATTTTTTCACCTAATATACATAAACTAATAATCTTCCACCAATTCCAGCTTCTTTAGCTTCGTGGTGGGTCATTACACCTTGTGGTGTAGTTACGATAAGAATACCGAAGTTCTTTGCTGGTAAGTATCTTTTCTCAAATTCTTCGAATTCATCGTTTTTTACAGCGTGACGAGGTTTGATAACACCACATTTGTTGATGTTACCTGCTAATTCAACATTGAATATTCCAGCTTTACCGTCATCTACTAATTCAAAATTTCCTATATAATTTTCCTTTTGCATTACGCTTAATACATGTCCAATGAGTTTGGATGCAGGTTTGATAGTTGCACTATCATTACCTTGTAACTCGTTGTTTCTGATGTTTGTTAAAGCATCTGCAAGAGGGTCCATAAGAGACATTCTATAAACACTCCTGTTTAGTTATATTTTTTAAATCCGATTTTTGGAGCTATTTCTCTGAAGCATTGACGACAAAGGTTTAAACCATATCTTCTTACTATTGCTGAGTGATCTCCGCATCGACTACATTTTCTTGCTGCTTTCCCGTATTTTCTTGGCACAATAATCACCTTCTATTCTATAGTAACTTGGAATTTTTCTTTCATTAATTCCATTGATTCTTCTTTTGTAACTCTTTGTGCTTTTGGTATTTTTTTAGGTCTGATTCTTCTTTCTTTAATTCTGTGACCAGGTTTTTGGAAAGTTACTGAAACATCCATACCAAAAATTCCAATATCAGGATCATATCTTACACCAGGAATATCAATGTGTTCTCTGATACCGAAGGATACGTTACCTTCTTTATCAAATTGAGAAGCTTTGATTCTGTTTTCTAATCCAGCTAATACCATAGATATGATTTTTTCAGCTTTTTCTCCTCTTAAAGTAACTTTACATGCAATTGGTTGTTTTTTACGAATACCAAATTCAGGGTTTGTTACTTTTGAGTATGTTCTTACAGGTGTTTGATCTACAAGAGTTTCAATTAATTTTTCTGCTCTTGTTAATTTTTCCCCACCTTCACCAACACCAATGTTGATGGTTGCTTTTGCTATGTAAGGTTTTTCCATCACATTCATATTAGTCATCTCCTAATAATGATATGACAGGTTTATCTGTACCTACAACAAATACATATTTTGCTAAGGTTAAGAATGAACCTTCTTCTGTTGCAATTAATACTGTGTTTGATTTTGAAGATTTTGTGATGTTAATTTCTTCGATTTTACCGATTTCACCAGTGTGTTTACCACCAGTAATTAATGCTAATGAACCTACTTCAAATTTTATTGAATCTGAAATATTTTGTTCTGGTACATTTAATAATAATACATCACTTGTTTTGTAATCATCTTCTTCGATGATAACGTTTCTACCATCATGTAAGTTTAATTGAGTTTTTCCACCTTTGATTGTGGTTTTGTTTTCAATGCTTACTAATTTGAATGATGCATCTTTTTCTTCAATTTCGTTTAGTACTAATCTTCCTTTATAGTCAGGTATTAAACGGTAGTATTTGTTTAGTTTAGGAATGGAAATAACATCCATGAAACCTACAGGGAATCTGTGGTCTTTTCTTGCTGTTCCATCTACTAATACATCACCATTGTTTAAGATAATTTTTGCTTCACGTGCATTTTCTGCTACGTTTAAGATATCTCTTAATACCATTACTAAAGGTAATGATTTATCTAAAGCATGTGGCCCTGCACTTGTTTTTGTTGTCCATTTTTCTTCTTTTTTGTGTATAGGCCAGGTTTTTGGTGCTTTAAATCTTTTTAAGTGTTTTCTTGATCCCATATTTGCCATGATTATACCTTCCTATTTAATGCACTGTTTCTTCTTTCATCATCTAAATAAATATCTGTAATTACTAAGTTTGATGGGTGAATTGGTTGGTATAATTTTGTACCGTCTTGTTTTTGGCTTGAAGCACCGTCAACAAGTACACGGTAATTTTTAAGATCTACACCTTCAACTATTCCTTCAGTTCCTTTAAAGTCACCACGTACGATTTCAACTTCATCTCCTTTTCTTACAGGGAATGATCTTCTGTTGAATTCTTTTCTTAAATCATCAGATAAGTGTACGCTCATTGAGTTGTGACGTTTATGTAGTGGAGCTGTATATAACGCTTTACGTTGTTTTCTTGGTTGTTTTGACATACTTTTTCACCCTTATACGATTATACTTGCAGCACTACCTATTGCAGGCCAAAGATCTGCAGCTTCTTTTGCTATTGGTCCTCTGATTTCTGAACCTTTGAGTACACCATCTTCTGTTATGATTACAGCTGCGTTGTCTTCAAATTTAACTCTGAGACCATCTGCACGTCTGTATTCTTTTTTCTGGCGAACTACAACTGCTGTTGTAACTTCTCTTCTCATGTCAGCTGTTCCTTTTTTAACGGAAATTACTACCATGTCACCTACACCTGCAGATGCAAGTCTTCTTCTAACACCTTTAAATCCTTTTACAGAAATTATTTCTACTTCTCTTGCTCCAGTATTGTCTACACATTTAAGTCTAGCACCAATAGGAAGTGATTTGGAGACTTTTGATGTAATTGCTTTCATTTTATCTATTCTCCTTCTTTAACTTCTACTAGCACGAAATGTTTAGTTTTACTAAGTTGTCTGCATTCTGCTATTTTTACAGAATCTCCAACTTTTACATCAATACAATCTGGTTTGTGTGCTTGTATTTTTGAATTTCTTTTTTCGTATCTTTCGTATTTTTTAATAAACTTATAGAAACTTCTTTCTACAGTTATTGTACGATCTGCCTTATCACTTGTAACTGTTCCTTCTATAACTTGACCTCTTACAGAGAGTTCACCGTGAAATGGACAGTTAGGATCGTGACATTCGTTTTCTGGTTCTTTAACATTAATGCCTACCATTGTTTCACCTAATTTTTTTAAATTTCTTTTTTATCCGGTCTTCAGGGCGGGCTAAAATAACTTTCCCATCAATTGAAACTTTATCACCATTTGGTAATGTAAACAATAATGTTACATTCTCTTTTGGGATAATTTTCTCATCTTCCCCCGTATCTATTTTAATAGTATTACGAGTTTCATCAATAATTATTCCATGTATTCCAATTAATCCTTCATGATTACTGTCAATTACTTCAACAGTTAATCCAATAAATTCATGTCGAAATACGTTTTGTGGAGTTATCATAATAAAACTTCACATAAATGAATTTTTATTCCCTGTTCAATATTGTAATAATATTGAATTATCATCTGAATCTTCTAGATTAATCTATTTAATTTCTATAGTATCTGAGGAAAAACCCATACCTGCTAATACTTCTTTAACTTTACGTTTATGGTCTCCTTGTAATTCAATTTGACCTTTTTTAGCAGTTCCACCACAAGCACATTTTGACTTAAGAGTCTTAGTTAATTCACGTATATCTATATCGTGTTCATCGATACCTTCAACAATAGTCATGAGTTTACCAAATCGACGACGTACTGTATATACTTTAACTTTTTGTACTTCACGTGCTATTTCTTCACATACACATAGATCTTCTGGAAGACCGCATATTTCACAGATTTTCATCTCTATTCTTATTCTCCCTGTTGTTTATTTTCATTCATTATAGTAAGAACACGGGCAATAGTTCTTCTAGTTTCTCTAATTTTACCAGGGTTATCTACTCCAGATACTGCACCTTTACCAACTAATGTATCATATTCAGCATGAAGTTCATTAAGTTTAGTTTGAAGGTCAGATGGACTTAGTTCCCTAATTTCTTTACTTCTTAAAATAACCATAAGTGACTCCCCATTATTCTTCTAAAGTTTCAATGTCTTCTTCTTCGGTAATTTCTTCAACTTCAGCTTCTGCTGAAAGTTCTTCTAATATGTCTTCACCAGTAATTTCTTCTTGAATTTCACTTTCTTGAACTGCTTCAGTTGCTACTGGAGCTTCTTCAACAATGTCAGATTCTTCAGGTTCACTGATTTCAACATAGTCTGGTAAAATTACTTCAGGTGGCATGATTCTTACATAAATTCCGAGTACACCAGGTTTTAGAGTTACTGTAGCAAATCCTTCTTTTACGTGTCTGATTGATGGTTCTCCACATTTTTTAATGTATCCATCATTGAATTTTGCACAAGCAGATCTTGAACCTCTGATTTTACCAGAAATTGTAATTTCTACCCCTTGAGCACCTGCATTCATGATTCTTCTAATGTTTGCGTATGCTACTCTTCTGAATTGCATTCCTCTTTGTAACATTGAAGCACATTTATGAGCCATGATTCTTGGGTTTAATTCAGGTACTTTTACTTCTTTAACTTCAACTTGAGGGTTTTCAAGATCGAAATTGTTTTGAAGAGTTTTGGTAATTGATCTTACGGTTTTTCCACCTCTACCAATAACCATACCTGGTTTTTCAGCGTAGACAATAACCATTGTTCCTACAGGTGTTACTTGAATATCCATTCCACCGTATCCTGCTCTTTCGAGTTTAGTTTCAAGATATTCATCTATTCGAGTTCTTTTTAATCCTTCTTTAACGAAATCTTTTTCAATCATTTGTACTTAGGCCTCCCCCAATACGATTTGAATATGTGTTGTAGGTGTATTTGAAGGGCTAGCTCTACCAAATGCTCTTGGAGTCCAACCTCTTATGATAACCCCTCTGTTTGCTGATGCATGAACTAATTTAAGGTTTTCTACATCTAATTCTTCGTTTTCTGCATTTGCTTCAGCATTTTCGAGTACTTTTAAAATTGCTGCTGCTGCTTTAACTGGGTATCTACCAGATGGCCAACCTTTTAAATCACTTCTGTGACCAACTTTTTTGTTGTGTCTTTTGAAAGGTACTACTGTTTTTTTCTCAATAACATCTTCTAAAAATGCTTTAGCATCTTCTAAGTACATGTTACGTATAGTTCTACAAATTTCCACTGAATGTTTTGGAGAAATTTTTAAACTGTGACCTGATGCTTTTGCTATTTTTTCATCTGGTTTAGCTTGATATGAGTAAGTATTTTTCTTTGCCATATATATTTCTCCTATCTATTTAAGTGGTACGAACATTGATGATCTTGTAGCACCCATACCAGGGTCTCCGTGTTGTACTCTGCTACGTGTTTGTGCAAATTCACCGAAGTAGCATCCAATCATTTCTGGTTTGATTGTTACTTCAACAAATTCTTTACCATTATAGATACCAAATGTGTATCCTACCATGTTAGGAAGTACAATTAAGTCACGACAATGTGTTTTGATAACTTCTGGTCTTCCATTATTATTTTCTATATCAACTTTTTCCATCTTAGCAAGAACTTTTTCTTGTCTTGGTAAGAATCCTCTTTTAAGAGATCTTCTTTGTCTTGAAGGTAATAATTCTATTACTTCTTCTAAGGACATTGCTTGAAGTTCTTCAAGAGTATATCCTCTAAATTTAAATACTTTACGAGCCAATTAAGTGCCTCCTTCTATCGTCTTTTACCTGTACGTTTAGCTGCTATGGAACCAACTTTTCTACCTGCAGGTGCATGTCTTGAGATAGTAGTAGGTCTTCCTGGGTGTTGTCTGTTACCTCCACCGTGTGGGTGGTCTACTGCGTTCATTGCAACCCCTCTAACAGTCATCATTTTCTTACCTTTTGCTTTAAGTGCATGATATCTGTTACCAGCTTTAAGGAATGGTTTATCTTTTCTTCCTCCACCTGCAACTACACCAATAGTTGCTCTACTTCTTGGGTTAAATGCTTTTAATTCACCGGATGGTAATTCAATCATTGATTTACCTACATCGTGTGTGATTAAAGATGCATATGTTCCAGAAGATCTGACGAATTTTCCACCGTCTCCAGGGTTTTTCTCAATGTTAAATACTGGAGTACCTTCAGGAATTTCACTTAATGGTAATGTGTTTCCTGGTTCAATTGAAGCAGAAATTCCACATTCAATTTCATCATCTATTGCAATACTTTCTGGTGCTAGAACTAATTTTTCTTCACCATTGTCAAATTTTACTATTGCAACAGGTGCTGAACGTCCTGGATCATGTATAATATCAGTTACTAATCCTTTAAGACTTCCTTCTTTTTCTAGTGCATCATATGAACGGTATGATACTTTTCCTCTGAATCTGTGTGATGAACTACGGTATGTTGGAGTTCCTTTACCTCTTCTTTGAATAATTAATCGATGTCCCATAATCAATCCTCCTAATTATATACTATCTAGAAGACACCTAATCTTACTGCAATATCTTCTGCAGCATCGGATTCTCCTAATTCTATTGTAGCAACTTTTTCTCCTCTAGGAGTAATATGAGTATTTACTGCAACAACTTGTGCATCGTATAACTCTTGGAAAGCATCTTTAATTACTCTTTTATTAGCAGATCTGCGAACCACAAATGTAATTTTGTTTTCATCATATATTTGATTCATAGTTTTTTCTGATAATTGTGGTTTTATTATTACTGAATATGGATCCATAATAACTAACTCCTATTTTGTTGGAATAAATCTCCAAGTTTTTCGATTGCAGATTTTGTGTAAATAGTTAATCTTCCAGCGTGTGTACCAGGTGCAAGTAATTCAGCGTTTACGTTGTTTACTTCAACAACATCTACACCAGCATGGTTTCTTGCTCCTAAACTAATTCCACGGTCACTGCCAACAACTACTAAAGGTCCTTTAGGGGTTCTGTATTTTCTTCCTCTAAGTTTTCCTTTACCAGATTTGATTTTTCTTCCTTTTTTAGCTCTTACAATATCATCCATGATACCTAAATCTTTGAAGATTTCACGAGTTTCTTTGGTTGTTTTGATTGTTTCTAATTCATCATCTACAACAAAAGGAATTTGATCTAATTCAGATATTTGATGTCCTCTTTCAGATACTAAGTCTTTGTTAGCTGTTGCTGCTATTGCAGATCTTATTGCTAATATTCTTTCTTTTCTGTTGATTTTTTCGTGATAAATTGTGTTAACTCGTGGAGGGTGAGCTTTTCTACCACCAATTGCTTGAGGTACGAATGCTGCTTTAGATGATCCACTCATACGAGGTACCATTGCTGCTCCTCTACCTGAACCAAATGATTTAGCTGTTGTTCTTTTACCAGCCATTGGGTTTGCTCCCCATGGTTGAATTCTTGCTGTTTGAATTGAGATTACAGCTCTTTTAATTACATCTGGTCTGTATGCTTCTTCAAATATTTCTGGGAGCTCAATTTCCTCGGTGATGTCGCCTTTTAATGAATAAACGTTTACTTTTGCCATACTAATCACTCTTTAAATTTATACTCCCTGTCTTGAAGTTGTGCTTATGTAAGATATTTCTGGAGCTGATACTTGTTTTGAAGCATTTCTTACTCCTTTTCTTAAAACAACTAATCTTTTGGAAGGTCCTGGTAATGATCCTTTTACAAGTATGTAATTGTTTTTAACTAATCCATATTTTACAAATCCACCATCTGGGTTTATTAAGTCAACCTCAGATTCATCGCCTATTTTTAGGAGTTTTTTGTTATATTCTGTTCTTTTATGGTATCCCATTTGACCTTGCATTGCAACGGTCCACATGGTTCTGTTTGGAGTCCATGGTCCGATAGAACCTACGTGTCTTTCAATACCACTACGTGCTGCTTTACCATATTGGATTCTTACACCGAATCTTTTTACTGGTCCTTGAACACCTTTTCCTTTGGTGGTTGCTATTGCATCAGTGTATTCACCTTCTTCGAATACATCTTTTGGTGTTACTTCTTGTCCTAATACACTTATAGCATATTCAAGTTTATCTTCTACAGATTTTCCACCTACTCCGAATTCAAGAACTTCTGGTTTTTTCTTAGGCACACTGGTAAGTTTTGGTTTTGTGTGAACTAGAACTCTTATTTCATCTATTTCATCGATTCTGTTTCTTAAATCTTCTAGTTTTGATTCAATATCTTCAAATTTAGGAACAGATATTTTTCTTGATAATTCGTCATCTAAATTATCGTTTGCGAGCACATCGGTTAATGTTTTTAATCCGTATGTAGTTTTTGTGTAAGCTCTAATTCCCAACACTACTAAAGGTGGTGCCTCTAATATTGTACAAGGAACTGATAGTTCCATGTTTTCTGTTGGAGAACCTTTCCTAGAGTCCAGAGCCGTCACGTGGGTCATGCCCACCTTGTATCCTGCGAATCCGAGCAGTCCAGTCTCTTCAGTTTCTGGCCAGGTACTTACACGAGGTGTTTCTCTAGCCACTCTTTTACGTGGACTGAATGCAACCGATCCTTTTCTTGGTTGGTGATGTCTAGTCATGTTTTCTTCTCCTTAAGTTTAAAATTATAATTTAATTGTTTTATGGTGTTATTTACAAGTTATTTTTAATAAGTAACAAAATACTAATGGTCTATCAAAATATTTAATATTGATAATGTACTAATTAACGCTTCTTCTGTCCTTACAGTTTCAGTACCCTGACTAGGAACTGTATTAATTTCAAAATCTATTTTGTTTTCACTTATTAAACCATTTATTCCTGAGTATGGACCTCCGAATAAAATGGCTACGTGATTAGCTTGTTGAATCTTTGTTTGAACCTCGTCAAGAATAGAATTAATGTTAGGAGCATATTTTGATGTTCCAATAACCAAATCAGGTCTTTGTTTCATCATGGTTATGCTGTCATAGAGGTTACGGTCACTAGTAATTGTCTTATATCCCCAATAAACACTCTCAGGTTCATCGGGTTCTATTAAAATTTCTTTGCCTAATTTTTCTATACGAAAACTTAGTACTTTGTTGACACTTAGTTTCTCCTTGCATAATGCAAGTCGATCCACACCTATATCAACCATTGTTCCTTTGCGAACTCGTTTTTTCGTGAGCCCTTGTCTGAAATCTCCTACTTCGAGTTCATCCGATAATGGATGATGTGGTGTTCTAAGTGGTGGAAGTATTCCTACATTCTTCAGCTCCGGTGTAATCGGAAACACTTGCTTTCGCAAGTATTGAGGTGTATCCATGTATTCTAGGATAGTTTTCATATAGAGAGCATCATCCCTACTACCTCCGTCTGAATTGTCATTGTAAATAACTATATTATTAGCCCTAAATAGAGCAGCATATCTTCCTATTAAACCAACTTTATATGTTCTTATTTTTGAATCTTTTGATTCGGCCAAATAACTATTCGGTACGAATATTGATAATTTTTCCATAATAGAAAATTTGTTCAAAAACATATTAAAGTTTATAGGAAGTATTTATCAGTTGGAATACTATATTATATATTACTTTATAACTATATATAAAGATTGCTTTTTTTACTTTTATATATCACTAGTAATATAGTATATACTATGATAACTAATAACAATCAAATACTAAAAGAAATGAGCCTACTCTACAACTGGAGCAAAGGCACACTAAAAACATACACAACAGCCCTAAACAACTACACACAATACCAAAACAGTACAATACAAGACCTAATCAATGAAGCAGAACATGACGAAGAAACTATACATAAACAAAGCAAAAGAAACCTAAAACAAAGACTAATACGATACAGACTACACCTACAAGAAGAACGACAATTCAGCCAAAACACTATAAAAATGTATCTTGCAATGATAAGCAAAGTATACAGGTATTGTGATATTGAAGTTCCACGATTGCCCCCTATACGTGTTGTGCAAACTGAAACATTTGAAGACATACCCACACGTGAGGAAATACAAAGAGTAATATTTCATAGCAGAACCAAGAATAAGGCATTAATCACTTTCATTGCCAGCACAGGACTAAGAAGGAGTGATGTTGCTAACCTAACCATAAATGATTACATTACTGCTACAAAGGATTATCACAATAACACGGGCAACCTCTTAGATATTATTAAGGAGTTACAAACACGGAAACTTGTAGTGCCCACATGGATAATCACAGACGAAAAAACAAGAATTAACCATATCACTTTCAGCAGTCATGAAAGTAGCATGTATATTAATCAGTTACTGATGGAACGATTAATGAAAGAAGAATTAACACCTGATAGCCTACTGTTTGGTGTTAAGGCAGACAGTATCAGTAAGAATTTCAGAAACCTAAACACTAAACTTGGACTTGGTTGGAAGGAACATCGCAGACATTTCCACCCACACGCTCTAAGGAAATTCTTTGCAACCACGCTCACAAGTAATGACATGGACTTCTTAAGTACTGAGTTTCTGCTTGGACATAGTTTATCACAGGTTCAAAGCAGTTATTACTTTGCTAATCCTGAAAAGTTACTGAATAAATATATGCGTGTGATGGATAAATTAACTTTTACCATGGAGGTTTCATATGTGGATGTGGATAGCAGGGAGAAACGGGAACTTGAGGAACTTCGACAATTTAAGAAGGAGAGCAATACTCGTATTCTGAAATTAGAAGAAATGTTGAATATGATTTAGTATAATATATAGTATTGTACTGAAAAATATGTTTACGTAAAGTACTACCTTTTAATATGATGTAATCGTATTATAATGGTGGTTGGTATAAAACTATTTTCAAGTATAATCACTACAAAACATTTTATTTTTATTATTTCTTAATTTTTTTTAAATTATCTCATTTTTTTTGGGAGTAGAACAATGGATATAAAACAAAAAATAACAGAAAACAAAAAAATAATCGGAGCATGCTGTGGACTAATCATACTCCTAAGCATAATAGGAGCATTAACCAGCCCCGACTCAAATAATACACAAATCAGCACCAACACTGATACAAACCTATTCAATAACAGTACCACGATAAAAACAAGTGAGTGGGATTACACTCCAGACGGTTTTAAGATGGTGGGAAAAGATATATACGGTTCCTGTAGGGGTACTACTAGTGATGGTGTAACTCATGATTACTTCTTTACTGGTGAGCAGATGGCAGCACTGGGTAATATCAGTGATTATTCGTTTAGTTTTAATAATTTGCATGTTATCGCTGATAATAGTAGTGGTCATTATATTGTTACTCATATCTTTTATCAGAATGGTACTGAGGTAGGTATGGATTGGAGTGAGTTTGACTTTATGGCTTATGCGAAGGTGGCTGGTGCAGGTAATCCTAATTGTGTTTCGGGTTTTGGTTATTCTACTAGTGAGTTGAATCGTGCCGATTAATTTTTTTTTATTTTATTCTTTTTTTTATTATTTTTTTTTGATTTTGTCAAATATTGATAAATGATTGTGTTGAGTTTTATTCTATTTTTTTTCACTTGCAGTTTATGTCGTTTATGCAGGGGGTCATGGTAACTACTGTGGGGGGTCATGACAAGTACTACGGGGGGAACTGGAAACAAATAGGTATCCCCATGACAAGTACTACATTCTCAAATGGTATTACATGAAAACACTTATATACAAAAAGCAAAATAAGAAATAAATGTACCAATGTGTACAAAAAATATACAAAAAAAACATGTTTTTGTAATGAACTAAGAGAACAGGGATAAAAAAAAAGGAGGGGCAAACCCAGAACAAAATATGATTTCCAGGTTCGCCCCTCACTATGATAACTAATCTAAAGTAAAAACACATTCCACATCTTGAATACTAAAAGATATTTCCCTAAACTCTTTTTTCATACAAAACATAATATTTGAAATAATGAATGTAGGTTCCTAGATCAACAACCAAATTCAAATATTTGTAAAAAAAAATAGTTAGAAGATAGAAATATGATATACGTGTTTTTACATGTATTATTTTTGTCTTAGTATATTATTTATACTTATTCTATTTTTTTTATATTTCTGTTGATCTTAGAGTTTCTATTCGTGTAAGTCATTAATAATTGTGGTGGATTAATTTTATGATGAAAATTAAAAAAGGTGCAAAAGCAACACGAGATGGTGTAATATTAACAGATAAAGAATATGAGGAGCTTATAAATTATAGGGATACTGTTTTGGCTTTGAGGAGTTATAAGAAGGATTATAATTTGACTTATCGAAGTTATTTAGGGTAAACATTTATATACTATGAGTGTTATATATTATATTGTGTACTACAAGTGTAGTATACAAGGAGGATAAAAAATGACATTACTGTTAAAAATCAAAACAGCAATAAAAAAAAGGTCAAACAGCAGACCAAAGTCATTAATCCTCTATATCCCTGCACAAGTAAGGGACTTAGTAGAATTTGAACATGGAACACCAATCAACTTGGAAGTATGTTTAGATGATAAAACGAAAAAAAAGTATATTAAAATATATGCAACAGATTAATGACTTAAAAGGATTAAAACTTGTGTTAAACTTGAACTGGCTACCAACTAGAACAAAATAAATTAACACACATAAAAGTAATAATCCAATAGTAACATAGTTACCAGTTACTATTTTTACAACTGATAACTATTATAAATTACTATTTTTATTACTTTTATACATAATCCTTTTAACTCCATTTAATCTATTTTTTAAAAAAAATGGAGGATAAAATGACAATAACCATAACAGTAAGACTAACAGAAGAACAAATACAAAAAATCAACAAAAGCGGATTAACCAAATCAGAATACACGCGAACAGCTATTGATTATTTTAGCGAAAACAAATTAAATGCAAGCATATTATCAAAAATCAACATTGTTGAAGAATGTATAAGTTTACTGGAAGGCTACCGTGATGATCTAAAAAATAATATGATTAGCACTGCTTATCAGAATCTGGATTTGTCTTACGAAATTGATGAACAACCAGAATTGTTTTACAAAAACAAGGAAAATGTAATACAAAATGATGAAAATTTGTCTTACAAAAATGGCAAAAATGTAAAGAAAATTTACAAAAATGGCGAAAATGTAATACAAAATGTATTACAAAATGACGATGAAATGTTTTACAAAAACAGTGAAAATGTAATACAAATGAGACAAGACCCAGCATACCCAGAAATACAAAAATACATGGAAACACTTTCAAAACAAATAAACATACACGGTAATGTATTAGAAGCAATGAAAACCAAGATAAACCATGAAACAACATTAACACCGAAGCAGATTAGCCGGTTTATAGCAAAGTATAAAAATGAAATAAAACAAGTGCCTTATAAATTAGGTGAGCATACACAAAGTCAGCCTGATGGGAAAATATGCAAAGACTAGATTTTACATTTTTGTAATATTTGTAATACGTTTCAAAATCGTTTCTATTATATATATTATAATAATAGTTTATTTTTATTTTTATTATTATTATTATAATGAAATTGATATATACAAAAAATGATACAACACAAAAAAAGGATATGATAATTATGATAACAAACGAAATAAAAAACGAACTAACCACCATAAACAACATGATAAATAAAGAAATAAGCGAAAAAAACGATAGCAAACACGACCTCTACAGAGATGTACTAAGACAAATCAGAAACAAAAACATAGAAACTTACACACTCATACAAGAACTAGAAATGAAAGAGATGATTTAATATGCACCTAGAAATCAAAGACAACCAAACTGGTGAATGGGTGGCAATTCACACAGGAGCAGCACTAACATTAATAGGGACAATGATAACATTCCTAGTAACAGTACAACTATACGTAATTTAAAATGGAGGAGTAATGTATGGATGGAGTAATAACCGAGTACTTAGACAATGATACACAAGCTAAATTAAAAGATGAAATAATACTGGAACTGCAATCATTACCTGAAAACACCAGGGAGGTAATAGCAAGTATTAATGTGCTTAACTTTGCACTAATCAATGCAGAAAAAATGTACAAAATACGGAAACATCAGTATGAAATAGACTTTAACAAATTAGTACTAAGCACAGATTACACAGAACAATACAGGACAATAAAAGAAAGAGAACAACACGCCAAACTGGAACTATCAAAAAACAAACAGGAACTATACAAATTGGAATCAGTTGTGCAAGTGTACAAAGCAGAACTTGAAGGCTATTGTAATATGTTAAAGTTATTGTTGATCTACGAAGGGGAGCATGAATAGTATGAAGTTTGATAATTATTTGTTATATGATGTGTACCATGTCACTAAGAATTTATGTGTTATTCATGGTTATGCTGAAAAAAATGAGATAATAAAGCATGTGCTAATCAAGGGTAAAAGGGATAAGCGAGATTATACGGAGGAGAGTATAAACAAGGTGATTAATCATTTTGAAACAATACGTATGATACAACAAGTACGAAAAAATGTTTATGAGGTGAAATGATGGAAGTTGCAGAGGAAATAATAACAGAATTACAAATACAAAACAAGGAATTAAAACAGCAAATAGACACAATCAATACACAATTAGGTGAATGGGAACACAAATTCAGAACCTACACCAAAGATGAAAGTCTGTTACTATTCAAAATACAACAAGTAAAACAAGTACTGTTGGACACGGAAATAACAAGGAGTGGATTCAACAGTTTTGGCAAATATAATTACTTTGAACTAAAAGATATTACACCCGTTATTGTACCAGCATTACTTGATAAAGGATTAGCTAGTGCTTTCTTCTGTAAGGATAATTGTATGTTCCTGCAAATCGTGGACAGTAAAACTGGTGCATGGATTCAATGGAATACTAAACTAAGAGTGATACACCGTGAGGGATTACCTAAAGGTGATATTACAGTATTAATGAAAGACGAGCAGGCGGTACAAACTTATGCTCGCCGTACTTTGTGGCTTCAAGCGTTGGATATTGTGGAACATGTGCCTGAAGATATAGAAAAACAAGGTAATACCCTGAACAAGAAGATCAACAAACAAAACAAAAACAACAGTGAAGATGTATTCATAGTACCAGAGGACATAGACATGACAAGCAAAAGCATATTTGACACGATACAAAAAGACTTTGAAAAGAACAAAGTAGTATTCAAAAAAGAGTACATACGAAATAAACTAGGCAGTATGAAGAAAAACAAGAAAATTGATGACAACATGTATAGTAAATGTATGAAAATAGTTGAGTAGTATGTTAATACAAAACATGACACGGGAAAAAACATGCAAATGGTGCGGGAGAACATTCAGAGTACCCATGACAAGAGAATATAACGCAACCAAGTACTGTTGCGTTAAATGCTCTTACTTTGCACAACTAGAACAAAAATATGAATGGATACGAGAATACCGTAAAAAGTACGGTACACAATTCAGTATTGGTACTAGTAATTTCAAAGAAAAAAGATTCAAAGACTTTGAAAGAGAAATGAAAGCCATACGAAAAGAAATGAAACGGTTGGGATTATAATATGTATAAGAAGGGTAGAGAATTACATGAAAGAAGGATAACATTCGAGGAGATATACGGAATTAAAGAAAAGGAGGGACGAGTATTCAAAGTATCATATGTTGATAGTAACCATGTACGGACAGAACGAATATTCCAGTATAAGCACAACTTGTTAATGTTTGTGGAAAATCCTAGCTTTAAGCAGATAAAATTATATGTGGGAGATGTAGTATATGAGTAACACACACTATAACAATAGGGTATGGATGATAAGCGAACTAATAAAATTAGTCGCAGTAGAGGACATTGGAGCGATAAGTTTTGTTGCTAACCAGTTACGAAAACATTATAACACAACAGATATTGAAAAAATGAGTAAAGCAGATAATCTGATGATCTATGATTGTTATTGCAAAAAGTGTGGAGGGGATTCTTTATGAATTTCTTACCTTATTTTTTTAAGAAGAACATAATTAATATACCAGTATTAATGAAGATTAAGGAGGACAATAATAGAGATTTATTATTATTGCATGAAGACCTTATTAAAATGGTGGGGCATGATGTTAATGATGAAATAATAAGGGAAGTAGCAGTGAAACGATTACTTGAATGTTACAACACAAGGGAAATAGTGGATATACTCAAATTTTATCAACAGGTGAAATAATATGGCATGCAGTAAATGTAAATCTTGTGAAAACTTAACCCACCACATCTGGAGTGCCAAGAATTATGTCATGGATGTACCTTCCTGTAGGTGGCATGAGGACACTAGCAAAGGATGTAAACTATACAAACCAATGAAAGGTGAAAAAGTATGAAACCTGATAGCAGAGTGGACCAGTACATATTTTATATAACAATGGGATTGGTAGCACTATTCATAGTAATACTATTATTATTAGTTGCAGGATTCTTATTCAATATATTAGCACTAATCAGCATGCAGAACATAGGAGGAATAATATGCTTATACCAATAATTGATGACAACATGGAACATATAGGCAATGTGGAATTTGTGGATAATCTCACAATTCCACATGTACCTGAATATGTGAACATGAACTGCCGTATAGGAATAACAAAACTGGATCACCAGTATGGCAAACATGAGGGGGAGTATGTCATAATGTATTATGACAAAAAATATCCTCGTGCAAGCTATGCTGAGATACTGAAAACAAAAAAAGAAGCCTATCGTGAGTGTTGGATTAGAGGCAAACTAGACCTCGCTTCAGAATTAGGATTAAACTTTATTGAGGGAGATGTAGAAGTAATAGAAACGATGGAGGACAACAACGAATGATAGAAGCAGCACTAACAGACGCAGCAATATACTCGTTCGTATTTACGGTAGGAGTATTTACGGTGGGATTTATAATTTGTAGTTGGAAAACATAGTATTAAGAGGTACCTAGAAGAAACAGAAAAAAAGGAGGATAAACCAGAATGACAGAAAAGAACATGCTAGGAATTCCCCTAAGAGAATCATGCGTAACCTGCATTCACTCATACTCTCTATATGAATATGATAATGGATATTTAATACCAGAGAGCAGGCACTATATCTGCAAAATCACAGATAAAGAATACTACGAACCCGACACACCCACTGATTGTCGATGGTACCACGAAACAGAATATTACAAATGGAAAAAATAATAAAAGATTAAAGGAGATGATATGATGCTATGGAAAGTCGAGGATACTTCAGTATTCTGTCCTAATTGCCACATAAGAATGATTGAACTTCATAGAACAGTATTTCAATGTTATAAATGTGGTGTTAAAATAATGAAAAACGAAGCTGTAGCCGATTATGAACTTGAAAGAGAGGAGGAATGATAAACAATGCCTAACTATGTACATAATATATTAAAAATCAGATCAAAGAAAGACGATGTAGAAGAAATAATACAATTCATACAAAAACACTTTAACAAGGAAGGATTTTTCGATTTTAACACCATTATACCAGAACCAGCCACAGAGGAGGAATGTCCTGACAGGTATAACTTCAATACAGAAGAGGGTTCCGCACATTATAGGAGTCTTGAAATTGAGGAGGGCACAGAATGGTTTAATTGGTATGACTGGCGAATTGAGTACTGGGATACAAAATGGAATGCTGGAGCAGAGAGCATGTGCTATTATGACTTTGATAAAATCAGGAAAAATTATTCATTCGAGTCTCCAGTTCAAGTCATGTTTGAAACTGCATGGTCTGCTCCTATTCCTATATTTAAGAAGTTGATTTCTATGCACCCTGAGTTGGATATTGATGTCTTGTATTATTCTACAGAGAATTGTGAGTTTGGACACATATTTGTTGTATGGGACGATGAGATTACTCATGTACATAGTGATTTTACTAATTTAACAGAAAAAAAATTCACTATAAAAGAGAAAAAGAGGAAATAAGAGGAGATGGCAAGGGATGAATGTATTTCAAACAAATTGTGTAGATGCTCTAGAATATCTCAGAGAAGGTGATACCTTTGGAGAATGGAAGCACAGAGTAACAAATATGACTGATATGACCTATGAAAAACAATTCAATGAAATGGTAATATATCTCCTCACTAGGAGTGTAATTGATTGTGTAAATGGTAAATTCCGTTGGAACCATGAATATGTCTTATCTTACCTCGGTCGTTATAATAGAAGTCCGAACTTTTGCATTGAACACATAAAATTCTTTGACGAATGGGTGAATCCAAGAACCATGGATGAAACAAGCAATGACTAAAGAAGAAAAGAAATGAAGGAGGTTAAACGGGGATGGAGAAAGAATTTAAAAAACATATGGAAGAAATAGCACGGAAACATGAAAGGAGTAAGGTCTATGTAGATTTCATGGACTATTATATCTATCAGAATAGTGAGAGTAAGGAACGAATGTTACCTACTGAGTATACTTCTTCTGAGATGGAATTGTTCCATAATGCTTACACTTGTTTTGTTGAACTGATGACTGCACTCAAGGGTGAGTATGGGTGGTATGATTATATTGGTGAGTACTATGAGGAGTATGTCCTGGCGGGGCATAAGGCTAGTAGTAAGGGGCAGTTTTATACTCCTCGTGGTATCAGTGACCTGCTATCACAAATGGTAGGCACACCAGTAACACTAGCAGAAGCATACGACCCTGCTTGTGGAAGTGCCAGGAACTTACTAGACTACCATAGCAAACACCCAGAGGTAAGATGCACTGGTGAAGACTTGGACGAGAGTGCTTGTAAAATGGCAGTGATCAACTTCCACATACATGGAGTTGATGGTATTGTGAACTGGATTGATGCTCTCACCAGGGAATACATGGGTACTTCCTGGAGGGTAATTGGTGACCGTATTATTATTACGGATATGGATTGGATACGTGCTGTCGATGATGTGATGAATGGTTTAACAGTGTTGTCTTTGTCTGATGATACTCTATGTGAATTGTTGAAGTTGGGTGGTAGTGTCTATAATGGACAAGACAACACAGAGGGCTGTGATAAAACAGACAGTAACATATCATCTGCCAAAAGTGTACCCATAGATGATGCAAAACACAATCAAAGTAATGTATTGGATGATTGGTTGAAATGAACACAACATTACCCAAAGGTATGGTATATGACAAGAGTAACCAGAGATATAACATTTATCGAATGGAACATGGGAAAAGAAAATATTATGGCAGTCACAAATCCTATCACGAAGCCATGAGTATGTATAACAAATTAGAAGCGAATGGTTGGAAAAAACCGATACTTGTCAAACCTAGACATACTGGTAAATGGAAATACATTACCAAAACTAAGGGTGCTTACAGAATACAAAAAGATAGGTTTAATTATGGTACCTTCGCTACATTTGAAGAAGCATACAAGTATAAACAGTACTTGGAAGATCATGATTGGGATAAAAAGTTAGCATACCGTAAAAGAGGCAAATGCAATCCTCACCGTTATATTGTAAAAAATAATGGTTCGTATTCTATTCATAAATCTGTGGATGGTAAGATTGTTGTTTTTGCTACATGCAAGAAATTGGAGGATGCTATTGCTGAGCGTGATTTCTTGGAGAGTATTAATTGGGACTGGAACCTCATAGACCTATACTAGAACAAGAAGGGAGGTGAACACATTTGACAATGGAAGACACAATCACGGACTACAAAGCATACCTAGAAGGCCTCGAATTAAAAAAGCAAACCAAATGGACATATGCAATCAACCTCAGAAAATACATGAAAAAACACAACCTACAAAACAAAGAACAACTACAAACACAACTCACAAAAGAAACACGAACACCACGAGGATTAACACAAGTATACAAATACACAGGAATCAAACGACCATACAGTAAAAATTTAAATAAAACCAAACCATCCACGAAAAAACCAAAACAGGGATACGACCCATACAAGGACACACTAATACAACAATACCAAAAAGAACGCAACATCAAAGACTCCACAATGAACGCATACTACAGTAGCCTAGCAATGTACATACCACTGTGTGGATTCAAAGACTGCAAGGAAATGATAACAGAAGCACTAGACGACGAGAAAAACAGAGTACCAATCAAAGAAGCACGCATCACGGAACACCTAAGACAGTACAAACAATACCTCCACGATGCACCCAACGTAAAATCTAGTCACACACTACACACATACTTCACAAAGATAGAAACATTCTACCGACACTTCCAAGTAACAGTACCCGAACGTCCACCAATGCAAATCAAAAAAGAATACCACCTCAACTACTATGACCTACCCGACAAACAGATGATAGAAGAAGCAATAGAGCAAAGCAACATACAACTTGGAGCAGTCATATACTTCATGACCAGTAGTGGAACTGCGAAAGCAGAAACACTAGGACTCACCATAGGCAAGTTCCTAGAAGGACTAAGAGAATACACCAACAAAACACATCCACGGGATATCATACAGGAACTGAAAGGTCGGAAAGACCTAGTGCCACTCATTGGAATGACACGACAAAAAACCAATGTACCTTATTATACTTGTTGCAGTCCCGAGGCAACATACTATATTCTCAAATACCTTGACCTACAAGAAAGATACAATCCAGATGAACAGTTGTTCGATATGAAGGGCAGTTACTTGATGAAGCAATTTCAGAAACTCAATGACGAGAACAATTGGGGTTTTGTAGGACCATACCGTAGGTTCCGTTCTCATATGCTCAGAAAATACCATGCGAGCAATATTGGATGCAGCTTCGAAGCCATTAACACACTAGAAGGCAGGACTAATGGTGTAATACATGAAACGTATGTGAAGCAAAAACCTGATGAACTGAAAAAGGTGTACATGGAGCATATGCATAATGTGATGATCCACCCAGAACGTTTTGAAGGTCCACATTGTGGTGGTGAGGATATTAAGAGTATAGTAAAGGATGAGATACAACAAGTTACTAATGGTGGTGTGGTTGAAGATACGACCATGACTACAGGGTACACGCCACAAGGTGGTACTGGTATGGGTGGTGGTATGATAGGATTCGAAGTCATCAAAAGCATCGGACGATTAGAACAAAGAATAACAGAACTAGAAAACCGGATAACCAAACTAGGAGGATAAAAGAATGGTAAACTTATCCAAGCTAAGAAAAGAATTACATGACAAAGTAAACCACACCACTGCATTAGACAGGCACGTATTCACATATTCAGAGGTAGGCAGTGGGTATTATGGTCTGGAATGGAGGTATGGAAAACATGGAGTATATGCAAGAAGCCAAGATGATACCCTTATACATCTCTTGAAGGACTGTATCGAAATGTACCTAGAAGAAACAGAAAAAAAGGAGTGAAACAAGAATGAATGATAACAACACCACAATAAAAGAACTAACTCACACCATACAAGAATTCTACACAGAACAAATAAACGAACACAAGACAATCATAAAACCAATACAAATAGACAAAGACACACTAAGCACACTAATATACCTACTACACCAAGCAGACAAACAAGGAGACATCACAGAACAAATAACCACATTCATACAAGAATATGAAGACGAGGAATGATAACATATGACTAAGACACTACTGGACTCACCATTCCACCAACAAACAATACCATTACTCATAAACTTCCTCCAAGACAAGGGAGCAACATACGAAGTAATAGTAGACATACTCACAAATGAAACACCAGCATACCCTGTTGATGTGCAACTATTACTAGCAGGATTAGTAAGGGATGGAATCCTCAATGTTGACAGGGGAGTGTACCGTTTGAATCACAAGGAAGAAAACGAACCATTATTTGAAGAAGCAATACAATACTACAAGGAGGAGGGAACATAATGATTGAAGAAAAAGAAATACCCCCAGAGATTATGAAACGTAAATGCGATATTGAAATACTCAAAACCATTCAAGCACTACTCATAGACAGAGGCTACATGGATACTGCGAAGAAGTTAGGGGGAGTAATTATGTCTTACAATCGTTTGATAGGGAAATATTACCATTTGAAATATGAAGAGGGAAAACAATGATGACAGAAGAAAAACCAAAACGAAGCAAGGAACAATACAAGAAAATACGAGGAATAATTAGGGGAGAACTTGCACATTTCACTTGTTTTGACTGCAAAAGAAACGATGCAGAACATTACCCCTGTGAATGTGCAATGATGTATGATGATATAAAATTCAAACCTACAGATAGGTATGTATCAAAGATTGCAGACAAAATAATAGAAGTTGCTATGGAAGATGAGGAACCATGATGGCAGAATGGGACGGAAAATGCAGTATATGTGGAGTACAAATCATGGGAACTGACAGAGAATTACATTATGACCTAGAAGAACCCGGAAGCCCCGCATACTGCAAGGAATGTTGGGACATGAAAGAAAAACAAAGAATACACAACACATTATTAGAGGGTAAAGAATTACTTTTCATATCCGTGTTGTGTGTTATATTACTGGTGCTTTGGAGGGTACTTCATTGACTACTGACAGGTACACGGTAATCTATGATGAATCTGACTTCATTTTAGACAATGAAACCGGCGAGTATTACTGTATTGAGGAAGCATGTAATCTCTTAAATGACATATATGACAGATTAGAAACTGATAACAGTTTTTTCAAAACAATAGCAGAAGGAATAAACAAACAAGAAAAAATATGAGGAGGACTGAACATATTTGACTACCTTGACGCCTGCCGTATAGATGTATTGAAACAACTAATAGAGAGGGAGGAATATTAATGACAGTGTATTCAGACAAAGCATTGAAGAGAATAATAATAGAAAACATTGACTGTAAACACATATTCAATGTAGCTAGTAAACTCTACACTGGATGGTTACCACGTGATGAGGAGGAGAAACTGGAAGCAGAACTAACAGGGTTATTATTGAATAAACAGTATGAAAGTTGATATTAATGATTACTTTTATTTTTTATTTTTTTTACAAAATAATTACTATTAATTAATTAATAGTAACATTTATATACTACCAAAAACAAAACAATAAATAACAACCAACGAAGGTGAAAAACATGATGACAACCGAAACACTAGAACTAAAAGTAAACATAATAAACCTATTTGAAGAACTAAACAAAATAAACACCACAGAAGCAAAAGAACTGGCAGACTACATAAAATATGAACTAGAAACAGAAGAATGAACTAAACATAAATTACTATTAATTAACTAATAGTATAATATTATTTCATATAAAAAAGGAGGAAAAAAATACAATGATAATAAACCACCACAAAATAAAACAAATCAAAAAAACATACAAAACAGGAACAAAAATAATACTAGACCACATGGAAGACATACAAGCAATACCACAAGGCACAAAAGGAACAGTAATGTACGTGGACGACATAGGACAAATACACGTAAACTGGGAGAATGGAAGCGGACTAGCATTAATACACGGTGTAGACGAATTCCACATAATACAATAAGGGGAGATGACAATTATGAAAATAAGTAATAGACAATTAAGCAAATTAACAAGAATAGAACCAAGCAACCTCATAATACATGAGTTGCAGAATATAATGATACAAGAAGACATAACAATGTACACCATGGCGGAAATACTAGAAAAACGATTAACCAATAAGGAAGTAAGTAGCATAAATCATGGGTACTGGAATGTTAGGGGAGTACTGGATATTATAGAAGTGTATGATCAATCAGGTGTACTGTTAGGATATAATGATTAATGACACCAAAAGTGTCACCAATTTTTATATACTGGTTACTATTAATATAATAATAGTAACCCCTAATAATCTGTAACACAATATAGGGGAAGTGGGAGAAATATGTTCATGGCAAAACAGCATATAAAAATAATAGAAAACAAAGGCAAAATAACACTAGAATATACACACAAAATACAACAAAAAAAGGTAATACGAAAAAACAAGGGCATGACAGAAAACAAATTCAGTCTAGGAACCATGCCACCAGAAATAATAGACTACTTCAACGTAGAAGACCGCAGAATATTCTTCTACGAAAAAAACCACAAAGTATACATTACCAGCAGGAGACCAACCATTGAACACCAGGAAATTAAGGTGCAAAAACAAGGAGCTTACAGTATACCTAGAAGTTTTTTTCCAGATGCTGATAAGTATGATGAAGTATGCCTACGTTTGGATTTGTCAAGGTGTGATGACTATAAGAACGGATTAGGTGTTTTGAGCATAGAGTTGATATAAATGATAAGTGACGAACAAAAAAATTCCATATTTTTACTTGAAAATAATCTGGTTAAAAGGATACTACACGAAATGATGCAGATTAAACCAAAACATCTAGTAAACGGTGCTTACATTATAGATGAGGACCAGTACTACATTTTTTGTTCAAAATTCAACGAGGAATATATAACAGTTCTCGAAAATTATGATATACACAATTATGAAGTTAAACCGGACACTGCTTGGACTGTTATAAAGTTCAAAGTTGATCTGTTGGAATTGTTGTATAATCATTTTTTTGAAATGCACCGTACTTTTGATGGGGTACATGTTTGTGTGTGTGGTGTACATTTTGGATTGTATAATGATAGTACTGTTGATGTGGAAAGGTATTCTGGTAGGTCCATGTTTACGTTTCATAAAAAGATAGATGTGCTTGCTTTTAAAGAAGAGGAACAAGAAACTTTACGGTTTCATCGCACATTAATTATTAAATTATTATCGAGTTGTGATTCATTGAAAAATTGTTTATTTAATATATAGATGTGATATTATGAGATTGTATGTTGATACTGGAGGATATCCTAGACCAGAACACTTTGCAAATGGTTATAGTAAAAGTATGAGTAGGAAAAGTGTAAAGGTAAACGAACAAGATTATGAACACTGGCAAAAAGGGTTAAAGGATTTCATTGTGTGCCGTGTTAATGGTGAGAATGAGTTTTTTATTACTGGTAATTCTAATTGGAATGTTTTATCAAGGTATTTAGCAAAAAGTGAGATTGATTTCTATGTGGTGCCTCCTTGGAGGTTGGATGATGTTTGTCGTTTGTTGTCTTTGTTTGGTGAAGTGGATCTGTGTAGTGGTTGTTTGTATTTTTTTCGTGTGAAATTTTTTGAGCATTTGGTGTGTTTGGATTATAGTTTTGAGTAGTGTTTTGTTGTTTTTGTCTTTTTTTTTATAAAACATATTACTATTAATTAATTAATAGTAACCTTTATATACTACCACTTATAAATATAATATTAACAAGCAAAAAAGGTGAAAAATTATGATAACAACACTAGACACATATTTTGAAAACACAAAAAACAATCAAACAGAAACCGAATACAAATATTACAACCAACCAATAGAGGAAAACAGTAAAAAAACATGGTGCCAAGAAAAAGGATATGCACATATGCCCATCAAAGACATAGCAAAACTAATAAGAAAAGACTTAAAAACAAGATACGGGAAAACAATAAAATTCAGTGTAACCAGCAGAGGATACCCACGAGAAATAAATGTAACAATCAAAAGCATTAGTAAACAATACATTATGACTGAAAACGAATTTAAGACAAAAATGGAAAACAGTTACCGTTATGATGAAAGTATGTATGATGAGTATATGAAACCATACACTGCAAAAAATAATAATGATCTAATTGAATTTAAGGAGTATCATCTGTATGATGAAGTTCGTGATGAAATTAATGGTATTATTGATAAGTATAATTATGATAATAGTGATTTGTACACGGATTATTTTGATGTTAATTATTATACTGGGGCTGGTGTGGATTGTGATTGGAGAGGTGTTTTATTAATAGAATAGGTTACTATTAATTTTTTAATAGTAACATTTATATACTAACACTAACAAATACAATAATAACAAGCAAAAAGAGGTTGTACAAAAATGCAAAAAATCGAAATAAACATAAAAGCAAAAGAAGATGAACTATACTACAACAGACTAGTACTATACAAAGATGGGAAACAAATACACAACTATGGAGTATTTGGAGTAAGCCACACTAATTATTTTTGTATAGTTGCAAGACTTGAAAAATTACTTGAAACTGTTACTGTTAAACAGATATTAGACAAGTGTGTTATGAACTCCTGTACTGTTAGGATGGGAAATTTGGATTTTAAATTATAAGTTACTATTAACTATTTAATAGTAACCTTTATATACTAAGTAAAATATAATAATAAATAACAAACTAAAAGAGGTATCCAAAAATGATGAATAACAAATACACCACACTAAAAGAATTTTATAATGAAAGCGAATGCAGAACAAACTACGAACAGTTCAAAATAGGAAACATAGTATACAAACCAAACACTAATGAAACAGAAATAATAAAAAAAATAAACCAATTTTGTAAAGAATATGAAAACAACCACCCAGATAAAACACAAAAAATATTTGTAAATAGAATAACAAAAGAAATCAAAAAACAAACACCAGAACTCAAAGACTATAAAAATTACATAACATTCAAACTCAACACAGAATATGGATACAACATCAACAACCTACATTACTACATTGAAAATGATGTAATATACAAAGAAGTATTCAAAAACATATAAGTACAAGTATAGTAATACTATATACTATACTTACACTTTTTTTAAAATAGACTGCATAGTATGGAAATTAGATATTAAACATATAATTTTCAAAAAAAAAGATTTAAAATAGACATTATTGTTTAACAGTAACCCCCCATAACAATTTATTATAAAATTTCATTTGGAGGAACATATTATGCAAATAGATCAAACAAAAAAAAAGTATATTAACATCGGATACTTAGTTCAAAAAGTATTCCATCAGAACAAAGAAGCAGATAAAAATCATTATCTGAAACTTCTTGAAAAAAACAATAATAAATATACTAGTAATTTATTTAAAAAATTGTATCCTTGGGTTGTACAAAAATGTGATGAATACCAACTAGGATATGATGACTTACTTGAACAAACATCTATATTATTACTCAGTACTGATGAATTAAATAATGTTGGTGCAGGGTATTATTTTGTACTGGGTATGACTTGTTCTGATGATTTATTTAAAGAAATTAATAAATAACTTTCTTTACTCTTTTTTTTCACTGCTTACCTATATGTCGTACTATTTTTCTGTTAGTTTTAGGTACTTTGTTTTTTCTACAGTATATTATGAGGAGCAACCAAAAAAAAAAATTTTTATAAATATCACTATAATTTTTATAATAATATTTTTTTTAATATACTACCAGAATAAATAATGAATATGAAACCATGAACAAGAAACTAGTCTGCCCAGAATGTAACGGAAACATATTCCACGAGGACACCTACCGTGGCGAAACAAGTTGCAGACAATGCGGACTGGTACTGGTTGCGCCACTTGTTAATGGTTTCGTGTTTCCTGGTTTTCGTGTAGTTCCTCAACAGAAAAAGATCATAATTTCAATTCGCTTGCTTTCTTCTAGGGCTTGGCGTGTTGGGTATGATATTTCTTAGCATTTTGTGAAAAAAAATTCACCTTTGCACTTTTGCTATTCAAGAAAAAAAAGATAAATAAATAATTAAGAGACTTAAAGAATTAGTTATCACTCTTTTATTGATTTTAATGTCAGTTGTTTTAAAAACATATATCTATGATTAATAAAACTTGAGAATTAAAGGAGGAAAAAAGGAGAGTAAGAATAATAATTGTTTACTACATTTATTCACCCTTGTTATGCTCTGTTAAATCTAGTATATTACAAGGCACAGTAACCACGTGGGGGAACTCAGAAAAATATTAATATTAATAATATAAATCTACTTGTTAATTTAAATTAAATATGGCATTTTGTTTTATATACATAATTTTTATTAAGATACCTCCTGGACAATTAGTCCTGGTCTAGTAAATACATAATTTTTAATGTTCTTATTGCATAAACGTGTGTTAGTACGTTACTAATAATAAATGAAGCTTTTATGGGGAAAAATCTTTGCACCAATTGTGGATGTGTGAAGTACCTGTTGAATTTTACGAATGTTCTCCCCTGTTTTGTGTCTTTGATCTTTAGTGACTGCTCAGAGTACAGGTGGTGTAATGTTAGTATCAGTTTTTTTTACTCATGTTTCCTTCTTATTATTTAATTTTAATGGTCTTGATAGGGAACGTATGACAGATAATGCAGGAAAAAGAAATTATTGTATAATATCAGATAATTCTTAATAAATATTTTATTATCGTATATTCCGGTTCGATTCCGGACAAGACCACAAAAACACTTGTAATTATTTTGTATGGTTGTGAAAAAGATTTGTTGAAAAAAAATATGACTATTAATGATAATTTCTCATACCACATGATAGTTGACCTATTATTATGTAATCTTAAAAAATTATTTTATTAGGTGGTGTAATTCCACCCACAACCAATATTTGAATTGTAACTGGTTAGGAAAGGCAACTTAAAAAAAAAGATAATATTATGAAATAAATAATTATGAATAAATTATCATAAATAGTACTCTTGTTTGTAGTTTAATATAAAATTCTAACTTGGTTCGATTCCAAGCCTAACCAATATCACTTTTTTGTTATGGGTTTGAAAGGAAAAGTAGAGTTATGATAATAATGGTTTAACTTCCTGGAATTCTCTCATAAAAAGAAAAGCTTAACTAAATATATTGAATGATTTAACTCCTTTATGTGGTTCGATTCCACACAAACCCAATCAATACTATACTATTTTTTTCCTATGTAATTGTATGTGCTGTTCCCAATGACGTACGAAATGCACTATATTTTATTTGTTGATCTAAAATAATTTTATTTAAAACTCATAGGGGAGGTATGAAAACTCTATGAATCATGAGAATCAATCACTTATTATTCGCATTCTTGGTGTTGCTTTGATTATTGTGTGCCTTGGCAGTTTACTCTTGGCGTTGTATGGTTTGCCTATTGAGGTGTTGACTGCTTTTGTTAGTGTTATTACTGCTATTACGGGTATTTTGGCTACTGCTTTTCAGGGTAGGCGTGAGGCAGACATTGACAAGGATACTGGTGTGTGCACCTGCGAGGATGACGGTTATAGTGATGAAGAAACTACCAATATGGAGGGTGAGGCGTGAAAGAACAAACAAGCCCCCTACCACCAGTAGATGAAATAAAAAATAATGAGGACGTAAGAGTATACCGATTACACCTCATAGAAGAAAACCAGATGAAAATACTGGAAAAAATAGAAGAACTAGAAAAGAAATTCGACACCGATTACAACAAGAAAATAAGTGACCATGAAACACGCCTCAAAATAGTTGAAGCAGTGTGCAACAATTACAACAAACTCAAATGGATTGTAATTGCAGAGACGGTCACAATACTAGGAGCAATATTAATGGGCTTCGTAAAATAAATGATTGTGGGAGGTTAAGAAGCAATATGAGTTATAATAAATTCATTATACACGAAAATGAGGGACAAATACATCTTGTCCCCCATCGGAAGACTAGTTTCACTAATCCATTTAATCATCATAAGTATTTGAATAATCGTGGTGAGCATATACTCAAACTCTTACATGGACGTGATAACTGGAAACAGATAGCCCTATTATCACTTGAAGCAGTGATACTGCCAGAGGGTGTGAATGTATTAGAAGGCTTGGATTACAAGCAACTAGAATTAATGTTCCGTACCATTCATGGCGAGGAACTACGTGTAGCCTTGGATGGTGATTTTGATGAACAAATTGGAGGACTGGTTAATCCTTCCTTGTTCCGTACTGGGTATCCCTTAGCTTTGAATAATAATCATTTGCAGGACTTTGTTAGTTGCGTGTTATATGAATTAACACTTAATGCTGATACTATTGATGCTCTGATAAGTGAGGTTACAATCACACGGAGCATAACAGTAGGAAGTACTACATACTACTTTGACTTATACCGTGTAGACCCCTGCAAACTACGAATACGAGTAACCGACAATACAGGTGAAAGTGTAAACGTAGATAGTTGGAGTTACAGCCCACCACTTAGCAGCATCAAAACAGGCGAAGGAACATTCAATATACAAGCATATACAAAACCCAACGAGGAGGGCATAGAACCAGACGACATAGGAGGCAGTACCCCATTAGAGGTTACTGGTTACAACTTCCAAGGCGATACAATCACACTAACAGTACCTGATGTTTTCCATCATTGTGAGGGAACCAATCTCATACAATTAGTACTCAGTAACACATCCGTTGATGCAAATGTTGAAGACTTATTAATATACAAGTACTTGACATGCACATTGAGAGATGACAAATACCAAACAGTCCTAACTGAAAAAACACGGAGCAATATAGACTATGAAAACAGTAGCTTCGAAGTACTACCAGCCAACCCCGCCCGTGTAATATTATACCAATTATTCACAAAGGATGGTAAATGCTTATACAGACTATGTGATTATAGCTTGGATATGATGCAAAACTGTGTATTCAAACAAAACGGTAACATCATACCACTCAAGGAAATAGCTCGTGGAAACACTGGTTCTTTTGTGATAGTGTTTGAGATGAGTGTCACATTCCTCGACGGTGACACACTAACCGCTGATTTTGATGACGAAGAAGGATACCATCACAGCCTAGAATTCGTGATGGAAGGCAGGCAATGGCATAAAACAGATCCTACTCTCAAGAATCCAGCTTCAATCATAACTAGTGCTCAGATACATACTACATTGTACGACCGTATACCATACAGTCTAAGTTTAGACATGGAGAACATGACCATACAAGATGGATACAAGCAAATACCCGTAACAGTAATATTACATGACAATAATTATGAACCAGACACACACCCCGCTTTAAATGCTTTGGGTGGAATAGCGACAAGTTATGGGATGAGATACCTTGATGGAAAGATACACGGAATTCACATAGCTTTCACTGCCATTGGAGTGTACACTGGTGGGGATAGTATTACTCCCGTGCCATTAGAGGATTGGAGCCTAACTGGTGGAATTCTGAGAGTGAAAGAAGAATATGATGATATACATATCATACTACCATAAAAAGAAAAGAATATTATAGATTAGGGAAGATTGATAAAAAATGATAGAATACGAGATAACACGCACAAGCAAGGACATAACATTATCCCTGCCAAGCGTGGCAATATACAAAAACCAATACAACAAACACGAATATAAAAATAATAAGAATAATCACACCATCAAACAACTAAGAACCGACAAAAACTACCGAACAATCGGATACACATACCTAGACACGATAACCATAAACAAGCCAACACTAAACCAAGTAGAAAACACTGACATAACATTAAACTTCAAAAACGGAGCAGGAGACACAACCAATATCACAGTACCCGAAAATATACAAGACCTAGTCACCACCACCAACACTACACTAAACCCACGCGAATACTACCTACAATACACACAGAACGGTGCAGTGAACACTCACCTAGCAGACTTCATCAACACAGTAATAATCGATTTCATGAATAACAAGGAAAACCTATCCTTATTAGTAGAACAAACCGAGGAAACACCAACCACACCAAGTATACCAGTAATAGACCAATCACTAGCACAGAACACAATAACCACCCAACCAATAGCAGAAGGAAGTGGAGACACACAGATACCATTAGGCACTACAATAATAGACCAAACAAACGCCACATACTACCAAATAGCACAAGACGAAGACCAAAACATCAATGTATACAAAGTAACCAGTAACGGAGAAAAAACATGGATATACACAGTAAATAACCAAACAGAACAAGAAACACTACAACTGTCATGGTCACGTGAAAATGACCCAGAAACAGGAGTCCCAAGTAGCATATTGGGGATAAGTTCTGCGATGGGTTTAACACCAAAACAAGCCGAAGATGATACCAACTTCAAACAAGCACTCATAGACTACATCAACCTAGACAACCTTTACAAGTTAGGTTACACAGGAGGCATCCTTCCAAATAGGGGGGGGGGGATTAATCAATAATTTCCCAACCGTACAATGGAATACTAACCCAACCATAGAATTCCTTGCAGAAAACAGTGCAGACATAACAATACCACAAGGTAACACCACATGGAACACCACCACCAACACAAGCTACACCATCATCAAGACAAGCAACGGATCAATGAACATACTAAGAACCAATCACACCACCGGAGAACAACACTTGATACTACCAACACAATCTACACCACCAACCACATGGAATGGTACACCAAGCATAACAGTCAACATATCAAGGGAAAAAGACGATGAAACTGGAGACCCAGTGATAGTAATCGGAGAATGGCAGTACGGGGAAGGAAACAACATTATCGGAGGGGCAGATGATAACAGTATCGGACAGTTATTATGGGATATATATATATATCCGACATATACGAGTACTCACTGATAATAACAAGAGGATAAGAGGGAATGCCCCACTAACCAAATATAATCACCACCAAACTATTAACAATAAAAAGAGAAAGAGGAGGAAATAAGAGTATGGCAACATTACAGGAAGATAAAACACTACTATTAAATGCGATAAACATACTAGACACCATCACGGAAAACAACACAGGCAAAAACCGTACAGACACAGACTTCAAAGACTACGAAACATGGGCAACAAGAGACATCAAAAGAGAACTAACCAGCATGCTAGGCGAAATAGAAGTAGAAATACAAAGAGAAGCAGACACAGAATAAAGATAATAGTTGTTGAATAGAAACCATTGTGGGTGCAAATCCCACACAACAACATCCAAAACACATGTAACCACCACACATATAACACTAAAGGGAGTAGAAAAATATGGTAGAATTTGAAAAAATAAACATAAACCAAATAAAACCAGCACCATACAACCCAAGAATAATGAAACCCAGCGAATCACTAAAACTAAAAAACAACCTACAAACATTCGGACTAGTAGACCCCATAATAATAGACCTCACCGACAATAACACAGTAATCGGAGGACACCAACGACTCGAAGCACTAAAAGAAATCGATGACAACATGAACCTAAAACTACTAAGACTAGGAGATATTGGTTTAATATTCAGAGAAACAGAATTAAAAATTAAGGATAAGAATGACCAAAAAGCACTAAACCTATCACTAAACAAGATACAAGGAGAATGGGACTGGGAGAAAGTGGATGACATACTACTAGAATTAGAAGAGGACAACTACCAAATAGAACTAACAGGATTCGATGACATTGATTTAACAGAACTTGACATAACATTTGACAACATTGACCCAGAAGAAACAACAGAAAATAAAACCATTCCTGAAAAAACATTTAATGAAGAGTATATTCTGGAAATAAGATTAACATCAGAGGATGAATTACAAAACACTTATGAACAATTAACAAAGGAGGGATACGATTGCCGAATTTTAACATTATAAAAACAAGTACAGTACCTGATGGATTCAGAACAAAATATGTAATAGGAAAATTTGACTTAGATGTTAATGGAGAAATAAAAGAAATATTTAAAGGTAGTATCCCCTTTGAAAACATGGACTGGCAGATTGGTTTAATTGTAGGTGGAAGCGGCACAGGTAAAAGCACCATAGCAAAAGAATTATTCCCAAAACAATACAAAGAGGACAACTGGGGGGGGGGGAAATAAAGACTCACCAATCATTAACGTTTTCAACAAAAAGAAAGATATGCAAACCATACTAAAAACATTAAATAGTGTTGGATTAAACACAGTATGGAGTTATCTCAAACCCTTCAAAGTATTAAGTAATGGAGAAAAAATGAGGGCAGAATTAGCAAAAGTATTACTTGAAGATGAAACAATATCTATATTTGATGAATTTACAAGTGTAGTGGATAGAACAATAGCCAAAACAACATCACTTGCAGTTAGTAAAGCAATCAAAAGATCAGATAAAAAAATAATATTAATATCATGCCATGAGGACATCATAGAATATTTACAACCAGATTGGATATTTAATACAGACACATTCACATTCCAAGAAAATACTGTAAAAAAAAACCAACATTCCAATTACAAATATACTCAATCCCACACAAATATAATCAAGAATTATGGCAAATGTTTAGTAAATATCACTATCTAAACACAAAAATACATAAATCAGCAGATTCCTTCATTATATTTCTTGATGGAAATATATGTGGATTTTTTAGTTTAATTCAAGTTGTTGGAGTTAAAAATAGAAAAAACTTTCATAGAATAGTAATATTACCAGAATATCAAGGGATAGGAATAAGTAAAAAAGTTATGAATTACATTGCAGAATTATATGTTACTATGGGAAAAACTGTTGGAATAGTTACCTCAGCACCCGCAATGATCCATCAACTCAATAACGATGAACAATGGAGATTAACCTTTCAGGGAAGAAACTCTCCTCATAGTTTATCACAATTGAAATCTACTTCATCAAGTAATAGATTTACGTGTTCTTATAAATATATACCAAAATAAAATAATGGGGTTATGTTTGATAAAAAATAGTAATAGGTGAATAATTAAATGAATATTGTATTAAATTTTAACGTGGAAAAACAGGATAATATAATAACAGCACTAAGAAAAACAAATAAACAGTTCAATAAATATATGAACTCACTACAACAACCCATCACAATACAAGGAAGGGGAGTATCACCACATATACTAAAATTATTTAAGGAGTAAGGGAAATGGAGAAATATAACACCAAAGATCAAGAAAAGGAATTAGAACAAGTACCTACCGAGATAGCTTTTTATCTGCAACAACTACAATCCTTAAGAGTTATCAATGCAAAGCTACTTGATGATGGAGATGAGTACATGTCAAGACAACTTCAACAAATCATACAAATATTCAAAGAACTAATCCAAGACTATGAAAAAACCAAATATGGAGAATAAGGTGGGAATACAAATGAACTTGGAAGAATATAACAATAAATTTTACGAAGACACTTATTATGACCTTGATGTTAGACTATTTCTAAAAGCATACAGTAGTGTTCAGATTGTGAAAGGAACAAATATAACAGATCAAGTAACAATAACTGATGATGACTGCAAAAATGATAATGGACTTAATGAATACGAAAAATTATACTTACACATAATAAAAATATTGGACACGTATTGTGAGCATTTTGTGATAAAACCAGTCGTACGAAAACATAATGTAGGATTACCAGTATTCCTGCAACTCAAAAAAGAATACCAAGAAAAAAATAAAGGAATAAATATGATACTGGATAATATCCACCATCCTGACTATATACTTCTTGACTTGATATATAAAGAAGATGGAAGTTACCCTGAAGAACTAATACCCCCATGCAATACACAGTACTTATACAAAGAAATCAATAATTTTTATGAGCAAGAAATATTTGATACAGACAGTAAATATTTTGATGAAACAGGACAAGTATTAAATCAAGTAGAATATGCGAAGAACCATATACAATTACTAAGGGATGATTATGAATAAATTAACTAAACTAATACTGGCAAGCATACTCCTCGGATCAAGTGGAACCTTTTTGGCAGTAAACATATTTATGGGACAAACATTTTTATCTTTAATCTTCTTGGTACTACTAATAACAGACATAATACTAGTAGAAGAATATAATGACAAACTACAAAACAATATAAAATAATTAACCACCAATACAAGGAATAAACTAACCACCAATACAAATATACTATTTTTATAACTTAATACACATAAACTTATCTTTTTCATTCAATTTCATTCAATTTCGAGGGGGGTAAAATGCAAAATGAAACAACATTATACGACAGGTACATGAATAACACCAAAGGCGAAAAAGAAAGCATAAATTCACATAAAACATTCATAAAGTTTTATCTTCCAACAAATCCAAGTCCCACATATAAAGAACTTGCAAGATTAAGTGGATACAAAGAGGGTACATGCCAACAATGGATTTCTATTAACGAATACAAGAAACGAAAGAAAGCCATACAAGAATACGAACAACAACAAAAACAGAAAAAAGAACAAGAAATAAAAGACAACTTCCTATCAGAAATACTAGTAATCGAAGCCAAAAGCCTAAAAAAAGAATCACAATTACAAAATGCTTGGTTAATCAAAGAAGGCCACGAATTAGAAGCAAATAGCACCAGCATGAAAACACCTTATGATTTAGTAGATGTGGAAAGTAACAAATTCAATAAATTAAGACAACTCCGGAAAGACAATGTAAACGATCACAACAAACTATTAGATAATTATGATAAATTCAAAGATTTACACGAATATGATAAAACAATAAACATTAACAAGGACGCAATGGACGAACTAAGTGAAAGAGCAGAGGAAATAAGATTCTATGATAACGCAGAACGAAGCCAAGAAATAAAAGAGGCACTAAAAAATGATGAGTACTAAAAATACATATGACTTATTAAGATACCCCTCTGATACCATTTATGACTGGTTCTTACATATACACTATAACACATATCACATTTTGAAGTGGCAGCTACCAATATATGATATACTAAGGTATGCAGAAGAAGGTAAAGTAAGCCGTATAATGATAAGTGCTCCACCACAGCACGGTAAAACAGAATTACTTGTTAATACATTCATATCATATTATATGGTGAACAATCCTAATGATAAAATAATAGTAACTGCTTATAGTGAAAGCAGAGCCACCAAGTATGGTAGCCGAATAAGAGATATAATAAAAGAATTCGGCAAGGACACACTAAAAAAACCAGTAATGAAACAGGATTACCAACGTAAAACAAACTTCTTATTTGATAGTCCATATGAGGGAGAACTATTGGCAGCTGGTGCTCACGGTGCAATAATGGGTAACCCTGCTAACTTGATACTAATTGATGACCCCATCAAAGAAATAAAAGATGCACGTAGTCCTACATTACAAGAAGACCTTAAAGACTGGTATGATACCAGCATTGATACAAGGATAAGGAAACGGTATCGTAAAAACAAGAAAGCATTACCCCCTATAATAATTGTAGTGGCTCAAAGATTAGATGTAAGAGACTTACAAGGAATACTACTAGAAAAAGAACCTAACATTGACGGCAAAGAAGCGCTACACATACTAGAAAATGGGGGAACAATACCAGATGATACATGGGTATACATGAATTTCCCAGCACTAAGCGAAGGAGAAACAGAAGACATACTAGGCAGACCTAAGGACACGCCACTATGGAGCAAACACAAAAACTATGAAGACTTACTAGCAGACCGTAGAAGGAGGGGCACACAAAGATTTAATATGATAATGCAGGGACACCCCACACTTGAAACTAGTTACAGGTTTAAACATGAATGGTTTTATGATTCACCCGATTACAATGATGAAAACTTAACCTGCCTTGTACCATACAGCGAGTATAACAAACTATTACCAACAGGCCGGTTCTGGGACTTAGCAGCACATAAGAAGAAAAAGAAAACACAAAGAAAATCACAAACCGATTACTACAGTGGTGTACTAGCAAGTAAAGATTATACTACGGATTACTTGTATATTCTGCACCATGAGAGAAGTCGGCGTGATGTTACAGCAGTAAATAAAGTAATACGCACTTGCCTAAAACTTGATGGAATGAACACATTCGCATTCATGGAACTAGAACCAGGGAGTATGCCACTATTATTTGTAGATACATTACAACAACAATTCCCCGGATATAATATTATGAGTTATCATCCAAGGGAGGATAAAATGTATCGTTCTTATGAATTAAAAAGATTAGCTGAAAATCATTGTATTAAGTTTGTGGTACATGAGGGTCAAGACATTAGCTGGGTGCACACTTTTATTAAGGAGCTTGAAGACTTTGATGGTGAAGACAGTAATCCAAATAAGGATAAACATGATGATATAGTTGATAGTGGAGGCAGTGCTGCGAATTATTTTAAAATGAATAAGAATTTGTATGTACCGTACTAAGTGGATATGATTAAATGGAGTATGTGAATGAAATGATTTTAAATGAATATTATAATGGGAGTTGTTGATCTATATGAGTGAAAGTATACCAGAACTGTTGGACGTAAAACCAACAGTAACCTATAAAGAAGATGTGGAACCAGTACCAATAAATGAGGTTGGAGCAGACAGTTTCATAGTAACAAGCGACAATGAGGGAAACCTCTACAGCAGGGAAAAAGGAGTATTTAAAAGCTACTATGATAGCACGGATAGTTTCAGTGAATCAGCACAACGAGGCGAAAACTATCATGGAGTCAAATATAAAACACCAGCATATCCAAGTAGCTTCCTAACATTCCTATCACGGAATAATTGGGTATTCCGGCAGTGTGCAGAACGAGTTGCGAATGACTGTATCAAGAATGGTTTTGATATTGTTAGCCGGAGTGGTCTGGAAGATGATAGTGACATTGAAGCAAAGCAGGAATTACTGGACTGGTTTAACCGTATGCCCGTACCTATCACAGAGGTAATACATGATGTGATTTACACGTATGAGATTAGTGGGCGTGCAGGTGTAGAGATAATACGAGAGGACACACTTGATAGTCCTATGCAGTACTTAAAAAACTTTGACATTGTGAATGCTAAGCTTTGCAGTGATGGGAAACGAGTAGTACAGACAATTAACGGTGAAGACACATTCTTCATACTATACAATACCAACAAGGAAAACGGGCAAACAAGATACCTTAACCGTTACACTGGTGAATGGAGTAATACTAGTTTTGGCAAAGATAACGATGCACATGAGGTCTTATGGTATTATCGTTATGACCTTGGAGCTAACGAGTATGGTGTGCCACTCATTGCACCTGGACTAAGAATAGTTGAGATGGAGCGAGGGCGTGAAAATTATATTATTGATTTCTTTGTGAATTTTGGTATGCCTGCTTGGATTGTTAGTATTACTGGGCAGTTTTATGATGAGGAGAATCGTCGGTATTTGCCGGATGGTAGTTTGAATCCTAATTTTGATGTGACTAAAACAATAAGATACAAGATTGGGCAACAGATACAAGAAATTATTGATGGTGGTCATCATGGTGCTATTGTTATGAGTTTCCCTACTACTAGTGGTCAAGACCCTGTTAAGGTGGATATTGTGCCATTAGCTGTTGATGTGAAGGAAGCTAGTTTCAGAGGACTGCGTGAGGATAATAAGAAAGACTTGTGTGGTATGATGGGTGTTGATGTGCAACTCATAGGTGAAGTGGAAAATGGTGCTATGGGTAATAATGCAATGGACAGTCTATTATTACAGCATAATGATAACAAGATTAAACCTACACAGTCTACTATTACAACACCATTGAGTAAGTTGTTGCTCTTTGAGAACAAGACCACGTTCAAGCATGATATTAGTAATGTTCGGTTTAAACTGCTTGATTTCATAGAACAGAATATTACGGAGAACGTGTCAAGAGATGCGGACCTCGTACTTAAGGGACTTATGAAGCCAAGGGAATTCCAGAACAAATATAGTAAAGCATTGGGTATAACTAGTGATAGTGAAGAACCATTACTTGACGAGTACTGTTTGAATGGTGTGCCACTTGGTGTGGTTGCAGAGAAGGGAGCAATAACAGAACTTAATGTTAATGCATTGAGTAATCAAGTGTTGAAGGAGGGACGAGCCTTTGAACGAAAACAAGAAAATATACTACAAGCTAAAAAGTATGCTAGTAAAGGACGACTTTCTGTTATCAAAGAAGCAATCCTCGGACACAGATAACAACATAAACTTACTGGCAACACAACTGGAAGCATGGTTTGACAACATATACAAGATAATACTACGGCGATTAAAACAAGACCATATCAACTACCTGTACCAGATAGAAGAAATAATACGAGACCACACGGAAGAATACAATGACATACTAGCAAGTAACATACACGATTACTACATCAGTACTAGTGAAACTAAGGAAGCACAGATTAATAACAAGGTTGCAAACAAAACACTAGACAATAGTTTATTATATCATGTGGCCGGTAAAGACAGACAAGGTAACCTAGACCCTTGGATAAATAATGTTGATGAGGATAATGAGATACTAGAACAAATCAAGAAACAACTACGATACAATAACAACATCCAAACCACACTAAACAAGTACCTAAGAAAACAGGGACACCAAATAAACCTGAGAGGCACATTCCAACCTACAACATTCAGCATAACAGAATTACTGGAACATGAGATTGACGAAGCTATAACAGAGTATATGAGTAGTAATATATTTACTGCCAGTGAATCCACATTAACAAGGGTAACACAAGAGATATACGATATAATACGGAAAGAATACGGGGAAGACGGGCAGGGCATACCCCAAGTAACCACTGAGATACAGAAACAGTTCACAGAGTTAAAAAGATTTGAAGCAGAAAGAATAGCACGGACAGAAACATTAAAAGCACAAGGACATGCTGCATGGAAACGTTTAGTAAACAATCCCGATTGTGAATATATACAATGGAAAAGTACTGATGATGAAAAAACAAGGGAAAGCCATGTGGAACTAAACGGTGAAATCACTTATGCTGATGGTAACGGTGTATTCAGTAACGGTTTGCAGTATCCGGGTGATGCGAATGGTGACATTGAAGAATGGATTAACTGTCGGTGTGACCCTGTAGCGTTTATACCGGAGCTTGGTTTTGTACCTCCACCGGGGGCGAGTAACTGGTATGAAGATGAAATGCTGTTTGATACTAGTATTGAGATTCCAGAGGTGCATGTGGAAATGGATGAGTACTTGGCGAGCTGGTGGTAATAGTGTTACGTGAGGATTTGTTTTTGATGATACGATCTTATTTCAGGATGGTTGATTGTGGTTTGTGTGCTAATAGTGGGGTTAATGTTACTCCTTGTAAGTTTTGTGATAATCGTGAGGGTAATATTATGTGGCATATTAGCGATGAGTATGCGATGCAATTAACGGACGAGTTGATTAAGATTGTGCAAAGCAAAGAGGAAACAGTTAATTAAAATGGTGGGACATGATAAGATTATTGTATCACCACCACGTAGTGAAGAAAAAAGGTGTGTTAATATACATCAAGCAATATTATACTTACGAAGGAAGTAATAATAATGGTTAGCGGATACTATGAATACAGATTAAAAGAATTAAATGACTTAATAAGCATATGCAATGGGCATGTAACAGATGATGAACTTGAAGAACTAAAACATGAAAGAGACAGTATACTATATGAGTTAAGACATATTGAAAGCTTACCCAAACAATACAACAAATAATGGAGATGAATAATATATGAAATTAAAAGTAAACACAAAAAACCGCAGATATGATTTCACACAAAAAGAAGTAACCAGTATAGTAGAACGAAAAAGCAAATCACATGGGGATTTGTTGTGGCTTGTTTTGAAGTGTGGTGATGTTGATCTTGCAAGGTTCCGTATGGATGAAGTGGAGTGTATACTCTTTACTGATGTATAATGGTTGAACATTGTACTATCTTTTTATTGTTTTTGTTGAACGCTTTTTTTTAATCCCCTTGGGGATTGTATTTTCATAATGTTAATTGTTTAACAGAAAAGAGGTAATATTAAAAAAACTAATAAAAAAATGGTTGTCACCAGCTAGTGGTACACAATACAATATACTCTCCATCACTGAGTATTAACTTTGTTGTTGTGGTGCAACTCCACAGACAACCCACTTCACCGCCCCCTTTTCTACTCCCTTTTATTTTTATTTATAACCTATTAACTTTTACAATTTTTCATTTTTTCATTAATAAATTACAAACAAGACAAAAGCAAAGGAAACACAACCAATTATCCGAATAGTTTCCTTTATAATAATACCTTTAACCGCCACAACTAATAAATTTAACGGAGCAAACGCTTATGACAATCAGAGTAGGCGGACCCATTCTCGTACCAGACACACCAGACTGTGACTACAAAAATGGTGAAGAAATACTATCAGCAGAGAAAATAGATCAACTCAAACAAACATTCAAAGCATATAACATAGTAGATTATCAACACCAATTCACCAATCAAAAAAACAACTATTTCTTAGAAAACATTGGGGAACCAGTCAGACTGGTCACACTAGACAAAGAATTAACATTCAAAGATGTAACCGGAACCGATATAACAGTACCACCCGGCACACTATGGCTAGATACTGATATTCATGATGAAACAGTATGCAAAGAAGTAGAAAATAAAGAAATAGTCGCATACAGTGTAACAGTAAGTGAGAAAGAGGACGCAGACGAAGTAATAAACATTTACAAGAATGTAAGCTCCAAACAAAGCAGAAAACAGGATTACACCAAGGAAATGGAAAGGATAAACGAGAAAATATCCAGTAAAAGAACACTAATACGGGACATACAAAACCCCGTACTATTAACAGTTAGTGTTGTGAAGTTTCCATGCGTGAACAAAGCCAAATTCTGCCAACAAAGCATAAAAAAAGTAGGAGGAGCAACTAAAATGTCAAACAATGAAAATAACGATAATGCTAATAATAAATTCCTTAACTCCCTCAAAAATGCTGTAAACGAATTCAGAGGTGAAACACAACAAGATAACACACCAACTGAAGATGCAGACATTGAAGCAATGATGGATGAAAAAGTGGAGAAAATGAGGGACGAACTCAAAAAAGACATGCAAACTAACCAAGAGGAAGTTTTAAATGCTATTAAGAGTTTAAGAACTGCTCCACGCCTTAGTGATGAGGACACACTCCTTGTTGATGATGGTACTGGTGATGATGGTGTAACACCTGCAATCAACCAAGACCCAGACGAAGGCACAACAGGTGAAGGTGCAACTGGTGAAGATGAAGACGAAAAACCAGAAAAGGACACCACACCAGAAGACAAAAAAGAAGACAACACCGATGATGAAGGAGACGAACCACCAAAAACCAAAACCAGAAAAGGCAAAGGTGGCAAATCCAAGAAAAACAAGGACGATACCATCATCTATGCACAACCAAGTGCACAACAAAGCAGAAAAAGCGGAAAACTAGAGGAGGATAAAAAAGTGACAATAAAAAGAAACGAAGATGACGTAATATACGACGCAATCAAAAACGGTATGAGTACCAAAGGAATCAACATCGAAGACATAGACCTCACCGGTACAGGATTACACAGCACCTATGAAAATGATGTATTCTTATCATTACTCAACAACAAGTATGCAGCAGAAGTGTACAAAGCCAGTTTCGGTGAAGATGACAGTAACAAAGCAATACTCAGTACTAATGTATTCAGTACCTTTGTAACCAAGCTCATACAAGAAGAACCAATATTCCTAGATTGTGGATACCAGACCGGACACCATGGTAAAGGTTACATATACAACCTTGACAATGGAACCTACGATACAGAAGACGGACACTTGCCAGAGAACTTTTACTTTGACAGTGACCCTGCCGATGATGAATTTGACATTGATGTAAGAGAAATCAAATGTTACACACAAAGAAGACGTGTTACAATAAGTGACAGACAAAGATTATCCAACGTGTATGGTGATGATCTTGTAAACAAAGTATTAGAAATCAGCCGTAAAAAATTATTCAGAGGAGTTTATGCAGCTCGTGTATGGTCTGATACCACACTTGCAAATAGTGTAGACAAACAATATCGTAGACAAGATGGTCTTGTAAAACAGGCAGGAGTACAATTAACTGGTTCTGATGTGAACTTTGATAATCCTGTTGATGTATTCAGTAGCATGTTCTATGCACTTCCAGAAGAAGCTAGAACTCCAAGCGATTACACATTCTATGTACCTACCAACCTATACCTTGGTTATTACAATTACATAACTAATGCTAAAAAGGAAACTAAGTATGAATGGGTATCACAAGAACAAACCTTGTTCTGGAACAATATTCCTATTAAAGTCAGTCCAACGCTTAACAGAGCAGACATGAAAACACTTGTATATGGTGGGGACAGTGCTGCTTTACTTATTAATCCACAGGAAACTCAGCTTATTGTGGGTAGGGAAGCAGGTATTGAACCAAAACGTAATGCTGACACATCATCTGATACGTTCTATGAAACAATTGATACTGCTGTAGTATATAATCAACCAGATTATAATGTTGCACTTAAGATTGGTGCAGATGATTATGAGGGACTTGTTGGCAAATCTGGTGATGACCAACCATAAGACTGGGTGTAATATGATGGTATAAAAAGGATATGGTTTTCCATAATTATACCATCATTTTTTTACCCCATTTAATCCTTTAATAAAAGTAATAGCATTTTTGGGAGGTGAACACCCGTGACACTTACTCCGTACTGCACAGTAGAAGATGTAAAAGATATAAGCAGAGTAACACACAAAAAAATAGGATTAGACAAAGCAACACAACCAGAAAAACTAGACGAAATATTAAGCAAATGGATACTGGAAGCAACAGCATTAATCAATGATTACACTAATAATCCATTGACAAGCGAGGAATACACAGCACAAGAAACCAAGTATTATGTGTACCGCAATGTAGCTAGCCGTATTGTTGCGAATATGTGTGCCTTAGCTGCTGCATACAAAAGCCACAGTGTAGTGAAAATCAATGATTGGACGATTGGAACAATACCATCCGAGATATTTCCATTAAAAATTAAACAAGAACTAGACAATTACAAGAGCGAAAGCACTGGTAACAGCCTAGGATTCGGAATACTAACAGTAAAAGGCAGGGGAATATTCAATGAAAATAGAGATAAGATTGGGTGAAGAATTTAAATTTTTTAACGGGCAACCTGAAAAGGTTACTCGTTCCTTTCTCAATTTATCAGAGGAAGCATTAACCACTGAAGTCAAAGACGAAACACCAGTACAACGCGGAAAATTAAGGAACAGTTGGACTCCAAAACTATACCCTGACCGACTAGTAGTAAGCAATAGCAGAGAATACGCAGTATTCGTAGAAAAAGGAACAGGTATATTCGGACCAAGACGGCACAGAATATTCAGCCGGAACGGTGGACCAATGCGTGCAATCATCGACAAGGAGGAAGTATACTTCACCAACCACAGAGGACAACCCGGTCAACACATGGCTGAAAAAGGATTCATGAATTATCGTAAACGTATACCCAACCTGTTTAGAACAGCTGTTTATACTAATACAAGAAAAAGTGGAGGGAAATAATAGATGAGTGGATATTATGTTGATATGGTAACACCATTACAACTCATACCAGAAACATTTAGTAATTGGATTACAAGTGAAATACGAGAAGGTGGATTGCTTGAAGAAATAGACGCTTACTGCCAGACTTTCAGAACTGAGGGAACAGTACAAAGTCATGAAATATGGGTGCATAAAGAAAACTGGCAGATAAACGATGAAACAAGAACATTCACTATGGGTGATTCATATGTAACAATGGATTATCCCTTCACAGTTGCAATAATAGTTGATATGATAGATGAGGATACAAGCGAACGAAAAGCGATACAATTACAAGCAAAGACCATAATGGCTATCATGAAAAATTATCAGCGAAACATATTTGAAACTGAACGGGACGGTTTTATTAACTACTTTGTGATTGATGAGGGTTATAATGATGGTTACCTTGATGCTATAAATCGTGAAGATGATGTTATCATAAAAGGATTCAGAATAACATTCAACATAGACATTTACTGGCTTGAATGTTATTATCGCCGACAAAAACAATTAGAAGGAGGTACAACCGAAAATGGTTAATTATACAGGAATAGTATATGAAGATGCAAATGACCCATACGGTACAGACCAGTTCAAAAAGAACAAATCACCACAATTTTATTTGCACGATGATGGACACAGTCCTGACTTGAACATACAAGACTTTGATGATGAAGATGTACGTAATGGATTGGATGAATTCCGTAATGGTTACTTTGAACCAGAGGGAGATTTATCGCTTACTGCTCATACCAAGAGTGCACCAACGGTATTTTATGGTGTTTGTGGATTATACAAATTCACAGAAAACACCGGCACTGCAACAAGTGATGGAAGAAAATTAAACACACACGAATTCTGGATTGGAGACAGAATGGAAAGACCATCATTCAACGCAGACTTCACCAGTGGAGACTTCCTACTCAAAAGAATATTCGGAGGAATATTCGACAGTATGGAATGGGATGCAAACCTGCAAAAGACAACAGTAGATTTATCAATGATCTACAAGAATGAAGCAATCAAGAAAATAGCACTTGAAAGTTACCGTAACAACTTTAACATGCTAAAAACATTACCACTTGTAGGTTATGATTACACAGTACAAATAGGAGACCCCGAGGATGGTATGAACAGTAGCAGTAACTGTTTCAACGACTTTAAACTCACAATAGAAAATAATCATCAGACTGGTGATGATGCACGTTGTCTGGGTAGTATTACTTATGGTTTTAAGCCTATTATGGAGAATTGTAATGTTGAAGCAGAAGCAGTTACTAAGTGGAATCGTCGTAATTATGAGTTTATAGCTGGTGCTATGCACAACGAGTATAATCCTAACGAGGATGGTTGGAACACTTACAAACCTTGTAAAGAGTTTACTAAACCTGTTGTTGTGGCTGCTCAGAGTTGTATTGACCCTGATGAATCAATTACCTTTAAGATGCCGAAGTGCCGTGTGACTCTTGAACCTATTGAGGCGGATAGTAATGTACTTGAAGCAACTTTGAAACTTAAACCGTTTAATACGGAGCAGGTTATGATGGCTGATGGTACTACTAAGAAGAAAACTAGTCTCTATATAAGAGTTATTACTAGTTCTCCTCGTGTAGGACCAGATATACTTGAATAACAACTATAAAAGTAGGAAAATTATTTCTTTTTTTTACTTTTTTTTCATAACATCCAATAATAATATTTTTTTTTATACCAAACATATACCGGAGATGATAAAAAATGTCATTTGAAAACATAAAACAATTAACAAAAGGAGAAGCAACAATAAAAATAAAAGACTACACAGAAACAGTCCGATTATTAACCGTAAGTGAAAGAGAACAATATGACAACCTAACCAATGAAGGACTAGGAACAGTACAAACACAGTTCGGAAAAAACAGCACACAAAAAGCAAACATGAACATACAAAAGATGACACAAGCAAGTAAAAGAGCAGAACACTACCTAATAAGAAGATCATTCCTAAAAGATGATGGAACAGAAATAGAAGAAAAAGACATCGACGAATTATACGATTTATACGACCCATTGGTCAGTGAATTAAAACGTGTAAATGGCATAATTGATACTGACGATAAGAAAGTGATAGAAGCATTAACAGGTGAAACTGAAAATGCTATAAAAAAGCAGTAGAATCTCCGGAGGGAATACACCTTGCACACATGGAGTTCATTGGGTATCATGTATTCAGTGAAAACTACTATGACCTCACACCAGACCAAGCATTGTTTATTGATTATGGTGTGATGAAGGTGTATTCTGATATGCTTGGTGGAGATGAAAAAAGTAAAAAGGAAATGGATAAACTTCGTAGGAGAAGCAAGAAGTATAGATAGTACCTCTTGTTTCTCCTATTTTTTTTAGGCATATACATAATAATTGAAGGGGAGGTAAACGAGGATTATGGTTAGTACAGAAACACTACAAGTAATTATTAATGCTAAAGACATGCTAAGTGATAAGATAAGGCAAGTTAATAATACAATCAGACAAACCGGAAGCACGGCAAGTAGTAGCAGTGCCACAGCCACAAGTAGCATAAACCGTATCGGCAGTGCTTACGACAATTTACGAAACAAAGTAAGCAATGTATGGAACACGATACGAAACACTATAAGTGGGAGCAGTGTAGGTCGAAGTATTAGTAGTAGTCAGATTGCACAACCATTTATGAATGCAGCCGAAACCATTCGTAGCAAATGGCAGAACCTTATGCAGCATATCCAGAGTAGCAGAGCCAAGCCCACAGTAGACACGAGTGGTTTTGTATCAGCAGAAGCGAAAGTGGATGAACTAAAACGAAAGGTACAACTTGTAAATCAAAGCAGTGCCAAACCAAGATTTGACTTAACAGAAATGAAAACTGCTGATGGTCAAATTAAGGTCATACTAAGAGACTTACAAAACCTGAAAAACAATTCTGTAGTGAATATGCGAGTTGGTGGAGACGGCAGTGCATTAAACAATCAAGTCTTGATGATGGATAAAATCATCGACCGGAGAAACAAAGTAAATAGCACACCAGTAGAAGTAAAGGTATCTAATGCGGGTCTGATGACATTAAATGGTGAGATGAGTAGAACTGCACAAGTTACAAGCAGTCTTAACTCACGGTTCGGAACACTTGGTACAAAAATTGGAATGGCATTTACTCAGGCATCTGCTAAGATTAGTGCATTCCAAGCTAAACTAAGTGGTGTAGGTACTCGTATGAACGCTCTTGTAGGTGGTCTTAGTGGTGTGCAAAGTGCTATTATGGGAGCATTCGGAGCAGTAGGAGTAACAAGTATCAGTAAGTTCACAATTGGAGCTGCTGTTGCAAGACAAAAACTGAATGCTGTAACAACCAGCATCACCGGAAGTGAAGCTGCTACACAAAGACTGAATAAAGCAATTACCAGTGCAACTAGTGGAGGTATTGTAGGATTCACTAAGGTTGCACAAGCAGTACAACAAATCGGAATCAAATACAACCTAACCAATGCTCAACTGGAAAAAACACCAGCAGTACTAAACAAGATTGGTACACTAGCAAGGGCAATGGGAAAAGATGGAGAAACTGCTGCAACTATGATGAGTAAAGCTTATGATGGACTTAACGGTAACTTCATGCTACTTAAAAGAAACCTTGGTATCACTGAGGAACAGTTACGGGCTAATGGTTGGAGTGGAGCTGCAAGTGATGTGGACGGTTACACAAATGCACTGATGAAAGTACTGGATACAAAACCAGAAATGCAGGAATACCTTAACAGTTTTGAAGGACAACAAGAAAGGTTACAATTAGCAATCGAAGGTGTAGGTCGTAGTATTGGTGAAATAGTATTACCTGTCTTGAATGCTGTTCTTGGTTTCTTCCTTGAAATGCACAAAAATGCACCGTGGCTAACTACCGCTATTGTAGGTTTTGGTATTGCATTATTAGGTGTTATTAGTGTATTAACCATACTTGCCCCTATCCTTATGACAATTGAAACATTAGGACTTTCATTATCTGCGATACTCTGGCCGTTATTGATTGTTGCAGCAGTAATAGCACTTATTGCAGTATTGAAACATCTGTATGATACGAATGAGGGAGTACGAAAAGTCATGGATAGTGTGGCTGCGGCAATCAAGAACAATCTTATAACTGCTTGGGATAGATTGAAAAAGATACTTGCACCACTTGGCAGTACCTTTAATCATTTAATGCAGGTACTCGGTAGACTGGCAAAGGATTTATTAGCAGTGTTTGGTATTACTGGTGACGCAGCTGATAACTTTGACTGGCTCAGTGCAGTTATATGGGTACTGGGCAAAGCCTTGGAAGCAATCATCACACACATAGTAACAATCATAGAAGTAGTGGCAAGTATTCTTGTACCTGTTATATCATTGATTGTGAATATTATCTCGAATCTGGTGAATTTCATTATTAGTTTGGCAGAAGCTTTTAGTTTGCTTATGCAGGGAGATATTGTGGGATTCTTCACTGTAGTAGGACAAGCATTGTTTACGCTTATATGGGATACTATCACAAATATTGGTCAGATGTTCCTAGAAATCTTTAATAACTTGAATGTCGTATTTGGTGGAGTACTCACTATGTTATGGCAATGGTTATGGCAATTCATTATGGGATTGGCAAATGGTGCTATGCAAGCAGTGAACGGATTCATACAATGGATTAGCACACTTCCAGGCAGATTGTGGGCTTGGCTTTGGAATGCTTTCCTAAGAGTAGTAAACTGGGCTAGCCAAATGGTAGCCAAGTTCAAACAAGCAGCACTTGATGCTATAAATGGTTTTATTCATTGGATTAGTACTCTCCCGGGTAAGTTGTGGGATTGGCTCATGCAAGCATTAGCAAAGGCTAAGCAATGGGCAGGCGAGCACATTGAACAATTAAAAGATGCTGCTAAACAATCATTAAGACGATTCATTGAAGAGTTTAAGATTATTGACGCAGTAAAAGACGCCCTCGATGGTGTGAAACGAGCTATTGAGAACAAAGTTGGTTCACTCGTGGCTGCTATGAAGCAGTTAGCGTGGGATATGTGGAATGGTTTCTGGGCTCAATTTGGTCTTGGTAGTAATAGGGCTGATAATGTGATTGGTCAGGCTGCTTATGCTAGTGCTATGGTTCAACGTGGTATTGAGCAGGCTTATTCTGATGTTGGTTTGGAGGGTGCGTCCTTTGATAATACTATCAGGTCTAGTAAGAGTTTGGTTTATGATGTGAATCATAGTAGTAATGGTACTAAGAGTATATTGTCTGACATCAAGGACTTACTAAGTGTGGTTGTTGATCAACAAGAAACCACCAATAACAATAATGGCGAGTTGGAGGCAACACTCACACAAGAAGGAACCATCACAATACAACACGAAATAAACCTCGCCAATGTACCAGAGGGCATTGATGAGGAAAGCCTGATACAATTGATTCGTGACTTGTTGAATAGTCGTGATGTAATCAAGGAACTTGTAAGTAATCGTGAATTCCAGGCGATGGATAAGCGAGTTAAACAGAAGATTTTGGGAGAGTATAGTAGGCACATCTAGCCCCCTATTCTCCCACCCTTTTACCTTTATTTTGGGGGTGAAAAAAGAATATGAAAACAAAAACAATAAGACCGAAAAAGGCAAGGAGTCAAGGGGAAATATTACCTCACATTGACAGATTAACAGAATACAGTCACTTCGAGGACTACCATACTAAAAGAAGCAATGGAACAGATACTAAGTTCAAAGACACCACAGTCAAGACAATAAACCTAAACGGCAACTGGATAGATGTAGGAATTAGCTTAAAAAGTATAACACCAACTCCACCAGAGGAATGGGTTGCATTACATCCTGGAACAATAGTTGTACATTTATACAAACTAGAAAACGGAGAACCAGTCGCAAACCTTGCTAATGAGAAAATAGACATTTATATACGAGGCGAATGTAACACAGTAACAACTAATGCTACTGGTTTTGCTAGTGTATCCTATGAACCAACACATCTCGGAAAGCACGAGTACAGCATAGAATACAACGGTAACAGTAAAAAGGGATACAAACCATGCGACCCGATAACTGGAAGTTTCAGTGTTAGAAAACTCAAAGTAAAAATAACTCATGTATATGATCTCACTCAACAAATTAATTCAAATATTTACATTTTCCCACACGTACAAGATGAGTTTGATAATGATATGGATGGAGTATTGGAATTGTATCGTGAGGGAGTATCTATTGATGTTGCAACACTAGCAAATGGTCAATGTAGTTTCATACAAAACTTTAATTTGCCTAATGTGTATGATTATCTTCTAGAATACAAGGGGAATAGTTTAGTTGATAGTGCTACTAAGGAATTCACAATTACAGTAGTAGGATTAGATGCTGCAATTATAACAAGAACAACGAATTATGAAGTGGTACAAGGTAATACTCTTGAATTTAAGGTAAGAGTTGTGGATGCTAATGAGCATGATATCCTTGTAGATGGAGGAAGTGTACAAATAAGTGAGAATAACATTGTAATTGGAACATATGACCTTGACAGTAACAGAGAAGCCATAATCCAGTATACAAACAACACCTTAGGAAATCATGACCTGAAAATAGATTATATTGAAAAAGCAAACGGTATTTACATGGATACGAGTAAAACAGTACATGTGAATGTCATTGAAAAATATACTCCTCATATTGTTCGTAGAGCAACAACATACACTACCGAGAGTGGCAAAGGTGTAGAATTAAGGGTAAGGGTATTAAATGATGATGATGAAGCTGTAGATAGTGGAACAGTAACTTTCAAAGTAGGTGATGATGTATACGGAAGAGTTGCAGTTGATACAAGCAGTGGAGACAACAAAGGATTAGCAACCTTCACTTTCGTTGAAGATTATATTGCTAGTTACTATGTGGATATTGTGTATAGTGGAAGCAAGTTATACAAGTCAGTTAGCACTCAAGTAGAGGTAACGGTTGGAAAAATAACCACAGAGATTAACATTTCCGACGGTGATATAATTGATTATATTACAGACAGTGGAAGCAAACAGATCAAGGTAACAAATGCAAACAATAACGCAGTAGTCAATGAGGGAAACCTTGTCCTACAACTTAAACAGGAAAAACAGAATGTAACACAGACAATCGGAACATATAATCTTGCAAATACAACTGGAAACCTAACAATAAATAGACAGAACATCAACTTAGATTCATTATTCACTGCAATGAAAAATACAGGTTACCTCTATTACACAGGTTACACACTAATAGCAACATATAAGGGAACAAGCAAATACAAAGCAAGCAGTAAAGAAAAACCGTCAATGAACCTTCATGTCCGCAGAAGTGGAATATATGCTGTACCAGTCATTCAAGATAGTGCAAACTACAATATAAGCAGTGCATATCCAACAGTACCTGACAATTACTATGGTGCTTATACTATCAGAGTAGACCATGACGACACTAACGGTATCCTTTCAACAGTAATAGTAGGAGGAAGGATATATAATGGTGGTATTAATACTCCTGCAACTCTTGGAACAGTCAAAAAAGGTCAAACAATCTACTTTGTAACAGAATACAAAGCATTAAGACTGCATGATTCAGATAAGAATAAAACAGAAACACAAATTGAAAACTATGTATATGAGGACATTGGAGGACTTAATACTGAATTACATTACAAAATAAATGATGGAAACGAAACAGACACTGCAAATGCTTACATAAATGGAACTTCCTCTTTATACGATGGTCCTTTGTATACAAAATTCACAGTACCTAATACTTGTCAAGTAGGAGATACAATACAGTTAATATTCTACATTGGAAAAAATGCAGGATATTACCATTACTTAGAAGGTGAAGGTAGTGATTCATTTGGTTACAGGTACAAAGTTCAATTCGAGGTGGTTGAATAATGGCAACTGTTAAAAAGTATTCACAGAAAATAGAAATAACAGCTGGATACACTTGTGGAGGAGATGACAAACAATACAAGTGCTGGGGAGGACTAGACAACCTCAAAACAGCGAATGGACTTGCAACTTGTCATGGTAGCGACAACCTAATAGCAGGAATAAACGGTACATACAAGCAACCAGCACCATTAACTCTGAATAATTTTGGTTTTGATTTGTCCGACAATTACAGTGTAACCAAAGTGGAATTACATTATAAAACACAGAAGTTCATAAATGGAGGTTATTATCCGGACATTGGAGGAGCCACAATAAAACTTCTTGGTACTAATCAAGCAAACAAAACAGGAAAGGCAGTAAGTCAAAACAAGATAGAAGATATAATAACATGGACGGGAGTAACAGTAGCACAGGTCAATAGTACACAATTCGGTGTACAAATTGCATTTCCTCAGAATGAGAGTACAACTCCAGGTTATATTAACCTTGAAGATGTTTACCTCCTAGTTTATTATGAGGATAACGGTGCAAAAATAACACTTGAATCAAGTTTTAGCAGTAATCCAGTTATAGTAGGAGAACAATTTGAATTAACATGTACAATTCGGAAAACTAGTAATGCAGCATATAATCGTACCACTTACATTGATCTACCATTGGGAGTTAATCCCTCAGCATTAGGGACTGCTGATGGTAGTGTAACAGTGAGCACAGTAAAATTTGAAAACTATACATTCAAAAGATTAACTTGGAAGCATAACATGCCTGAAGGTAGTCAAACTGATTACTTATCCTATGTTTGTAAAGCAGTTACTCCTAGTGATGATTTCCAACCAGAAAAAAACAAAAACCGTCCGAAGCAATGTATTATAACAGATGTAACAACGAAAATAAGCACTACTAACTATTTAACAATCAAGGATATATCAGTATCAGTATCCACAGATTTGTACAAGAATAAGGTATCACTCACAGCAGGGAAAGAATACAAAGCATATGCAACAATCAAAATAGTAGACCCTTCACAGACAAACAAAGCATTATGGATAGGATTAACCAATGGTGCAACCCTTAACAATAACAATCTAAGTTTCACTGGTTATCTTGCAGATGGATACAATACAAGTAATAGCAAATACTGGATACGATTTGAACAGAACAGGGACGAAATGACTATCAAAATACCTTTAAAAGTTGTAGCACCAGAATCCGGAACCTATAAAATGACTTTATTTGTAACCAATACAGGTCAAACAAAACATTTAAGTCCTGATGTAACAGTGGATTTCCTCGCTCGTGGTGCAGACCTCGGACAACTAGCATTCACTCGTATAAGAGTACCTGAAGTCTATACACAGAACATGGGAGATGGAATACCCTATACTTTCGGAAGTCAAGTCAAGTACATTCTCAAAAACAATAAGTACGGAGTAGAAGATCACGGGGACAATCTAAGAATAGGAGTATATAATAATAGTGAAGCAATAGCAGCAGATGAAGATGAATTTGTAAGTGAAATTATCTGGTGCGACAAGATGGCAACCACTAAAAGTGAAGAACGAAGTGTTAAATTCACTTATAATGCAGAATATCCATTGTACTTAGTGTATAGTCATGATTATAGTGAGGATGCTGTTAATCCTTTTGTTACAATGAATTTTAGTGAGCCGTGGCTCGTGGAAACAGGTTATTATCCGACAACACCTATACGAGACCTCCGTATTTATCCAGTAATGGCACTTTGTGGTAACTCTAAGTATTGTTGGGGAGAATTCACACCTAGCATAGAGAAAACCGTTCCAGTTGCTTGCTATGATTGGAACGATGGAGGAATATTAAAACAAGATATAGGTGTACTGGGAATAGAAGTATTGTTTGATTACAATGTATCTGAGGAGGTTACTTGTCTCGTTGAATTATATCTTGGTTGGAGTGTAAGAGGAACCAGAGACATCATAATATCCAAAGGGAGTGGAACAGCACGTGCTGGTGATGCTTATGACTTGTTTGGTTTCAAACCTTCAGATTTTGTTGGAAGAATGAACGCACTACAGGTAAGACTTCAAATATTTAACCAAGATAGCAGTAAACCAAAAATAGAAATCAATAATCTACGAATGAATGTTCGGTATGTTAATCCTATCAAATGTGGTTATGGATTGTCAGTTGATGGTGAAAAAAGCCAATATTACGGGTTTGTTGTGACTGATGTAGAACACAATAGTGGTACAAAAAATGAAAGAACATTGTATCAAGTTCCAGGAACAGACAACACTATCATTAATCGTTTGAATGTGGAAAGTAAGGATATAAGTATTAAGATTGTAGTGCCTGAATGCAATCTCAAGAATACATTTTACTTGATTGACAGAATTGTTGATCTATTCACAAATGAACGAGAATTAAACAGTAACAAACCAATACTTAAAAAATTAGTATTTGACCACATTCCAGACCGAGAATTCAGATTTGTAAGAGTAGATAGTTTTGATGACGAAATCAAAGGAAACAGTTATTATGCAAAAATTAAACTAGAAATACCCGATGGCACAACATATGCAATACAAGAAACAATTACTGGAGCACATGGACAAGCAAGGAGTACAATATTCATCAAACCAGTTATAGTATACAAGGCAGATACAGCAGGAAAACTAGTTATAACTGAGAAAAATCTAGGACAGGAATTTATTGTGAATAATAATAAGATCAAGGAGGATAGTATTATCACTATTGATTCTGAGAATAGGACGGTTATGCTAGGAAATACTAATATAAGCAGTAGTGTTGATTATAATAGTACGTGGTTCCGCTTGAAAGGTGAATATGCTTTTAGCAGTACCACTGGGACTGTTCGTAGTGTATCATTTAATGTAAGGAGGTAACAGTATGAGTATTATACCGAACATTATAATCTTGAATGAAGATGAAAAAATGATACGATGGCTTGACCCTGACCTATGCAAAGTAGAAGAAAAAACAAGCCTGAACACATGTAGAAAAATAACACTCACCTATCCTTACGAAAACAACCTCATAGAAGAAGCTGAAAAACAATGGTACGAACAAGGAAACAAAATATACATTCCTAGTATTAATGGAATTACCAGCTGCCTTTATGTTATCAACACAGAATACGAAATAGACTTCTGGGACAAAAATACTGTTACAGTAGAAGCAGAAGAGGTATTAACGGAACTGAATTATGATGTAATCAGTTTCCCCTCTGCTTCTGTTTTTGATGTGAATAAAAAGAACCTTGATGAATGGTTTGGAGCTTATTATGACATTGGTACAATTGATACATTAAATGCAGGAAATAAGAAAGTATCACCAGAGGGAATAATGACTCGTATGAGTTTACTTCGTATGATAGAGGAGCAAACAGAACGAGTATTCTTCACAGAGTACACTAATACTGGAAATACTGTTAAAAGAACATTAAATCTTAAAGATACAGATAAGGAAGTATTTATAGCTCCTACTGACATATTAGACCTTAATTATAATCTTGACAGCTTAGAATTCACTAAGAGTGAAGAAAACACTTACAATGCAATAGCACCAATATTCAATGTTAATAAAAGCACTGTAAGTGTAGAAGAAATGTCAAATCTTGAAAGTAGTGATGTATCTAGTCTTATTGTATCAAAAGCAGGAAACAATACTAAGGGAAATAATGCAAACACTAAACAAATTAAGGAAATATTAGAAGCCATAGCATCATCAGAAGGAGCAGAAAATACAGGCACAGGTTCAAGTACATCAACTATTCCTACTTTAACCAATCAGAAAACTGGTGATGAATTATTAGAGGAATGGCTTGCTTATGAGGTGCAAACTGGTGAAGAAATCCCTATGATAATTAAGGAAGATAAGGATGGGAACTTGGTTAAAACTGCTACTTGGAATGCACCTTTTACTAAGAGGTCAGGTGATTTGCATATGTACTATGAGGGAGATTCACCCTCCGAATATAACAGAGTACATATATATAATCATGAGAAGGACAACGGTAAATTCAAAGTCTGTACGAGTACCACTAGTGAGACACAGATGGAAAGTGTTTATAATACCTTAGCAACAAAACTCCTTGGAAAATTAGCTCCCAAATTTGAATTAAAAATTGAAGTGAAAGACATACAACAATTACTGGGATTACAGAACCTGCAATACAAGGTACATCAAAAATTAGAAGTAAGAGTACCCAACTTTAACTATTATGTTCCCTGTAGGATAACAGAAACAACTAAGAACCTCCACCTCCCTGGTGAGAATAAGATCAAGATAGAAACAGATGTAACAAGCATATACAAACAATATACTAGCAAGATAACAAGCGAAAATGTAATAATCAGTACAAAAGACCTAATACCAGAAATAGGAGGAGTATTAACTGGTGGAGATGACACAGTATTAACCAACAAGAACATAACTATCAGTATACGATTAGTTAAAGGGTATGATGAACACACTACAGAAGAAAACAAAAATGTACAACAAAGTTACTCCAAATTTGACCCAGAAACTGAAACATACTTATTTAGTAATTCAGAGATTGAAAGACTTGGTAAAGTAATGAGAAACACGAAAATAACTTCAGAAGGTGTTGTCGACAACGATTACAGAGTGAAAGATGTGCAAGGAAAAATATACAAAGTACCTGTGGATTGGGCTATTGCATTATATTATGCACGAAACCAATTATATATCAATAATGAGCAAATGAGTGAAGGTTCACAGGAAGAAAAACTAGGACAAGGATACTATGATTCCACAATAGAATGCCACTGGTTCTCTAATGTTAAAGACGAAATAAGAACTCAGGCAAACTATGAAGCATCCAAGAAATATTATGTTGCATGGTTTGTATATCTTGCAGAGCTTGAAAGAAATTTCTGGAAACAGAAAGAATTAGGTGTTAGGACACGACTTTGTAGTAGTGAAGCTCAGAATGGTCCTACTTGTCTCCCTGCGAGTATGAGTAATGCTACAAGTTATTTCAGAAATTATTATCCAGAATGGTATCTTGCAAAGAAAATGGGAACATCTGAAGGAGGAACTTATCGTGGTGATGCTGAAAGAGTAATGGAAGAATTAGGATTTAAAATAACCAGAGTTGAAGCAACAGAGGACAATGTCAAAAATTACCTTAAAAATAATCAGGTAATTAGTTTAAGTATTAATCCAGCCAATCTTGGTGATGATTACTACCAAAACTATTATAAAAAAACAAACGAGGGCTCACATGCAATTATACTCTCAGATTGGTATACTCACCATACTGTAAATGACGGTGCTTTGATGGTTAGAGTATATGATACGAACCTTCCTATCTATAATCCATTGTATGCTTATGAACCTACGAAAACTCTTATTCCTATGCAGACGGAGTGGATGAAGTGGAGTAGTGTAAAACAAGCAATTAATGCTTTTTATGATTCTACAGGTGGTCGGTGGTTCAATGCTACAGGAGATAGGAAGTCCATGACTATTATTGAAAACACTTCCAAGAATATGGCAAGTGTTACAGAAATTGAAGCAAAAACAGTTACAACCACTTATTTTGATCCGAGCCTTATGGAGTACAAATTCAAGTTTGATATTGTGAGAACTGCAATACAGGAAACAATACAAAGCATATTGGATAATGACCTAAACACAAACATTATGAACATGTATACTACTGTTATTGCAACTGATGGAAAAGAGTATGAAATAAGTATGCACTATCTGCGAGCAATAAGTTATGCTTATATGTACTCCTTTATGGGAACAAAGGATAAGAGTAGTAATAAGACAGTTACAGTATCTGAAAAAAGTAATACTTTGAAGTATTATGAACATTTTAACACGGACCTTGAACGAGTAGGAGTGTATGATTGGTTCAGTCCTTGTAAGGCAGAGAATACTAATTATATGACAGGATATGCAGTTGCTACAATATTATTTAACTTAGGTTTGGCATATAGTCCTAATGACTTCCTAACGAGTGGAGATTCATTAGACAGTATTGCTACGATGATAAAAAACAAAGCAACGAAAAATAATAGTTCATTCCTAAATACTTGGATTGTAAGTAACACGAAGGCAAACATCAAACAGTATCTGGGAAAACAGTACCGAGATAATTATAATTACACACTAATGTTCGCTTATGCTAGAGGCAATTCCTTAAATAATACAAGCACTCATAATTCTAGTTATTATCCTGTCCTCTTATATAGTGTTGATGGTGAAAATATTGAATACATGAACATACTAGGAACAGGAAATAACATAAAAGACAATTACAACACACTAACAAACAATGCAACAAACAATCCATACAGTACAACCACTATAGACAACATGGTAACAATGATAAGTAATGCGAAAAACATTGCACCGTCCGGAAGTAGCAATCAAATACTTGTAGTATCGTATTTCACTAAGAAACAACTGGAGGCAGAATAGTATGACAGTACAATATCCTAACAAGCTCAACAAGAAACGAAAAGTATACTTCACAATGGACAATACAAGTAACAAAAACTCAACAATTAGGAACACTGTAATAACCAAACTACGAAATGCTGGAATAAATGTAGTGTCAAGACCTGAGGGTAAAGAGATAGGACCTAATTGTTACTCAAGAACTTTCAGAGACCTAGAGGAAGATGGAATAAAGGATATAATCTTAATAGGATTAGTGAACGGTGTAGACCCTACCAACCTCCGTGAAGTATCATTCACCAATTATGATTGGCAAGGAACTCGTTTCAGAAACTTAGGAAATGATGTTATTTTTGCAGCATTTTATGATAGTTGTGACTTTACACGACCAGACGGCACATGTTACAATAAAGTGAAAATGCGAAGTCCTACTACTGATGTTCCCACCGGAGGATATTTTTACAACCTGAAAAAGTTTTGTGAAGATAATAAAATTTATGCAGTGAATCAGAGTAGTAACCAACATCGTAACCCAGAACGAGCAGATTATACTGGTGAATTGATTGCACAGAGAATCATTGAATTGTTTGATGATGGCACGGGGAACACGAACACTAATGATAACAATACAGATACAAACATAAAAAACCCAGACCCTGAAAATCCCACAATAACACCAGCCACTAATACTACAACAACCAACACAGATGGAACCACGAAAACAATAACAACAAGGACAATAACACAAACATATACAACTCCTCATTATGAAAAAGTAATCCGAGCAAAAACAGACAGAAACGGTGCATTCCACATACTCCCAGAGTTACCATATAAGGGAGAGTATACAGCTACTATGAAATTTGCAGGAGACAAAGAACACAGTAGCAGTACAAAGACAATACACATCTACAATTACAGTGATAGTAGTCAAGTATTCAAGGAAAGATTAATACAAACAAAGATAACCACGAGTTACAGTGATGGTACAAGCCACACAGACACAAACGGTACAACACCAGACAATAAGCATGTAAAACGAGTAATTACAACCGAAACATATAACAATGGAAAACTAACAAAGACAGAGAAACGAACAGTCTTTGTAGATAATATAATTCGTGAAGCACCAGAAACTAATACAAATACAACAACCACGACAACAACCACTACACCAACAGACCCAACAGTAAATCCTAGTCCAACACCGTTACCAAATACTCCAACACCAGTTACTAATGTAGAAAAAGGACACCCATTCCACAAAGTTATACCTCCAGTGAACGGAGTCCCACAAATAGCTGCAATGCAGATTGGAGACAAAAACTTCGTATTTGTAGATACTAACAGGTCATATAATTTGACTTATGCTCAGTTCAGAGCAGTATATGACAGAGACAGTCAAACAATGCAATTTAATAATTATAAACTAAGTAATTACACAGCATTTGAAAGTGAGGACACAAACACGTGGAATGTATGTGAAAGGCAACAATGGAACAGTGTAGTAGAAAGCATACATTTTTACAAGGTAAATCATAGACGAGGAGAATGGCCTCAATCATATGTAATTGATTTCCAGAACAAACGGACAAAATGCGGAGATACATGGGTAGAATGGAAGAATAGTAGTGGAAAAACTACTATTTGGTTCTGTGCTGACAAACAAAATGGAGAATATGATTGTGGACCTACGAGCTTAAGTGTTTGTACTCAGGTATTAATGCACTATCACCCTGAAGTTGATCTACCAACAAGAAGTCCTGGCCAGCTAAGGGATATGTTCAATGAACGAGGATTCAGTGCTCACAATAAGGGTGGAATGAGTACTGCATTATCAGAGCTAGATGCGGGGAGACCGTGTATATGGCATATTGACTTCCATTATATTGCATTAACTATGAGGAGCAAACACAATCAGCAAATTCTTGTAGCAAACAGTGCAGGGGATAGAACCACTTCTAAATATACTTATTATGGGAAACTAATGACTGGTTGGAATCCATATACTAATTTGAATGGTTCAGCTACTGGTGCTCATACTTTTGTAAAATTAAACTGGAAAATTACTGAAGAATGGAAACAGAAGATCAATACATTCTTTAAAAGTATGGGCGGAGCATGGGAAAGACCATTCGCAGATGAAGGAATAAGAAAAGGAACAGGAAATGGTTAATATGGTTAATTGGATATGGAAGACCACACACGAGGCAGAACAAGAACCCTCACAAAGAACATGGATTAAAGGACAAAAAAGACAACAAGAACAAGAAAAACCAACCGATAAACAAATTAAAGAATACATACAAGAATACCTACATAACACGATACAACTAAGACACCTCATCAAAAATAAGGACATACTGTCTCCCAATGGTCAAAAAAGATACATGAAAGTAAAAGAGAGACAAAAAGAATTAAATAAAATACTAATTGAAAATGGAGTGAAAATATGAAAAAAACAAAAACAAACAACAAGCCAATAGTGGCAGTAGATTACGACGGAGTATTAAATCAATACGAGGGGTGGAAGGGAGAAAATCATCTCCCCCAGCCAATCAAAGGAGTTGAACAGTTTTTACAGAAATTAAGTGAGGAGTATAATGTAGTAATCTTCACTTGCAGAGACAATAAGAAAGTAAGAGAATGGTTAAGAGAATATGAGCTTGATAAGTATGTGTATGCAGTAACTATAACAAAGCCTCAAGCAGTAGCATACATAGATGACCGTTCTATTCGTTATGATGGTAGTTATAGTGAAGTTTTAGACCAATTAAGTGGTTTTCAAACATGGTGGGAGGAAGATTACGATGACATTTGATTGCAGTAAGATTAAATTAAAGAATGGAAGTAGTGGAACAGAAGTAAAAGAATTACAAGAATTATTAAGAGGGTATGGTTGTTATGAAGGTAGTATTGATGGCAAGTTTGATAGTGTTACTAGTAATGCTGTTAAAGAGTATCAGAGAATCCTAGGACTAACTGTTGATGGATGGGTTGGTAGTGAAACCTGTAAGTCACTACACCAGTATCAATCATTATCTCAGGATTTGAAAAAAGGCAGTAACAATGTATATGTGAAGTTAGTACAAAACCGACTAAAACAACTTGGTTATTATACTGGAACAGTTGATGGATTATACGGTACACTCACCTTTAATAGTGTGAAACAATACCAAGCAAAACACAATTTATTACAAGATGGAGTAGTGGGCAAGGTAACATACAAATCATTACTCACTAACCAGAACACTAATAGTGGCACAAATAACAATCGTAGCACAACCAGTAATGGAATATACACCAACACTCACCTATGTGAAAGACGAGGAGGAGATTGTGGAGGCCAAATAACAGGTTATCATTGTGCATGCTTCTCCATACAACAAGGAATCCGAACATTTGGAATAACTGGTTACTCACAAAGAACCATCGGAGGATATGCAGGAACCACAACTGCCGGAACCGGTCACTGGGGAATAGAAACCGCCCTAGCCAAAATAGCAAAAAATGAAGGAATCAAGCTAAAAGTAACATGGAAAAACCTATCAGACCTAGGCAGTACACAAAAAGAACAATACAAGAAAATAGGAGAAATAATAAGCAGTCCTAACAAGTTTGCATTCATTCACCTACTCTACCGTAACCGTTACGGCCACTACGAACACATAAAAACAGTAAACACCAACACTAGTGGATTAATTATCCGAAACAGTCTCGGTGACAAGTGCAATAGTCCCGCCTACTGTGGATATAATGAGAGCCGTACTATGAGCACGGAGACAAGTTACATACGTGGCATATCGCAGAAAAGCGTGTGCATCGTAGAAAAAATATAAAAACCAATTTGGAGGCAATATGTATGAATGAAGAAACACTACAAAAACTAATAACCACCTACCATGACAACAAAGCAGACATCGAACTACTACAACAACACCTACTCACCATCGAAGACCACATCACACAAGAACTAATGGCAGAAAAACTAGAAAAAGCACAACAAATCGTAAACAGACTATACACACAAAAACAAGACCCCATCCTCATAGACGTACAAGTCGAAATCAATGAGTTAAGGTACAAGTATGACATCACAGACCCTAGAGAAATCATTAATTATGACAATGGGAAGGGATTTGTTCAATGATGTTGTTGGTTACAGTTTGTAACTGACTTCTTTTCTTTTTTTTAGATCAACATTTTATTAGATTTTTTTTTACTTTTATGTTGAAACATTAGTATTACTAACACTTGTTATTGTTATGTCAAAACCTTCGTATAAAGTTACTCCCTTGTAATTTTATACTATATATAAACTTATGGTTTATTTAGGTGTTGTCAAAATGTGTGGTGAAGTTACCTTTTCCATCATAAAAATGCATTTCGAGAATCCCATCTTTCAAGCTTCAAATTTAGTCTAGATAAAAATCCACGTAATGTTTTAAATTTATTTTTTAAAGATTTCGGTGCAAGATCACCAAAAATACGTTCAATCCAATTACTAGTACGTTCAATAAAACTATCTTCAAGAAACATAGTTAAATAACGAGAATAAGGACGAATCTTTTTATCAATAATCTCATTAATAACATCCGGAAACTCTTCACGCCTACCAGAGAGATTATCCAATATATCTAAAACTTCAAATCTATTGTTTGATTCATAAATTTGATAAATTTCTTCTAAATATTTTTTATATTCCTTATGAGTCTTTTTTGAGATATTGTTCTCTTTTACATGATTATATAAGTATTTGTTGATGTTTTGTTTGGTGTGGAATTCACAAAATTGGTGTTTGAATCCTAAATCTTGTATTGGTTTTCGATAAGCAATATGTAAGTCAGTTGTAATTGCTTTACGGGGTTGATTAAGAGTAGCATTTCGTAAGAAATTATAAACTTCCGTACTATTTTCTTCTTCAACTATTTTATAATCCACCAATGTTCTATGATGTACATCAAATAATGCAAAGAAATAAACATAATTATCACTAATTTCATCTATTTTAACCCATAAACTATCAAACACATAATATCCAGAATAAGTTTCCAAATTAGACTCATATTTAATAATATAATCGACTATAATGTCCTGTACTTCCTGATAAGATACGCATACATTATGTATTCTTTTCATGATCTCCTGTATTCTACGAACGGGAGTACCACAAATAGCATAATAATTCTGTATTATCTTCATAATACGCTTGGAAACACTGAATTTTCTATCAACTACACTGCTAATATCTGCAGAAAAACCTTTACCACAATTACGACATTCATAACGTTTAATACGAGCATCAACATTACCAAAAACATTTAAAACAAGCTTTTTAGGATAATAACCATCTTCAACAACATGTTTAGAACCACAATGAGGACAATAACTCCTAAATTGAGTAAAAACAACACCATCTTTAGTTTCAAAAACTTTCAAATTATCCGCAATCCGAGATAGCTTAGATTTCACATAATCCTCAGCACAGGAAACTGGAAGATCATCATCAAAATAATTATCCAAATAATCTACAATCAAATCTTTACAATCAACAGATAATAAATTTACACATTCATCATCAGTATTATCTTTTCTAATAACATCAACCAATGGTTCACTAAAAAAACCGTCAAGTTTAAGTTGATGACCAACATAATTAATAATAGGAGAGTTATTTTGTACTTTCATAATATAATATCTCTCCTTTTTACTATAAAAACTTTATTATCGCTTATTTTTTAAAACACGCCCCAAGGGGCGAATAAAACTAGTAAAAATTAACATTTAAAAAGAATTAAAAAAGTATTACTTTTTTGCTAAAAAGTAACTGAAAATTCATCACCACACATTCTGACTACATCTTTATTTAGTATTAAAAAAAGTTATTTATTTCTAAATTTGGTAAAGAAAAATTTATCTGGTAAATATTGAAATTCTGATTTTTTATGAAAAATTTTAAATAGAACTACTTATAGCAATAGTTTAATTTCAATTTTTATTAAAAAAAAATATATCAAAAAGGGGTTTCATATTACTTTTACCTTTTTTGATCTTCCAATATTCTCTGCATATATGTATTTACGCTTGTACTAATTGCAGCTACTTTTTTATTAGGTAAGAATGTAGCATTTAACTCGCTTATTTTTTCTTCATCTTCTTTAACTACTCTTTCTATATCTGCAACCAGTTCTCTTTTATTTTCTTCAATAAAGCTCGTGTGTAGATTTGCATCTTGGAAGTTTTTGTTTTTCATTAATGCTTTATGGAATGGTATTGTTGTTGGAACTCCCACTACAATGAATTCATTTAATGCTCTTTTCATACGTGCTATTGCTTCTGGCCTATTGTTTGCATGAACAATTAATTTTGCTATCATTGAATCATATATTGATGGGATTGTGTATCCTGTGTATACTCCACTATCCATTCTTATACCTATACCCCCAGGTGAACGATAACCTACTAGTCTTCCCGGACTTGGTACAAAATCATTTAATGGATCTTCTGCATTGATACGACATTCAATTGCATGTCCATTTACTTTAACATCATCCTGATTAAATTCTAATTTATCCCCTGCAGCTACTTTTATCTGTTGTTTTACCAGATCTATTCCTGTTATTGCTTCAGTAATTGGGTGTTCTACCTGTATACGTGTATTCATTTCCAAGAAGTAATATTCTCCATTGGAGTACATGAACTCTACTGTTCCTGCACTATTATAATCTACACTTTTTGCGGCCTTAATTGCTGATTCACCCATCCTTTCTCTTAGTTCTTCAGTCATGATTGGTGATGGTGCTTCTTCTATTAGTTTCTGATGTCTTCTCTGGATTGAGCATTCACGGTCACATACATGTATTGTGTTTCCATGATTATCTGCTAGTACCTGGAATTCTATGTGTCTTGGTCTTTCAATATATTTTTCTATATATACTGTTCCATCACCAAATGTGGATTGTGCTAGGTTTTGAGTAGTTTCTATAGCACGAGCTAGTTCATCCTCTTCATATACTACTCTCATTCCTATTCCTCCACCTCCTGCGGATGATTTAATAATTACTGGGTATCCTATTTCTTTTGCTCTTTTTTTAGCAACTTCAACATCTGTGATTCCTTCTTTATCCCCAGGTACTGTTGGTACTCCAACTTTTTCCATTAATTGTTTTGAAGTTATTTTATCTCCCATAGATTCTATTGCATTTTTTCTTGGTCCAATTAATGTTATATTATTTTCATCACATCTTTCTCCAAGTGCTGGATTTTCTGATAGGAATCCGTAACCTGGATGTATTGCATCTGCACCTGTTTCAATTGCTATGTCTATAATTTTATCAATATCAAGGTATGATTGTGCTAGTATTGATGAGTTTAATGGTTTTGCTTCGTCAGCATATTTAGTAAATAAAGCGGTTTCATCAGTATCTGAATAAATTGCCACTGTATCTACATCTAATTCTTTACATGCACGCATAACTCGTATTGCTATTTCTCCACGGTTTGCGATTAATACTTTATCAAACATTGTTTGTTCCCCTTTTTGTTAAATAATTACTAGAATAAATTTACATTAAATTAGTATTTATATATTAATTTATTTGATTGATAATATATAGAGTTATAGTTTATTCAATAATTATTATCATTGAAAGATATGATGAAAAACAATTTTCAGATAAAAAAGTATATTATAAAAAAAGAATGTGAATCATAAATTAAAAATCTATTTTAAGACACTAATACAATATAATATTATACTATACATCAATTCTTGATTCATCATAATAATTAAGATTTGAGAAAAATTGAAAATATTTATAGGGTTTAAGATGATTAGACAACATATACTTAAGAATATTGAAGAAGAATATGCTACAGAATCCGAATTATTAAAAAAACTAGAAATTTCCCAAGAGAAATTACTAAAAAATATAGAAATACTTAAAGAAGCAGGGTATAAAATAGTACACAATGATCAAGGGTATAAACTTGAAGATACCCCAGATATAATAGAACCATTTGAAGTAAGCAGAGGATTAACCTCAAAATACATTGGACATAACATTCATTTCTATGAAGAACTTGAATCAACAAATGACACAGCAAAACAATTTGTTGATAATGATGCTACAGAAGGAACAGTCATAATAGCAGCACACCAGACAGCTGGAAGAACAAGAAAACATGAAGGCTGGGTTTCACCAGAAGGTGGAATTTACATGACAATCATAGTAAGACCAGAAGTAACATTACTCGAAGCATCAAAATTAACTATTGTAACAGGAGTAGCAATAGCTAAAACATTAAAAGATGAATTTAATGTAAATGTTGGAATTAAATGGCCAAATGATTTACTGATAGGCCAGAAAAAAATATGTGGTATATTAACTGAAGCAGTAACCGACTATGATAAAGTTAAAGCAATACTATTAGGTGTTGGTATAGATGTGAATATCGATGAAAAAGATATTCCAAACGAACTAGAACATATTGCAACCACTGTACAAAAAGAAACAAACATAACTCTTCAAAGAGCCGAAATAATGAGAAAATTCTTCAAAATATTTGAAGATTTATATGAAGAATATAAGAAAAACAATTTCAAATATATAATATCAGAATGGAGAAGATTATCAAGTACAACAGGTAATAGAGTGAAAGTATATAAACATGGTAAAGCAATTAAAGCAGATGCAGTTGGAATTACCAACAGTGGAGCATTAATAATCGAAACTGATGATGGAAAACTAGAAAAAATCACATCCGGTGAATGTGATATAATAAATGATGACTAACATAATAAGTCATCACCAAACACTATTTTTTTTAATAATACAATAATTGTTCTACTTTATTCTCCTTAATTACATCAACTGTTTTTTCAAAAGTATCAATAATAGCATCTACCATATCATCCATACTTAACTTATCAGAATCCCTACTTGACCAGTCAATACGTACTGTTTTACTAGCCCCCGGCATACCAACAGAAGGAATCGTTATAATATTATAGTTTTCAAGTAACAGCATAGAATATACAGTAGCAATAATATCAGAAGAAAACTCATTAGAAACTTTTTCATCAACTACCTGTTTAATCTGTTCTTCTTTAAACATGAAACCAGTAGGAGTATCCAATGGCATGAAATCATTATCATTCAATTTACTTATTAATTCATCTTTTTGACTATAAGCTTCCTTAATCCTATCCGGAGAATATTTTTCCAAACCTTTTATCATACCAACAACTAATGGAGCCTGAGCCTCCCAACCATATTGATTAACAGTTAATTTAATTTCATCAATTAATTTAGCACTGCCCGCCATTAATCCCCCACGAGGACCTTCCATAAGCTTATCAGTACTTGTAACACTCAAATCTGCACCTAAATCTATTGCTCTTGGTTGATTATATACTGCTCTTCTTAGTCTTGCACCAGATGCATCATCAACAAATACTAAAATATCTTTTTCTTTTGCTTTATTAATTACAAATTTAAAATCATCAACACTTATAGCTTCATAATCCATTGTTGTACCAGTAATAACTACTAAGGAAGTATTATCAGTTATTATAAAATCATCCTTATCAGTGTACTCAATATAATTTGCACCTACTAGTTTTGCAGTTCTTGGTATGGAAGGATGTCCTGGTTGTTCTGCAAGAAAATGTACTATATCAGTACCTGGCTTTACATACGTAATTATTAATGCGGCTATCCCACTAGTAGTTCTGTTTAATGGCAATACCTTTTCTCCACCAAGATGTTCTATGCCTAATTTCTGGATTTGATCATCAAATACTGCTGGTCCAGCATATGTTTCAAGTAATGAAACATCCTCTGGTGTTATGTCAAATCCACCAGCTAACCCTGTTAAGTCTATTAAACTATCTATTCCTTCAGTTTGAATTTTGTTGTTGATAATTTTCAGTCCTTTTTCTCGTTTTCTAATTTCATCTAAAACTAATTTCATAATAAAAACCTTAAAAAAAAGATGTTAAAAAAAATAAAATTTATATTTATAGGATATGGAAGTTAAAATATTATTCTACATTTACTGTAAATACATCAGCAAATAATTCTATGATTATTTCAAGTTGTTCATCACTAAAGCTAATTATGGTAACTTCACCATCTTCTTTGACAAAGTATTCTGCATTAACTATTGCACCATCTTCATTCATATATAAATAAATACCATCAGTGATTCCAATTTCTGCATCATTTAAATAAATTTCAAATTTTATAAGCATTTCAACAGATTTTACTTCATCAAATCCACTTCCGGGATTTTTTCTATGCTCTTCCAGAGACTTTGTAAGTTCAATCATCCTATTTTCTAATCTTTCCACATTCTTTGTCATATAATCCCCTATCATTACAATAAATTACTATTAATAATATTATCTATTTAAGAGTTAATAAAACTTATTATTATACATCCAACAGTATTCCCAAAATCCAAGATGCGACATATCATACACCTGCATTAGTACAAATCTGTCTCCCTAAAAAAAAATAACTAAATACTTATAAAATAATTTATAAAAATTTATACATATTTATAACTTAGTTTATGATTAAAACATAAAATAATCATAATATAAGATTTTTATTGGGAGGTAGATACTTGACTGATAAAAAATCTAAATTAGCAGCCGGAAGTATTATTACCTTATTAGGTTCAATAATACTCCGATTTGGTGGATTTATTTATCGATTTATATTAAGTAGACTATTATCAACAAGTGGTTATGGTATTGTTGGATTAACATTACCCTTCCAGAACATGTTTATCATAGGAGCATCAGGAGGAATTCCCCCTGCTATTGCAAAGTATGTATCACAGCATAAGGCATTAGATGAAAAGGAAATGGTTCATAGAGTAACAGTTACTGGTATGAAAATGATGATATTCTTTTCATTAATTGCTGCGATATTAATGTTTTTAATATCCGAGCCAATAGCAATAGGTGTTTGGAATAAACCAGAAGCATTATTACCATTAAGACTAGTTTCAGTTATAGTACCGTTTAGTGTGATTGTAGGATCATTTAGAGGAGTTTTCCAAGGATTCTATCAGATGAAAAACATATTTTATAGTAAGTTTATTGAACAGGTATTTACTATAATAATAGCTTCAGCACTGGTAATTATAGGATGGTATGCTGCAGGTGCTGTACTTGGTACTGCATTAGGGTTTTTAGTATCATTATTTGGTTCATATTACTTGTTCAGAAAAGATATTCAAGATGCATACTTGAATGAGAATTTTCCAAAGGTTTCATTTAAGGAAGAACTGGAACTGATGAAACAAATTCTTAAATTCTCTATACCAGTAGTAATTTCGGGTATTGCAGAAATTTTCCTATATGATACGGGAACCTTCTTCATAGGAATGTTCTTACCAACATTTTTCGCAGGTTTCTATACAAATGCAAGTGCTATTGCACGTATACCATTAATACTTGCAAATAGTGTTTCAATGTCAGTTCTTCCTGCAACCAGTGAAGCCGATAGTTTAAAAGATAAAGAATTATTAAAAATGTATATGCATCAGTCTTATAGGTATACCACATTAACATCATTACCTGTATCTGCCTTTATAATGGTTTATGCTGTTCCAATGATGATATTATTATTTGGAAGGGATTATGCTCAGGGTGCTGAAGCTTTATGGATTTTAGTTCTTGGAATGTTTTTCTTTTCAATATATCTTATTAGTTGTAGTATGTGTCAAGGATTAGGCAAGCCAACATTTCCGATGTATGCATTAATAATTGGTGCAATAATAAATGCTGTTTTAAGCTTTTTATTAGTGCCATTATATAATATTTCAGGTGCTGCAATAGCTACTACTGTTGCAACATTTATTTTAATGTTACTAACTATTATTGAATTAGTGAAACTGTCATCAATACATCCACCATATAAAGACCTGTTAAAAATGTTTGTAGCTACGGGATTGATGATTTTTGTTATGTATCTAATTCCACATACAATAATTGGAATGTTTATTGGATTAGTACTTGGAACAATAGTATACATTATTGTCATTCTTTTATTGAAAGCTATTAAAAGTGAAGATGTTGTGTTTATAGAACATTTTGTTAATAAAACCGGTCCACTTAAAAAATATTTAATAAAAATAGTTGAACTTATAAAAATTTATTTAAAATAATTAAATAAATCTCTTTTTTTACCTTTTTTTGAATTATTATTATCATATGATCTTACAGGGATTATTAAAACTCAAAGTCTGTTGTAATTTCAGATATATTCCTACATTTCTCGAGAATTCTTACCAGCCTATCATCCAAATCTGTATGATTGTCATGAAAATCAATTTCGCCAAATTCTGCTCGAATTGAATATGCAAGACATTCTTCATCTATGCTAAAATGTGCTTTTACTTTTTCTTTATTTCCCCGAGCATCCAGTCTGATCCATTTATTTAAATCTTTTAAATACACAGTATTTAATGCATGAATTATATGACCTTCACTTGTATCATCGGCTCTTGTAAGCAGTTGATAACTGATACCTGATGGAATTTGATTTGCTCTTAGAAGTGCTGCTAGAAGACATGATTTTGTCCAGCAGATTCCTGTTTTATTTTTTAGTACATCACTAGCAGTTCTTGAAACTACCTCTGTTTTAATGTCCCATGAATGAGAAATTTCATCTCTAACAAATAAGTAGCATCTTTTAATGTAATCAGTCTCGTCTTCAGATTGATTTATTAATTCTTGATGCTTGTCTTGAATAAGAGGATTGGTATAATCAATACTCTGTGTTTCCATCAAATATTCTTCCATACTATTCTTCCCACACATTAGAATAAAAATATAAAAACTTTTAATGGATTTAACCATATAATTTCATTACTTTTTGATGTGCCTTCATTTCTATTGAATCATCTAATGGTTCTAATGAATCAATTTCATATTTATTTTGTAAAGCTTTTAATATGAGATAATCTGCTAAATGTGGATTTTTTGGTAATATAGGTCCATGAAGGTATGTTCCAATATAATTTTTGTAAACTATTCCTTCTTTCATATCATGATCATTATTACCCTTGCCGACGAGCACATCACCTAATGCATCATATTGGCTGTGAGTTCTGCCACCATGATTTTCAAATCCAACAATTGTTTTGGGTTCAATGTTCAAAGTACTTTTAATGATTATGTTTCCTATTATTCTTTTACCCTTACCTGATTTACTTATGTAATCTAGAATGTTTAATCCTTGGATAGTGTTGCCATGTTTATCTATGTATTCTGAACCTAAGAGTTGATAACCGCCACATACTGCTAATACTACTTTATTTTCTTCAATTAAATCCTTAAATGTTTGTTTATACTTTAGAAAGTCCTGGTATACTAATTGTTGGTTTCTGTCTGAACCGCCACCCATGAAAAATATATCTCCATCAGTTAAGGAGGGTTTATCCTTATTTTCAGAAAAGTTTTCTACATGGACTGTTATTCCTCTTTTCTCGGCTCTTTTTTTAAGACATTTGATATTTCCTGTATCTCCATATAAATTTAATAGTTCAGGATATAAATGAACAATATTTAATTGCATACTATTTGCTCCGTTTAACTTTATCATCAATATAGTCCCTGGTTTCGAAGATAGCTGTGTAAGTTGGCAGCACATATACTATTTCAACATCATCTTCAATTGCTGTATCTACACATTCAGTCCATTTTTGGAATATGTGAATTTTTTCTAATGCCACGTCATCATATTTCTTTTTTAATGCAATCTCTTCTGCCCGGATACCACTACAGTAATAGTTTGTTATTGTTTCATCATTTATGCAGTACGTGTTTGCATCCCATATCCATGAGATGTCTCGTCCATCTGCCATGTTGTCATTTAATATGTGGACTATTGTTTTTTCTCTGTTATCGTTTGATATTATCCTAGTTGCTTGACTTAATCCTATAGGATTTTTTGTAAGTATTATCTTTATTTTCTTATTTTTATATTCGAATTCTTCCATTCGACCTAACTCAAATGAAAATTCTTCAATACTTTTTAAAGTATGATTAGTTTCTATGCCTAGTTGATTCATTAGTGCAAAGACACCACATACATTATATGAATTATATAATCCTATATAAGGGAAGTTTACAGTGCACTGTTGATTATCATGATTTATTGTAATTTTCTGTGATATATCTGATTCGTTTACATCAATTACTGTATAGTCTTTATCATTATTTGAAAAATTACAATGGGTACAATGATAATTTCCTAAATGACCATAAGTATTTTTAGTATATTCTATTTCTTCACCACATAAAGGACATTTATTTATTGTTAAATTTGTTTCCAATATCTTATTTGAAGTAATATCCATACCAAAAGTTATAACTTTATTGTTTATCATTTTAGAAAACTGATAAACATAGGGGTCATCGGCATTAAGAATTAATTTTACATCAGGTAAAAGTTTAATACTTTCAAATACCTCTGAAATAATTCCCTCAATTTCACCATACCTGTCTAGCTGATCTCTAAAAAAATTTGTGATTAAAATATAATCTGGTTTTAAAAATGAGGTTATTCTGTCTAATGATCCTTCATCTACTTCGAAAATTCCATAATCATAGTAATCTCTAGTATTTCGTACATATGTTGTTGCAACACCTTGAATCATATTTGCTCCTTTGAGATTAGATAATACTGTGTAATTTTCCAGTATTTTATTGATTAAGTTGTTGGTTGTGGTTTTTCCATTAGTTCCTGTTACTAATATTATCTTATCACATTTATCATTAATAACTTTTAAAAATGATTTATTAACAAGTAAGGCTACTCTACCAGGAAAAGCTGTTCCACTTTTGTTAAAAATATTTAAAAAGAAGATAGATGATTTTCCAATAATTAAAGCAAAATAATTCAAGATTTTATTTAACATATTTTCCCTACCTTAATACATATATTATGTAAAGAAAACAATATAAATCTTTTTAAAAATAGTAATTAAACTTGTAATAAGCTAATTTTTAATAAAAATATTCAGATTATAATTTAAATAAATTATATAATAATTTGTATAATAAAAATAGAGTTTATCAATTATTATTAAAAAAATAAAAAAATTAGAAATTAAGAATACTATAATTTAATCTTAATATCTAATGCACTAGAACCTTCTTCATAACAGAAGACAGGGTTAATATCTAATTCTTGTATTTCAGGGAAATCAAGAGTTAATCTTGCAACACGTTTAAGTGTGTCTTTAACAGCAACAATATCACATGGAGCATCTCCACGGTAACCTTCAAGTAATTTGCTAACTTTTGTACTGTTAATTTGTTCTTCAATAGCTTCTTCTGTTAAACCAGAACCTAATTTGAAGTTTACATCATTGATGAGGTTAACATATATTCCACCCATTCCAAATCCTATGATTGGACCGAATTGAGCATCACGTAACATACCGACAAGTACTTCCTGTCCTTTTGGCATCATTTTCTGTACTTCTACTCCGTCAGGTACTACATCAGGATGTGCTTCTTTAGCTCTTGCAATGATTTCCTCGAATTTTTCTTCTACTTCTTCTTTAGAGTTGATGTTTACTTGTACTCCACCAATATCGGTTTTGTGTAAGATTTTATCGGATGCTATTTTAAGCACTACAGGGTATTGCATGTCTTCTGCTGCTTGTCCTGCTTCTTCTTTGGTAGTTGCAAGAACTATTGGTGCTGCTGAGATACCATATGCTTTTGCTACTTGGTATGCTTCACTTCCAATTAATGCATCTTTACCTTTTGCTTTAACAGATTCTATGATTTTTTCTGCTTCTTCTTTGTTTATTCCTTCAAGGTTATCTATTGCTGATTCTCTTTGTTTTTGTTTGATTTCAGAGAATTCTGCCATTCCTTTAAGAGCTGTTACTGCTGTTTCTGGGAATACAAATGTTGGAATGTCATGTTCACGTAGTACAAGGTTTTCTTCTACGAATGTAGGTCCTCCCATGTTTACTACCATGATTGGTTTATTGAATTTGTTTTTAGCATCAACTATTGCTTCTCCTACTTCTTTTGGTTTGTAAGATGCTGTTGGACATGCCATGATTATTGCACTGTCTATGTAGTCTTCTGCTAATACAATTTCTAATGTTTTTTCGTATGCTTCTGGTGATGCATCTCCTAATACATCTATAGGGTTGTGAACACTTCCTTCATCAGGGATTACTTCTCTGAGTTTTGCCATTGTTTCATCGGTTAGTTCAGCTAATTCTAATCCTTCTTCTTCTATTTTATCTGCGGTTAGTACTCCTCCACCACCAGCGTTTGTAATTACTGCTATGTTTTTACCTTCTGGTAGTTCTGATTTTGAGAATGCTATTCCCAGGTCGAATAAATCTTGCATGGATCTTGCTCTCATTACTCCACAGTTTTCAAATGCTGCATCGAATGCAAAGTCGTTTCCTGCTAATGCTCCAGTGTGTGATGATACTGCTTTTGCTCCTGCCTGACTTGATCCTGATTTAAGTAGTATTACTGGTTTTTTCTGGGTTACTTTTTTCATTACTTCTAAGAATCTTTCTCCTTCACTGATTCCTTCTAAGTATCCTAGAATTACATCAGTTTTATCATCATCAGCTAATTCTTCTATTACATCTATTTCTGATAAATCTGCTTTATTTCCTAAACTTACTACTTTACTGAATCCTATTCCTTCGGATACACTCCAGTCTATGATTGCTACTGTCATTGCACCACTTTGTGATACAAATGCTATGTTTCCTGCTTCTGGCATGATTTGTGCGAATGATGCGTTAAGTGGTGTGTGTGCATCTAAGCTTCCTAGACAGTTTGGTCCTTGAACGTTCATATCATATTTTTTAGCGATTACGGATAGTTCTTCTTCTAGTTTTACTCCGTCTCCACCAACTTCTTTAAATCCTGCGGTTAAAACTATGACATTTTTTATTCCTTTTTGACCACATTCTTCTAGAGCTGCATTTGTGAATTTTGAAGGTATTGCTACTACTGCTAAGTCACATTCGCCTTCTATGTCTAATACTGTTTTGTATGCTTTTAATCCTAATATGTCTCCATCTGCTTTGATATTAATAGGATATATTTCTCCTTTATAGCCATAGGTTTTTAAGTTATCTGTAACTATGTAACCTAGTTTTCCTTTTTGATTTGATGCGCCTATTACAGCCACTCCTTTAGGATTGAATAATCCAGTGAGATCTCTCATAAAAATTTCTCCATAAAGTATTTTTTCATATCCAATAAAAACAAACTCAAAAAGTATTTTGTTTTCAATATGAAATTCATGATTTATCATGATTAATAATTATCATGTACTATATGGTTATATTTATGTGAGTATAGATATATAAAGCTTTTTTATATATTGATTATTTTAAAAAATAGTTAATTAAAAAATTGTAATAAAAAGAGGGGATTATTAGAAATATTAAAGTATCATACTTAAACTTATTCGATTTTTTTCATAATCTACAGAGATAACTCTTACTTCTATTATATCTCCAACACTCACAATATCCATAGGATGCTTTACAAATTGTGTATCAGATAATTCTGATATATGAACAAGTCCATCCTGATGCACTCCAATATCAACAAAAGCACCAAAGTCTACAACATTTCTTACAACACCCTCCAAAATCATACCCTCTTCTAAATCTTCAATATCAAGTACGTCAGAACGTAGCTGTGGTGCATCCAATTCTTCACGTGGATCTCGTCCAGGTTTTCTTAATTCATTAATAATATCTTTAAGTGTCCATTCACCTACTCCAAGTTCCCCTGATAATTTCTCCAAATCATCCACTTGCAGGTTTACTCCACCATTTTTCACATCAAAAAGATCATAACCATACGTGGTCAGTAAGGATAATGCCGTGTCATATGATTCAGGATGTACACAAGTACTGTCTAATATGTTTTTTGGCTCATAAATTCTCATAAATCCTGCACACTGTTCAAATGTTTTAGCTCCAATCCCCGGCACTTTTAGTAGTTGGTTTCTATCTTTAAATGAGCCATGTTCTTCCCTATATGCTACGATATTGTTTGCAACTTTTTTTGAAACTCCAGCTACATGTTCCATTAGTGCTGCTGATGCTGTGTTAAGGTCAACTCCAACATTATTCACACTTCTTTCCACTATACCATCCAATGATTCTCCTAATTTTTTCGGATTCATATCATGCTGATATTGTCCTACCCCTATTGATTTAGGATCTATTTTAACCAGTTCTGCTAAGGGATCCTGTAATCTTCTTGCAATTGAGATTGCTCCCCTTTCTGTCACATCATATTCAGGGAATTCTTCCCGAGCCAAGTCACTAGCAGAATATACTGATGCTCCTGCTTCGTTAACTATCACATATTTGACTTTTGTATTTTTAATAATGTCTACAATTATTTGTTCTGATTCACGTGAGGCTGTTCCATTTCCTAATGCTATCAGGTCCACATCATATGTTTTTAAGAGATTTTTAACAATTTCTTTTGTTTCAGATACCTTATTTTGTGGTTCTGTTGGATATACTACAGCAGTATCTAATACTTTCCCATACTGGTCTATGACTGCTAGTTTACATCCTGTCCTAAAAGCTGGGTCCCATCCGAGTACTGTTTTTCCAGTGATTGGTGGCTGCATTAATAATTGTTCAAGGTTTTTCTTAAATACTTTTATTGATTTATCTTCTGCTACTTCTGTTAGAATTGAACGTATTTCTCTTTCTATTGCTGGTGCTATTAATCTTTTATATGAATCTTTTATTGCATCTTGTATGAATTCTGTAGTATATTTATTGTATTCCTGTTTATCATAATCTGTTGAGTAGTTGATTAATATTTCATCTTCGAGGAAGTATTTTATATTTTCTAGTGGTGCTTCAACTTTAACATTCAATATTTTTTCTTTTTCTCCCCTGTTTATTGCTAGTATTCTGTGTTGTACTATGTCGGAGATGTTTTCTGAATAATCATAGTACATTTCGTATTCTGATTTTGTGTCTTTTTCCTTGGGTGAGATGGATATTTTCCCTTTTTTGATTGTTATATCACGTATAAACCTTCTAAATGATGCTTTATCAGATATTATTTCTGCAATTATATCGTTTGCTCCCTGTTTTGCTTCATCTATTGTTTGTACTTCTTCATTCAAGTACTTTTCAGCCTCTGAATCTATGGAATGATCCAGTTTTTGATCATAAATAGTGTATGCTAATTTTTCCAATCCTTTTTCTCTTGCCTTACTTGCTCTTGTTGTTTTTTTCTGTTTGTATGGTCGATATAAATCTTCTAATTCAACCATTGTAGTGGCTTCTTCTATCTCTTTTTCTAGTTTTAATGTGAGTTTTCCTTGCTTTTCTATGTTGTTAAGGATTTGTCTTTTTCTTTCCTCTAACTTTTTAAGATACATTAATCTTTCATTAAGACTTCTTAATAGTTCATCATCTAATCCACCAGTAGCTTCTTTCCTATATCGTGCAATAAATGGTATTGAATTATCATCATTAATTAATGTTATTGCAGCATCAGCCTGCCATGGCTTAATATCTAATTCACTTGCTATTATTCGTTCTATATCCATCATATTATCATTTTATAAATTTTTAAGAAAGTTTGTATATAATATTATTTTAAAATTAAAGCATAAAATTATTTTGATAATACTCTATATCATGGAATATAATAAGTATATCATATCACCTAATATACTATTATAATTTAATTAAGGTGGATAAATGGCAAATGATAAACCTTCATTAAAAAGACAAAGAACCTATGAACAAAAATCAAACACGCTTAAACTGCCACAATTCAACATAAATAATATACCCCCAATTCCGACTAATACTGCGTTGCTAATTGTAGCAGTAATAGCCTTGTTAATTACTATGATTCTAACAGTAAACATACAGGATAATAACAACATTACAGAAAACACCACCCCTACTGGAACTGTTACTCCAACAATAGTACTGGGTAATTCATCATATGGTAATGTTATTAAGGAAGGACCATATGGTAATGTTGACTCTAATGTTAAAATAGCATATATTCTTGGTGTTCATCCTAGGGAAAAAGGTGCACATAAGTTACTGGAACAAGCATTTAATGAGAAAAAAAATAATCTTAGTTACTGTTATTACCTTTATAAAATTAATGTCACAGAAGATTCTAAAGATTTTTCACAAAGCAGATCTAATGGTCAACAACTAGCTTATGATTATGCTGTACCTGATATGATTGAAAATAATTTTACATTTGCAGTGGATAGTCATTATAGTAATGGTCATTGGGGAGTTACAAGGTTTATTTTTACTCCAAGAGAGAATAATATTCTTTCCAGTGAGTTAGGTCATGCTATGGCAGAAAATTTTGAATGGTTAACTTATTATACTCCATATGATCCAACAAGTCCTGATTATGTGACTGGACCATTAAATGATGGTGGAGTAGCTGCTGTAATATATGAAGCTTATACTGAGGATGAGAATAGTACCACCTTAGAACATAATCGAGAATTAATTTCTTTTATTGATGGTTGGAATTTCAATAAATAAATATATAATCCTTTTCTCCATCAAATTCTTTTTTTTCTAAAATATAAATCCTCAAAAAAATAATTAATAAAAAAAAATAGGTTTTGTAGAAATAGGATTTATTTTGTTTCATTCTTTACTGAAAAATCTATTTTTCCTATTCCATCATCTGTTATGGTCATTTGATCACAATTAGGATTAAGGCTGCTTAATAATGATTTTCCATCAACACTATCCATAAATTGTGGAAGATATCCTGAAATATATACTGGATAAACATTTGCTGTTATATTTTCTCCATGAACATCAAAGTCAACAAAATATGCAGAATGTGTTGCTGTATTACTTTGATCAAACATGAAATTACCAAGATTATAAAAGATAGGTTTACCATTATATACTTCTATTCCCTGTGTGACATGCGTATGAGCCCCAACTACTGCTGATGCTCCAGCATCTATTGCAAGGTGTGAAATTTTTATCTGGTTTTCATTAGGACTTCTTGAGTATTCATTACCATAATGCATATAAACGATGATTATGTCTGAACCATTAGCTTTTGCTTGTTTTATTTGTTCAACACTTTCTGTATCATCCCATGCAGAATAACCCGGAGAGTTATCTCCTGCAATTGGCATTACTTCCTGAGAATATTCTTGGAAGTTTTCACTATCCATATAATTGAATATTGTAATTTTATGTCCTTCTTTTTCTATTGTGATTGGTTTTGTTGCTTCAGCTTTGTTTTCTCCTGCACCGATATGTGCTATGCCATTGGAGTCAAGGTTTTTTATGGAGTCTCTCATACCGGTTACTCCATAGTCAAATACGTGATTGTTTGCATTAGCTGATATTACCATACCGCTTGTAGCGTTTAGTAATGGTATATATTCTGGACTTGCTTTTAATGGAACATCTGGTTTAACTGCATCTCCACTAGTTGTGAAAGGATTTTCTGTGTTTACTAGTAGTATATCAGTGTCTGATGTTACGTTGCTCACATGCCTGTAAGGACTAGAGTCTAATGATAATACTCCAGGCATATTTCGTCCAAACATCACATCACCTGTTACTGTAATGGACAAGTTTCCCTTTTCTATTTTATTTGTTGGTTCTAGTACTTTTTCTACATCTCCACTAGCTATATTTTGAGCTATATTCAAATAGGGGCTGTCAAGTGCAACTAACAGGATTCCTAGAAGCAGTACTAGAAGTATTATTATAATTATTTTATTTTTATTGTTCAAGTTACCACTTAATTTTAATTATATAATTATATATTATGTTTTTTATTAGAAAAAATAGTTTTGAAAAAGATAAGTGAAAAGATAATTAAATATCTTCTCTGGAAGGTAATATTGTTAATACCAATGGTATTACAACAAAGATTAAAGCAATTATGAGTTGTAATATTATATCTAAGGATGATTGAGTTTTAAACAAGTCTATCATACCTATTATCCACATTACTGATAAGAATATAGGCAGTAAATATTTTATAACAAATACCCATGTTTTTCCAACTTTTACTGTTGAGTATTCATTTAATACAGGCAGTAATTTTTCAACTCCATAACTCCATCCAAATATTAATGATTGTAATATTACAACCAGAATTATTCCAAATTGATTAATAAATCCATCAGCTATGGTCAATATATAATTTCCTGATGCCGTAGTATATACTAATGACATCAATGCACCAAATATACATAGTATAGTTACTGATCTTACACGAGGCAATCTGAACTTTCTTGACACAGCCAGTGTCATTGGTTCCAGGAATGCTAATGCCGATGTTATTCCTGCAAAAAATACACATAGGAAGAATATTGGTGCAATTATATATGCCATGTCACCCATTACATTAAATATTTCCGGGAACACAACAAACAGTAATCCCGTACCACTTGTTGCAATGTCATGAATTGGCAGTCCACTTGTTAATGACATAAATCCAAGTATACTGAAAACTCCGAATGCAGTGAATATTTCAAAGCTTGAATTTGATAAAACTACTACTAAAACGTTATCAACTAATTTAGATTTTTCTGGAAGGTAACTTGCATATGTTACTGCAATTGCCTGTCCCATTGATAATGAGAATATTATTTGTCCAAATGCTGCTAACCAGACATTAATATATAATAGTAGACTCCAATCCGGATTTAATAGTGCTGTTACTCCAGTCCACATTCCAGGTAATGTGAATGCATAGATTACAATAATTGCCATCATTATGAATAGTAATGGAATTAATATATTCACTACTTTTGATATCCCTTTATCTAATGCTTTATGTGATATGTACCATAATAAGACCCATATTAGTATTGTTGCAATTAATGTAGGAATTACGAATGATGTGATTCCTTGAAGATTATTTGAGCCTACCACTATATTGGTCATGAAATATGCGTCAGGGTTTGTTCCCCATCCCTTAAATAAGCTCAGTACCAAGTATATCATATCCCATCCCATTATCACCACATAGTACGTTAATACTAGAAATACTAGAAATGCCGTTATCCAACCTATTACTTCTAGTTGTGGTCTTATCTTTTTTAGTATGTTTGATAATGAGTTCTTGAATGTTGCTCCCAATCCATATTCCAAGATTAAGAAGGGTATTCCCATTATTAGTATTGCTACAACATATGGTATAAAGAATGCTCCTCCACCATTTGAGTATAACACGTAACTAAATCGCCATATATTTCCCAATCCTACTGCTGCCCCTATCATCGCCATTAGGAATGAAAAGGTACTGTTCCATTGATAATTATCTTTTTCGTGTGATGTTTTGGACATGTATCTCCCCCATCAAGTAAAATATGATATGTTATATCTATATTATACATTATACTTTTTTGATATATGAATTTTATAATAATTAACTCCTATTAATTTAAAATATTAATAAAATGATTCAAATTACTCTTCAATAAAAAAACTTTTAATTTAGGAAATTATACTAGCATCTTACCCTTCAAATGAAGATTAATAATTACATTATCCCACATAATACCAGATAACACTCATTATTATAAGGTTTTTTAACAATTTTTTTATAGTTTTTAAAACATAAATTATATTATAATAAATAATTATATTAAAAAAAAAAATATTTTTTTAAAATATCATTTCTATTAATAAATGGAGGATATCAATGGATATTGAAGAAACTATTTATAAATATGCTCTGACAAATGCTGTTGAGCATGGAAATAACTGTCAAACAGGATCAGTTATAGGTATGGTTATGAGTAAACATCCAGATATGAGAAAAGATCCTAAAACAGTTAGCCAACTTGCAGGAAAATTAGTTGCAAAAGTAAATGCAATGAGTCCTGAAGAACAACAAAAAGAACTTGACCAACTTGGTGGAATAGAAGAACATAAAAGAGCACCAGAAAAACCAAAAGGTTTACCTGAATTAGAAAACATAAAAGATGGAAAAGTAAAACTAAGGTTTGCTCCAAACCCATCAGGCCCATTACATATTGGTCATGCACGAGCAGCAATATTAAACCTGCTATATCAGAAAAAATATGATGGAAAACTTGTTCTAAGAATTGAAGATACCGATCCAAAAAGAGTAGAACCTGATGCTTATACTGCAATTCCTGAAGATCTTGCATGGCTTGGTATTGAAGCTGATGAAGCATATATTCAAAGCGACAGACTAGATATTTACTATGAATATGCTGTAAAAGCAATCGAATGTGGTGCAGCATATATGTGTACATGTGATGGTGGAGACTTTAAAAAGCTAAAAGATAATTGTGAACCTTGTCCATGTCGTGACCATAGTGTTGAAGAAAACATGGAATTATGGAACAAATTCCCAGAAATGGATGAAGGAGAAGCTGTTCTCCGTGTGAAAACAGACATAACACATAAGAATCCTGCTATACGTGACTGGGTTGCTATGAGAATTGTTAACCAAGAACATCCAAGAATTGGTAATAAGTATAAAATTTATCCTATGATGAACTTCTCCGTAACAGTAGATGATCATTTACTTGGAATAACACATGTTCTTCGTGGAAAAGATCACCTTGCAAATAGTGAAAAACAAGCATATCTCTATGAACACTTCGGATGGGATATTCCTGAATTTATTCACTATGGCCGGCTTAAAATGGATGATGTCCTCTTAAGTACTTCTAAAGCACGTGAAGGTATAGAAAATGGTACTTATAGCGGATGGGACGATCCAAGATTAGGTACTATCAAGGCAATTGCAAGACGTGGAATTAAAAAAGAAGTTTTATATGAACTTATAGAAGAAATTGGTACCAAACAGGCTGATGCAACAATTAGTTGGAAAAAAATTTACGGTTTAAACCGTAACATCATAGAAGAAGAGACAAATAGGTACTTCTTTATCCCAGAAGCCGTTAAAGTAGATATTGAAAATTTACCTGAAGATAAAAAGGAATTAACTGTTGAACGCGAACTTCATTATAATGAACCAGAAAAAGGTTTCAGAACCCTTAAATTCAATGGTAGTGCATATATCCCTAAAGATGATTATGATCAAGCAGTAAACAATAACAAACCATTAAGATTAATGGATTTAGTTAATATTACTGTAACTGGTGATTCAGCAATGTATGATAGTGACTCATTAGAAGAAGCACAAAGTAAACATGCACGTATTATCCAATGGTCTCCAGTAGATGAATCTATCAGTGCAAAGGTTGTAATGCCAGATAATAGTGTTGTTGAAGGATATATTGAAGCAGACAGTAAAGATGTTCATGTTGATGACATGGTACAACTTGAAAGATTTGGATTTGCAAGAGTAGATAATATAACAAAAGATGGAATTACATTCTATTACACACATAATTAAGGACGTGAAAATATGGCAGTAAATGTAAATGAATATTATGAAAATATACAAAATAATTACTTATTTGTAGAAATAGCAAGACGTGTAGATAAATACCAGGAAGAAAATCCTGATGCTGATCTTATTAAGATGGGTATTGGTGATGTGACAAAACCTTTAGTAAAAAGTGTTATTAAAGCATTCCATAATGCTGTTGATGAAATGGCTGATGCTGATAAATTCAGAGGTTATGGTCCTGAACAGGGTTATGACTTTTTAATTGAAGATGTTATTGAAAATGATTTTAAACCATTAGGTGTTGAACTTAAAAATAGTGAAGTATTTATTAGTGATGGTGCAAAATGTGATACTGGTAATTTCCAGGAATTGTTTTCACAGGACAATATTATCGCTGTAACTGACCCTGTATATCCTGTATATGTAGATAGTAATGTTATGGCAGGACGTAGCGGTAAACCTACTGATGATGGTTTCTATGAAAACATTGTATACTTACCTTGTACTGCTGAAAATGATTTTGTTCCAGAGCTTCCAAAAGAAGATGTGGATATTATATACTTATGTTATCCTAACAATCCTACTGGTACTACTTTAACAAAAGACCAGTTAAAAGTTTGGGTAGATTATGCTCATGAAAAAAATGCTTTAATATTATTTGATGCTGCTTATGAAGCATTTATTTCCACAGACAATGTTCCTCACAGTATTTATGAAATTGAAGGAGCTAAAGAAGTTGCTGTTGAATTCAGAAGTTATTCAAAAACTGCTGGTTTTACCGGTACCCGTTGTGGTTACTGTGTTGTTCCTGAAGAAATATTTATTAAGAATTCCAAGGGCGAAGATGTTCAGTTAAATCCTTTATGGAACAGAAGACAATCCACTAAATTTAATGGTGCTTCTTATCCTGTTCAGAGAGCTGCTCAGGCAATTTATACTGATGAAGGTAAGAAAGAAATTCGTGAAAATCTTGATTATTACTTAGAAAATGCTAAAGTTATTCGTGATAATCTTGAAAAGATTGGATTAAAAGTTTATGGTGGTGTTGACAGTCCATATATCTGGTTTAAAACACCTGATGATATTGATTCCTGGACTTTCTTTGACATTTTACTTGACCAAGCAAATGTTGTAAGTACTCCTGGTGCTGGTTTTGGTCCTAGTGGTGAAGGTTACATACGATTAACTGCTTTTAACACTTATGAAAAAACTGTCGAAGCAATGGAAAGAATTAAAGAATTAAAATTCTAATTTAAAAATTGTTTAATTAAATAACCAAAAATTTATATATAATTTATTTTTAATTATTTTTTTTTATGAGCTAATACTCTTTTTTTTTAGGATATATTCAACTGTAACAGTAATAATTTTAAGTAATATTTAAATACTATTAATTTTAAACATAATATTATTAAGTTATTAAATTAATAATCAATTTTAATTTTTTTAAAATAAAATTATGATTTAATGATAAATTTTATATTAGTAATAATACTGAAAGGTAATAATATTAAATATAAAATAACGAATATATTTCAATTAATTAAATTTAAAAGGAAAAAACAGAAACCCAGTATAATAAATACTATGTTTCAAATTATTAATATCAAGGAGAACTAAATATGAGTGAAATACCAAAAGCACCAGTTACAAGAATAGTTAAAAGTGCAGGTGCAGAAAGAATAAGCAAAGAAGCAGAAGAAAAAATCGTTGAAGCAGTAGAAGCATACACAGCAAAACTCGCAGCAGCAGCTATCGACTTAGCAAAACACGCTGACAGAAAAACTATTCAACCAGAAGATGTAGAATTAGCTTTAAAACACTTCTAAGCTAACTACTCTTTTTTCTTTTTCAACTCCAGAGAATATATTAATATAATTATAAAATAATCCTATTTTTTAGAGAAATACTATTTTTAAAGTTTATAATTCAAAAAAAAGCCCTTTACTATTTATCCGATCAAATATTAAAAAAATGGGTGATTAAAAGTTATTAGAAGCTAAATTATCTTCTAATACCTGAATGATATTACGTGCTACTTGTGGTGTCATAACTACTTGTGCAACACATTCTTGAATCATTTCAACGTTACCAAATTCATCACTTGCTAATTTTTCTTCAAGAAATGCTACTCTTATTTGATCTTGTGAACCAACACATACTGCTCCGGATACTGGTTTACTTGGTTCATCATTGAATTTAATTTTTGGCATTTGTCCATCATTTAAATTATTTACATCATCCATAGTTAATACTTCCTTTATCATAATCTTGGTTTATATATTGTGTTAAAATTATATTTGAATCAAATGTATTTGATGAAAAAATTTTTGTTCCTTTATTGACCATATCCACATAATCTTCTTTAGTAACAGATATTTCTCCTCTTTCTATTTTTTCTATTTCTGAGTCAATATCCATTTCATAATCAAAACTATCCATGAATTTTTCAAATTCATCATCAGTTAATGCTTCACCAATAATTTCCTCTGATTTTTCTAATTCATCATTCATTATTATATCTGCTAACATTATCTGAGTTTTTACGAGCGTTTTTACTATTTTAGATTTTAAATTGACAGTATAAGATAATCCTTCTTTATTTAATATTCCTAATTCCACTATATCTTTTATAAAGGAGTCTAATGTTACACGTGATATATTAGCTCCTACTGCCATTTCTTTTTTAGAGTATGTTCTTTCAGGATTTGTTAACACGTAATTGATTACTTTTACTTGCGGATATTTGCCAAATATTCTTTCATACATAAAAAATTCATTCCTAATTTTTTTTTAACACTTTGTTTTCAAAAAAAATAAAATGTACAATAATTGAACATATTATTATATAAGATAAACATCATATATAAAAGTATATGAAAAGCAATGATGAATTGGAAAAGGATATACTATCAACACTATTCAAACATGGATGCATAGGAAAACATCATACTCCAATAATAAACTTATGTAAAAACTTAAACCAATACTCATGTAAAGAAATTAAACAAGGAATTAAATCTTTACGTAAACAACAATTAATCAACTTATACAAAACATACCATGGAATTGATGTAAGAATTATCCCATCCAACTTAAAAACCGTAAAAAACATAATTGACGAAGAATACTATAATCCAAACCCATATTAATCATTACGCAAATAACCACCACATCATATTAATTATTTTTTTAATTCATAAATTACTTTTAATTCAAAATAATAAAAAAAGTATTGTTTAAAATAAATATTTTAAAATAACAATAATCATACTTATTTAAAAATTAAATATTTAAATTATCATAATTAAGAAACTAATTCTAAAATTCTTATAAGATTAAATAGAAAAAAAATGATTTAACAAGCTCTTAACACTAATAAAAAAAAGGATATTATAAATATAAAGAGAAACTAATAATAATTTGGATAAACAATAATAGCATAACATTTTTCTATAACAGAAATATTTTAAAAGAAAAATTTTTTTTTGAATACAACATTATGAGATTATGCTATTTAAAAAAGTATAAACCAGGAAAAGGGTTTATTTAAGGATTGTAATAAATAAGGTGATAAAATGTTAGAAGAATATTTGCCATTTATAGGTTTAATAATATTTGGTAATATAGAAAACCTAATCTTAGCTTCTCATGGAGTAGTAAAAGGAGCTAACCCAGTTAAATTAGCCATTGCAAGTATATGTTTTGTAATAATGTGGGTAGTTCTAGGAACACTTGGAACTGTAGTATTTATGGAATATGCTTCAGTTATTGAATTAATTGGTGGACTTGCCATTGTAATACTCGGTCTTCAATCAATGGTCGGAGCATTCAAATACAACGATGATGATGGTTACTAGGTGAATTTTATGTCTTTTTTTAGCGAATACAAAGAATATATGGGATTATTAATCTTTGGAAACATAGAAAACTTAGTTTTAGCATCACAAGGTGCTGTAGCTTGTGTAAATCCAGTAATATTAGGTGTTTTAACAATTATTGCTGTAATAGCATGGTTTGTTATAGGTACTCTAGGTACAAAAATAGCTATTAAATATGCTAGAGTTATAGAATTCATTGGCGGATTAGCCATATTTATATTAGGTCTTCAATCCATTTTTGGAGCATTACCTTTAGTTTTACAACAATTCTTATAAAGGGGAAAAGGATTATAATAATTTATTACTATCCTAAAACTTTTTTTTAAATAAAATAATAGATAAAAATTAAGTATTATCTGTTATGGTAACAATGGAACTATCATCAATACTTAACTTTCCTGAGAATCTTAGGTAACTGATTACTTCATTAATCTTGTTTGATGTTTTAGCAGATAATGATTTAAAACCAAATAGTTTTGATACTTCTTTACTTAACTGATTTATTTTTACAGATGAATTTAGTATAAGTACTTGGTTTATTGCTTCTACTATTTCATCATCAGAAATGTAGTCTATATTTGGTTTGTTTCTTTTTCGAACTGTTACATCTTTTTTAAATATATAATAATAATTATTTTTAACGTATATTTCATGTGATGTTTGTAATAATGTATTTATCATTGTATCGATTCTTGTTTTAAATTTTTTTGTTGCTTTTACGTTATATACTGTTTTTAGTCTATTGTATATTTCATTTCTATGTATTGGTGCTTCTGTTTGTATAATGTCTTCTATTATTTTAATTACTTGTGTTTCTGGTATTGAATAGAAGTCTTCTGTTTCTATTTCGTTTTCGTAGTATATGTATTGATTTTCTGTTGTTGCTTCTGTTTTTTCTACTTTTTTTACTTCTATTTTTGATTGTATTTTATCAGTTATACCCTCTTCTTTTTGAGTTTCCTGTTTGTCTTCTTCCAGTATGGCTTCAATTTGTTCCTTATTCTCTTTATTTTCTGTTTTATCTTCTTTTAGTGTTTGATTTGTTGTGTTTTGAATATTTTTTGGTTTTGGTTGTTCGTTTTTGTTGTCTGTTGTGTTGTTATTTTTATTTGAAGAAGGTCTTATTTCGCTAATATCTCGTATTTTTGGAGGACCTTCTACTTCATCCAATACTTCAAATATTTGTGCAAATTCATCTTTGGATTTATTAGGTTTATCTTCTAAGATATTGTTTTCTTGTTGGGATAATTCATTTTCTTGTACTTGATTATTACTTTCAATATTATTTTTAATAGCATCTATATTTGATTCATTTTTTTGTTTAATAACCTTGTTTTCAATATTAGAATTAACCCCCTCAATTTGATCAAGACTTTTAATTGAACTCTCATTCTTTTGTTTAATAGCCTTATTAACTGCCACTAACAATTTTTGTTTAGCACTTTCCCTGTTATGATACCAGTCAGTTGACCAAATCCTATAAAAATTCCATCCTAAACCTTCAAGAATGTTCTGACGTATCCTATCTCTTTCTCTTGCAGAAGAATAATTATTATACTCTGATCCATCACATTCTATTGCCAGAACATACTCATCATCATTGCTCGGATTATATACTGCCAAGTCTATACGATAACCCGCACAACCTACTCTTTTTTCAACATTAAATCCTTTATGTGTTAAGAAGTTATATACTGATTCTTCAAATTCAGAGTCAAATCCTTCTTCATCAACATAATCTGAAGGGAACTTACCATGCTCTGCATAATAAAGATATGTCTTAAGTACTTGAACACCCTTAGGAGTTCTAGGTGACAAATGCATATCAGCCGATTTGAAATTACAGAAAACAACACATTTTTCCTTTGCACGTGTAGTGAGAACATTAAGTCTTCGTTCTCCACCCTCATTGTTTAATGGACCAAAACTAATAGATAAGTTATGTTCATTATCAAATCCATAACCCACGCTTATAAGCATAACATCCCTTTCATCACCCTGAATATTCTCAATATTCTTTACAAAGAAAGATTTATCACCAGTAGTGTTAAAATATGGATCAAGTTCAGGATTTTCCTGTAACCTATGTTCTAACTCTTCCAGTATAGCATTCTTTTGTGCTACACTGAACGTTCCAATACCGAGACTTTTTGTAAAACCATATCTGCCAAAATGTTCTAAGGCATACTGTACCACTTCCTGAGCTTCTCCAATATTTTGTCTTGTTTTTCCTTTATCATAAACATTGTTTGGATTATATTGAAGTTTAAGTCCTAATTCCTTAGAATCTCTCATCGGTGAAGGATATATGAATAAATCATTGTTATAGAATTCAAGGTTTGAAACTGCTATTAATGATTCATGCCTACTACGGTAATGACATTTTAACATACGGTATGGTAATACACTTTTACAGAAATGCAGAATACTTTCAACATCTTGCACATGCATATCCTCAGCTTCCTGTGATTCTACATTAGTTTCAACATCAAAGAATGCTGTTGGTGGTAATTGTTTAGTATCCCCCATAATAATGTAATGTTTTCCTCTTAATAATGCACCTATGGCATCCTCAATTTTTACTTGACTAGCTTCGTCAAATATCACATAATCAAAGTAGGATTCATATGTTTTTGTATCAAGGTACTGTGCAATAGATAATGGACTCATAAGTAAGCATGGTTTTATATCTGTTACAGTATCCGGACATTCATTCAGTACTTGTCGTATAGACTTATGGTTTCGTTTCTTATTCATTTCATGAACAAGTATGCCCAGTTGTGATGTTGGTATTATGCTTCCGGCAATGTTTGGTCTCTTTGCATCCAGTATCTGTTTTACTCTGTATCTGTTAAGATTTATTGTTTCAAGATCCAATTCTTTAAATTGTTTAATGTTTTTCTCATAAATATTGGAGTTAAAGTTTTTCAGCACCTCACTTTTATCAAATACTTCTTTCAATATATTATTAGCAAAGTTATATTCAAATAATGGTACTATTGCCTCTGATTTAACTTTATCCTGCTTTATCAGGTTAATTAATTCTTTAGTGTACTTATCATTAAATTGACTGCAGTACGTATTGAATTGACTCCAATTACTTAGTGAGAGTATGTTTTCGGATATTCCTTGTATTAATTCGTTAAATTCCTGTATTCTTAATGAGTTAATGTTTCTTTTACTTAATTTATCTTTGAAGTGTAGTACTGAATTAAGATATTCATAGTCTTCAATTAATTCATTACTTGCCGTTTCCAAGTTATTTATAGAGAATTGTAATTCTCGTTTTGTATCCTCATCAACATTCAGTACTGTTTGATTATCGTTTTTTGCAAACTTAGAAATATTATCATATTCACTGACTAATTGTGCGAAATCTGTGTTAACATTATCCCATGACTTAAAGTATGATTTAGCAAGGGTGTTGTTTTCATCAATATAATTTTTCAGTTCTTTTTGATTGTTTAATGAATCTATTTTACTTTTTAGTTCATCCAGTGTCTTGAAATATTCTTTATTATATAATTTTGATATTTTATGGTTTATTTCATTGACTTCATCAAATACTCCTACTAATCTTTCAAGTACGTATATGAGTTTTTCTTCACTGATATTCTGGTTTATTGCATATGGTATTACTTTGTTTCTTACACTTCTTACATCATTATCCCATTTTAGTAAATTATCAAAGTCTTTTGTTATTGTTTCATCATTCACGTCTTGCAGGTAGTAACTTTTTAGTTCATTTTTGGATCGTTTATAATCCTTATTCATGAATTTTGTGAATGAATCCTTGTTTGATCTGAATTGATAAAATTTTTGATGAATATCTGGGTCATTTAATGCTTGTTTTACTGGTGACTCGTTTTTGAGTCTGTTTGCTTCTTTTAATTGAGATAATAGTACTTGTACCTCTAAATGGAACATTATGTCATATGATATTTCTAATGAATTTACCTGAATTATTAATTCATCAAATCTTTCCTTTATTGGTCCAATATCTATCTTTGTAATGTCAATAGTGCTGTTACTGTAATTATTCTGGTATTCTTGTACTGCATTTACTATTTCTTTGAGTTTTGTTTCATCTGACTGATAGTCTTGATCAGATAGTAATAGTTTTCCTTGTTGGATGAATTTCTTTATTCCAGAGTAATTTGTTGGCTTTTTTATTCCTGTTATTTGTGAGAATTTTTCAATATCGTCAACGATATTCCTCATGTTCACATCAATTTCGGATGATTTTGAGTTGATATTATCAACTTCATCAGGTGATATGTAATTAATGTTTGTATAGTTCCATGGGTTATTTTTAATAGGGTATATTAAATTGTAAATTTCTGCTATTGCATCTATATTTGATATTATTTCTGTACGTTTTTGTGATGTGAATTCTTTTAGATTTGGTAAGTTGAACTTGTAAACTTTTTGTCCTAACTGTTCTAATTCCTGATATTTATATTCATACATTCCTATTAAATCGTATATTGATAGATTAGTGTTTCCATATTTTGTTCTGATTAATTCTCTGTAATCGTTTAATGTTTGAATGGATTGTTTTAGTTTATCATAATCCTCATATTCTTTGACTTCTATCTTATCTTGTATTAAAGAGTTGTTTAAGTCATCCAGGAATGCTCTTTTACGGGTTTTATTACTATGTAATTCAAGACAATAATCCCCTAATCCTATGGTATCCATCCTCTTTTTTACTACATCAAGTGCTGCCATTTTTTCACTTACAAATAGTATTTTCTTATTGTTTGCAAGTAATTCAGAGATAAGGTTTACGATTGTCTGTGATTTTCCTGTTCCTGGTGGTCCTTCCACTACTAAACTATGTCCTTTCTTTGCATCTTCTATAACAGCTATTTGTGAAGAATCCGCATCTACCACATTATATACTTCTAATGGATTTAGTTCTTCATCAATCTTTTTTATATTAAAAGAGTCAAAGGATTCTACTTCACTTAGCCCGAATAATCTTCCTATTTCACTATTATTTATGTTTTCGGACCAGTTTTCTAATGTTAAGTCTTTGAACATTACAAATTTCTTGAAACTGAATGTGCTGACATACACTTTATCTAATACTGTCCATCCATCCTTAATTTCTATTTGACGTTTAACATCATTAATGTATTCCACTAAATCATTCTGTGATTCAATGTTTTCTCTTTCAGGCAGGTAAACTCCTTGATCTTGTAGTTTATGTTTGAGTGATAGGTTTAGTGATATGTCTTCTCCAGTCCAATGTAATTTAAATGGTGAACCTACAGAGCGTCTTGATAATTCTACAGGTACTAGTATTAATGGTGCTAAATGTGCAGAATTATCCTTTTGTTGAGTCCATTCTACAAATCCTAATGCTAAAAATAGATTATTATATCCTAAATCCTGTACACTTGTCCTGTAATATTGGAATAATGAAAATAATCTTTTCTGTAAATCTTTTTCTGAAAGTGTTGTTTGTAATTGTAACTCCTCTTGTTGATCTGTTTCAACTGGAACATACCATGTTTCGTCCTCTTGTTCTCCTGATGATTTGGGTAAAAAACTAAGTTTGTTTCTATTTGAAACTAATGAATTATATAAATCAGTTAAGTCTATATCAACAATAGGAATTGTTCTAGCAACTTCTTTAAAATTAAGCAGATTATTCCTTAAACCCATATCTAATAGGTTTTGTTGTAAAGTTGAGAATACATCATTAAAGTCTAAGTTAGAACGTTTTTCCATAAAATCCCTGTAAAAATGTGATGTTAAATATCTTTGTTAAATGAGTTAAAATTTTTTTGTTATTAAGAAATTATTCTATTATTTCATATGTTAGTAAAGAATAATAAAATTTTAGTATTGGAAACTGTAAACATTAGAATAGTGTGGATTAATGGTGATAATTATGAAGGAAGTTATTGACAGAATTATTAAATTTAGGGATGACAGAGATTGGAAACAATTTCAGACTTTAGAAAATTTGGCTAAATCAATATCCATTGAATCTGGTGAGCTTTTAGAAAACTTTCAGTGGGATGATGAATATGATGTTGAACATGTAGAGGAAGAATTAGCTGATGTGTTAATATATTCTTATCTTATGGCTATTACAATGAATGTTGATATTAAGGAGATTATGCTTAAAAAAATAGAAAAGAATGAGATTAAATATCCTGTTACTAAATGTAGGGGAAAATCTACTAAGTACACAGAACTTATTTAAATTTTAGTTGTCCGAAGAGTCCTCTTGTAATTTGTCTTGTTGCTTCTCTTACAATAGTGTTTGTTGCTGATTGTACTATTTTATCTATTTCTGATTTGCCTGAATTGCGTGAGGATCCAGTGTTTCTTCTTTTTGTGGTTGTGTTCGGATTGAAGTCAAGGTCATTTATTGTTTGTTGTATAGTGTCTTGTAGTGAGAATCCTTTCTTTTCTTCTTGTTCTGGTTGTTGATTGACTGGTTCGTGTTGTATTTCATGAACTTCTGGTTCCTGAACTACTGGTTCCTGTACAGCTGGTTCCTGTACTACCTGTTCCGGTACTGTTTCTTTTTTCTGGGATAATAATTCATATGCTGATTCTCTATCTATAGCTTGCACATACTTCTCCTTATTACATGAAATATTAATTAGTTCCTGTCTATATGAATCATCTATTGCACCATTATAACTTTGTGGTGGAATTATATCCACTTTTTCAACGATACCCGGAACTCCTTCCTCATCCAGCAAGGAAACTAATGCTTCACCTATACCTAAACTTGATATAACATCCTGCGTATTGAACGCCGGATTTGGTCTGAATGATTCTGCAGCAACTTTAACTGCTTTCTGATCTTTAGGAGTGTATGCTCTTAATGCATGTTGTATCCTGTTACCTAACTGTGAAAGTATTTCATCAGGTATGTCTGCAGGACTTTGAGATATGAAATATAATCCCACTCCTTTTGAACGAATTAATCTTACAATTTGTTCTATTTTCTTCTGGAATACTGGACTCATCCCATCAAATAATAAGTGTGCTTCATCAAAGAAGAATACAAATTTAGGTTTTTCTAGGTCACCTACTTCTGGTAAAGTTTCATATAATTGAGTGAGCATCCATAATAAAAATGTTGAATATAAATCAGGAGCTAATGATAGTTTAACTGCATCCAATACATTTATTATTCCTTTTTGTTCATCATCACATTGAATAAAGTCTTCAAGTTCTAATGATGGTTCTCCAAAGAAGTTATTTCCTCCTTGTTCTTCTAGGGTTAATAATGATCTTATTATTGTATTTGCACTTCTTGTTGATATACTACCATATTGTGATTCATACTTATCCTTATTTTCTGTTACGTGATTTATCATTATTTTTAAATCTTTGATATCAATCAGTAATAATGATTCTTCATCTGCTACTTTGAATACTATGTTTAATACTCCTTCTTGAGCTTCTGTTAGGTTTAGTATTTTGGATAGTAAATTTGGTCCCATTTGTGATATTGTGACTCTTATGGGTATTCCTTTTTCACCGAATAAGTCCCAAAATTCAACAGGGTATGATTTGAAATTGTATCCCTTATTTTTTAAATCATATTTTTCGATTCTTTCAGTGATTTTCTCATTTGCTTCTCCAATTTTTGAAAGTCCGGATATGTCTCCTTTCATGTCTGCTAGAAATACTGGCACACCCATGTCACTAAATGATTCAGCTATTGCCTTTAATGTTATTGTTTTTCCTGTTCCTGTTGCTCCAGCTATTAATCCATGCCTGTTTGCTAGCTTAGGTAATAGTGTCACGTTTTTATTTTCATTACTTCCTATTAGTATTGTATTTTCTGTGTACATACTTTTCCCCTTTATTTTTTGTAGTGTATTATGTTATCTCTTACTAAAATACTTTATTCTACAGATTATATATTGCTTCTTTAAGTCCATTTAATGCTTCTTTAAGCATTTCTCTTGGACATGCAACATTTAATCTGAGGAATTTATCTCCATTGTCTCCAAATTGTTTTCCTGGTGATGTGTAGACACCATATTCTTTGTTTAAATAATTGTTAAATTCTTCTGATTTAATGTTTAATTTTGTGCAGTCTAACCATAATAGGTATGTAGCTTCTGATGGTACTAATTTTATTTGTGGTATGTTTTTTTTAAGATATTCATCCACATATAATTTGTTTTGATAAATATATTCATTTAATTGTTTTAACCAGTCTTCACATTCATTAAATGCTGTTATTGTTGCAACTATGGCGAATAGATTTATATTTGATATGCTTTCTAATGTAAATCGTGTATTTATCATGTCGTATAAATTTTTGTTAGGTATATGAACTATTGAGCTTTGTATTCCTGCTATGTTAAATGTTTTTGTTGGGGCCATACAAGTTATTATATTATCATTGTTTGTTGTGATAGTTTCAAATGGTATGTATTGTTTTCCAGGATTTACTAGATCACAGTGAATTTCATCCGAGATTAGGATTACTTCATGTTTTTTACATAATTTGTCGATTTTTTGTAGTTCATCTGTATTCCATATTTTTCCTATGGGGTTATGTGGATTACATAGTATCATCATTTTTGTTTCTTTTCTTGATAATTTTTCTTCTAAATCTTCGAAGTTTATTGAGTAATTGGTTCCATCATATTCTAGTTGATTTTCTAATACTTTTCGGTTATTGTCCTGAATTACATAGAAGAATACATGATATACTGGTGTTTGTATTAATATGGTATCATTTTCTTCTGTTAATTCCCTGATTATACTTGATATTGATGGCATTACTCCTACTGAAGTGATTATTTCTTCCTGATTCATGGTGAAGTTATGTTTTCTTTTCCACCAGTTTATGTAGGATTCATAGTATTCATCTGGTATTAATGTATATCCGTATATTCCATGATTTACTCGTTGATTTAATGTATTTTGTATTTCTGGTGCTACTTTAAAATCCATGTCTGCTACCCACATGGGTATTTGTGTGTCTATGTAGTCCCATTTTACACTGTTTGTATTTCTTCTATCGGTTATTGTGTCAAAATCATATTTCATATTTTAACCTCTATTATTTGGAGTTGTGTTGATTATTTTTTTGATTTTTTCTCTAGATATTTGTTTAAAAGTTTTTTTGAGTATTCGTCTGTTTCTACTTTTTCTAAGTATTCGTCGAGGTTTTCTTCTGTTAAATGACTCTTGGATATTTTATTATTTTCTTCAGAATCTTTATTTGATTGTTCTATTTCTAGGTCTTTAATTTTGTTAACTAATTTATTTGTTTGGTTCATGTTATATATTATGGAATTATATTATAAAAAAAATTTTGTTAAAAAAGGAGTGATTGTTGGTGGAGATTTTGTTTTTAGGATTTTATCATTGATAGTATCATTTTAAATCTTTCTTTGGCGTGTAATGCGTGTGGTATATTTGCTGGCATTATTATTATTTCGCCTTGTTTTAGTGTGTACTTTTTTGAGTCTATTGTTAGTTCTAGTGTTCCTTCAAGTACTTGTACTAGTGCATCGAATGGTGCTGTGTGTTCTGATAGTCCTTCTTCTTTATCAAATGCAAATATTGTGATTGTTCCTGTTTCTTTTTTGATTATTTCTTTACTTACTACTGCTTTTTCTTGGTATTCTACCAAATTTGCTAGTTCGAATATGTTTGCTGTTTCTAATGACATTTATTTCACCTTTTTTAGTTGTTTGTATATGTAGACAAATATTTAAGTTTTTGTTACTTTGGTGGTTAATATTTTTTCATATTATTAGTTCTAATTCATTTTTGTTTATGTGGGCTATTATTCCTTTTGTTTCTAGTTGTTTTATTTCGTGTGTTATTTTTTCATTATTTATTCCATATTTGTTTTTTAGTTGTGTTATTAACCATTTGTATGGTATTTTTGTATCTGCAAATTTGCTTGTTTTGATTTCTTGGAGTATTGTGGATTTGATGTTATTATTTTGTAATGGTTGTATGTTTTTGGAGTTTGTGGGTAATGATATTGTTTCTTTGTATCCGTTTGAGTAGTTTATTTCCATGTTTGTTATATTGTATTGGTTTTTTAAGAGAAATTGTGTCCAGGTTATTGCATTTACTTCATTGTATTGTTTATGATAGTTGTTGTGGCATTTTTTGCATAATGTTATTCCGTTGTTTAGTTCTGTTGTTAAATAGGGGTATTGGCTTATTCCGAATATGTGATGTGCTTCTAGTTCTTTTTTTGATCCACAGAGTATGCATCGTTTTGAGTCTCTTTTTTTAATGTCAGATGCCCACATTTTGGATATGAAGTATTTGTTGTTTGTCATTTCTTCCTCCATATTATTATATTTTTTATTATTTTTAATTTTATAACATATATTTTATAGGTTATTTCGATATTTATTAAAAATTATATAATAATATATAAAAAATGATATTAATATTTTACTAAAAAAGTAATAAAAATGTGGGTTAATCAGCATCTTCATCCAATGCCTCAATATAAAAACTAACCGGCCTAAAACCATCATTACAAGAAATCATAGCAGACCTACTATCCTTCATCCAACCATCATAAATATTCTCCCCACCATAAGCAAGAGTCATAACAAATGAAGAAATACTTTCCCATGCACTATCACAAAAATCATCAGGCTTTTTCCAACCATTAGCAATAAAAACCATACCCTCCCTCATATCACAGGGATTCTCTAAAGGATTTTCATATTTTTCAATCAAATCATCATAACAAGCTTTTCTAACAACAGTAATCTTAACTTTCTTCATAACCACCACCCAAAAAAAATAGAGAATAATAAAAAAATAATAATAATTAATTAAGCCATTCCCCTATTTCATCATCAGAAACACTTCTAGTTAATCTTTTAGCATCCACCCAATTATTTTCAGGATAAGCAGATTTAAGATCATTAAAAGAACCTGTTTCACCAGTAGAACCTGAAGTTACAAACACATAAATATTTTTATCACAAATATTATTCTCTTCAATAAATGTGTTAATTATAGTCGGAGCCGTATACCACCACACAGGAAATCCAAGAATAATAGTATCATAACCTGTGACGTCAATTTCAGATTCTATTTCCGGCCTAGAAGATTTATCATTCATTTCAATACTTGACCTACTGTTTTTATCATTCCAATTTAAATCAGCACTAGTGTATAACTGTTTAGGAACAATTTCAAAAATATCTGAGTCAACAACATTGTGAATCTTTTCTGCGATGCTTTTTGTTACACCACTAGCAGAGAAATATGCGATTAAATTTTTTGTCATAAATATCACTTCTATTATTATACAATATATTATTTGTAATAATAGTTAAAAAAAGTTATATAAAAAAATAATTCAAAAAAAAGATGTTACAAGAAAAGATATTTCTTGTTTATAAGAAAAAAAGTATTCTATTTAATCATAGAATTTTCCGAGGAATTCTTTCATCCTAGTATTTTCTGATGAAAATACTTCTTCAGGTGTTCCATTTTCTATGATATATCCATCATCCATAAATACTATCGTATCTGCAACATTACGTGCAAAAGTCATTTCGTGTGTAACTATAACCATAGTCATTTTTTCAGCTGCTAAATCCTTAATTACCTTAAGAATTTCACCAGTTAATTCTGGATCTAATGCTGAAGTTGGTTCATCAAAGAATAATATATCAGGATTCATTGCTAAAGCTCTTGCAATAGATACCCTTTGTTGTTGTCCACCAGATAATTCACATGGATAAGCATCTTCCTTATCAGATAAATCCATCTTTTTAAGTAAACTTCTAGCTTCCTCGTATACTTCTTCTTTATTTCTTTTCTGAACTTTTAGTGGAGCGTTAGTAATATTTTTCATTACTGAATGGTGTGGGAACAAGTTAAAGTTTTGAAATACAAGACCAAATGTTCCGTCAAAATTTATTTTTCCACTATCATATGTTTCCAAGTTAGTTACACATCTAAGAAGGGTGGATTTTCCTGAACCTGATGGTCCAATTATACATAAAACCTCACCTTTATTGACATCAAGAGAAATATCTTTTAGAACAACGTTCTCATCAAAACTTTTCTTAAGATTTTTTATTTCTAATAAACTCATGATATCCCTCTCTTAATCATAATAACTTAGTCTTTTTTCGAAACGTTCCATTATAAATGCTACTATTACATTGAATACATAATAGAACACACCTGCTACTAGTAATGCACTGATTGATGCATCTGCTGCAGCAATTTGTTTTGCTACTGTGAACATTTCAGGAATTGCAATTACGAATGATAATGATGTATCTTTAACGAGTGTTATGACCTCATTTGTTATTGAAGGTAATACTATCTTGATTACTTGAGGTAATATAATAATAAAGAATGTTTCTATTCTATTATATCCTAGTACCTGTGCTGCTTCATACTGTCCTTTAGGAATTGATTCAATTCCTCCCCTAAATATTTCTGCAAAGTAAGCTGCATAGTTAATTGAAAAAGCAATGATAACTGCTATCATCCTGTAATCAGGTGATAACGTCATTCCAAAAATATAGTAAGGTCCAAAGAATACTACTATTAACTGTAGCATCAATGGTGTACCTCTCATAATAGAGATGTAAATTTTCATTAACCATTGTAGGGGTTTAAAACTACTCATTCTTCCCCCAGCGATAAGTAATCCTAGAGGAATAGAGAATAATAAGGTAAGTAAGAATATCTCTATTGAAGTAATCATTCCTTCAGATAATTCAGAGATAACTGTACTTAATAACATATTATTATTCGCCTATAAATTTTAAATATTTATTTTGCATCAGATATTAATGATTCAGGAACTCCGTAATCAGCATATTTTTCTGCTATTTTTGCGATGGTTCCATCTTTTTGCATTTCATCTAAAGTAGATTGTACTTTATCTTTTAAATCATTATTACCTAATTTGAATCCAATACCATAATCTTCTGATGTGATATTTTCTCCTAATATTTTGTAAGTGCTTTCACCATGTTGTTTTACTTGGTATTTTGCGGTGTTATAATCCATTGCTACTGCATCACATGCTCCAGAAGCTAAGTCGTTGAATGCTGTGTTATAATCTGCAATTTCTACTAAGCCTTTGAATGTGTCTGCAATTGTTTTATTGTCACCTTTAAGTGCACTTAATGCTGAGGAATCTTTTTGTGTTTCCACTTGTTTATCTTTTAAGTCAGCTAAACTGTTAATTCCAGCATCTGATTTTACAACTATAACTTGTTTGTTGTCTATGTATGGTTTAGACCATGTGTATTTGTCTTTTCTTTCATCAGTTATACTGAATCCATTCCAGATACAGTCAATTGTTCCGGAACTTAGTTCGCTGTCTTTTGCATCCCAGTCAATTGGTTGTGCTTTGAAAGTCCATCCATTTCTTTTACATACTTCTTCTGCTAATTCTAAATCAAATCCTGTGTAGGATCCATTATCTGCTTTAAATCCATAAGGAGGGAATTCTGCATCAAAACCTACGATAAGTGTTTTATCATCATTTGCAGAAGATCCTTCAGCACTTACTACTGCTACTAATGCGAGGATAAGTACTAAAACTCCTATTAATATTCCTATTTTTTTCATTTAAAAAACACCATATATAATTTATAATATGATTAATAGAAAAGAAATCTAATCTATTGATAATAGTTATGTTTCTTTCAATATTTATTTATTAGCATAAATACTCAGTAAAAAATTTTCATTACTTATCTAATTTTTTAAAAATTATTTAAAGTAATATTAATATAATAAAAAATATTATCATAAAAAGAAAAGATAAAAGAATTAAAAAACAAAGTATAACCATAGTTTTATAGAGGAATAAATATATGTCAATAAAATTAGTATCATGGAATGTAAATGGAATACGAGCAGTAAGTAAAAAAGAAGAATTCTGGACATGGTTTGAAAATACTGATGCAGACATCATAAATTTTCAGGAAGTACGTGCAGAAGAAGAGAAAATACCTAAAAAGCTATTAAACACTGAAGGTTTCTCCCATCATTTTAACGAAGCAGAAAAAAAAGGTTATAGTGGTGTTGGAACATATACTAAAATTGAACCCGTCAATATAGAAAAGGGACTGGGAATAGAAGAATTAGATAATGAAGGCAGAGTTCTTAAAATAGAATATCCTGACTTTATCCTATTTAACATATATTTCCCAAATAGTGGTACTGGTGCTAAAAGACTTGACTACAAAGTAGAATTCTGTGACGCATTACTTGATATTGTTTTAGAGTTGAAAAATAGTGGAAAAAATGTTGTGATAACTGGTGATTATAATATAGCACATCACCCAATTGACGTGTATAATCCAGCAAATTGTGAAGGAAAATCAGGTTACTTACCGGAAGAAAGAGCATGGCTTGATAAACTGGAAGAAGCAGGATTTGTTGATACATTCAGAATGTTTGATGAAGGAGAAAACAATTTTACCTGGTGGAGTTACCGTACACGAGCAAGAGATAGAAATGCTGGTTGGAGACTAGATTATTTCTATGTTAACGAAGAAATTAAGGATAATGTTAAAAAGGCAGAAATATTAGACCAAGTATTTGGTTCTGACCACTGCCCTGTAACATTAGAACTAGAATTTTAGAAATAATTAATTAATTGTATCAGAATTCTGATTATATGCTTTTGCCACACATTTCCATTCGCCATCCATTTTCAGAAGTAACAATGCATCAGTAAAATCTATTCTACCTCCCCATCCTTCTTCTAAAACACGGACAACTGCTAATGTTTCTTCAAGTAATAACACATCAATTCTTGCATTGAAGTTATCACCTGCAGATACTGTATCCACATTATTATAGAACTGTTCAATAGAACCATGTTCTAATTCACCATCAAGATATCCGAACAATACAGCTTCGTCGATAAATAATTCTTTAGCATAAGTACTGTCTCCTTCTGCTACACTTTTAACAAATTTCATTGCAGCTTTTTCAACTGCTTCATATTCTTCAATTTTTGATCTCATAACTTTTTACCTCTTACACAGAGTTTATTAGAGAAACTATAATTATATTTTGTAATTCCAGAATTACCAAATATATTTTTAAATGATAGAATATAATAATAGAATATAGGTGTAGTTATGAAGAATGAGGATATTTGTCCAGTAGTTGATACATTAGAATTTTTTAATAGAAAATGGATTTTATGTATACTTATGGACATGTTCAGGGGAAATAAACATTTTTCAGAGTTTCAGGAATCAAATCCGTCCTTAAATAATTTTACTCTTGCTCAAACATTGAAATACAGGGAACAGAATGATTTAATCATTAAAATTCAAGATGAAAATAATAGATTAAATACTGAATATCTATTAACATCAAAGGGTAAAAAAGTGAATAAAATATTATATGAAATGACATTATTTTCACTGGAAGAATTAGAGTGTAGTAAATTAAGTTCTGATAAAAAAGAAGAAATATTAAAAGAGTATAAAGAATCACTCGGCATTAATTAAAGTTTCCAATTTATTTCTTCTATATTGTTTTCTTTTAAGAAATTGTTTGCTAGTTTGAAATGATTACATCCCATAAATCCTCTTCTTGCAGAAAAAGGGCTTGGATGGGATGTGATAAGTACTAAATGATTCGGATTTGAGAGTAATTCTTTTTTTTTCTCTGCTTGTTTTCCCCATAACATGAATACGATGGGTTGTTCTTGTTTATTTATTTCTTTAATAACATTATCTGTGAATTTTTGCCATCCACATTTGCTATGTGAGTTTGCATTTGATTTTTCTACTGTTAACACGGTATTTAATAAGAACACTCCCTGTTTTGCCCATTTTTCTAGACAACCATTATCTGGTATTTCATACCCATATTCGTCCCTAATTTCTTTGAAAATGTTTGATAATGATCTTGGTATTGGTTTTCCTACAGGAGTTGAAAATGATAAACCATGTGCTTGTCCAGGTTCGTGATATGGATCTTGACCTAATATCACTACTTTTATTTTAGATAATGGTGTGAACCTAAATGCGTTGAAAATATCATCATATGGTGGGTAAATTGTTTTTGTTTCATATTCTTTTTCAACAAATGCTTCTATTTTCTGGAAATATAAGTGTTTATATTGTTTTTCTAGAAATTTATCCCAGTCATTATTTAGTTTTTTATTTAACATTTTTCATCACTTTTCTGTTACAATTTTTCCAGTCATATGGTCTATTTCTAATTCTAGTACTAATGCATGGTCAAATGCTGCGTCCATTTCCATCTTAGTATATTCTTTTGATGGGAAATATTTATCTCCCAATATGGTTAATTTTTCATATTTCTCCTTTTCATCTTCGATTATACGTATTTTACCAAAGACTATTACACTCTTGAATATATAGTACCATTCATTTTCTACTTTTTCGCCTTCATTTATTACACTGAATGATACTTTGTCATGTTTTTTTATGGAATCTACTTTATGTCCTTCCATTGCTGAGTGAAATATTATTTTTTTATCATGATATACATAGTTCATTGGTAGTGTGTAGGGATATTCATTTTCTCCACTTACTGCCAGAAAACCTCTTTGTTGATTTTCTAGAATTTGTATGCATTCCTTGTTGGATAGTTCTTGTTTGTTTCTTCTCATCTTTCTGAACATGGTACCAATACCTTTTAGTTTATATTTCTAGTAGTTGATTTATGTCATCTATTATTTTTATTGGATATTCGTCTTCGTATGTTTCTTTGTTTCCTTGTCCCCATGTTACTATTACTGCATCTATATCCACGTTCTTGGCTGTTTGTATGTCTTCTTGTTTGTCTCCTATGTATAGTATTTCTTCTTTGTTGTATGAAACATCATTTAATATTCTGTTTATTACCACTGGTTGTGGTTTAAATCCTCCATCTGGAGTGTATCCTGTTATGTGTGTGAATGGTATTTCCTTAAAAAACTTTTCAACATATTCATTTAATTGTTTTTCTGACCTATTTGAGCATATTGCTACTTCATTACCTTCACTGGTTAATTGTTTTAATACTTTTTTTACTCCGGGATATGGTTTCGTGTATTTCTTTTCATCATTTTCTAGATTTTCGCCATAAGTTACTAATACATCCATATCTTCTGTCATATTTGTCGTGAAATCTGTATAATCTATATCACTTAATGATTCATATTCATATTCGGGTAGATTATGTTGTCTGAGTGCTTTGTTATATGCAATTACTGAATCATAGAATGTGTTTACTAGTGTTCCATCAAAATCAAAGATATAATATTTTTTCATAAGAAAACCTTTACTTTTTTTTATCCAGTTTCTATTTTTTTAATAATTTTTGCAGGTACACCAGCAACTACTGTGTTTTCAGGAACATCTTTTGTTACAACTGCTCCTGCAGCTACTACAGCTCCGTCACCAATTGTAACTCCTTGAAGTATTGTTACATTAGAACCTATCCATACTTTGTTTCCTAACCGTATTGGTTTTGGATGTAAATTTCCTCTATGTTCAGGATTCATTTCATGATTTAATGTAGCAAAAACAGCATTATGTCCTATAAGACAATCATCACCTATGTATATTCCTCCCTGATCCTGCATTTTACATCCAGCATTTATGAATACATTTTCACCAATATGAATATTTTTTCCACAATCAGTATTAAATGGAGGTATTAAACGTAATGTATCATTTACTGGTTGATTTGTTAGTTCTGAGAACATTTCTCTTATTTCTTCGAGTGTATGGTATTCATTGTTTATTTTCATCGTAATTTTAAGTGCTTCCTGTAACATTTCATCAAAAAACACATGATCTTCTGAAGTTGAGTCTATTTCTTTCTGGTTTTTCATATCTTCATAGAATTGTTCTAAATCCATATAATTAATCCCCTATTTTCGTTATTTATATGTTTATTTAACCATATATATAATTATAAGAAAAAAATATATTGGTATGATATAATATGAATTGTGAAGAAGTACGTGTAGATATGAGAGAGATGTCTGGTGAAGAATTACAGCAAGCAATTAAAATGAACGAAATTGTATTTAAGCTAAATAACACAATGCCAGGCAGTGAAGAATATAACAAATTGTTAAAAGAGCTTCTTGGTGATAATATTGGAGAAAATAGTAACATTGTTGCTCCAATATCCGGAGCTGCCTATGACCATATTAAGATAGGCAATAATGTATTTATTAACAGTAATTCATTATTAATGGCCAGAGGTGGAATAACTATTGAAGACAACGTGATGCTTGCAGCTAACGTTCAGGTTATTTCTAACAATCATGATGAATATGACCGGCAGGTACTTACATGTAAACCAGTACTAATTAAGGAAGGTGCTTGGATTGGAGCAGGTGCTACAATATTACCCGGAGTAAGTGTTGGTAAATATGCTATTGTGGGAGCTTGCGCTGTGGTTACTAAGGATGTGCCGGATTATGCTGTTGTAGTGGGCACTCCTGCAAGAGTTGTGAAAACATTAGATAAAGAAAAGTTTGAAAAATAAGTTTAGAAGAATTTATCTAATGTTATAACATTATTATTATTCTTTCTTTTTTTACTATCTTTTATTATGTTATATGCTCTTTTATAGTATTTTCTTTGTATTCTTCCATTTATTCCTGTTAAACTATAATGTTTAAATATGTCATTAAATACTTCAATCACATCATATTTTTGTACTTTTAATAAGTCATTGTCTAGGAATTCGTAAGCATTATTTATTGCATCAATTACTTGTTCATTAGTAAAATGTCCTTGAAAATCATTTAATACATCCCAGGACAATTTTTCTACCGGTTTATAGTATGGAATATAATGTGAATCAATAAAATACATGTTTAGATTTATTATTACGATTTTAACTTCATTTTCCAAGAACTTTGTAAAATCATTAGTGTAAGTGTATGTTTGTGATTGAGCTATTAAAGATTCAACTAATTGATCATGATTTTTGCTTTTTATAGCCATTTCTATGTGTTTTTGGAAAAAATTTATTACATTATCAAAGATATCATCATTTTTACTTTTTTGTATATAATCCTCATATTCTTCATATATGAACTTTTGAAGTATATTGTTAAGTATATCCATGTGCCTGTTTTCTTTAAAATAATTTTGACCCTTCTGTGTTAATTCGAGTATGTCTGATTGGATATTTTCTAATGGTACTTCCTTTTTGATTCTTTGTATTAATTCATACTTTGTTCCTGATATTTTACAGTTATGTTTTTTAAGAATAGCTTTTAGTTCTTTATTTAAGTAATTTGTTGCCTCGTTTTCCCATTTTTTTGGATTCATATTGAATGTTACATATTCTTCGTTTATCATATAATTTTGAAGATCTTTATAATTTAAGTTATGTTCTCTTGCAATGGTATGAAATATTTCATCACCATAATTATGGAACATTAATTTTTTTATTACTTCAAATGTTGCTAATTTAGTTAAATATTCTGCATTATGATAGCCTATCTTCTCTTTTTTACCTGTTAAGGAATGTTTATAAGATTGTTTTTCTTTTAACATATATTCATATACATATTTTTCTTCTGTTATTTCATCTAAGTCAAATAATTTGTATCCACAGGTTGTACAATAGTTTTCAAGGAAAGGCTTGTTTTCAAAGCAGTATGGGCAGTACTCTCCAATAATAGTTTTCTTAGTTATTCCTGTGTTTTTGTTATTTATTAAGTATTCTAGTCTTAGTTGTATGGAGTCTTGGTCTACCTTATTTGTTCTTAGTTCTAATTGGATTTGGTTTTGTATATTTCTTGCTTCTTTTGAGGTTATTATGTTTTCTTCAATGTTTTCTTTTAATATTTGTGATGGTGAATCAACTGTTCCTATTATTTCTTCTATGCTGTTTTGTTTCCTTGGAAGGTTGTGTCTTAGTAGGAATAACCATCGTTGGATTTCCATGTCTTGATCTATAATAGTGGAAACTATGTCATCAAAATAGTTTTCTTCCATGTTTTTTCGTGCAATTTCACATTTATTCTTATCTTCATCACGTATGTTTGTATAATATACTGTGAAATTTGTTTTATTGAAAATTTTGAAGGATAATGTTGCACATATGTTTGGATCATAGAGGTTTGTTTGTTTGAGTTTGTCCTGTTTTTCTTCTGTTTTGTTTGATTGTGCTGTTGATAGTTGTATGTAGAAATTTATTGCACTAACTAGTAGTGTCTCGTTTAATTGTTTTGCATATCCTAATTTTATTAATACATCAACTAATAGTTTGTTTGGTTCATATATGCTTATTCTATGAGCATTTTCATATTCTTGTTTAATTTCTTTTGAGAATAATCTATATCTTCTGTATCCTTCTAGTATATAGATATTTGTTAGTAGTTTATGTGATTTGTTAAGTTCATTGTATGTTACAAAGCCCACTACTTTTTCATTAAAGATTAATTCCTTAAACTGATCGCATTCGTTTAATCTTATTTTAAAACTACTATTATTTATTGACTCATAGATGTATGAATAATCCTTTTTTAGTAGTTCTATGATGTTAATTTTTGTAGTATTTTTTTCTATGGTTTTTCCACCATTTTCTCTGTATTTGAAATCAATATTTGTCATAGGATATAACCAACCTTTTATGTATTTAGTTATGTAAGAAATAGAATTAATAATGTATAGATTAGTAAAAATATGAAAAAAAAAGTTAAATTAACGGTACAATAGAGTACACGGCAATTAATATGATTACTGTTAATATTACTATAGCTCCTAATGGTACTTTCTTCCAGGCCATTCCTGCTGCTACTATTGCACCTATTAGTCCAATATACCATAATTGATTATCTACTGTTAGAACTCCTGGTATAATCAGAGCACTTAGTGCTGTGTATGGTATTAAGCCTAGAAATTTTTCCTGTTTTCGGGTGAAATTTATTCGTCCAACAAATATTGCTGGTATTAGCCGGGGGATAAATGTTACAATAGCACATCCTAGTATTATGAGAGTTACTGTGTCCATTATTATTCACTTACTCCTTCAAATTCGTTTAATATATAATCATCATCTACTATGTACACTCCTATTAATGCACCTAGTAATGTTGCTACGATTAATGACCAGTTTCCTATGATAAATTGTAGAACTATGTTAATTAATGCTGTTACCAATACAAGTAAACCAATTTGCTTATTTTCCTTAATTGAAGGTACTAATATTGCAACAAATAATGCATATAATGATATGTTGAAACTGTTTGCTACTATTACTGGCAGTAAGTCTAGTATAATGACTCCTATTATTGCACCAAGTATCCATGATAGCCATGATGTTAAGGATATTCCTATGTATGTCCATATGGATGAATCTTTCATTAATGAAAAAAGAGCGAATGATTCATCAGTTACTAAGTGGGCAGATAGTGCATTTAATAGTGGTGATGATTTTTCTGCCTTGTTATATACGCAGACGTTCATTACAAAGTATCTTAGGTTAACTACAAAATTAGTAAGTATTATTGCTATTGCACTTGCTCCATTTGCTAGCATGGATGCTGCTATTATTTCGCCTGCACCAGCATATACAAATATTGAGAAGGAGACTGTTTGTAATGGATTGAATCCTGCTTTTATTGCTAGAGCAGCATAGCCTATACCCATTGGTATGTATCCCATTGTTATTGGGATTGCTTTCTTAAATCCATATATAAATTCACTTTTTCTTGATGTTATAGTAATAACTCCTTAATATAAAAATAGATATATGTTTAAAATAGTATAAATATTTTATTTTTAATTTAATTTATTCTATGACATCAAGGTTTGATACTTAATATTTCTTTGTATTCTGTTTCTATTTGTTTTTTTAGTTTATCACTACGTAAATCGTCTTCTAGAACATATAATCCATACATTACCATTTCATATAATACTTTATTGAATTTTTCTCCTTTTGGTGTTAGATGGTATTCTGATTTCTTATTTGAATTTGTATTGGTTATTTTATATATTAGTTCTTCTTTTTCAAGAAAATTTAAGGTATCTGTTAAAACTACATTACTTAATTCTGGTTTATCCTCTTTGAATTCGCTGAAGTGTGTTTTTCCCATGAAGATATCCTTCAATATTCCAAACACCCTTTTCTGCTTAGTAAATTTATTACTCCATTTACTGGACATGCTTTTTCACCAGGTTTTCCTACCAACATATCTATCTCCCTATTAATATATTGTTTTAAATGATATATCAAAAGATAGTTAGTTTAAACTAATAATTTATTCATATTGTCCATACCATAAAAATAATGCTATAAGTGATTACTATGACATATTATATAATAAATGGAAGAAATAATTTTAATACAAAACAATTACTTGAAAAAGGAATAAAAAGCATAAAAGAAGATGCTGAAATTAAAAAAATCAATTTATACCAATTTATAAACTATGATTTATATGAAAATGAAATTTTCACTGAAGAACATAAAAGAAAAGTTAAGGAAGAACAATTCCCTAAAGACCTAGAAAATACATATAATTATGGTGTTACAATAGCCGGTGGTGAAAATAATGCATTATACAGGTCCAGTGTATAGACACCCATTAGAAATTAATACTCCACTCCTAGAAATAACTTATGGCTGTTCATGGAACAAATGTTCATTCTGTAATATGTACAAGTCTGTTAGATTTAATGCATCACCCCTATCCGATATTGAAGAAGATTTACAGGAAATGAGTGAAATATATCCCAAATCTTTAAAAAATATTGTGTTAGTAAATGGCGATCCATTTGTTCTGCCAAGCAATAAATTGTTGGAAATAAGTGATTTAATCAGAGAATATTTTCCGGAGGTTCGTAGATTATCTTGTCAAGCTTCAGTTCGTAACATTAAAAGTAAATCATTAGATGAACTGAAACAGTTATCAGAAGCAAAGTTTAATGATATTTATGTTGGCTTGGAAACTGCTTATTCTGCCGCTCTTAAACAGATGAATAAGAGATACACCCGTGAAGATGAATATGAACAATTAAGAAAGATTGATGAAGCAGGTATCAATTATATTGCTCTTTTAATGTTGGGCGTTGCTGGGCAGGGAAATTCTGAAGCTAGTGTCACTGAAACAGCAAAATTAATTAACACTTATAAGCCGAGAATGGTTTCTGTCATTACTACTGCTATTGCACCTGGTACTCCATTAATGAAAATGGTTGAAGATGGTGAGTTTGTACAGTTAACAGAGAAGGAAATTGTTGAGGAAGAGTTAATGTTGCTTGAAAAATTAGATATGGATGATAACTGTTATTTCTTTGGGTAGTCCTTTGAATAATCTTATTGGTGTTAGTGATCATTTTAAGTATAAAGATAGGATTATTAATAAAATAAAGGATAAACTTGCAGATTTTGAAGAAAACAGACATGATGTTTTATATTCTAAAATGTCCAGGGATTCCGTATAATTATTTTATTTTTGAAAAAGAGTTTAATAAAAGGAAACATGTTGGAAGATTATATTCTTCCAAACTTATTGTTTCACTACTTTTCTGTAGTTTGAGCATCTGATGTTATTATTTTTTCCATGTGGATTGTTCCTCTTTTGTTATGAACATCTTCTGTTATTGTATAATTGTTCTTTAACCAGAAGGGTAACGCGCCACAACTATGTTTTTGAGTGTGTAAGTAGATTTCTGAATATTTTTTTTCTCTGCAGAATGTTTCAATGCTATTTAATAAGTTTGAAGCAATTTTGCATCTTCTATATTTTTCGTCTACAAACATTCTGTATATACTTGCGGTTTTGTCAATTGTATAATTTTTATTTTTTATGTGGTAATCCTTGTCATATCCTCTTATAGCAGAAGTACCAACTAGTTTTTCTTTATCATTATCGACTGCTATATAAAAATTACTTCGTTCAGGGGTTAAGTAATATTGTTCTATGTTCATTACATCATAATGGTATTCGGGAACGTAATCTAATCCATAACAAGTTTTTATCATTGAAAACAAAAAGTCTATTACATTATATTTTTTTATTAGTTCTGGTTGTAATTGCATTACTTGGATATTCATATTACCACATTATTATTGTTTTAATAAGAATAGTATTACTTTAATTATTATTCTTATTAATTATTATTTTGTAAAAAGTAATATATAAACCTAACAAAAGTATTACAAAACCATGTGAAAACAAGAAAAAATTAATAAAAAAAAATATTATAAAGAATCATCAATCAAAGAAAAAATATCAAAAGTCCGCCCAGAATCAACACGATTAAGCGTATGATAACAAGAAGGACAATAAGTAATGACCTTACCATGACTTAAAGCTTTCTTAGAAGCCTCCAACGCCAAACTCTTATCCCCCGTCTTCAAACCAACACCAAAACCACAACAAGAATTAGCACGCTCAACAGGAACATTCCTCACAATAGACCTAACCTGACCACTCCTCTCAAGAGCATGACAAGGATCATGAACAGTAAAACCAGTACCATCCACACCAAAATCATTAAACAAATCCAATGCAAAAATCACTTCAACATCAAAATCAGGATCCCTCGAATAATACTTAGTAAATGACTCATAACAACCCGGACAAATAGTAATTATCTTCTTAACACCATGCCCCTTAAACTTCTCAATATTTTTCTTCACAATAATATTTCCTGATTCTTCATCACCTAAATCAAACATCATCAAACCACAACAAGTCTCATCAGACAAAACAGAAAAATCAACACCCCTCTTCTCCAGACAACTAGACACAGAATCAATTAACTCATTCTCACGAAACCTGCTAGTACAACCCCTATGTAAAACAACTTCATGACATTCCCCATCATCAACTATTTCCACATCAGCTCCATAAGAGTTTCCCTTACTAAAAACATTATTTCTTATCTTTTCTAACCTACTCATAATTAATATATCTTTCAGAAAACATTAATAAACTTTTAATAGAAAATGAAAACTAAAATTTTTTAGTTATGAAAAATATAAAATAATAATAGTGAAAATTATGACAAAACAGAACCTAAAACCAAGAACACTAATGTATCCTGCCCCTACAGTAATAGTATCAGCATATGATGAAAACAACAAAGCAGATGCATGTACACTAGCATTTGCAACCATGTGCAGCCACCACCCACCATGCATAATGATAGCAATAAACACAACAGCTAAAAGAAAAACACTAAAAGACATACTTGAACGAAAAGAATTTGTACTGGGCTTTCCCGACACAAAACAGATACCAGAAACAGACTACCTTGGCATGATATCAGGATATGATGAAGACAAACTAGAAAAAATATCATGGACAACAACAAAAGCAGAACATGTAAATGCACCAGTAATTAACGAACTAAAGGTATCAATAGAATGTAAAGTTGTAAACATCGTAGAAAATGTGGGCAGCCACACACAAATAACAGGTGAAATAGTAAACATCATAGCAGACGAAGAAGTATTAACAAGTGAAGGAAAAATCTCCCTAGAACTATTGGATCCTATAGTTTATGATGATGTACTCTATGATTACTTTGAAGTAGGCGAAAAGAAAAGTGATGCATTCAAGCCAGGATTAAAACTAAGATAAAATGGGATTTCTTATGAAGAAATATATTGAAAAATTAATAAAACTAATCAACTATGAAAGGGAAGCAGAAATTTCCCTGATGATTAATGAAATTAAGAAAATGACTGCCTATGAAAGAGAGCATGTTGGTAGAGCAGTTAATGGATTGAAAGGTAAGAAGTTAGGTAAAGAACTTGGATCCACAATAGTTCAATATGGAAGATCAAAAAGTATTGACACAGAGATTAGTGTGAATGACGTAGTACTTATCAGTTCAGATAATCCGCTTAAAAGCCAGTTAACAGGAACTGTTACAGAGAAAGGATTACGATACATTAAAGTGGCCTTTGATAAAAAAATTCCAAAGTGGGCATTGAAGAAAAAGGTTAGAATGGATTTATATGTGAATGACATTACTTTCAGAAGAATGGAGGATAACCTTAGAAGCTTATCGATTAAAGGACGAAATGCTCTGGAATATCATTTAAATCAGAAAAATCCTAAAAACAGCACATATGAACATTACATTGAATATATTGATGAAACACTTAATGATTCACAGAAAACTGCCGTACAACATGCATTGTCTACTCCCGACTTTTACCTGATTCATGGACCATTCGGTACGGGTAAAACAAGAACACTTGTAGAATTAATCTATCAGGAAGTAAGACAAGACCGTAAAGTATTAGCTACAGCTGAAAGTAATACTGCTGTAGATAACCTTTTAGAACGAGTAGCAAAAAATGATAAGATTATAGTAACACGTCTTGGTCATCCACAGAGGGTATCTCATGAAAACAAGCAATACACGTTAGCTTATAAGGTTGAAAAACATCCGCTTAGTAGTAATATTGAAAGTTATTATAATGTTATTGATGAGTATGTTGAAGAGAGGAAATATTATACTAAGCCCTCCCAGCAGTATCGTAGGGGGATGAGTGATAATCAGATAGTTCAATATGCAAATCGTGGAAAAAGTAGTCGTGGAGTAAATGCGGATATTATTAAGTCCATGGCCCGGTGGATTGATTATAACAATAAAATAAACAAATTTTATGAGAAAATTGATAAACTAGAAACAAAGATAATTTCTGAGATAATTGAGGATAGTGATGTTATTGTCTCCACTAATTCATCTGCAGCACTTGAAAGTATTCATGATACTAAGTTTGATGTTGCTGTGATTGATGAGGCTAGTCAAACTACTATTCCTAGCGTGTTAATTCCTATTGCTAAGGCTCATCGTTTTATTTTAGCTGGGGATCATAAACAGTTGCCTCCAACAATTCTTAGTGATGATGCATATCAGTTACAGGATACATTGTTTGAATCGTTGATTGAGAAATATGCTCATAAATCTTTATTGTTAAATGTTCAGTATCGTATGAATAGTGTGTTGATGAAGTTTCCTAACCAGGAATTTTATGGTAATCAGTTAGTTAGTGATGAATCTAATGAGAATATTACTTTAAGTGATATTATTGTTGATGATGATAATGTTTTAACATTTGTTGATACTTCTCATATGGAGAATAATGAGGAGAAACGATTGAATGATTCGAAATCAAGAATTAATCCGTTAGAAGCTGATATTTGTTTGAATTTGGTTGATGAATATTTAGGGCGAGGCATTGATGAAAAGGATATTGGTATTATTAGTCCTTATGCTGATCAGGTTAAAATTATTTCGGAAAAAACGGGTGTTGAAGTTAAGACTGTTGATGGTTTTCAAGGACGAGAGAAGGAGATAATTATTATTTCTACTGTTAGAAGTAATGATGATGGTGAGCTTGGTTTTTTAAATGATCTTCGTAGATTGAATGTTGCTATTACCCGTGCTAAAAGAAAGCTTATAATTGTTGGAAATAGTGATACTTTAAATAGTAATAAAACTTATTATAAACTAGTTAAGAATGCTATGTACTGAGCATTACTAGTTTCTTTTATTATTTTTTTTGATACTTTATGATATAAACTGTTTTATTGTCTGGGATGTTATTCAATAGGAGAATCTCCAATACAATTATATAACAGTGTTAATAAATTTTATTATATACATAAAAGAGCATCCACATAACCACCCAAACAAGAAAAGGAATATCTTAAATGAAAATAGAAGAAAAAATAGGTAAACTAGAAGAATACCTAAGAAACAAAAAGTCAATACTCGGATTTAGTGCAGGATCAGACAGTACACTACTAGCATACATCCTATCAAAAGTAAGTCCCGAATCAATACTAGTAACAATCAACAATAACATGATGCCAAAAGAATTTATCGAATACACAAAAACACAAGCAAAAAAATTTAACCTAAAACACAAAGTAATAAATATAGACTTCTTAACACATGAAACATTTCAAAACAATACAAAAGAAAGATGCTATGAATGCCGCAACCTAATGTATTGCAATATCCAAAAATTACCAGAATTCAACGATTATGACTACTTCATAGAAGGAACAAACATCACAGACTTACTAGAAGACAGACCAGGAATACTAGTTCTCGACAAATATAATATGATAAGTCCCCTAGTCGAATGTAATATTACAAAAGAAGAAGTGTTCCAAATGATTAAATACTTCAATTTAGAATATTCCTATGATACAACATGCCTAGCAACACGTGTAAAAACTAACCAACAAGTAAACAGAGAAAAACTAACCAAGATATACAAAGCAGAACAATTTGTAAGAAAAAACATAGACCAAGAAAATATAAGAGTAAGAACAGACAAAAATAATGCAACAATAAGTGTAGATGAACCATTAAAAATATTAAATGAAAAATTAATCAAGAAATTACGTGACAAACTACAAGAATTAGGATATTCCAAAGTATTCCTTGACATAACAGGTTATGAAAAAACAGAACTAACATACAAAATAGATGAAACTGGAAAATATTACCATCAATTACCTTACCCTATAGATATAGAAAAAACATATCAAAATCTAAAAAACAAATATGACGCGAATACACTATTAAAAATAGATGATAAAATATCATATGAAGATATAATAATCCAAGAAAATGGTAAAATAACTATAAATCCCACAGAAAAATTTATAGACAAATTCAACAAAATATTAAGTTGTGTTAAAAGAAAATATTATGAAAAATAGGTTATTAAATCTTAAATATTTAAAATTTCTAAAAATAAAGAAGTGATATTATTTTGGATTAAATAATACATTTATTCTTTCTTTATCTTCTACTTCTTTTTGATTTTTAGGCTCTGTAGAAATCCTATGAAAAAACTGTGAAAAGTAATACTTTCATCAAAATAGTTAAATACTTCGTTAAATAAATTATTAAATATACCCTGAGTAATATTTTATTATTTATATTTATTATTTTATTATTCTTGGTGTGTTTTTTTGATAGTTGTTATGTATAAGAGTTTTATTGTTCGTATTTATCCTGATGAGGTTCAGGAGAATTTTTTTACCAATCAGTTTGGGTGTTGTCGTGGAATTTGTGTCCATAATCTATAGGTTGTCGTATTTTTGTTTATTTAGGTCTAATAGGTTGAGTAATTCTTTTTAACTAGTCTTACTGCTATGTTGAAGTTTGCTGAGTATTCTTTGTAATGGTGTTTGTTGTTTTTTCGTTGTTGACGTGTTATTTGTTGGTTTGTGTCGTGTTTTATTACTATTGCTATATGGAATATATTCTAACCGACTTAAAAGTATTACATATATTTTATATAGTAATACAAATAAATATATTAGTAATCAAAAATAAATTAATATTACAAAAGTGATTAAAATGGCAAGACCAATAGAATCCACACCTGAAATTAATACTCAAGAAGATTTAGATAGATTTTTAGAAAATATGGAAAAACCAGCTAGTGATAAAAAAATTAAATTAATAAACGAAGCTAAAGAAATGTATAAAAAATTAGTATTTATTGATGAATTACCTTAACATATTTATATCCAAATACATAGGGATATTCCTTCTATTTTTTATTTTAAGTAAGGTTTCAAATTCAAATTTAGAATAAAAATGAATTACTTTATTATCATTATAAGCATCTATCGATAAAAAACGTATCCATATATCATTTCTAGTTCTTAATATTATAGAAATAGCAGATTTTATAATGAAAGAACCTATTCCTTGATTTTGATATTTTTTATTAACTGCTAGTCGACCAATTTTTACTGCTGGATAAAATCCATGTTTGATTTCTAAGGTTTTAATTTTTATTGCATCTGAAGATAATGAAAAATATCCTACCAATTCTTCTTGGAAAAAGATTAAATAAATTATCGACAAATTATTTTGTATATATTTAAAAGAATCAATGAATAGAAAATTATTAAGATCTTCATCACCACAATCAAAATCAAATTTTTCAAGAGAATCTTCCAGATTTAATTTATGAATTTTTAAATTATTACTATTAAACTTCATAATTATTACTTTATTTTTTAATATATTTAGGTATTACTTTTTTTAAAATAGTTAATAATTAATGTTAATGTAAAAACATTTCATAACTATCATTTTTTTGTTCTTGTTATTAACACTTTTTGTTCACTATTAGTGTATTTTACTATATGATTTACTTCGTTATACGGTAGTATTACGAAGTAAAATTATCCACAAGTCATAATCAAAAAAATAGCCAAAAATAAGTATGTGAAAAATATCAAAAATCAACCACGACATATAGATGAAACATACTCAAAAATGGAAAATAAAGAAAAATGCAAATTTAGAAAAATTTTGACAAAAATAATAAAAAAATTAGTACATACTAAAAAACATAATACAATCCAAATATAATAAAAAAGAGAAAATATACTAAAAAATATAGTAGGTACTAAAATATATAATATATAAAAGATATAATAAAAAATATAGTACATACTAAAAAAAAATATAATATATATTATAATAATAATTAGATTAAATAGGAGAACTATATATGTCTAACTTACCTTGGGGTAACAATCAAAATTTAACAGATGACGAATTCTACAATAGAGACTATGAATTAAATAATTTAAAAAGCTTACTAGAAACGACAAGTCAAGGACATGCACCGGATATATTATTAACCGGCATAAGAGGTGTTGGAAAAACAGTATTTTTACAAAAAATGAAAAGAACACTAGAAAAAGATTATTTAACAATATACTTAGATTTATCTCACTCGGAATGCTTCCAAAAAAATAATATGAGTATAAATGGATTAATGAACTATTTTTTTAAAGAAATCATTAAAGAATGTTATAAACAAAATATAACCACATTGGATAAAAAACTTGAAAAATACTTCAAATCTAACGATATAAAAATCAGAGAATTCATAAAAATAGACAAAATTCAATTACCCGTTTTTTCATTAGAAGAAAATACTGAAAAAACCGTGAATTTTGTTTTCAATTTACCGGAAAAAATATATGAAGAAAATCAAGATAAAATTAAAGGCATAATAATATTCATTGACGAATTTCAAATAATCAAAGAACTAGGAAAATATAAAGAATCATTTTTATGGAAAATGAGAAGTTATATCCAGAATCAAAGAAACGTAGCTTACCTATTTTCAGGATCAACAAGTTTACAAGATAAATTTATATCAGAAATAGCAGGACAAAACGGAGTATTTGGAGGACGAATGATTACCTTACAAATAAATCCATTCGAAAAAGAAACAGTAAAAAATTACCTAAATGAAAAGGTACCGGAGATAATCTTTTCAGAAGAAGGATTTGAAAGATTTTACAAATGTACAAAAGGAATACCATCATATGTTAATATTTTTGCATCATTACTACCAACCAATGAAGAATTAGATGAAAAAGAAATAATTAATCAATTTAATAAAAAAATAACAGCAATAAGTTCACATTTAATTAATATATGGACAAGACTATCCTACAGAGAACAAACAATAATAATATTATTACTAGATGAACCATTAAAACGTATAGACATAGCAAACAAATTAAATATTTCATCAGGTTCACTAAGCAATTACCTAACTAACCTTCAAAATCAAGATATAATACACTTAAATAATAAAAAATACGAAATAAATGAAAAAATATTAAAAAAATGGCTAGAAATTGAATATGAAGAAAAAGGAGTATACCCCTACAGACAAATATAACTTTTCATAGTTATATAGAAATTTCTAAATTATTCTTCTAAACTTTTTTCAATTAGTTCAATTTCTTGTTTAAATCTTTTGTTTTTGTTCCTTTGGCTTCAACCACCATATATTCCTTGTCTTTCTTTTTGAATGTGAATTCTACAGGTTTTCCTTCACTTCCAGGATCATGTTCAAATTCCAAGTCTTCTAATTCATATCCAAGTAATCTTCCTAGAATTATATCCTTGAAGTTTATGTAGTTTTGTTTCTCCTTTTCTAGTGTATTATTGCTTAATCTGTTTATCCAGTCATTTACTGGATTCATGTCAGGTTGATTTATTTTTAATTTGTCAGAATATTTGTTTATGTATTCATTCATTTTCTTCTGATTGAATATGTTATTTACTACCATTAGTACACCTTTCTCTAATAACTTTCTTTGAAGTAATACAAATAAGATATTATTATTCTATCAATATATTCGATTAATTCCTTTAATTTTGTCAAATCCACCATCAAAACTTACTATTTTATTTATTTTTTTGTCTTGCATAGTTTTTAGAATTATAAAATCTGAATAATTTATGGCATTATTGTAATGTTTACTTAAACTAATAGCTTCAAGATAATCTTTTTGTTTTAAATAAATAATATCTGCCGTTTCACGCATTATGTCATATATTTCTTCTAAACTTTTTCTTTTTTCACATCTATGTATTCCGTTTAAAGTTTCAGATAAAACTAAACTATTGATAACTTTATGTTCATTATCAACATAATTTAACAATTCTATAGCATCATCATGTTTACTAGATTTATCAGATATTAAGGATATTAAAAAACAACTATCTAAGAAAATCATTAAATATCACCACGTTGGCTACGTTTTTTTAATTTAACTGGATCAAATTCTTTTTTTGCAGTAGCCAAACCAACTAAATCTCTTAAACTTCTTTGTTTTTTGACATTTAAAATTATATCCTCCCCTTCACTTCTCCAAGATATTTGATCATCTTCTGTTATATTATGTTTTTCTCTAATTTCTTTAGGAATATGTAATTGGAATCCTTTATATATATTTGTTGTAGTCATAATAATCATCTTTATATATAATATGTTACTTTATAAATATAAATTTTTATAATTTTTAAATTCTATATTTAAATAATTAATAAAATAATTTTTATAAAATGAAGAAAATTATATATAAATAATATTTTATGTCTAATTTAGTTTTAGTTCAAATTTTAACTTGTGATTTTTGGTAGAAGATTGTAGTTAAAGTTTAATTTTCAACCTGTGAAAGTTAGATATTGATAAAATTTACAAATCCCAAATATTAATCATTACATATATATGAAATATATTAAAAATTAGATAGTTGTGAATTTTTATTAAGAAAAAAATTTTGACTAATAAGAAATTAATAAAAAAATTAGTACATACTAAAAAACATAATACAATTCAAACATACTAAAAAAAGTAGTATGTACTAAAATATATAATATAGTAATCGACATTAAATTTTATAAAAAATTATTACTAAATTATATATCTAGTAATATTTCTTTGACCCATTTTTTCCAAAAACTTGGTTTATCAACAGACTCATAATATTCAGTTTCAAATTCGTTAATTAGATTTTCTTTGTTATCAATGTATTTTCTAGATATTACAGCTTTGATTTTTCTCCAAACTTGTTCTATGGGATTATATTTTGGAGAATATGGCGGTAAATATATTAAATCTATATTCAATATATCACATAGTTTTGTAAAAACTATTGCATGGTGTACTTTATAGTTATCTAGGATTATAGCCATTGGTTTTTCCATTATTAATTTATGTTGTAAGTTTTTATTGTAAAAATATGATAATAACATAGTTTTTTGGATATTTTCAAGTTTTATTTTACTTTTTGTTTTGATAGAACATTTATTCTTTTTTACATATTCATATAATTTGTTTATTGTATTATTAAGTGGTGAAAGGTTTTTAAGTGTTTTAAGAAGAATTTTGTAATTTGATGGTTTATTTACTGTTGATAATATGTTTTCTAGTTCTAATTCTTTCTTATTAAGAATATTTGTTAGTTTGTTAATTAATTTTTTATTTGTTAAATTTTTGATGACGATTTTTATCATGAATTTCATCATTTCATATGTTTTTGTGTTTTCTAGAAAATCAATGAATGAATTTCCATTGATTGCTTGTATTCCTACTCCAGATATGCCTATTTTTTCTGTAGGTTTGTTTATGATATTAGGTGTTCCTTTTTTGTGGTATGTTTTTTGGCTGTTGTCTTGATTTTGACAGTATGTTTGATCTAAAAAAGCTATTATATATTCGGTAGGTTCTAAATGTTCTACGTTTTTTTTAACAGTTCTTTTGCATCTTTTGGCATTTTATTATAAATTTTATAAGGTTTAGTGTAAGAATAATCTAATTTCTTCATTATTCGTTCTATTTGTCTAATACTATAATCTACTTCAAAATTATCCTTAATGGCTTTATGAACTTCTTTTGCAGTTTTTAATTCTTCATTTAATATAATTTCATCCAATATTTTAAATTGTTCTTCAGATAATTTAGATTTTCCTTTAGAACCTGATTTTCTTTTTAAATTTTCCATTCCACCTTCATTCCATTCTCTAATCCAATTATATACTGTTCCTTGACTAATGTCATGCTTTTTCATTACTTCAGCAACTGTTACATCATGTAAAATATCTAAAATTACATATAATTTGTTTAAAACTCTTACATCATTTTCTAATCTCTTAATTTCTTTTTGAATCTCTGAAATAATTCCTGGATATTCTTTAATAAGTGTTTGTTCTGACATATTATAATATTTGCTTTTAATTAATATTTATAATTTTCAATGTCGATTACTATACATTTAATATTAAAAAATGAAATAAGCAAAAAATACTGAAAATGGAAGACATTAAATATGAAGAAAAAAGGGAGTTTATTCATACAGACAGATTTAATTATTTATATTATACTTTAACTAATACCAAACCATTTGAATTTTTAAAAATAAAAAATATTTGTTCTATTTATGAATAATCAAGATAAAATCTGAATCATGAATAAATTTATTAAAAGCATTAGAAATCAAGAGTCAAACAATCATCCCCATACTAATGAATAGTATAAAATATTTAAAATATAAATTTAATGTAGTATCCATTAGTTAATACGAATAGGTTAATGATTATATGACTTATATTTTAGTATTTAATCTAATCCTTAAACAATATTCATATAATCACTCATAAGAAACTAGAAACAATAAACTAATGAACTACATTTATATTATCTAATTATCTAAATCCTTTTCTTACCAGTGGTACTCCTGTAATGTGTGATGCTTCCATAGTTAATGCAACTAAATCTTCTTTTTCTAGTTTTTGAATATCTGTATTTCCTGCTTGTTGAGTTAACATTTTTGCTTCTTCAGTCATTACTTTAATATAATTTGCAACATATTCTCCACTCCTTACTGGATCTAGACGACGCCTAAATAACCTATTTTGTGTTGCAATTCCTTTTGGACATGTTCCTTTACTACATCCTTGACAAACTTTACATCCCAATGAGATTAATGCTGCTGTTCCAATATATGCTGCATCAGCTCCCAGTGCTATTGCTTTTGCCACATCTGCTCCGGAACGTATTCCTCCAGCAGCTACAAGACTAACTTCTTCTCTTAAGTTAATTTCTCTAAGTGTTTGGTCTGCTTCTAGTATTGCTTGTATTGTAGGAATTCCGGAGTGTTCTGTTACTACTTCTGGTCCTGCACCAGTTCCACCTTGCATTCCATCAACTACTATTATATCTGCTCCTGCTTTTGCTGCAATTTTTACATCTTGTTCTACTCTACCTGAAGTAAATTTTACCATGATTGGTACTTTCCAATCGGTTATGTCACGTAATTGGTTGATTTTTAGTCGTAAATCTTCTGGTCCTACTATGTCCATGTGTCTTGCGGGACTTAGGGCATCTGTTCCTTCAGGAATGTTTCTTATTTTTGCTACTTCTGCGGTAACTTTTTCGGCGAGTAAATGTCCTCCCATTCCTGCTTTTGAACCTTGACCTATTTTGATTTCAATTGTATCTGCATTATTTAAGTAATTTGCTGATACTCCAAATCTTCCTGAAGCGTATTGAGCTATTAATTTATCTGCATAATGTCTTTCTTCAGGGAGCATTCCTCCTTCACCAGTGTTTGTTATGGTTCCTGCTAGTTTTGAACCTCTTGCTAGTGCTATTTTTGCTTCTTTACTTATTGCTCCGAATGACATTGCTCCTATCATTATTGGTGTTGATATTTTTATTGGATTTTCTGCATATCTGTCCCCTAGGATTACTTCTGAGTTACATGGTTCCCTGTATTTGTCTATTGGTGGTCTTGATACTTGTGCGGGTAGTATTGTTAAGTCGTCAAATGATGGTACATGACGTGTTGCTCCACATCCTCTTACTTTGTATGTTCCTTCTCTGGATTTTCGTTTTATTTCTAGCATTGTATAGTTTGACCATATTCCTCTGTTTTCATCTGGTAGTGGTGTTACGTATATTGCATTGTTTGGACACATTTCTTCACAGATTTTACATCCTACACAATTTTCTTGGTGTACTGGTTGTGGTTCATCGTTGATTATTTCATATACTCCATGTGGACAGTTGCTATAACAGCTGTAACAATGTTTACATAATGATTCTTTAGGATTGTCACATAAATACCAACAACATCCTGGTCGATTATTGTTTCTTTTACATATTTCTGATCTTCTATTGACGTCAAATGGCATTTAATTCACATCCCTTTTTAATTGTTTTAGTGGTTTGAATACTGGGCAGACAGAATATTTTGTTCCTGAAGCTTTAACTATTTCATCCACGTCTTTTGTGAGTTTTGCATAAGGTTTCCAGGCTAAGTTTTCTTTTTTATCTACTACTAATGTTTGTGTTACTATATTGTTTGATAGTAAATAGTCTAGTATTGTTGTTACTACTACTCCGTCTTGTCCTTCATTATGTTTTAATGATTTAACTGTTAAGATTTTTTTGTAGTCTCCTATTGTTTTTGTTAAATCGTTTCTTAGGTCTGTTGGTATGAATGTTCTTGGACAGACTGTGAAACACATGTGACAGTCTTCGGGACATTTTTTTCGTTTTTTTCTTGGTTTTGTGTTCTTTATTAGTATTAGATCATCTGGACATACGTATTCACATGCTCCGCATAGTACGCATGCTCCTACGTTTATTACGTTTGCTCTTAGGTCATCAAAGTTTGATTCTAGTATTTCTTCCATGATGCTTTCGTCTGTTTTGTCTCTTAAGTATAGTACTGGTCTTGCTCTTGATTCTCTGGATTCTATGTTTTCATAATTTGTTTTTGTTTTATTTGATGATATTCGTTCTAATAATTTTAGTTGAGATGGTGTTAATTCTTTGGCTTTTAGGTATTTTTGTTTGATTGCATCTTCTATTATTTTTTCTCCTTTTTCTGTTCTTATTATTATTGTTGACCATCCGTTTTCTGAGCCTATTGATCCTACTGATATGTCTGAGGTTTCTGATGTTAATTCTGCACAGATATTGCAGTTTTTTCTTACTACTGTTTTTGCTTTTGATAATGATATTTTTACTTGTTTTCCGTTTTTTAGGTTTAGGAATGCGTATCCTTTTTCTATTCTGAATTTTTCTATTTCTTCCATGGTTAAATCCATTGTTTTTAGTAGTTTTACAAAGTAGGAGTATGAAAAGTTTTCCATGCAGAAAAGTCCTATTTTGAAGTCGATTGGTGTTTGAGTGTAGTGTTGTATTTTTGATGCTGCCATTATTTCACAAGGAGTTCCTACTATTGCTATTTTGTCTTCTGACATGTTTTAATCACTCCGTTAATGGTTTTCCGGATTTGTTTGTTATTTTTTTGAAATTTGTATAATCTATATCTGTTATTTCAAATCCGTATTTGGTTAATAATGTTTTTAGTTCTTTTTGGTCTTCTAATGTTGTTTGTTCCATTTTAGCATTTTTTCCAAGACTTTTAACTTCTCCTAGAACATATATTGTTCCTCTCATGATTGATTCTCCAGCATCATTGGTTACGTCTCCGAGTACTATTAGTTGTCCTCCCATCATTAGTAGTCCTGTCATGAAACCACTGTTTCCTCCTATGATGACTGTTCCTCCTTTCATGATTTCTCCTGTACGTGAACCTGCATCGCCTCTTACTACTACTGTTCCCCCGTATATTCCTTGTCCTGCTCCGTCACCTGCACTTCCATCGATTATTAGTTCGCCCTTGGTCATGTTGTCTCCTGCGAACCATCCTGCATTATTTTTCACATGTATTTTTGGGCCATCTATCATTGTTCCTATGAAATATCCTGCTGAACCATCTATTTCTATTTTTACTTCTTCTGTTACTCCTGCAGCAATATTGTGTCTGGATTGAGGATTTTTGATGATTAGTTTATCATAATTTAATGCGTGTTCTTTTATTGAACGGGTTAAATCTTTTTCTTCCATGTTTTTTGCATCTATAGTATACTCACTCATATTATAACTTCCCATATTTTTTTATATTGTGTATGATCTTGTTTCTCCAGGTGCAATTTGTTCTACATGTTCGGTGTTCACTACATTTTGTAATGACATTTCTTCGGATGCTATTGCGAATATATCATCATTTTCTGCCATTACTCCTGGTCTTAGTCCTAGTTTGTCTTTTGCTATTCCAATTCCGTTTGGTGTTCCTACTAGTATGGAAAATGGACCGTCTAAGTCTTTTACTGCTGCTTCTAATGTTTCTTCTAGTTTGTATCCTTGTGATAGTTTTTCTGCTATGTAGTGTACGATGCATTCTGTGTCGTTTAATGTTTTGAATACGTGTCCTTTTCTTTCTAATGGGTCTCTGATTTTCCAGTAATTTGTTATTTGTCCATTATGTACTACTGTGATATCTGGTGTAATATAGCTTTGATATGGGTGTGCATGGTATCTGTCTATTCCACTTTCTGTTGCGAATCTTGTATGTCCTATTCCGTGTGTTCCTTTTCTTTTTGATACGTTGTATCGTTTGGATATGTCTTTTACTTTTCCTATGTCTTTTATCATTTCAAATGATTGTGAGCCGTTTATTACTTGTATGTCTTCGATTTCGTCTAATGTGGTGATTAATTGTTTTAGCATTGAGTAGTTTTCTAGTTTTATTTCGCATCGGTAGATGTTATCTTTTTCGTCAGATTTTATTATTTCTTCGTTAAAAATTTTGCTTGATTGTGTTAAAGTGGTTTTAACTTGATTTAGTAGTTCATTTTTATTTTTTATTTCTATATTTAGTTGATAATGATTTTTTGGAAGATTTAAACCACCATATATTGCAAATCCTGCTGAGTCTGGTCCTCTATGCTGTAAAGATCCTAACATTGAAGTTAATGATTTTCCCACACTGTGTGTTTTTTTATCTTTATATATTAGTCCTGCAATTCCACACATGTTATTACCTCTTTGTTTATTTTAATAGAATATACTTTTAATTATAGTTTATAACTTCCAAGTACCTTTTTTTGTTAAAAGAAAAGTTATATTATGAACATTTTTTTCATATTTTTATTAAATTGAATATTTTTGTTTTAGTGAAAAAATAGATACATAAATGAAAAATAATAATGATTTGAATTTTGTGATGTTTTGTATAGAATTTTAAAGGGGTGATGAGGAGATTTTAATTTTATTAATTTTAGTATTATGTCAATTACAATACATCACCCCAGATGTTCTAGTTTTGTGTTCTTTTTGATTTTTAATAAAATGTGTTTTTATTTTATTAGTTTTTATGTTATATTGCTTATTTTTTTTGAATGATATGTATTTATTTTTTATTAATTTTTATGTGTCTTATGATTTCGTTTTTTTGATTATGCTTTTATTTTTTGCCTCTTTTATTCTTTTTTTTAAAGTTTGTGTTTGTTTTAATATTTTTCTTATTATAGGAAATAGGAAATATACTTCCGATATAACATATGTCATAAGTTATATATAAAGATATAAGTGACAAGTATAATACCAATTTAAAAAACAATGTTCAAGAAAAATAATTATATATTTAAGTATTTCTCACGTTCATAATCAAACACTTGTATTCTATAATCATCCCATTCTTGACGTTTAATGTTATAAAACTGATTATACACATAGTCCCCTAATGCATTTTTAACTACATTATCTTTTTCTAATGAATGATATGCTTCCCATAAACTTGTTGGTAAAGTTTTAATACCTTTTTCTTCTAGCTCTTCAGGAGTATATGCGAAAGCATTGAATTCTGTTGGTTCTCCAGGATCAATTTTATTATCCATTCCATCTAATCCTGCTTCTAACAATACTGCAAATGCCAAATAAGGGTTACATGATGGATCTGCAGAACGACATTCAATTCTTGTTCCAATACCTCTTGATGCAGGAATTCTTAGTAAAGTAGACCTATTTTTTAGTCCATATGCAATATAACATGGTGCTTCGTATCCAGGTACTAAACGTTTATAAGAGTTTACGGTTGGAGATAGAATACATGATAATGCTGGAGCATGTTTTAACAGTCCACCTATAAAGTATAATGCTTCTTGTGATAATTGACTTTCAGTATCTGGATCATAGAAAATGTTTTTTCCATCTTTAAATAAACTTTGGTTACAATGCATTCCACTACCGTTTACTCCAAAGAATGGTTTAGGCATAAATGTTACATCGTATCCTAAATTATGAACTAATGCTTTAATAGCTTGTTTAAATGTTATTACTGCATCTGCTGTTTTTAATGCATCAGCAAATCTGAAGTCGATTTCGTGTTGTCCTGGTGCTACTTCGTGATGGCTTACTTCTATGTTGAAATCCAGTTTTTCTAATCCCAGCACTATTTCTCTTCTTATATCTGTTCCTTTGTCGAGTGGTTCAACATCAAAGTAATCTGCTTGGTCTGCAGGCATGTAGTTTCCATGTTCATCTTGTTCTATTATGAAAAATTCTGGTTCTGGACCCATATTAAATTGATATCCCTTGTTTTCTGCTTTTTTTAAGGATTTTTTTAGTACTCCTCTTGGATCTCCTTCAAATGGGCTTCCATCAGTATTATAAATGTCACATATAAATCTGCAAGCACCTTTTTCTTCTGGTCTCCATGGTAATGTGGAGAATGTATTGATGTCTGGTTTTAATAATAAATCACTATCGTTTATACCTACAAAACCTGGTACTGAAGATCCGTCGAACAATAATCCCTCTTCGATTATATCTTCTATGTCATCTGGTTTTTTTAATGATACTGCCATACTTTTTGGGATACCATGAATATCTGAAAATTGTAATCTTAAGAATTTATAATCAAATTCATCTATTTGTTTAATTATACTGTCTATTTTTTCATCTTTTGTTGACATTAACTCACCTATTTTGTTTATTATACATATTTTTTTTGAATGATTATGTGATTATTGATAAAAATAATCATATCGGAAATATGCTTCCTACTTCATACTTTGAATATTGTAGTATATAAACTTATAGAAAAAAAGAAAAAAAACAATAATCAAAACAATAAACATTTAACCATACAAAAACACTCAAAACAACACATAACACCCCATAAAACCATATTTAATTTTTTAAAATAAAAAATAATGAAAACATTCTAAAAAAACAGTGCAAAAATTAAAAAAGCAACAAAAATTAAAATAATATATAAAAAAAATAGAAAAAACATAAAAAACACAATAATAATATAAATAAAAATAAAATTATTTTAAGAACATAACTAAAAATGATGTGATAACATTGAATAAAAGCGATATAACAAGAAATCATTATATGTTACATGGACCATTAGCAAAAAAAGGATATGACTGGTGGTGGCATTCCTTAACCGCATATAACAAAGAAACTAAAGAACCAAAAGCATTTTTCATAGAATACTTCGTATGCAACCCCGCCCTCGCAGAAGACAAACCAACATTAGGTCAAGACCCACAAAATAAAAAATCAGGAAAAAAACCATCATATTGCATGATAAAAGTCGGAAGTTGGGGAGAAAATCCAAAACAAATCCATAACTTTTATTCCATGAAAGATTTCCATTGTCCAGATAATAAATTAGACGTTAAAGTCGGAAATTGTACCCTAACTGAAACACATATGGAAGGATCATGCGAAGTAACCGAAAAAGAAGCAATAGACCATCCAGAGTACATGTGTGATGCAGGCAGTATGTCCTGGAACCTAGATATCAACAAACAGATAACATTTAATGTAGGATACGGTGCCAGCAAATTATTCAGAAAACTCAATTCATTCGAAATGTTCTGGCATGCAGAAGGAATTAAAACAGAATACAGTGGAACAATTACATTAGACGGCATCGAATATGAAGTCATACCCGAAAAATCATACGGATATGCAGATAAAAATTGGGGTGGAGACTTTACAAGTCCTTGGCTTTGGATATCATCATGCAATATTACCAGTTTAATTACCGGCAAAAAATTAGAAAACTCAGCTTTTGAAGCCGGTGGTGGAAGACCCAAAGCATTTGGAATTGAAATTCCAAGAAAATTGCTCATTGGATTTTATTACGAAGGAAAAATGTATGAATACAACTTCGCTAGATTCTGGAATCTAGTAAAAATAGATTTCGACTTTGTTGAAGGAGACGACGTTCATACCTGGACCATCCACGCATCAAATAAAGACTCATATATAGACATGGTATTATACTGTAAACGTGATGAAATGATGTTATTTAATTATGAGGCACCAAATGGACTTAAATTACATAACCGTTTATGGAATGGTGGAACAGGATATGGAGAAATAAAATTATATAAAAAAGATGGTACACTCATAGACCATGTTAAAATGGAAAACGCTGGTTGTGAGTATGGAGAATATGACAAATAATCCTAAAAATTAAAGGTTAAAGGTATGAATTATTTTAAATTAATATTAAAGAATCCCTTTAGAAATAAAACCCGTAGCTTTCTAGCTATTGTTGGTATTGCAATAGGTATTGCTACCATAGTTGCCTTAGGCATGATTACAGTTTCTTTAGAGGATTCTACTGAAACAACATTAAAAGATGGCTCAGCAGAGATAACTGCCACAAAGATTGGTAGTTCTATGAGTACATCCTCTGGAAATCTTAATGAAAGTTATATCGAAGAATTATCAAAGATAGAAGGTGTTGAAAAGACTGCTGGAATGCTTGAAAGTAGAGTTATTGATACATCAAACACTAATGAATCAAATCGTTTTGGTAATACATTATATGGAGCCAAAAAGGATGATTTAAGTATTGTTGGTATAAATAATGTTAACGGCAGCATATTTGATGAAAGTAAAGATGAATTAATTGTTGGAAAAAGTCTTGCTGATGAAGAGAATTATACCATCGGTGATACCATAGACGTTTATGGTAATGAGTTTAAGATTACAGGTATATACGAAACCGGATCCATATTTTATGATAGTGCAATGTATACTAATCTTGAAAGATTACAGAACATTACCGACAATGAAGGAGAAATATCCAGTATATCCATAAAGATAAAAAAGGATGCTAATTTAACCACAGTTAATGATAAAATTAAAAGTGAATATAATAACACTTTAAGTACTATTACAACAGAGGAAATGTCACAAACTATTGATGATACTTTAGGTATGATTAATTCAGCAACCACTGCTATTGAGGCATTAGCTATAATTATTGGTGGTCTTGGTGTTATTAATACGATGATGATGACAGTATTTGAAAGAACTCGTGAAATTGGCGTATTAAAATCTGTTGGTTGGACTAAAAAAAGAATATTGGCCATGATTATGGGTGAATCTATTGTTTTAACCATTCTCTCTGGTATTATTGGATCTGTTTTAGGAGTACTGGCAGTTATAATTTTGTTCAAATTTACTGGTGATGATATGACCATCATATTTAATACAGTTGTATTTATCAAGGCTTTCGCTGTTGCGTTAAGTGTTGGAATTATTGGTGGATTATATCCTGCTATTAAAGCTTCACGATTATCACCTACAGAAGCATTACGTTATGAATAGTTTGGAGGAGAATTATAAGTATGTCAAATATTGTTAGTATTAGGGATTTGAAGAAATTCTATGATAATGGTGAAACTAAAGCTTTGAATGGAATAAACCTTGATATACGTGATGGAGAATTTGTATCAATTATTGGACCTTCAGGAAGTGGTAAATCCACCCTCCTTAATATGATTGGAGCTTTAGATATACCAGATAGTGGCAGAATAATTGTAGATGGTATTGACCTCAACAATTCCAAAGAGAATTTATCCAAGTTTCGTTCAGAAAAGATTGGATTTATCTTTCAGTTACATAATTTAATTCCAAATTTAAGTGTTATCGAAAATGTTCAGATTCCATTAATTGGAAAACATCTCCGTGTAAATCGAAAGAAAAAACAAAGAGCTGAGGAATTATTAAAAAGTGTGGGTTTAGAGGATAAAATTCATCAAAATCCTACAAAAATGTCTGGTGGACAAAGACAACGTGTGGCCATTGCAAGAGCTTTAATTAATGAACCGTCCATCATTATTGCTGATGAACCTACCGGAGCTCTGGATACAAAAACTAGTCAGGTTATTATGGATTTGTTGAAAAAATTACATGAGGAACGTAACGTTACACTAATTGTAGTTACCCATGATCCTGCCGTGGCTAATCAAGCTGATAGGATAATTACTGTTCGTGATGGTAAAGTTATTGATGCTCATGAAGCAAATGCATCTGAAAATGAATATGATAATAATGAAATAGAAGACAATACAGTGGACTTTGTTGATTATGTTAACGAGGAAGAAATTGTTGGTACTGATATTCCCAAACATATTCTGATAAAAATGGATAATAAAAAGATGCGTGTGAAAATTAGGGCACTTACAAGTAATCAGATTAGAAGTGCTCGACTTGAAGAAGATAAAGGTAATGGAACTTTTCAGGAAAATATAGTGCATATGGGTGCATATAGTTTGAATGACAATAATTTACCTATGAATATTATTCAAACAAGAATACCTGCAGGTGTTATTGATAAACTATCTGATAGAATTATTAAGTATAGTTTATATGGTCAATAATTATCGGATAATATTTTTTTCATATGATAAAAAAAGGGATTATATGATACCGATAATAAAAAATCATCTCGTAAAATATTATTAAAACACATCACCTCCCATCCAACCTATTTTTATAAAAGACTAATTTTTTAATTGATTAGAAAAAAAATAGTGTTAAATTATATTAAATACATAAATTATACTATAAATTTTATTTAAGGTGAATTTATGAATGAAAAACCTGTCACAGTTACCCAGATAAACAGATACATCAATAATAAGATGAAACTGGATGAACAACTTAGTGACATCAATATTAGAGGTGAAATATCTAATTATAAAACATATCCTAGTGGACATAGCTATTTTACACTTAAGGATAAAAATTCACAAATTAGTGCAGTGATGTTTTATGGTTTCCGACAATACCTTAAATTTGAGCCAAAAGATGGTATGAAAGTAATTATCCGAGGTAATATTGAAGTATATGAAAAAAATGGTCAATACCAGTTACATGCTAAAAAGATAACCGAGGATGGTCTGGGAGAATTACATATCGCATATGAACAGTTAAAGAAGAAATTAGATGATGAAGGATTATTCGATGAGTCACATAAGAAGCAAATTCCAAGATATCCTAAGCGTATTGGAGTAGTTACAGCCCAGACTGGTGCTGCCATACGTGACATTATCACTACCATTAAAAGAAGATATCCCTTATGTGAAGTTTTAGTATTTTCTACATTAGTTCAGGGAGACCTGGCTAAGTTCCAGATTGTTGAACAGATACAGAAGGCTGATGGATATGATTTGGATACTTTAATTGTTGGTCGTGGTGGTGGAAGTATTGAAGATTTATGGCCATTTAATGAGGAAATAGTTGCCAGAGCAATATTTGAATGTGAAACTCCTGTTATTAGTGCTGTTGGTCATGAAATTGATTTTACTATCAGTGATTTTGTTGCTGATTTAAGAGCTGCAACGCCCACTGCTGCTGCAGAACGAGCCGTACCAGATATTAAGGAATTAAAGGATAAAGTTAAACAGTATAATATTAGGGCAAATAATAGCATTAATGAGATGATTTTTTATTACAAGAATAGGTTAGATGATATTTCCAATAAACAGTTATTTAAAAGTCCTACACATATTTATGATATTAAGAGGATGCATTTAGATAATTTATTAGGTCGTTTTGATTATATTTCGAAGAATATTATTAATGAAAATAGGAACAAACTGTTTAAGTTAGAGAATTCCCCTGTTTTAAGAAAACCAGATTCTTTAATTGATAAGAAAAAGGAACGTTTTATAAGAAATCTTGGAAAATTAGAAATTTTGAATCCTCTTTTAACATTGAAAAGAGGGTATTCTATAGCTAAAAAGGAAGATACTGTTGTTTCTAGTGTTAAAGATGTTGATGAAGGTGACGAACTTATAATTAGGTTTGATGATGGAGAAGTTAATACTAAGGTGATTTAAATGAATGATTTAAGTTTTGAAGAAAGTTTAGAAATGTTAGAAGAGATTGTAAACAAATTAGAGAATGGAGACGTGCCTTTAGATGAGGCTATTGATGAATTTAATAATGCAATGCAATTAGTAAAAAATTGTAATGATAAATTATCCTCTGCGGAGGAATCTATTGCAAAAATAGTTAAAGAAAATGGGGATTTAATAGATTTTAATGTTAATGAATAACTTTAAATCTATTCTTTTTTTGTAGAATTTTGTTTTTTAATATTATCGTTCATATAATGTGTTATCAGCGTAATTGCTAGTACTATACTCAGGTATTGTAATATGTTTATGATCAGATTAGTGTTATTTGCCGAGAATCCTATATTTCCTGTCAGATGATTAAAATAATCTAACTGTATGAATGATATTATACCCAGTATTATCATGATTATGAATATTGCTTGTTTTATGTGCTTGTTTTTTATTTTATTATCTGCTCTGTTTATCATTTTGTTAATGTTTAATCCCAGGTGTACTGAGATTATTAATAATGTAATATATGCTAGAATTTTGTGTAAGTAATTGGTTGATATATGATGTATATTTAGTATTGGGATTAGTTGACTGGATAGTAATCCAGTTATTATTGTTGCTAAGAATGTTATTAGTAGGAGAGTGTTCGTTATACTGAGTATGCTGATATTTTGTCTTGTTTGTAAGTATCTCCTATTTTGTATTAGGTGAATTATGATTAAGAATATGAGTGTTATTCCAATAATTTCATGTATTTCTGGTATTAGGTATGTTTTTGAGAATTCTATTAGTGTTAGTGTTAATAGTAGTGTGTTTATGATGATTCTTTTTGTCATTGCATATTTTCTACTCATTTTCTTAGTAACCTTGTTGTTTTAGCCATTCAATTGTTTGTTGTTTTCCTTCATTTGTTCTTGCTGTTTGTCCCTGAACTGCCAATCCGTTTGTGTTAACTTTGGAGGATGACATTTTTTCTGCGATTTTCTTGTATGTTCCTGCATCTTGTGATCCTTCATGTGTGTTGAATAATAATATGTTTTTTCCTTCAAGATTGTTTTGTTCCAGGAATGTGTTTATTATCATTGGCGTATCACCATACCATATTGGATATCCTATGATTATTGTATCGTATTTGTCTATGTTTTCTACTTTGTTTTGTATTTCTGGTCTGGCATTTTCTTGTTGTTCTTTTTTTGCTATGTCTAGGCATTCATCGTATCCTATTGGGTATTTGTTTACTGGTATTATTTCGTAGCTGTCTGCTTTCAGGTATTCTTTTATGTATGATGCTATCATTGCCGTGTTTCCTACTTCTGTGTTTCCTACGTTATAGTTTTCTCCTGTTCTTGAGAAATAAGCTACCAGTATCTTTGTATCTTCTGTGTTTTTCTGGTTTAGTATCTTATTAGCGGTTGTTTCTTCATTTGTAGCTGCATTTAGTGTTGTTATTCCACATCCAAGTATAATGAGTATTATTAATATACTTATTATTTTTTGTTTCATATGATGTTTTCCCTCCTTTTTGTTAAGTTGTAGTATCTATTTTCTAATATTTGTATATTTCAGTTATAATTTTATTATATTATTTTTCAGATATATTTAATCGTTTTAATAACTTAATTATACTATTGTTGAAAGAGTCTTATTAGAAATTATTTTCTAGTAAATAAAAATGTTAAAAAAAAAGTAAATGTTGAATGTGATGTTAGTGGATTTCTATGTCCATTACTCCACTATTTATGGCAGCTATGGTTCCTCCATCGATTAGTAAGTCGATTCCTGTTACAAATCCTGCTTTGTTACTTAATAAGAATTCACTTGCAAATGCTATTTCATCAGATGTTCCTACTCTTTTTGCTCCACATACATCTATCATTCTTTGGTATCCTTCGCCTGAAGTGTTAAATTCATCATAGGCTAATGGTGTTACTATTATACCGGGACTTATTGAATTTATTCTTGCTCCTCGTTCTGCCCATGAAGTTGCAGAAGCATATTGTACTCTTAGTTGGTTTGCTTTTTTAGATACTACGTATGCTATTCCAGAGTTAGTTATTATTTCTTCTTTTAGACAGTTTAAATCTTTTAACTTGTGTGTTTCTGTAGTTCTTAATAGGTTTTCGTCTTCTCTTGTTAGTGGTGATGGCATGTATCCTGTCATTGAGGATATTATTAATCCTGCTCCTCCTTTTGCCATGACTTTTCCGAATTCATCTATTGCATATGATGTTCCTATAAGATCTAGGTTTATTATGTGTTCTGGTGTTGCTTGGGAGGGTGATGCTCCTGCTGTATCTATGAAGTACATTACTTTTCCTAATGATGCTGCTTTTTGTGCTAATTGTTTTATTGATTCTTCTTCTATTGCATTTGTTACTTGTGTTTCTACATCATATCCTGAGTATGTTAGTTCTTTTTGTAGTGTTTCTAGTTTTTCTTCATTGATATCGGCTAGTAATATTTTTTTTCCTGCTGAGATTCTTTTTATTATGGCTAATCCCATGTCTCCTGCACCTAGTAATACTACTACTTCTTTATCTTCATTTAAGTCAAATTTCATTTTTATCTACACCTCATATTTTGATATTGCTTCTACAAATTCTGGACTATCAATGTCTGCTATTGGTATTCCAGTTTCTAATTCTTTTATTTTTTCCATATCTTCTTCTTTTAATTCGAAGTCAAATATATTGATATTTTCTGTCATTCTTTCTTTTTTGGTTGATTTTGGGAATGTTATTATTCCTCTTTGGATTATCCATCTTAATATTATTTGTGCTACTGTTTTTTCATATTTTTGTGCTATTTTTTTGAGTGTTTGATTGTTAAATATGTTGTTTTTTCCTTCTGCTAGTGGTCCCCATGATTCTACTGTTGTTTCATATTTTTGGTAGAATGTTTCTATTTGGTCTTGTTGATAGAATGGGTTGACTTCTATTTGGTTTATCATTGGTTTTATTTGGCTGTGTAGTGATAGGTTTACGTATCTTGATGGTGTGAAGTTACATACTCCTATTGCTTTTACTTTGTTTTCTTTGTATAATTCTTCTAATGCTTTCCATGTTGAGTATATGTCTCCAATGTTTTGATGTATTAGGTATAGGTCTATGTAGTTTGTTTTTAGTTTTTTTAATGATTCTTCGCATGCTTTTTTGGTTTCTTGGTAGCCGTGGCTTGTGTGCCATACTTTTGTTGTGATGAAGAATTCTTCTCTTTTGATTCCGCTTTCTTTTATTGCTTCTCCGAGTTCTGCTTCGTTGAAGTATGCTTGTGCTGTGTCAAAGTGTCTGTATCCTACTTCTATTGCTTGTTTTACTATTTCTTTTGTGTTTTCTGGTGGTATTTGAAATACTCCAAATCCTAGTTGTGGTATTTTTGTACCGTTTGTTAATGTTATGTGTTCCATTTTATCACTTTTGTTTTTGTTATTGATATTTTTGGTTTATATAATATAAATAGTTTCCTTAGGAAATAGTTATATGATGAATTAAAAGATAATAATCAAATATTAAAAATAAATAGTTGAAAAAACATAAAATACAATAATAACAAATAATCCCAACAAGATAAAAGTGAGAAAAAAAATATGTCACAAAGCATAACCGTAAATCCCAAATGGATAATCTGGTCAAGAAAATCATTAAACTACACCCTAAAATCAGCAAGCAAAAAACTAAAAATAACAGAATACACCCTCGCACAATGGGAATCCACAGGAGAACTAACCTACAAAAACATGAACAAACTAGCAAAACTATACGATGTAAGCCCACTACTCTTTCTAAACAACACCCCACCACCAGAAATAGAACAATACATCAAAGACTACCGAACAATGAACGACAAACGAATACTATCAAGCCCAGAAATACTGAAAGAAATAAAACACGCAAAACGAAAAAGAATGCTACTACTAGACATAGCAGACAATTTAAACAAAGACCTAACATTCAAATACTACCAAGAAAAAGCACCAAACAAAACAACAATAATATCCACAATAAAAGAATCATTAGACATAAATGCAGTAAAACTAAATGAATACACAATAGACGATTGGATACGAGAATTTGAATCATTAAACATACTCATATTCAAATTCTACAACATAAAACCAGAAGACATAAACGGATATGCATTTAACAACAAAAAATTACCAATCATAGGAATAAACAATAGAAACTCAAATAAAGAAAAAATATTCTCACTATTCAACGAATACGCACACTTACTCATAGGAAAAGATGGAATAAGCGGAGACTATAACAGAGAAAAAGAAGAAGAACTATGTAACTCAATCGCATCAGAAATACTGCTCCCAGCAAAAGAAATAAAGAAAATAAACATAAGCAATATCAACTCAGTAATCAGAATAATATCCACAAGATATAACGTAGGAATGGAAAACATATTATACCGACTAAACAAACTAAATTACCTAACCGATGAAGAACTAGAAGAACAACTACTAAAAAGAGTATATAACAAAGAAACCGAAAACAAAACTGAAAAAGAACCTGAAGAAAAAGAAGAACCTAAAAAAGATAAACCTAAAAAGAAAAGAAACTATAAACAACAACGCCTGAAAACAATGGCATCAAAAAATTTAAACCAAAACGGACACCTATTCGTAGAACTACTACTAGAAGCATACGATGAAGAACTAATAAACGACTTAGACTTATCAAATGAACTGGGAATTCCACATACTGTAATTCCATATGTTATCAACAAATTAAATGGAGGAAGACGATGAACAATCCAAAATATTTGATTGATACCAATATTTTCCTCAGATTCCAAAGCGGTCAACAATACGATAAAGACTGTTTTCCAACCCAATACCAAAACTTCATCAAACTACTAAAAGAAGGAACAGCAGTATCCATAGATAAAGTTAAAAACGAATTAAACGATGAAATTTTCTGTAAAGATCATGAATACTGCTTTAAAGACAGTATAGATAATGAAATTTCAGACACATACAATACACTACGTAGCAAATACCCTGATTACTTTAATAATTATGCATTAGAAAGTCCAGATGATGCAGATCCATATATTATAACATATGCCTATCATAACAATTTATGCATAGTAACACAAGACGAATACCAGTCAACAGCAACCAGACAATCCAATATCAACAAGTACCACATACCTAACCTATGTGAATCATTAGGTGGAACATGCATAGACAATAAAGATAAAAAAGAAAATATTGAAACATATACCTCCGGATTTGGATGCATATGCTTTACAGAATTAATTAGAATAGAAAAATTAATGGAATAATCCCCCCCCCCCAAATAATTTGATTAATATCAAAAAAAATTATTATCCTTTTTTGCACACCATCATAAACATTACCCCATTATAAAATTTTTTTAAAGAAAAAAAATAAAACAAATATAATTCAAATATATACTTATGAAATTTGGGTTAAGTTGGTGGGGAGAAAACTGGTTAAATGCTCTACAAGGAGTTGACCTAACAAACAGAATCCCCCGAGGAAAATCATATGCAAATACTGGTAAAGTATACGATATTGAAATAAATGATAACATTGTTACAGCAAAAGTAACAGGAAAATCATACAATTACTATGATGTAACAATAAGTTTCAGAACATTTAATGAAAAACAAATAGAAACTATACTAGAAACCGTGAAATCAAATGAGTACATCCTATCCTCATTATTAAATCATAAACTACCAAAACAGTTACATGAAGCACTTTACGAAAAAGGAATACAAGTATTTCCCACATCAATAGAATACATAGACCCTGAATGTGATTGTCCAGATTATGCATACATATGCAAACACATTGCAGGCGTAATTTATATGATATCCCATGAAGTGGATAAGGACCCATTTCAAGTGTTTAAACTTCAGGGATGTGACTTACTTAAATTACTAGAATATAAATCTACTAGTAACAATATAAAAAACATATCCGAATTATTCATTTACGACAATGATAATGAAACAATTGAAAAAGAAATAGATTTTTCAAGAATTAAAGATTTAAAAGAGAACATATTTTTCTTATTAAATGATAACCCATTATTTTTTGAAAAAAACTTTAAAACAGTATTAAACAGTATCTATGTTTCAATGGAACGCTTTGTGAAAAAGTTTGTTGATAAATATGAACGCTACGAAGCAAATGGTTATGAACCATATTATAGATTTTCTGGACATACATTTGTTAATATTGATAAAAATGTAGATGATATCACTGCATTCTTAGATAATATTTTCCTAAAAGAATGGAACTATCCTAATCAGTGGGAAACATTACAAATTAACCTAAATAATAAGTACAACATTGATAAAATTGTTACAGGAAATGATTCGCTGCTCACTGAATACCCCTGTGAAGAATTATTATTCACATTTTTAACGGAACTAAGTAAAACAGAATATAAAAATATGAATAAAAATATTGAAACATTAAATACAATCTACCAATTTAGCTTAGAATTAGTTAAAAAGCATTCAATTATTCCAGAATTATTTGAGAGTAACCAGGATTACCATATTCGCTGGATTCCAGCCGTATTTGATGAAGAAATTAACAAAATAATTAACAGTATTGCGAATAATTGTCCGGAAGACTTACTTACATATGATAATAGTGTATTATCACGAAAAGATCAAATTATAACATTAGTTAGTTTAATAATAAACGGATTATTTCATAAATTTAAGAGATTTGGCCTAACACAGGCAATGAGCAAATTATATGAAAAAAGTGTTGTGAAACTATTTCTTGGAGAACCAAGGACTTTCAGTAAATTTGAAGAATCAGGGTATGAAAATCTTATAAATCAATGGTTATCCAAGTTTGTACTAAGTTCAAGAGACTATGATTTATACCTTGTAATTAATGAGGAAGAAAATGATTCATTTAAAGTGGATGTTGAAGTTAACCTTAATGACAAGGGTATGAAAAATATTCAGGAAGTTATCAGTGAAACAATTGATGATAATATAAAATTACAATTGTTGAGTGATATTTATATCATTAATGAAGTATTTCCAGACGTAAATAACATGCTTAACTTTAAGGAAGTTAATTATGATTTAGATGAGTTTTCAAAATTCTTTATGGATACTTTGCCGTTATTTGAAATTCTAGGAATAAACATTATTCTTCCTAAAAATCTTAACAAAATATTTAAACCTAAATTATCTTTAGAAATAGCTGCAAACAAGAATGAAAAAAGTTATCTGACATTTAATGATATTGTTAAGTTTGATTGGAAGGTTGTTCTTGGCAGCACTAATTGCAGTATAGAAGAATTTAATGAATTAGTTGAAAAATCTAGGGGATTAGTTAAGATAGCTAATGATTATGTTATTCTTGATGAAAACGAGACTAAGACATTAATTAAACATATTGAAAAGCTTCCACAGAAATTAAATAAAAATGAGCTTCTTAAGGCTGTTCTTAGTAAGCAGATTAATTATGCTGAAGTTGAAGTTGATGATAACATAAACAATATGCTTGAAAATCTTAATAATAATATTGACGTGGACATTCCTGAGAATCTTAATGCACAGCTTAGACCTTACCAGGAAGTTGGTTTTTCTTGGCTTGTACAGAATATTAAAACAGGTTTTGGTTCTATTCTAGCAGATGATATGGGTCTTGGAAAGACATTACAAGTTCTTACAACAGTCTTGTATCTTAAGAATAATGGAATGCTGAGTAAGGGTAAAATTTTGATTGTTGCTCCTACCAGTTTGCTTACAAATTGGCAACAGGAGATTAACCGGTTTACTCCAACATTATCCAGTTATATTTATCATGGTTCTTCGAGGAAGTTTCCTGATAAAGAGTATGATATTTATTTAACTTCATATGGTGTGATTAGGCGTGATGTTGAAAAGTTCAATGAACAGAAATGGTTTTTAACTGTTGTTGATGAAGCTCAGAATATTAAAAATCCTAACACCCAACAGACTCTTGCAGTTAAGTCCATTAAATCAAGAAATAAGATTGCTTTAAGTGGAACTCCTGTGGAAAATAGGTTATCAGAGTATTGGAGCATTTTTGATTTCATTAATAAGGGTTATCTTACTTCATTAAAGAAGTTTAGAGAAAATTATATTGTTCCAATAGAAAAAGAACGTAATCAGAATGTTTTGAACAACTTTAAACTTATTACACAACCATTCATCCTCAGACGTTTGAAGAGTGATAAGAACATTATTAATGACTTACCAGATAAGATAACTAATGATATTTACTGTAGTTTAACTAAGAATCAAGCAGCAATATATAAGGAAACACTTGACACATTAATACTTGAATTAGATAAATCCGATGGAATTCAAAGAAAAGGAATTGTTTTGAAATTAATTAACTCCTTAAAACAAATCTGTAATCATCCATCACAGTATACTAAGAGCAATAAGTACAGTATTGAAGAATCCGGAAAGATGGAAGTGTTAATAAATATATTAGAGAATATTATAGAATCTAATGAGAAAGTTTTAATATTCACCCAATATGTTGAAATGGGAAATATTATGAAGAAACTTATTGAAGAAAGATTAAAAGAGGAAGTGTTGTTCTTACATGGATCTCTTTCACGTAATAAACGTGACAAGTTAGTAAACAAATTCCAGAACAATTCTCAGTCAAAAATATTTATCGTATCCTTAAAAGCTGGAGGAACTGGTCTTAACCTTACGGCTGCAAGCAATGTTATACACTACGATTTATGGTGGAATCCTGCAGTAGAAAATCAGGCTACTGATCGTGCTTACCGTATAGGACAAAAAGATAATGTTATGGTTTATCGTTTTATAACAAATGGTACATTTGAAGAAAGAATTAATGAAATGATTAAGGATAAGGAAGAATTAGCAGAACTTACTGTAAGTAGTGGTGAGAAATTCATTACAGAAATGAATGATGATGAATTAAAAGAAATGTTAACCTTGAGAAAAACAGATTAAAACAAGTATAATGAATGGAGGGGGTGATTTATGAAAAACATTATTAAAATTTTTAATAGACAACTATTTAAACTAATATTAATAGTAATTTTTCTAATAATTGAAGTATACTGCGACTTAACATTACCATCATATACTGCAGATATTGTTAACAGGGGTATTCAAAATACTGATTTTAACCTTATTACCAGTATTGGTATGAATATGATGTTAATGGTTGCCTTCTCTGTATTAGCCACTATTGTAGTATCATATGTGTCAAGTATTCTTTCATCATCTTATGCTAGAGATTTAAGAGAAGAACTATTTTCGAAAATTCTTAAGTTTTCAAATCATGAATTAAACAAGTTTTCCAGAGCTTCACTTATCACCAGAAGTACTAATGATGTAAGTCAAATACAACACATCCTTGGGATAATGTTCAGAACATTACTATTTGCTCCTATCCTTGCAATTGGCAGTATGATTAAAGTGTTTGAAATCAAATCCAACCTTTCATGGATTATATTCTTAGCTTTCATATCTGTTGTAATTCTCTTAATTGTTGTTATATGGAATGTTATTCCTTATTTTAAGAGAACACAGGAAATTGTGGATAATATTAACAGAGTATCCCGAGAAATATTAATTGGTATTCCAGTTATAAAAGCTTTTGTTAGACAAAAATATGAGAATCAACGATTTGAAAAAGAGAACAAGGATTATTATAATGTTAACTTGCACGTATATAGGACAATGCTGATTCTTATACCTGCCATGAATTTGATTCTTAACCTTATGATAGTACTTATATTATACTTTGGAACTTTCGATGCACTAAATGGTTTACTACTTACTGGAGATCTAATTGCATTTGTTCAATATTCAACCCAGATGGTAGCCTCTTTTATTATGATAGGCGGATTTCTTATCATGCTACCCCGTGTACTAGTATCTGCAAATCGTATCGAAGATGTTCTTAAAACAGATGAAACAATAATCGATGGAACAATAAAAGATTCCTCGGAACATGAAATCTTAGAATTTAGGAATGTATCATATACTTATCCAGGAGCTGAAAAAGAGACTTTGCATAACATCAACTTTAAACTCTATCCCGGTAAAACTACTGCAATAATTGGTGGAACAGGTAGTGGAAAATCAACCATTATGAATTTGATTCCAAGATTACAGGACGTGTCTTCTGGAGAAATTTTAATTAACAATATTAATATTAATAAATATAACTTACAATCCCTTAGAGAAAAATTATCATTGGCTCCTCAAAAAGCAATATTGTTTAGTGGAACAGTAAAATCCAACCTTCTTATGGGTAAGGAGGATGCTGATGAAAAAGAAATGTATACTGCTATAGAAAATGCACAGGCAAGTGAATTTATAGATAATTTAGATATGAAAGTATCACAGGGAGGATCAAATTTTTCTGGTGGACAAAAACAGAGATTATCCATTGCCCGTGCAATCATAGGAGAACATAAGTTTTACTTGTTTGATGATTGCTTCTCTGCATTGGATGTTTCTACAGAAAAACTATTAAGAGATAAATTGAAGAGCATTACCCGAAATAGTGCAGTTTTAATAGTATCACAACGTATAAGTTCTATTAAAGATGCTGATGAAATAATTGTGTTAAATAAGGGTGAAATTGTTGATAAAGGAAGACATGAAGAACTACGTGAAAGATGTCATTTTTATCAAGAAATTATTTCTTCACAAATAGAGTATAGGTGATGTGAATGAGTGAAGATAAGTCTTTATCTCTTAAACATGAAAATACACGTGTACGTCGTGACAGGCGTATGGTATCAAAACCAAATAATATGAAAAAAGCTATTAGACAAGTATTTTCATTATTGAAAGATTATAAACTTAAAATATTTATAACATTTATATGTGCATTAATTAGCACTTCATTCACAGTAATAGGACCATTACTCATCGGTCGTGCCACAACAGTAATCTTTGATGGTATTAACTTAATGATAAATGGCACAGGTACAATAGATGTAGTTACATTGTCATACCTGCTCTTTATTGCTGCAATCATTTATGTGATTAGTGCAGTATTCACATACCTTCAAAGTTGGTTCTTAACACAGATATCAACTAGTGTTAGTTATAATCTCAGAAAAAAGTAATAGAAAAAGTTAATAATTTATCAATGAAAGATTTTGATAAAAATAAAAGAGGAGACATATTATCAAGAATAACTAATGATGTAGATTCCTTACAGACAGGCATAACTTCAACATTTCTACAGTTTATGACGGCAGTAATTACAATTATTGGTGTGTTCTTGATGATGATAAGCATTAACGTAATGCTTACATTATTAACAATAATACTTGTACCATTATCCTTTATAATTATTAGTTTCATTATGAAACGTTCACAGAGATATTATAAGGATCAACTAGTATACAAGGGAATGATAAATGCCCAAATTGAGGAAACATTCAGTGGACATGACATTATACGAACATTTAATCAAGAAAAAGATTCTGTTAAATTATTCAAAAAGGATAATGAAAAATGGTACAACTATGAATGGAAATCCCAGTTCTATTCTAGTTTAATGGGACCTGTAATAAATTTTATTTCCAACTTATCCTATGTTATAATAGCTGTTCTTGGAGCAATACTAGTATTAGAAAGAAGTATTGCTGTAGGAGACATTCTTGCATTCTTCCAGTATATCCAGAATTTCACACAACCAATACAACAGATTACAAGAGTAATGAATCTTGTGCAAACAGCTTTAGCAGCTACAGAAAGAATATTTGAATTCCTAGAAATAGATATTGAAGAAAATAATTCAATTTCAGAAATAAAAGACATATCTGATGAAATATCATTCGAACATGTAGAATTTGCTTATGATGACACACCAGTGATTAATGATTTGACATTCAAGGCAAAAAAGGGAGAAAAAATTGCATTAGTTGGTCATACAGGTGCTGGAAAAACCACTATCATAAAACTATTAATGAGATTTTATGATGTTGATGGTGGAGAAATAAAAATAGATGGTGTGAATATAGAGTGTTATGATAAAAATAGTTTAAGATCTCTGGTTGGAATGGTATTGCAAGATACTTGGTTGTTTAGTGATACCATTAAAGAAAATATAAGGTATGGAAATTTAGAAGCCAATGATGAAGAGATTAAGCGTGCCGCAAAGATTGCATATGCTGATAATTTCATCACACAATTACCTGAAGGGTACGATACTGTTTTAAATGAAGATACTGATAATATTTCAGCAGGTCAAAAACAGTTATTAACTATTGCAAGAACCATACTGTCTGATAAAAAAATTCTCATACTGGATGAAGCTACTTCCAGTATAGATACTAGGACAGAAAAATTAATCCAAGATGCTATGGACAGGTTAACAGAGAATAAAACAAGTTTTATTATTGCTCATAGACTATCAACTATAAAGAATGCTGATAAGATATTAGTTATTGATGATGGTAGAATAATTGAAGTAGGAACTCATGAAGAATTAATAGAATTACCAGATGGTTATTATAATAAACTGTATAAGCAATTTGAATCAGAAGGAGAAGTAAGTTAAACTTCCAATATTCTCCACCTGTTTTTTTAAAAAAAAAAGATGAGGGTTAAAGGAATGTTAAATGTTAATCTATGACTAATTTTCTTTGTATTTCATTAACATCCGTGTAAGTTCCTTTAGCTAGTATTTGTAATTTATATTTTCCATGAAAACTTTCTGGTACCTTATAGTTTATTGATGCACTTCCATTAATAATTTTACATGATCCAATAGTTTCATTATTTATTTTGAATGTTGCATTACCCCTTTTTATATATCCAATACTGTCATTGATTGTAGCTGAAATTTTAATAGTTTTTCCCCGTGTTGCTTTTATATTTTTTGATTGTATAATGGTTGTATTGTCTTTAACCGTTAAAAAGGTTGTTGTGTTTGCTTTGTATAAGTTTTTTCCACCAGAATAAAATATTGTTATTTTATATTTGCCTGCTTTAAGTGATAATGGTATTTTATAGTTTAATACTGTTGTACCTTTAGTTATCTTTTTGACATATTGCTTGTTTCTTATTATTATTGTGACATTTCCACTAGTAGCTTTGATTTTTGTTTTAACTCCCGTTATATTTATAGATAAACGTGCTGTTTTGTTCTGGTAATTTGTTATATTGTTTACTGTTATTTTTGATGCTTGCTTTTTGATTGTTAAAGTTGTGTTAATTTCTTTTCTTGCATATTTTTTGTTTTCTATGTATATAGTTGTAATGTTGTATGTTTTTGCTTTGAAACTAGAAGGTATTTTGTAGATATGTTTGAATTCTCCATATTTATTTGGAGTAATGTTTGCGTTAATTGTTTTACCATTTAATTTTATTACAATTCTCCCATCAGTTATTGGTTTTTTATTATGTGTAACGTTTCCATTTATAATAATATTTTGTCCAGGATAAGCCGTAATATTTTTTGTTGAAATTTTAACGGATTTTTTCAAAATGTTTAAGGAAATAGTTTTAACAGCTCTAGGATTTACTTCATTTCCCACATATACATATTCTAAATTATAATGTTTAGCAGAGAAATTCTTAGGAATAGTATAAGAATAACTGAATTCGTCACAATTATTTAAATATATGTCCGATTTTATAGTACGTCCATTTATTTTTATAGCAATTCTACCCGTTTTAACAGGATTAATGAAATTATCTACAATTCTTGCTTTGAATACAATTTTTTGACCCGGACGTGCCGAAATTTTATCATCTGCCCATATAATTGTATCCAAGAGTTCATCTCTAAACAAGCTAAGATGATAAACTCTATAATCATATGTTTTATTAGTTATTTTATCATGATATTCAAAATCGTAATGTATATTTTCGGGAAATGAACCTTCCCAATTGAATGCATCATCATGTAACGTGTAATTAAATTTACATATTCCATTTTTTAATGGATAATGACCTATAACAACTGTATCTACAACAAGATTACCAGGCCAAGGTGCTGGAAAATATGTTATGCTAAATTTTATATCCCCTGATTTATTCCATATCTCTTTTTCATTTTTCATTAAGTATACTGTAATTTCTTTCTCCTCATTATAAAAAACATAAAACTGATTTGATTCATTATCTACTGTAAGATATCCTTCATCTTTACCATTTTTATAGTAATTTTTGTAGCTTTTATTAATTACTTTGTTTTTTTCAGAAAAATTTTGTTTATTAACCGGTTTATCAATAATTTTATTATTATAGTATTCATTTTGATTTTCATCAGATATTGTATCTTCATCAATGTTTGATTTATGATCAGTAGAATTTAAAGATTCTGCACTAATAACAGATAAAGATAACAATAAAAATATACTAATAATCATTAAAAATTTATATTTCATTATATCACATTAATTATAATTGTTTGTTTATCCATTTTAATAAATAATTTATTTGAATTATTATTAATTATATAATTTTTATACAACACATGGCTCTGATTGTTTAAAGTAAAATTTCGTGGAGGTAAAAATGCATCTGTATATTTTATAGTTTTAACCTCTTTTATTGTAGTGAAACTTAAACAAACAGTTTTTCTTTTATAATCTAACTTTAGTTATTTTTATATTAATTTCGTTTTTTTCCTTATTATGTCATATGTTGACTGTTTTGTGTTTCTTCTTTTGTTGGATATGAAACACTATGTAATAAGGAGGGTGGTTTTATCGTGTTAGATATTTTGTGTTTAGTAGTATTGTTGCCTCCTAAATTTTTTTTTTAATAAAATTAATTTTAATGTTTTGGTGTTTAATATTTTATATTTATTACAGTTAGGTATTTGTGCTTTTTATTATATATAATTTGGTTTATGTTCTTTATTTTAAATATTATTTATTGTGTAGGTATATTTTTGAATATTAAACATTGTTTAATGTTTTTTTTTGATTGAAAGTTTATGTAAAAATAGTTGATCTTTTAGTATGTTATCTGATATTTTATTAAAGTAATAAATGATGAAATATTTGTTGTAAATTATAATTTTGTTGATTATAAATATAATAAGATGTTGTCATGAGTTATAATTGTTGTGTGTATTGATAGTTATGTGAATGTTTAATTTGTATTACTGGAAATATTTTTTAGTTATGAGGGTCTTATATTTATTTGTAAAATGAATTATTAGGTTGGATTTGTAAATGAATTTAATGGATGTTATTCTTAGTAGAAGAAGTGTTCGTAATTATGTTGATGAGGATATTGATGATGATGTTTTAGATAGGATTTTAGAGGCTGGTTTACTTGCTCCTACTAGTCGTAATAGGAAGCCTTGTGAGTTTATTGTTGTGAAGGATAAAGATGTTTTAAAGCAGTTGTCTGAATCTAAGGCTTCTGGTTCTGGTATGCTTGCTGGTTGTAATGTTGCTATTGTTGTTATTGCTGATAGTGATAAGGCGGATACTTGGATTGAAGATTCTTCTATTGCAATGGCTTATATGGATTTAATGGCTAATTATTATGGTATTGGTTGTTGTTGGTGTCAGTCTCATTTAAGATTTTCTGGTGATGGTGTGAAATCTGAGGATGTTGTTAGAAATATTTTGTCTTTAGAAAATAAGTATCGTATTGTTGGTATTTTATCTTTGGGAGTTAAAGAGTTTGATTTGGAACCTCATACTTTGTCTGAGATTGATAAAAATAAGGTAAAATATATTAAATGAATGGAAAATGTTATTTTCCACTAGTACTATTTTTTTATTCATCTTCGTGTTTTTTTGGTGTGTATGATGTGTCCCATTTTACGAAGCGCCAGTCTCCATCAATTTTTCTTAGTTTGAATTTTGAGTCTAGGTTCCATATGCTTTGTACTCCTAGTAAACATGTTCTTAGGTCTACTATTGTGATTATGGATGCTTTGTTTTCTTTGAGTTTTATTGATGGTATTTGTATTTTGGATTCCCTGTAATGCAGAACATCTTCTGATATGTCTTTTAGGAATTCTGTTTTTGTTTCTTGTCTTCCTGATCCTCTTATTAGTAGGAATGAGTCATCAAATAGTTCATCTAGTTTTTCTATGTCTTTGTTTAGTAGTGCTTTTTGTAGTTGAACTAGTTTGTCTACTACTTCTTTTTCTACTCCTTCAAAATTGTTATCAAACATTAAGCTTACATGTTTTGCCATGTTATTCCCTCCTATGTTAAATTTTTTTATGTTTATTTTGTTTAAAATTAGGAAAAGTTATTATTTAATATAGGAGATTGGTGAAAAAAATAATAAAATAAAAAGAGTTTTAATTCTTGATTTTATTTAATTATATTTGTAAAATCCTTCTCCTGCATTTATTCCTGTTTTTCCTTGATCTATTTTTTCTTTTAATTTGGCTGCTATTTTTCCTGGTGTTGTTGTTGGATCTTTAGCTTCTGGATTCATTATTACTATATTATATGCTGTGGTTAATCCGACCACATCAAGTATTCTGAATGGTCCATTTGGTGCTCCTGTTGCTAGCATCCATGTTTTGTCTATTGTTTCTGGATCTGCTACTTCATTTGCATATAATGCTTCTGCTGCACTTAAGAATGGTACTAACATTGAGTTTAGTATGTATCCTGGTTGTTCTTTCTTAAGTTGTAATGGAACCATGTTTATTGCTTCTGCAAATTTTACTACTTCGTCATAATATTTTTGTTCGGTTTCTGGGTGTCCCATTACCTCTGCAGTATTGTTTTTCCATATTTCGTTTGCGAAGTGTAATGCTAAGTATTTAGCTGGTCTGCCAGTGTATTCTGCGAATGTGCTTGGTAATAGTGTTGATGAGTTTGTTACTAAGATTGTTTTTTCTGGCATGTGTTTTGCTAATTCTTGGTAGAATGGAATTTTTTGTTTTGGGTCTTCTGCTATTGCTTCTATTATTAAATCAGCGTCTTTTGCTGCTTCTTCATAACTTGTTGTTAATTGTATGTTTTTATGGGCTGTTTCTGTCTTTTGTTTTAGTTGTTCTATTTCTTCGTTTGTTAATTTTGTCTTGTCTGTAAATCCTCTGCAGTATGCTTGTGGATTTGTTTTCATTTCTTCCATTGTATTTATATATATTTCTTTTAACCTATTTAATTTTGGTTGTGCTCTTTCTATAGATGCTTCACTTCTTAACCATATTGTTACATCGAATCCGGAAAATGCACTTTGGAATGCTATTTGACTTCCAAGTACTCCTCCACCTGCTACTACTACTTTTTTTATATTCATTTTTGTCATCTGTATCCTTTTTGTTTGTTTTTGGTTTTCATAAGTGTTGTCTTATGGTTTTCTAGTATTATTTTGGTTAGATTAGTATATATAATTTATCATGAATTATCATGATAAATTATAAGTTTTTTAAATCAAAGGTTTAGGTTTTTTATCCAAATCCAACGGATATTCATTTACACTTAACGATTTATTAACATGACGTAACCTGTCATCCAAAAACTTCCTACCACTCTCAGTTACTGCAAAAATAGGCACAGATTCACCATAATAATAAGGTTTCTTGGACTGTGCAACATCAAGAATAGCTTTAGATGCACAACCAGTTATTATATCAGCATCCTCAAATATTGATTCTGCTTCTTGCCTTGTTGTACCTGTAGTATGAGCAACAAATATGTAAACATTTACATCATCAGGTACTTCATATTCCCTTATTTCATGCACAATAACAGACGGAATAACAGTCACAGCAATATTTTTAAAACCTCGTTCTACTGCCATTTTTAATCCTTTAATTTGATTTAACTCTGCAGTTTCAGGGTTTAAAACATTTTCACTACCTAAACCTTCAATTATCTCAGGTATCGGTGTTGTACTTACAAGTCCAGATACTCTTCCACCGACTCCCTGCACAATATCCGGATCAGTCATCAGTACTGTTCCTGCACCATCACATGCTCCAACAACACAATCAATATTTCCTATTTCAACATTACTTCTAAGTATTTCCGATATTCCTACAGATAACATGTCATCCATTTTAAGGATTCTGTCCTTTGTACACATACCAAAGTCATCTATCCTGTATTGTATGTTTTTTCTTATGTCTTCCCGGGTTATTTGTTTAATATTATGATATTTCCCAAATATTGGACAGTAATCTATAACTGGTTCACTTACACTTGTTATTTCACCATTTTCTATAATTACTTCTGCTTTACCTAATGCTTCTATTACATGTTTATCTTTCACCATATCATATCCCCAATACTCTGTGATTATTTAAAAATATTAAAATGATTAAATAAATAAGTTTTCAATAAAAAAGATAAAAATTATAAAAAAATAGTAGTTTAGAACCCTGGTTTAAAACCAAATACTTTTTGAGCTAGCCTAAATGCTATTTTATTAACAAATAATGTTACTATAAAGTATGCTACAACCCATCTTAAAGGCCAGTACAAGAAACATATTTCTAAAGGCATACCACTAGGAACAGCAAATATTATAGGCATAATAATACTCATCATAAAACTTATGAAAAAAGCTATAGGATTCCAAAATAATTGTTTATAATTCACCATTTCACCCCTACATTCTCATAATTATATATATTCAATCAATTATATCAATATTACTATTAATAATCCCATTAATGTAAACCTATTTAAACATTATCCTAAATAACTATTACTAGGAGTTCATCATATGAATACTAAAAAATTAACACTTAATATTTTAGATTTTACAAGAGAATTAAATTTTTTTAAATATTATTACAAGTACCTATTATCATATTGCATAGACAATAAATTACACTATGATGGAAAATTAGCTGTTGAAATTATTAAATTTAATGAAGAAATTGACAGATTACTAGAAAATCCCGATAAAATATTGACTGTTGATGATATTAAATTCATTATACGTATAGCTGAAGGAAGAGTTTTTAAACAATTAAACGAATTATCAATAGAATATAATCGTCAGAACACACATGACATCCTAAAAGTTCCACGATATAAAATGTTCCATGTTCTTGAACATCACGGTTACTAAAAATAATTAAAAAAAAATATTATTACTTAGTAAATACAAAAATAAATATAGGATTATATTAGAGGTTTAATACAATGAGTGAAAATTTATCATTTACACAAGAATTAAGAAAACTAGGATTAATTGCAGATGCTAACAATAACAACACAACAAGTAACAATGCTGATAAAGTTACTGAAAAGACAAGTGCTTCAAAAATTGAAAATAAAACAACTGCACCTCTTAAAGATAATAAAAGTACAGAAGAGAAAGTTGAAAAAAGAAGTTTTGATTTTAACGATTCCATAATGTATATTGGAAAAAAACCTACCATGAATTATGTTTTATCTATTAACACAAGAATGCTTGAAGGTTTAGATAAAGTTACTGTTAAATCAAGAGGAAAAAACATCAGTAAAGCTGTGGATGTAGCAGAAATTGTTACAAACAGATTCATTACAGATGCAAATGATGATGATGTGAAACTTTCTACTGAAGAAATATTCCGTGAAGACGGAACTAGTACCAATGTATCAACCATAGAAATAGTTATACAAAGAAATTAAATGGAAATTTCTTCTAAATCATAGGGAACATACAAATTTCCCTTGAAAATCTTTTTACCTTCAGAAAGATATAATTCTTTCCTATTTTTAATATTTTTATCTTCAGTATGATATAATACCAGATTTTTTATCCCTAATTCTTCTGCTACTCTACATGCATCAGCAACTGTTGAATGATTTTTCTCGTATGCTTTAAACAATTTTTCTTCTGATTTTAGACAAAAAGCTTCATGAATTAACCAGTCACTATTTTTAACATGTTTTTCATTAATTTTATTGTATGGTTCATCGCCACAACAAGTTAAATTCTTGTTTTCTTCATAATTAATCTTAAATCCATACTGTTTTGCTTTATTTGAACATACATCAAAAAATGTTACTTCTTTATTAAATATATTTCTTGATTCGCCATCTTTCACTTCTATTAAAAATAATGATTTATTCAATAATTGAAGGTCTTTTTTTTCCAGGAACTTTTCTATGAAGTCTCTTATTAGGAATATGACTTCATTGTGAGAATAGATATTTAAAGTTCCTTCGTGTTCGTTACGATTAGTATGCTGACAGAACATTCTAACTATCCACAATACCCCTATAAGATGATCCATGTGTTTATGTGTAACTATAATATTTTGTATCTGTTTCCAATTGATTCCTACCTTATCCAATTGATTAAATATGCCACTTCCTCCCCCACCATCTACTAGAATGAGGTTATTATCATCCTTCAGTAAAAAACAGCTATTATAACAATTTAATACTGAAGCATTCCCTGTTCCCAACATTATTAATTCCATTCATTTGTCCTCCCTTAGTAGAGTTTATCTAAGAAATAACTAATATAATTAACAATTAATTTATACCAATAATATCAATATATTTATTAAGAGAAAAAAACTGCTGAGAAAAAAAATATGGAGGAAATATATGGATGAAAATAATTCAACTCAAAGATTAACAAGTGATAAACATAACATAATATATTTCACCAATAATGAAAATGTTAAAGAAGAACAAGAAGGTGTACAAACATCTCCTAAGAAAATAGAAGCAACTCGATATATTGCTCCTGTAATTATCTCAATTCTTATCTATTCAATATGTGCATGGGCTACTAAGGCAGGTTTTGTTGAAATACTTGATTTAGAACTTCCTTTTCTAATCATTCTTACATTGATACTTACTGAATCCGTTATTCAAGGTTTTGCTAAGTATTCATACCCTCTTTATGTTTTAGCAGGGATTATAGTTTATTCTGTTAGTAAGAATTATGCATTATTTATTATAATAGCATTAACTGGTGTTCTAGTATCAAGATGTTTAGAAGAGATTTATTATAACAGGTATGATTATCCAAACATGAATGATGATGACTTTAATATAAAGTCTTTTGTTTCTAGGATAAAATATCATATTCTTCTTTCATTACTGTTATTTGTAATATTTCTGATTTTAGGATACTTTTATCCGGGAGTATTTCAGCCTTTAGTAATGCCTTCTGTTGAAAACTTACATAATGGTGTTCAAGAAGGAACAGTGAAATTGGAAACAATCCCCTTATTTATCAATAATTTCTCTGTTGCAGCGAATATGATTTTAAGCGGATTTTATCTTAGTACATATACAGTGTACCTGTTAGTGTTTAATGCATTGTTTATAGGTTTTTCAGGGGCTATTACAAATATTAAATATTTCTTAGCATTTACTTTACCTCATGGAATAATTGAGTTATTTGCAATAATATTATCTTGTGCAGCTGGTTTAAGAATTACTCATGCACTTCTTGTGTTGTTAAATGGAATTAAATTAAATATGGAGAATAAGTCAGAAATTTTTGCTGATGCTTGTAATAATTTTGTTAAAATGTTTATAGATGTGGCCATACTGATTATATTAATTGTGATTATGTTATTAGTTGCTGCATTTATTGAAGCAAATTTAACTATAACTATTGGAACATTTTTATATAATTTTTAGGAGTTTGATTTTATGGAATTAATAGATATTGGTCTTAATTTGATGCATAAATCTTATGATAAAGATAGGTTAGATGTTTTAAGAGAAGCTAGAAAAGTTGGTGTGACTAAATCAATTATTACTGGAAGTAGTATAAGGTCCAGTATTAGTGCTGTTGAATATGCTAGAGGCAATTCCTGTGTTTATGCTACTTGTGGTGTTCATCCTCATGATGCTAAAACTTGTGATGAAAATACTATTGATACTTTAAGAAAACTTGCTGAAGAGGATTGTGTGGTTGCTATTGGTGAGTGTGGATTAGATTATAATAGAAACTTTTCGCCACAACCTGTTCAGAGAAAATGGTTTGAAAAGCAGATTGAGTTAGCAGAAGAATTAGATATGCCCTTGTTTCTCCATGATCGTGAGTCTTATGATGATTTTGCTAAGATTATGCGTAAACATTCTAAAGTTGCTTCTAGAAGTGTTGTTCACTGTTTTACAGGTACTAAGTATGAAGCTGAGGATTACCTGGACTTGGGTTGTTATATTGGAGTTACGGGATGGATTTGTGATGAACGAAGGAATGATGAATTATTGAAGGCTATTAAGGTTATTCCTCCTGAACGGTTGATGATTGAAACTGATGGTCCATTTTTGTTACCTCGTGATTTATCTCCGAAACCTAAGAAAAATAGGAATGATCCTAAATATTTACCACATATTTTAAAGAGAATTGCTAAAGAGATGAATATGGATTATGAGGAATTAGGAGATATTGTTACTAGTAATACTCGTAAATTCTTTAAAATATGAAAAAAAAGAGTGTGGAATGGATGATTATTCATTTGAAAAACCATATAATGGAATTTCAAATGTTTCTTTAACATCCTTCATTACTTCTGGTATTTTAATGTGTTGTGGACATTCTTTTTCGCATAATCCACAGCTTATACAGTCAGAAGCTATTCCGTTACCTTCTATTTTTGAATAGTTAACGTATGCATTACCTACTGCTGTGAATATATCAACGTTTTCTATTTTTTGGTTATTATACCAGTCAAATAGTTTTGGTATGTTTATGTTTTTAGGACATGCATTTATGCAGTATTTGCATTTTGTGCATGGTACTGTTATTTGACTGTTGATTATTTTTACTACTTTGTCTATTATTTCTTGTTGTTCATCTGTGATTGGTTCGAAGTTTTCGAATATTTCTATGTTTTCTTCCATTTGTTCTAGACTACTTGCTCCACTGAGTACCATGAACACACCTTCTAAGCTTGCATCATATTTGAGTGCCCATGCGACTGGTTTATCATCATTGTATTGTTCCATTAGTTTTTGTGCTTCTTCTGGTAGGTTTGCTAGGAATCCTCCTTTTAGTGGTTCCATTATGACTATTGGAAGTTCATATTTTCTTGCTACTTCGTAACATTTTCTTGCTTCTACTCCTTCATTTTCCCAGTCCAGGTAGTTGATTTGTAGTTGGATAAATTCCATTTCTGGATATTTTTTGAGTAGGTTTTCTATGTATTCTGCATTTGCGTGTGATGATAGTCCTAGATGTTTTATTTTTCCTTCTTTTTTCTTTTGTATTGCAAATTCGAATGAGTTTACTCCGATGAATCCTGCTTCTGAGAATCCGCTTGCGTTGTGTAGTAGGTAGTAGTCGAAATAGTCTACTCCGCATCTTTTTAGTTGTTCCTGGAATATTGGTTCTAATTCTTCTTCTTTGGTTATTGCGAATAGTGGTAGTTTATCTGCTATTACAAATGAATCTCGTGGGTATCTTTCTACTACTGCTTTTCTTAATGCTACTTCACTGTTTCCATCATGGTATGGGTATGCTGTGTCGAAATATGTGTATCCTGCTTCTATAAATTTATCTGCCATTTTATTTACTTGTTCTTGGTCAACATTGCTAAAATCGTTTTTGTCTGTTTGTGGTAGTCTCATCATTCCGAATCCCATTTTTTTCATAATATAACTCCTTATTTTTTTTGTCATGTTTTTTTTTGATAGATTTATTTTTTTTTGTAGTAGTATGATTTGTTTTAATCGTTTCTTGATTAATTTTTATTTGTATTATTTTTTTTTAATTTTTGTTGTTTTTTATATATTTTACATGTTATTTATGCATATACTATTTGTTTTATATGTTTATATTTGTATTTAGTGTAATATTAATTTTTGTTTATCAAAAATTATAAATAGTCATTAATATAGATTATTTATTAGTCATTGTATAATATGACTAGTTATTTTTTATAAAATATATAGGAGTTATAAAGTTAAATAATGAGTTTTAATAAATATTTAAAAATATTAATACTTTTAACATTATTATTAATACTAAATAATGCCATATACGCAACAGACACAGAAAACACAACAACCCCCAAGGAAACAAACACAGAAAAAACAGAAATAAGCAATGTGAACACATATAATAACCTACGAGATACAATAACAAAAATAAAATCATCAAACACTACAAATCATGAAATAAACCTAAAACAAAACACATACAAATTAACAAACATATTCACAAATGACTTATATTCAACAACACCCCATAACATAACAATCAACGGAAACCATTCAATAATCGACGGACAAAACAAATACAGTTTCCTAAGAAACCCATTAAACGCAGTCCTAACTATAAACAATCTCACAATATTAAACACAAAAAGTGAATTCGGACCCGCACTAACAAATTCAGGCATGCTAATACTAGAAAATGTGAAATTCGAAAACAACAGAGGACACACTATAAAACCAACACTAGGTGGAGGAGCAATATATACAGACAGTTCACTTTACATTAAAAACTGTTCTTTCAAGAACAATGGAGAACATATCGATGGAAGCACAATATACATCAATGAAAACCCTGATCAAAATAATGTAATTAATATAATCAATTGCACATTCCAAAACAACACCTCCCTCCAAGGATCTACAATAAAATTATTAGGACAAACAATAACAAACATCCAAAATTCCACCTTCATAAATGAAAATGCAAACGATTCAATCATCAAAAATACACTATCCCAACTAAACATAACAAACTGTTCCTTTATAAACGAAAATTCAAGCAACATAATAAACAACGATAACAAATGCAACATTAACAACATCCTCATATATGACAACAACATAAACAATACAATTCTAACTAACAGGAATATTGTTCTGAATAATTCAAAAATATACAATAACAAAGTTAACACAATACTAAAATATTGCAACAATGCCACTATAGAAAATACCAGTATTTACAGCAATTACATTAATAAAACATTAATCCACAGTAGTTATAATGAAAATAATACTGAAATATTCTTATTCAAATCTAGAAACATGACAATACTAGACAATACTGCAAACAGAACCTGTGGAATAAAAAATGAGTATGAAAATTCCAGAATAATTATAGAAGAATCCCTCTTTAAAAATAATACCTCCTTACTAGATGAGGGAATATTATATGATTTTAATGGAAATGTGCATGTAAAAAATACTAAATTTTTTAACAATACAGCAGAGGACTTATTTAAAGGAAGCACAACTGTTTTCCAGGAAGTGACTGGTAACGAGTATAAAGGAAACTATCTGAAAATATACCTGAATAATTCCTTAGGAACAAATGAAAATAATTTTGTTATCAGTGGCCGTTTAGAAACTGATAAGATATATAATACAAGTGTTAAATCAGGAAAATTATATTTATATCAAAATAATAGCAAATTATGTGAAGAAGAAGTATTAAAACCGGAATTTATCATAGAATACCCGTATAACAAAGAATTAAGGAACATAATATTAAACTATGATGGAGTAACTGACTTTAGAAATAAGACATCACCTATTGATTTATCATACCTTGATGAGAAATACACCCTTGAAATTACCAATATAACAAAATCATTCATATATGGAGACCATATTACCTTTAACATGGAGATTAAGAACACAGGAAATGTCAAGGTTAAGAATATCATATTAAATAATGTATTGCCAAATGAATTAACTTATATTAATTCAACTGATAAATTCGATAAGGAAAATAACACTCTTCATCTGAGTTTGTTAGAGGTTAATGAAAACAGGAGCATTACATTTTATTTACTTCCAAATAGGTATGAAGATTTGAATTTAGAATTCAATATATACAGTAGAAAAGAGAATAAAACTTACACATTCCTTGAAGATATAGTCTTTATTAAACCAGAAATCAAGATTAATACTTTTATTTCACACCCTGGTGATGTGACTAATATCAGTGCCACCATTAATAATTACAACAAAAGCAGCATAGACAATATTCATGTAATATTCAATTATAAGGAAATTAAGAACTTTACATGTAGTTTTAAAGATAATTATTTAATTATTGAAAATTATAAACTAAGTGAATCGTTAACAAAGAAAAAATATATGTTAAAAATAATCTGTGACAACGATAACCTAGAAGAATTCTCTGACACAACATTAGTATCAGTGATTAAATACAACACTCATAGTTTTATGAGTTGTAATATTTCCAATAGCTATATGAATTTAAGTGTAAATGTTGTTGATGAAAATGATAATAATGTTAATGCTGGTTCAGTTGCATTAAAAGTTAATGGTAAAACCGTGAAAATATTGAAAGTAAAGAATGGTATGGTAGTTTTAGAAAATTATAAGTTAAAAAGTAATTATAATAATAAATACGATATTTCATTAACATTTACTGGAAATAATAAGTATAATTTACATTACAACAATATTACTGTGAAAGAATCTAAGAAAACAGTTCATTTTATCATAGACTATACTATTACGGATAAGTTATATTTATCTGTCAAGATGCTTGGGGATAATAATGTTTTACCTGAGAGTGGATTAGTTGCCATTAAGATTAATGATAAGACAATTCTTCCCAAGATGGATGTTAATGAAAGTTATAACATAGTGTATAATATTACTGAAATTCCATGTGTTAACAGTATTAGTGCTTGTTATTATGGAAATGAGAATTTTTTAGAAGCAAGAAAAACTATTACAGTTTAGAATAATATTTTTTTAGAGTATATTTTTCATATACTCTTTAAATTTTTGAAAAGGTATAAATATTGATTAAACAAATATTCAAACAAAGGAGTGTATAATTATGATTATTGTAAATGCAACTTTTGAACCAAAAGAAGGAAAATTAGATGAAATTCTTGAAAAAGCAGAACCTTTAATAAATGCTTCAAAAACTCATGAAGGAAATATTAGTTATAACTTGTATAAAAATGTACAGGATAATTCATTAACTTTTGTTGAACAATGGCAGTCATCTGAAGCTTTACAGAAACATATGAAAACAGAAGAGTTCTTATTGTTTGGTCAGGAAACAAAGGATTTATTTGCTAAAGATTTAGAAATAAAAATTTATACTGCAGAATTACTTACTGATGAATCTGCAGCTAAATAAATTATTAATACATATCATCCAATACCATTTCTCTTTTTATTCTTTTAATTATTTCAGACACTGTTTTTGTATCCATGTTTGGATCTTCAATATATGCTTTTACTTTAACATCTACTCCTGATGTTGTGATGTTTTTTATCATTATAAGATATTTTGGTTCTTTTAATATTGAAGGGGTATCGTCTAGTATTTTTTCTAATTGGGATATTTTTTCGTCAAAATTGTATCGGTTAAGTATTGTTACATTAAAGTATATTGCATAGTATCCATTTCTTGTATGATTGATGAATGGTTTGGTTGTGAATAATACGTTTGGTACTACCATGTATTTTTTCTTGTATAATAATTCTACTGATTTGAATCCTATTTTTTGTACAATTCCTTTATGGCCGTCTATCTCAATCATATCTCCTACGACAAATCTTTTTTCTAGGATTATTATTGCTCCTGAGATTACGTTGCTTAGTGTGTCTTTTGCGGCTAGTGTTACTGCTAGGCTCACTATTCCTACACTTACCAATAATGAATGAATATCAATTCCCAATACATCTAATATTCCAAGTATTATTATTAGAAATGTTAAATATCTTAGTATTTTTGATAATATTTCTAAAGAGCCTTTTGATACTGAATTATATGATTTATATTTTTGTATTGTCTTGTTAATTATTGTGAATATTATTATTGGTATAATGATTGCTAAAGCTACCTTTATAACAAGAAGTATTCCTGAATATAATTCTGGATATTGGTCTAGTATCATATATGTTAGCCTCATAATTGGTTATGATTATTTATCATGTTGAAATTACTAAAATATTTGTATTTAAAAATTAATAAATAATAGTATTAACTGATTTTTAATGAAAATTTTATGGAGAGTTTAAATGGTTTTATCAGAATTATTAGCACCTGCTGGTTCTTATGATATACTTGTTGTAGCAGTTAATGCTGGTGCAGATGCCGTGTATATTGGTGGTGAGAGGTATGGTGCTAGAGCCTTTGCTCATAATTTTACTTCGGAGGATATGGAGAAAGCTGTTAGTTATGCTCATTTAAATGGGGCTAGCGTTCATGTTACTGTTAATACTCTCTTTAATAGTAATGAAGTTCTTGAAGTATTGAAGTATGTTCAGTATTTGTATCGTATTGGTGTTGATGCGGTTATTGTTCAGGATATTGGATTAGTGTATTTGATTAATAAGTTTTTACCTGATATGGAGGTTCATTCATCTACTCAGATGACTTTACGTGATTATAATAGTGTATTATGGGCTTATAATGAGGGGATTAAAAGAGTTATTTTGCCTCGTGAAATGAGTATAGGTGAGATTAAAAGTATTTCTTCTAGGCTTGAAGAGGATAGTATTCCTATGGATTTAGAAGTATTTGGTCATGGTTCATTATGTTACTGTATTTCTGGTGATTGTTATATGTCCTCTTTTATTTCTGGTCGTAGTGCTAATAGAGGTGCTTGTGCTCAGCCATGCAGGTCCATGTATAAGCTTAGGTATCATAATCATAGTATTAGTAATGGTTGTCTTATTTCAACCCATGATCTTGCCACTTATAAGAATGTTAAAGCCATATCTGATGCTGGAATTATTTCATTAAAAATTGAGGGTCGATTGAAATCTGCGGATTATGTTGCTACGGTGGTTAATTCTTATAGGACGATTATTGATCATATTAATGATGATTCTTGTGATGATCTTGTTAAGAAACTTGAGGAAGATTTGAATTTAATTTTTAATCGGTATTATACTAATGGTTATATTTTAGATGATACTCCTGGGGAGGTTATGGGTAGAAAAAGTTCTTTCCATCAGGGTTTGTATTTGGGTAAGATTAAGTCTATTGATGGTGAGGATGTTGTCATAACTTTTGATAGTAAGGATCATCCTGTTCTTCAGAAGGGTGATGGTATTGGTTTTAAGCATAATAATCATATTCGTGGTATTTATTTGGATAAGATTGTTGAACAAACTGATGATTTTATTCATATTCAAACTACTCGTGATATTAGGGTTGGTTCTGAGGTTTATATTAGTTATTCTAAGGAGTTGCATGATAGGCAGAAGCAATTCCAGAAAGAACGTGTAGAGCCACATATTCCATTGTCTATGGATATTACTTCTAATAAGAAGCGTAGTATGATTGTTAATGCTAGTTTTAAGGTTAATGATGATATTATTAGTTTTGGTTATAAGTCTGAGCGTAAGTTTGATGATGCTATTAATAAACCGTTGGATGAGGAGACTATTGTTAATCAGATGGTGAAAAGTGGGAATACTCCTTTTATTGTTGAGAATGTGAAGGTTACTGATTTGCCTGAGAATGTGTTTATGCCTATTGGTAAGATTAATAATATTAGAAGAAATGTTTTAGAGATTGCATCCCAGAAACTCTTAGAGTATTTTATACCTAACCCTAATGAAGCAGGTAGTTTACGTAAAAACATTAAGAAATATATCAAGGATAATAAAAATAAGAACACGCATATTGAAAAAACAGATTATATGAAATTAAATGTATATGTGGATAACCTGGAATTATTAACTATTGCAAATAGAAACCCTATAGACAGCATATACTTTGACCCATCATACATATACAATAACAAAAAAGATTACTTTGAAAACATAGAAAACATTCTACGACAAGCAAGACAAATAGCTGTTGACAAAGAACTAGTATGGGTAATCTCAGCATTCACATCAGACGAAGATCTCGAAAAAATCAAAGAAATCAACAACAATCTTCAAAAAGACAACATAAACATTTCAATAATGGGAGATTCACCCTCATTAACATTATCATTCCCAAATAATAAGGTTTACGGATCACACAACCTAAACATCTGGAACGAATACAGCGTCGCAATGTTAGCAAAAAACAATTTCAAATCAACAACAATATCCAGTGAATTATCCAAGGAAGAAATTCGTGACTTAGTCCGAAAATCACAACCATACGATACAGAACTAGAATTAATAGTTCAAGGAAACCAGGAAATAATGGTATCCAAGGATAACTTTTCAAACCTTAACGAAGGATTTGACTTAGATATAGAACCAGAAGAATATGTTGTACTGGAAGATAAAGAGAACAAGGCAAAATATAAGATATACTTCGATTATAACCAGCAAAGCCACTTCTTCAATAATGACATGTTATGCCTAATTGATGAGGTTGATGAATTAAAACAGATGGGTGTAAAAAGCATAGCTATTGATGGACGTTTTACTAAGGATACATACTTATCAAAGATTATTTCATTATATATTCAACGTTTACGTGAAAATAATCCTGAACGCAAATATTCTGAGAGTGTTAACAACATCTCTTATTCTAAGTTAAATAAAGGTAATTATATCAATGAAAGAGTCCTTGAAGACTTAAACAGCCAACGTAAAAGAAAAAGGAAAAGAAGTTAAAAATGTTTTTTCATTAAAATCATATTCCTTTTTTTATAATTTAATTTTTTATTCAATTTACAAAAATCAAATCCTCTTTTTAAGAAAAATAATGCAGATTCAGCGTATGAATTCACTATTATACAATTGATATGAAATTTGATATTGTATTTTACTGCAAATATTACATCATTAATTATTTCTGTTGCAATACCATTTTTTCTGTATTCTTTACAAACATATAATGAGGATATTATAACGTATTTCTTCTTTATATTTAGTGAAAAAAATCCTATTAAATCTGTATCGTTTAGAATTAGATAGAAATATTCGGAATTTTCTGTTAAATGAGAGTATATTTGATTGTTTTTTATTAAGTCTATTTTTTTATTTTGTATTTCGTTAAATAGTGTATTGTTGTTTTCATATTTTACGTAATAGTAGTCTCTGTCAAAATTCATAATTTGTTTTAAAAGATTTATATTCGATTATTCACTCCTTGAAACTTTTATTAACATATAATTATTTTATTAAACAATATATAAATAATTAACCAAATTATTATAATAAATTAAAAATAAAATAACTATAATAGATATTAAACACATAACTATAAACATTATTAGACAAGTGATTTAGATGACTGAAAACACAGAACCAACAAACAACAATTACTTTGATAATTATGATTTTTTAAATTTCAGCTATAAACAAATACCAAATTTCAAACTATGCAAAAAATTTGGTGGAAAAAACGGAATAGGATTCGAAAGCAACCCCGAAAAAAACGATCAACTTATCGAAGAAATAAACAACGACCCAAATCTTAAAACCCAAAAAATACTAAAAGGAAACCCTTCAAACATCATAATCAACGAAAACACATTACATCACTTTAAATTCACAATATGCAAAGACTACATGGAATACCTACCAGGACAAATCGAATCCAAAGAATCCATACAAAACGCAATAAAACTAAGCAGCGACTTCGTATACATATCACAAGACAACTTTGACTCAGACGTAGTACTACTAAAAAGAGGTTTTAAAACAAACTACTCAGACTGGACAGCCTACACAAACCACATGACAAGCAACATATACTTCAACATATTATTCGAATACTACAAATTAGGCCTAATAGAAGACTACATAATATTCTACACAGAACCAATAAAAAACTCAGATAACAAGTACATACACCCATTAAACAGTTCCCCAGACCAAGACACCTATGATTCAGAAATACATGCATATAAAAAAGAAAACATGAAATTTAACAATATTTTCCACAAATTAAACATAATAATAACAGTGAAAGGATACAAAGACATTGACAAAATCCTAGAAAAAATTGAAGAAGAAAAAAGTATTTTATACGATTCAAGAAAGGGAATATATGAAAAAGATTTAGAAGGATCCATTGAAGATGAACCAGAGCCTAAAAAAGGTTTACTGGGAAAAGTTAATAATTTTCTAAGTTAAAACATATAACCACATCTATCAAAAAAAAGAAAATTTATAGAAAAGTTTTTAACATATCTTAAAGATAAATAATTATAAAGGTCTTATAAAAAAATTATAAGTTTATCAATTTAAAATAAAATTGAAATTATATATAAGGAGACACGATTTTTTATGACATGTACCATTTTAGTTGGTGGACAATGGGGAGACGAAGGTAAAGGTAAATGTATAACCTACTTTTGTACAAAAGACAAACCAGACATCATAGCAAGAGCAGGTGTAGGCCCAAACGCAGGCCACTCCGTCGAATGTGATGGAGAAAAATATGGTTTAAGACTAACCCCATCAGGATTCTTTAACACCGAAGCCAGGTTACTAATAGGAGCAGGAGTGTTAGTAAATCCAGAAGTATTCAAACATGAATTAGAATACTTAAACAAATATACAGTAGAAGGAAGAACCTTCATGGATGCAAACTGTGCAATAATCACAGACAAACACACACAAGCAGATAAAGATTCATCATATTTATCTAAAAAAATCGGAACAACAGGAAGTGGATGTGGACCAGCAAATGCAGATCGTATAAACAGAACAATCGACTATGCAAAAGACATCCCAGAATTAGAAGAATACATAACAGATGTACCATCGGAAGTAAATAAAGCAATAGAAGAAGGTAAAGACGTATTCATAGAAGGATCACAAGGTTTCGGATTATCCTTATACTATGGAACATATCCATTTGTAACTAGTAAAGATACATGCGCCAGTACAGCAGCAGCCGATGTTGGAATAGGTCCAACAAAAGTAGATGAAGTAGTTGTCATATTCAAAGCATATGTAACAAGAGTAGGTGAAGGACCATTCCCAACCGAAATATCACCAGAAGAAGCAGAAAAGATGGGAATTGAAGAATATGGTGTAGTAACCGGCCGTAAAAGAAGAGTTGGATTATTTGACAAAGAATTTGCAAAACGTTCATGTATGATAAATGGTGCTACTCAAATAGCTTTAACATGTATAGACAGATTATACCCTGAATGTGCTAAAGTAAACAAATATGAAGATTTATCCCAAGAAGCTAGAGATTACATCGAAGATATTGAAAAAGATGTTGGTGTTCCAATCACAATCATATCTACAGGTCCAGACCTTGCAGATACAATCGATTTAAGAAATGAAAAATTATAATCAACATTCCCCACCATTAAAAATTTTTTTTATAAAACAAGAAAGAATAATACTATTTTTAAATAATTAATTAGAAAAAGAAAAGTTTTGAAATGCTTATTCAGCATCTCTGTACATATGAGCAAAGCTTGGATGATATAATTTGGATTGTTCTCCACTTTGTTGATCTAATACATCACCAACAACAATCATTGCTGTTTTTGTGAAACCAGCATCATGAACTTTTTGTGCAATATTAGAAAGGTTTCCACGAACAATTTCCTGATCAGGCCATGTAGCTTTTTTAACAACAGCAACAGGAGTTTCTTCATCATACTCCTTAAGTAGCTCTGTTACCACATCATCAATCATATGAATACCAAGGAATATGCACATTGTAGCATTATGTGTTGCCAGTTTAGCTAATGCTTCTTTTGATGGCTTAGGTGTTCTACCTTCAGGTCTTGTTATAATAATTGTTTGTGAAACTTCAGGTAAGGTTAACTGTGATTCAAGTGCTGCTGCAGTACCAAATAAGCTGCTTACACCAGGAATAATAGTATAACCAATATTTAATTCCTTTAATTGATTAATTTGCTCAGCTATTGCACCATATATTGCAGGATCTCCTGTATGTACCCTGGCAATAATCTTGTTTTCATCATGAGCATCCTTGATTACATCTATTATTTCATCAAGATTCATAGATGCACTATCATAAATTTTAGCATCATCTTTTGCAATGTCTAATACTGCAGGGTTAACCAGTGAACCTGCATATATTATTACATCAGAATTTTTAATTGCTTCTGCACCTTTTACTGTAATTAATTCAGGATCTCCTGGTCCTGCACCAATAAATATAACTTTACCCTTAAAATCTTCAAAATTCATTATACGTTCTCCATTGTTATATTTTTACTTATATCTTACTCTTTATTTTATTAATAATATAGTTTTATTTAACAGCATTTTATTTTATTTAAACTAATGTTTAAAACGATTCATATAATCAGTCATTACTCCAGATAAGAATAAAACAATTCCCATTAATATTACAAATATACCTATTGCTGAAAGGTATATGTTTGTTGAAAGTCCTGAAGCATTCACTGTTAAATGTATTAATATTCCAAAGAAGAGGATTATTGCCCCGGCTATACCATAATAAATTAATGGCCGGTTTAATCTCATCAATTCCAGAACCCTAAATAATACAGATAACCCTTGAATTACCGGATTAGCCCTTGTTGTATTCACATCATAACGTACTGTAATTTCAACTTCAAGTATTCTTAAATTATTTTCTGATGCTTCGATTAACATGTCACTTTCTATTCCGAAGCCTTCAGGATCAAAGTTAAAATATTTGAAGCATTTTGATGAAAATGCTCTGAAACCACTCTGAGAATCTGTTAGTTTTACTCCTGAAGCAATATTTGTTGCTGTGTCTAGTACGGTTTGTCCTACTCTACGATATCTTGGAGTGGAAGTATCCTGACCGTTCAGGTACCTGCTCCCATTTACTAAATCTGCTTCATCGTCTTCTATTGGTTTTATTAATAATGGTATTTCTGATGGGTTGTGTTGACCATCCGCATCTATCGTTACTATAATATCATAATCTTTAGCATATGCAAAACCTGTTTTTAAAGCAACACCCTTCCCCTGATTAATTTTATGACGTAACACTGTTGCTCCAGCAATTTCAGACACTTCTGCTGTTCTGTCAGTACTTCCATCATCTATGACAATTACTTCATCAGCATATCTTTCAGATAATAGAATCATACTTGCAATTGCTACCTCTTCATTATATGCAGGCAATAATACTGCTACTTTAGTCAAATTTTACAACCCCAATAAAAAAAAGTATTCATTATAATATATTAGTATTTATATTGTAGGAAATTATTATATCTATGTTTTTTGAAATGATATTTTGAAAAATAATATTTAAAAATAAAGGATTTGTTAAAAAAAAGGTTGTTGAGTAGGATAGTTTATTCTAATCGGTAATACCATTTCATCCAGTCTACTGTTTTTTGTATTCCTTCTTTTGGTTTTACTTTTGGATCATGTTTCAAGTCTTTTATTGATTTTGAGAAGTCTATTGTTTTTATTTTTGTTGTGAATGGTTCTGCTTCTTTGTATGTTACTAGACTGTCATCGCATCCTACTGCATCCAGTACTAGGTCAGAGTATTCTTTGATGTCCATTTCCCAGTCTTGGTTTCCTCCTATGTTGTATGCTTCTCCTGGTTTGAAGTTGTCGACTATGTTTGCGAATGTTGTTGCTGTGTCGCCGACGTAGTCTATGATTCTTTTGTGTCCTTCGTATACTGTGTATGGTTTGTTGTGTAGTGCTAAGTAGATGAATTTTGGTATGAATCCTCTGTATGGTGTGTATCTTTCGCCTGGTCCGTAACAGTTTACTGGTCGTACTCTTACTGTTTCTGTGCCGAACATTTTTGCTGAGTTCATGCACATTAGTTCTCCGTCCCATTTGCTTATTGCGTAGTCGTTCATTTGGTATGTGTCTTTTATTGGATTGTTTTCCATTACGTCTTCGGACATTTTTCCTGTGTAGTCTCCGTATACTTCTGCTGATGAGAAGAATATCATTCTGAATTTGTTTTTTTCTTGTAGGCGTAGCATGTTTTTGGTTCCGATGACATTGGTTTGCCATAGGTTTTCGTAGTATGCTTCTCCGTTCCATCTTCCGTATTCTGCTGCGAGGTGATAGACGTAATCGAAGGGTCCGTTTTCTTCGAATGTTCTTTCTAGTTGTCTGTAGTATCGTACATCTGTTCGTACATAGTTTTCTCTGTCGTTGTTGAGTAAGTCTGCTGCTATTACTTCATGTCCTCTTTTTTGTAGTTCGTTTACAAGATTTGTTCCTATAAATCCTGCTCCACCTGTTACTAATATTTTTTTTGTTTCCATTAATTTTAACCCCAAAAAAAGTAATATATTAAGATATATAATTAATTATATTAATATTTTAATAGGATATTTTTTTATTATTTGGAGGTTTGTTTTATGTTTACTATTGGTGCTCATTTATCTATTAATAAGGGTTTTGAGAATATTGGTTTGGAGGCTTTGAGTATTGGTGCTAATACGTTCCAGTTTTTTCCTCGTAGTCCTCGTGGTGGTAAGGCTAAGGCTTTGGATTTTGATGATATTGAGAAATTTAATTCTTTGGTGAGTGGTTCTGATATTGATGTTGTTTTGGCTCATGCTCCTTATGTGATTAATTTGGCTTCTAAGAGTGAGAAGACTAGGTGTAATGCTTTTGAGATTTTTGAGGATGATTTGGATAGGTTAAGTTATTTGCCTGATAATTTGTATAATTTTCATCCTGGTAGTCATGTTGGTCAGGGTGTTGATGTTGGTATTGAGTTGATTTCTGAGGCTTTGAATAGGTTGATTAGTGAGGATCAGAGTACTGTTGTGTTGCTTGAGACTATGGCTGGTAAGGGTACTGAGATTGGTAGGAGTTTTGAGGAGTTGCGTTCTATTATTGATAAGGTTGAGCTTGATGATAAGGTTGGTGTTTGTTTAGATACTTGTCATGTTTTTGATGCTGGTTATGATATTAAGGATGATTTGGATGGTGTTCTTGATGAGTTTGATTCTGTTGTTGGTCTTGATAGGTTGAGGGCTGTTCATTTGAATGATAGTATGTTTGGTTTGGGTAGTCATAAGGATAGGCATGAAAAGATTGGTTGTGGTTTGTTGGGTTTGGATGCTATTGTTGATATTATTAATCATAGGTGTTTGAGGGATCTTCCTTTTTATTTGGAAACTCCTAATGATGTGGATGGTTATAGGGAGGAGATTAGTTTGTTAAGAGGATTGTATGTTGATTAATCCTCTTATTCTTTTTTTAGTTGTGTTTTGGTTTGTATATTGGTTTTAGTTCGTATATGTGTAAGTAAAACATGATTGGTATCATGATGAATATTGCACTTATTTTTATTATGTTGTTTTTTATTGTGTTTATTATTTTCATGATTATCACCACGTTATTATAATAATTATACCTGTACCCCTATGGGTATAATTGATTATGTCACAATACTATATAAAGGTTCCCACGAAAAAACAAAAAAATGCAAAAAAATAATACAAAAAAAGTAATTAAATTCTTGAATAATAATCAATTATCCTAGACAAATCCTGGATAGCCTCAGAACTATCACCCTTATCAATAGCATCCTTAACACAATGATTCATATGCCCCTCCAAGATAATACTACCAACCCTATTCAATGCAGACTTAGCAGCATTAACCTGCATAAGAACATCCTCACAAGGAACATCCTGCTCAATCATACGATCAATAGCAGCAACCTGACCCTCAATCTTTCTTAAACGTCTATGTAAATTATCAGAATCCATACATTGTTTCATAAATAACACCACACTACTTTTCTATAACTTCATTACCAGAATCCCTACCAACAATAACCTTATCAGCAATACCAGAGAAAATACCATTCTCAAGAACACCAGGAATAGTATTTAATTCTATTTCAAGTTCATAAGGATTTTCAATATTATCAAACTTAGTATCTAAAACAAAATTACCATTATCTGTAATAACAGGACCATCCTTCTGAATACCCATACGAACTTCAGGCTTACCACCCAACTCCATAACAGCATTCTTAACCAATCTTAAAGATTCAGGAATAATCTCAATAGGTACGGGGAATGCACCTAACTTTTCAACAACTTTACTACCATCAACTATGACAACAAATTCATCAGCAGAACTATCCACTAATTTCTCAATGGTATGAGCAGCACCTCCACCCTTAATCAAATCAAGATTAGAATCCACTTCATCAGCACCATCAACAGCAATATCAATATCATGCTCATCAAGAGTAGTGATTTTTATACCAGACTCCCTTGCCAATAATGTAGACTGGAAAGAAGTAGGTATTCCAAGTATTTCCAATCCCTCATTCTTCACACGTTCACCCAAATATCTTATAAAATGATGAGTTGTTGAACCAGTACCTAATCCAACAACCTGACCATCCTTAATTAATTCAGATGCTTCTTTACCAACATTTTCTTTCAATATATTACTATCAACCATTGTATTCACCTAATGACTTAATATGACCTCAGTTAAGCTATTTCCATTTTTACAATTAACTTCAGGACCAATCTCTTCTATTTGACACTTATCATCATTATATAAACCTTCAGGATGACAAATATCATAGTTATCACATTCATCCTCACAATCAGGCTTTCGGAAAATTATTGTAGAACCTTTATAAGCTTTTTTAGATTCGACAACAGCCCTTATTGTAGCTGGTTCTACCTCTATTGTTTGAACTGTACCATCCTTATGTAAAGGACATTTATGGGTTACTCTTTTAACATTAGTAATCATATATTTACGTCCTTCTTCCAGATTAAGACAAGTTCTCTTAAATCTACATGATTCACATTTTTTTGAACCACCATTATACGTGAAAACCAATCCTTTTTTTGCTAAACTTGTACCTATTAATGTAATCATAAAACCTTTCTCCTAATCTATTACTCCCGTTTTTAAAGCAATGTTCAATGCCGCTTCTTTTGTTAATCCCCTATCACCCAGTATGGTATATCTTGATTTACGTATGTTATGTGCCTGTGTTAATGCTTCAATAATGTATTCTTCCTTTATTCCTAATTCTTTAGCGTTTGTAGGTGCATTAACCTGTTTTAAAACAGAACGTATCTTCTTCCAATCGCCACCCTGTAAATACATCATCAGTATAGTGCCTACACCACATTGTTCTCCATGCAATGCAGGTTTTGGAGCTATTTTATCCAAAGCATGACTGAATTTATGTTCTGATCCACTAGCTGGCCTACTGCTTCTAGCAATACTTATAGCCATACCACTACTGATTAATCCTTTCACAACTATCCCTGCACTTTCCGGATGTCTAGGTTGAATATTGTTTGCCTGTTCAATCAGTAACTTTGCGGTCATTAATGATAAAGCAGCTGCTGAGTCACTGAATGGTTCATTTATCAGTTTATATGCTAATTTCCAATCTTCCACTGCTGTAAAGTTTGAAATTATATCTGCAAATCCTGCTGCTGTGAATTTATAAGGAGCATTAGATATTATCTGTGTATCAGCAACTAGTGCAAATGGAGCATTAACTTCTTTTGAAACGTTATCATGCTCATTTTTTATTGATGCACGTGGTGAAACTAGACCGTCATGAGCTGCAGTAGTAGGAATGCTTATTAATGGAATTTGGTTTCTTGTTGATGCTACTTTTGCAACATCATTTACTTTTCCTCCACCTACTGCAATTATTGCGTTTGATTCTTTTGAAATGTTTGTTACTTTTTCTACTGAATCTTCGGTGGCTGTTGTTACAATTACTACTGTGACATTGTATTTTTTATCTTCTAAAATATCTATTACTTGGTTACCTGCAATTTTTTTTGTAGTGTTTCCTGTTACTAGTGTGATATTTTCTCCAGATAACAATGTATCACATACATCACCGATTTCTGTTATTATACCTGGTCCTGTATGTATTTCGCGAGGTAATTGTACGTTTCTGAAATCCATTTTGTTTCCTACCATTATTATTTTGTATTTGTTATAAAAATGATAATGATATTTATATAATTCATCACATATTAATTTATTTTTAAATATTATTGGTAATATTATGTGCTTGATTTCAACATATGTGTTGTTATTCTTTGGTAATTAGGTTATTGATGTTTAATTGATATTAAAAAGAGTAATAAATTATTAATTAATAATAATAAAGAAAAATAAGTTACACTATGAATATTTATTGTTTAAGAGTATTTAAAGTTAACTAATAACGAATTTAGGTACGACTAAAAAAAGTGGCTAAAATAGATAAAATCCACCAAAAATTAACCAAAATCAACTAAATTATAATAAAATTGAAAAAAAATAAAAAATACATTAAAAAACTTAAGTCAAATTAAGAAAAAAATTAAATCATTTAAATAGTGGTACAAATAAAAGTGTGTAATAGAGGAGGAACAAATTTAGTTAAGTTATATGTGTACCCACAACAAAACAATAACATCTACAACAGTAGAATAAAAAATACACTCGTACACAAAACAATAACAATAAATTGATGAAAATCAAAAATTATTGAAAAATTCATAACCATAACAAAAATTTGACCCTCGGTATTATTTAATTTGGAGGCTAATTAAAATGGCAAACATGATTCAAAAATTTTTAGCTGAATTAATAGGATCATTCATATTAGTATTCTTCGGTACAGCATCAGTTGTATTAGTACTACTAGTAAACGGTGGTCTTAGTATAGCAGCAATAACAATGGCTGACTGGATTGCAATTGGATTAGCATTCGGTCTAGCATTAACCGTCGCAATATACGCATTAGGTCCCGTATCTGGTGCACACTTCAACCCAGCAGTAACCATAGGACTATGGGCAGGTAAAAAATTCCCAACATCCGACCTAGTACCTTACCTAGCAGCACAATTCATAGGATCAATTATCGCATCCGCAGCATTAATTGCAATAGCAGGAGTAAAAATCGCATCAACAACAGGTGCACTCGGATCAGTAGGTGACGTAGCAGGAATCGGTATAGTAGGAATTTTCATAGTAGAATTCTTAGGTACCGCACTATTAATGTACTGTATTATGGCAGCAGCCGTAGACGGAAAAGCACAAGATGCAGCATTAAGTATCGGTCTAGTACTAGCAGGTATCGTAGTAGCAATCGGTGGATTCTCCGGTTGTGGTATTAACCCTTCAAGGGTATTTGCACCTATGCTCATGAACACATTAGTAGGAACAGCAGCACCATGGGAACTATTCCCAGCATACCTCATTGCACCAATCATAGGAGCAATATTCGCAGTATACCTATATGACTACTTAAAAGTAGAAGCATAAAATAAATGTAATAATTAAATTATTACTCTTCTTAAACCCCCCTTTTTATGACTAATTTTAAAAACAATACAATTATTCCTAAAAACTAATAAATTATAAAAATCAAAATTAATAAATAACAATAGCTTATTTTAGGGAATAAATATGATAACAGAAAAAAATATAAAAAAATATGCCAGTACCGTATTATTAAACACCGTTGACGAATTATTTGACAACAAACAAGAATTAATCGATAATTTCTATAAGGAATTCATTAAAACCAACAAAAGAAACAAACATCTAAAAAACAACTACAAAGATAACGAAGTAATAGATGAACTAATCCTAGAAGAACTAGAAAAAAGTTTCACACAAAACGACATTGGACGAGTACTACAATCCAATATGGTCCGAGAAAACGACAAAGCCATAGCCGACTTAGCAAACATCCTAGATGAAAAATTACGACCAATAGCATATGACCTAAGACTATTATTCAATGACAATAAAAAATATGATGAATTCAGAAAACTCGTCACAGAAAACCTCGTAGTATCAAACATGAACCTAAATACATCCACCGTAAAAGCCCTAAAAACAATGGGAATGAAAGGAATAGAAGTAGCAAAAATCATCCAACTAATAACAGAAATAGACAATTAAACACTAAAAGAAAAATAATTAAATAAAATATTACTCAAACCCCCATTCTCATTTTACTAACACAAATACATTTTACATACAATTAATCAACAGACAAAACTAATATTAACTCATCAATAGAACATAAGTTAAATTAAACCCACTTATCCTAAAAAAAAATAAATAAATTAGTGTAATCAGTTGTTATCGTGGTTTCGAGTGTTGCACTGTTGTTTGCTGCTGTTATGGTTATTGGTTTTTGTCCTGGTAGTTCAAAGGTAATATTTGCTTGATGGTTCTTGTTTTTGTTTAGTGTGTATGTTACTTTTAGTGTTATTGTTTCTCCGATTTCTGGGTTGTTTTTTGTTTCTAGTTTTAGTTGTCCGGTTATTTTTTGTGCTTCTATTGTGTGTAGTTTTTGTGTATTTTCTATGTTTTCATCTGGTGAGTAGTACCATACTCTTACGTGGTGTGGTCCTATTTCCTGGTTGTTGTAGGTGAATGTTGTTGTATCTTGGTTTATTGTGATGTTTTTGTATAGTGTTCCATCTGAGTATACCTCAATGTATCCCTTGTTTAGTGGTGTGTTGGTTTTTTGGTCGGTTACGGTTATTGTGAATTGTGTGTTTTCTTCATAGATGTAATTTTGGGGTGCGTTTATTGTTATTTTTGTAGGGTGTGTTGTACTTGTTTCTTCACTGACATATGGATTTTCATTTTCGTTTTTGTTGGTGTTGTTTGCTTGTATTGTATTTTCGGTAACTTCTAGTGTTACGTTTCCATAGAATGTGTTGTTGGTTATTGTGCATGGGTTGAATGTTACTCCTATTTTTCCTGGACCAAATGAATTATTTCTAATGGTTAGTCCACCGGTGCTTCCTGCTACTTCATATGCATCGTCCTTGTATTGTGTCATGATAAGGTACTTGTTACTGTTTTCTATGTAATTGTTTTCAACTGTAATATTGTCACCAATTACGCATACACTGTAGCATGTTGCACTTCCTACTTGTAGGTCTCGTCCCATTATCTTGTTACCACGTATGGTGATGTTGTTGTTTCCGTATTTGTCGTTTACATCAACGTTGTATGTGGTTGCGTATACGAGGTTTCCTATGAATCCGCTTCCTACTACTGTGCTGTTTTCTAGCAGACAGTTTTGTGATGCTGCAAATACTACTGTACTTACTCCGTTGTTGTCTGTTGTGTTGAAGTATGAGTTTTTGATTGTGACATTCTGGCTGTTACGGATACTGGTTGATCCACGACCCCAACCATAACCACTAGTACAATAAGAAGTAATATTATCAAATGTTATATCATGTGCTTCGGTTGTTACTATCATTGTATTCTCGAATTGTATGTCTGTGATGTTGGTTCCTGAACCTTCACTGGTAATTATGAATGAATAGTCAGGAAGTTCACTGGTTCCTTCAAGTTTAGGTGTTGAATAGAAACAGAAGAAAGCATCACCTGTAGTGGATAACATATTAACCGGTTTGGTTATGTTAAATGCATATCTTTCATTATCAAACTTACCATGTACATCAATAGTAGCACCATCCGGCACATTTTCATTCAACAATCCATTGGTTATATACATGTCAAAGTTATCAGGTGTAAGTATGATAGGTTCTGCAATTCTTATCTGTTTTGAAGCTGCACATCCAAAGTCATTGTAACATTCATATTCAACACTAACTTCCATAGTTTTTGCTATTGTAGAATCCACAGGTATTGATATTGTTCCATCAGCATCAGTAATATACGTTTGTAAATTCCCATCAATTTGTACTTGAACATATTGACCAGATATACTGTTTCCTTCTACATCTTTAAGTAATACTGTGATATTTTCTTCTTCATTCAATGGTATGTAATCTGGTGAAATAACTAACTGACTACTTACAGGTTCCCGGTTATTGATATAAGTATTTTCATCATCTGTTGTGTCTTTTATCACCTCTTCTATAGTGCCTTCACCTAGGATTGCATTGTATTTGAATGTGTTGTTTATGTTGTCCACTTCTATGACGTATGCGTAGTCTTCGGTTAGTAGGAAGTTGTTTTCTACCAGTACATTTTTGGAGTTGTCTAATTTTAGTGCTTTTCCATTGGTTACAGCGATTGTATTATTTGTTATAATGTTTCCTTCATTCATCCAATAAGTATATATTCCTACTGTAGTTGGTTTAATGTAATCAACACTATACTCTGAACCGTTTGAATTTCCATCTACATAGATTGCGTTGTTGTCCATGGTCGTGTTTATTCCGATTGCTCCTATACCCATAGGATAGTTACCAGTAAGGGTCATGTTGTTTCCTATAATTTGAGTGTTTACTCCACCATACAGTTCAAATGCATATGATTGACGAGCATCAGCTATAACAGTATTGTTAATATACCTGTTGTTTTCCATGGAACTAATACTTGCAACGTATTCTCCTCCACCATAACTGAAGTCCAGTATCAGACATCCATAAGCAACATCAGGATTACCTTGATCAGTCTGTTCAAAACCTGCAGAAACGTTAATCCTATTATCGTAGATGTAATTGTTTTTCATACCATTTCCTTCAATATTCACACCAGCAGAATAGTACACTGACTTGACTGTTATGTTGTTGTTGTATATCCTGTTTTGTGAAGCTCTAACGACAAAACCATAAGTGTACTGTGTACCAGTTACTATAACAGTATTGTTGTAGATGTTAAGATTATTTCCACGGACATATACTCCGTAAAGACTTCTGTGTGTTCCATCACTTAAAATACAGGATTCGGTAATGTTAAAACGGTTATTTCTCAGGGTTGAATAAAATCCGGTAATCCACACACCAATTCCTTTTGGAAGATCGGTGTCCATCCATGCTACCTGGCTGCTTGGAAGGTAGGCATTGATTGTACAGTTTTCAACAACACTGTTTTGTCCACCAATATATAATGGAGAACTGGTTCCTTTGCTGGTGATGTTAGCATTTATTATACAATTTCTAGCAGTAGTGTATTCTCCACTAAGATTTAAAGCAATGGCTGGGGTGTTACCTGAAGCATTAAGGTTGATTGTACAGTTTTCAACAGTAGTATTTGCTCCAACAGTAAGTACATTTACACTAGAGTCACGTTGAGAATCAACATTAATGGTAACATGATTTAAACCAACCATGCTGGGAATATTCACGTAATCTCCGGTATAATCCTTATCATAATTCAGTACACTATCTTCCAACTCCAGTGATTTCAGATTACCTTTACTTAATTGTAGGTTTATATTATTAATTGTTCCAGATATTGTTAGAGTGTCATTTCTGTATTTGTTATTGTAGAAGTTGTTTATTGCTAATTGTTTGGCCTCTGCCGGCAGGTATGTGAAGTTTACCGTGTAATTGTTTCCAGGTACAAAATATGCTTGTTTTAGTGTGACCTTTCCTGCACTGTTTATAGATATATAATCGTTGTAATTGTCTTCTGTTATTGTAGTTACATTATTATTAGCATTACCCTTAACCGTGATATTCTTCTTTTTAATACCTTTTGTGTTTATACATTCTTCTTTTTCCTTATTAATGTCTTTATCATTTTTTTCAATCAATACATTATTATCATAGGAATATGTGTCCTCTATTGTATGTTGAGTATCCTGTCGGGTAATGTTAGTATCATCGGCAGCTGCACATACAGACAATGAGAATAATAGTATTGCAAGAAATATGATGAAATATTTAATTTTATTCATATTACCGTTCCACCTGGTCTTTATACATATTATAACTTACCAACCATAAAAAAAAAATGATAATAAAAAAAAATTCCTTATTAAAAAAAATGGGAAAATAATAACATCTAAAAAAAAAATATGATATAATTACCTATTTTATAATAAAATTTTTTGAATTTAATTTAGTTATCATTAAATCATCATATGGTTAATAAATTAATATTTTAACTAAATTTATTAGAGAAAAATAATTATATCACTCCAAATTTAATTTTTATTGAATATTTGTTTATAAAAAGAGTTGTCATTATTTCTATTTTCTTATAGATTAAAAAAATACTAATTAGATTATATATCTTAGTTTGATATTATACTAATTAATATATCTCTTTTTACAATAAACATATATTTGAAAATTATCATATATACAAATATTGATTTTAAAACAAGCATTTTTAAATAAATTTGAAAAAAATAAAAGAATGTTATAATTTAGAATCAATTAAAAATTTTAATAATGATTTATATGCAGATAAACATGAAAAAAATCATTTTATTCACTGCTTTACTGATTACATTACTATCAGTAGCCAGTGCAGCAGACATCCATGATACAACAGTATCACAGGATGTAACAGCCAGCACAGTATCACATGATACACAACAAACTGATACAAATGTACTCACAAAAAGCAACACACAAAATGATAATATAAAAAAAGTTCAAAACGTAACAAAAGTTAAGAAAGAAACAAAGAACGAAGAAAATACCAGAGGCACAATACATAACATAAACAATACTAACTTTGACGAATATGTAACAGATTCTGGTTTAACCTCACTAGTAAATGGAAATGATACTCTAAACTTTACAAGTAATGTAACACGTACTTTACACAATTATACAATAAACAAACCAATAAATATTACAGGAAATGGATTTACTCTAGATTTAAATACAATATATGGTTATAATCTTCCATCTCTACAGCAAACAAACATTGAATTTAACATTGGCGCAAATAATTCAAATATTACAAATCTAAAATTCCATAACACACAAGTATTCACGACAAGTGCATCAAACATTACATTCGACAACATTAATGTAACAGTAGATCAAGGTGTTGGAATGTATACAGGATATTTTGCATTACGCAATGGGGTAATAAATGTAACAGTTAAAAACAGTTACTTCCATGCAGTAAACAATACAGGATGTAGTGCAATAGCAATTACTATGGGTGAAAATTGTACCATAGACCACAACATTATAATCGGAGAAGGAATAGTTGGAAACCTCATATACTTAAACACATTTAATGTGGGACCTGTTACAAATAATATAACTCAAAACAAAAACAATGTCATAAGCAGTAATACATTAACTGGACCAGAAACAGCTGATTCAAGATGTTTTGCTATTACAGTTGGAGGACCACACAACCATATAATAAACAACACTATTAACTATAATGGAAAAGGAATAACTGGAAACTGGGCAGGAACCTATGATCCAGCAACCAACACAACCAATGACTACTACAACGACACATATCTTGGAAACGGCTACATAAACAACACATTAAACAATGGTGCAGAATTCAGTGGAGCACAAGGTAGTTTAGTGGCAGGAAACAACTTCACAGGAAAAGTAACTATAGCAAAAGAATCAAAAGTAAAAGACAACAGATTCTACAATACAACAACAATAAACCAAAACTCCAACATAACAGACAACCAATTCAACGCTACAGCAACAATAAAAAAATACATAAATGTAAAAAACAGCATATTTAACAGCACTGCAACAATAGGCGAATACTCAAACGTGACAAACAACACATTCAAATCAACAGTAACATTAAACAATAACATAAACTTCAAAAATAACAACGCAGAAAACTCAACAGTATATGTAATTGGTGCAAATTGTGATTTATGTGGAAATAGGATTAATACATTAGTAATTTCTGCATACCCAGCTTATGTTTGTAGAGATAATATTTTTACTAATTATCCAACAGATCCAAATATTTCATGGTACATTCATGGTTCAAGAAATAGTAATTTAAATAAAAACTATCTACGTTCAGTAAAAACCTCAAGTGTAACAGAGGGAATAGAGTATGAAGAAGTTGATATTGATGATGAAGAAACTTTTTTAAAATACTTCCGTTTCCAAGAACAAGGTGAGGCATGGTTACCTCTTGGTACATACATTACTGGAAATACAAGATTTAAATTAGGTTATTTCCCAGAAAAAGGTAAATTATTTTATTTAATGCTTCCAGTTTATGGTCAATATATGGACAGTCACTTTTCAATAGTTGGGAAGAATAATCTTACATTAAATAACGTTGGTCTTTATGTTGTTGGAACACATTGTTCCATATCCAATTTAACTTTAGTTTATAACTTAGAAGATGAAACTGACAATACACAACCAGTTTCTTGCCAAGATTTTGGTATGTCTGGTTGTTATATTGAGTTTGATAATTTAAATATTACATTAAACTGTGAATATGGAACAATTAACACAGTCTTTGGAACAACTAAATCAAATAATTTGGGTAATATAATTATTCAAAATTCAATAATTAATGTTAAATGTCCAGCTAGCTCATTTGCAGTAATAAGTAACAATGCAGAGAATACTAAAATATTAAACAATATAATTAATATTGAAGAAAAGTATAATGTTGGTGATAATCCTTATATTATAGGAATATATGGGGATGTAAATTCTACTTTAAACCACAATTCCAATAATGTAACTTGTATTAATAATATAATTAATATGAATGGTGAATCCACACTCATAGCAATAAAAATAGGGGGTAACACCAATACAATTACAAACAACAACATAACAGTAACCACAACTGGAACAGCAACCGGAGTAGAACTCACAGGAAACGACAACACAGTAACAGACAACTACATAATAGCAAACGACAAAAAAGGAGACGATGCAGTAACTGACAATGGTGAAAACAACATTGTAGAAAACAACAGTCCATACAGTACATCACTTAAAGTAATTGCACCAGCAACTGCAAACATCAATGAAGCAACACCAATAACAATCCTACTCAAAGACAACACAGGCAAACTAATACCTGAACAAGAAGTAAAACTATCAGTAGGAGAAAACCAGACAGAAACAGTAACCACAGACGAAGATGGTATCGCAGTATACAATTTGACATCAACTACCAGTGGAGAATTAAACCTAACAATAACCTATGAGGCACAAGGATTATACACTGGATCCAACACTACAGTAACAATCAATGTTAACGAAGACAAAGATGCAATCATAGAAGAACTTAACAATACAATAAAAGGAAACGAAGAAACTATTGAAGCATTAAATGGAACTGTTAATAACCAAAGCACTTTAATCAAGGAACTAAACAGTACAGTTGATAGTTTAAATGATACTGTTCAAACTCAAAATAATACAATTAATGAACAAAACAGTACTATAAACCGGTTAAATGATACTGTTAATGCTCAGGAAAGTAATATAAAAGATTTAAGTGACAAACTCAACACTACCGCTAAAGACCTTGAAGCTGCTAATAAGAAGGTTGATGATTTAAGTAAAGCTAACACTGACTTAAACAATAAACTTAACAATACAGCTAAAGACCTTGAAGCTGCAAATGATAAGATTGATGATCTTTCAAAAGCTAATAAGGATTTAGCAGGCAATCTTTCAAAAGCAAACAATGACATTAATAACTTAACACAGGCTAATAAAGAATTAAACAATAATCTTGTTGTTGCTAATAAGAAGGTTGATGATTTAAGTAAAGCTAACACTGACTTAAACAATAAACTTAACAATACAGCTAAAGACCTTGAAGCTGCAAATGATAAGATTGATGATCTTTCAAAAGCTAATAAGGATTTAGCAGGCAATCTTTCAAAAGCAAACAATGACATTAATAACTTAACACAGGCTAATAAAGAATTAAACAATAATCTTGTTGTTGCTAATAAGAAGGTTGATGATTTAGCAAAAGCAAATGATGACTTGGCTAAACAATTAAATGATACTAATAAGAAAGTTGACGAAATTGTTAAAAGTGTAGACAACTTAATCACACAATTAAACAACACACAAGATAAAGTTAATAACTTAACCAAAGAAGTAGCAGACAAAGACAAAACCATCAAAGAACTAACAACCAAAAAAGCTACAAAAATAACAGTAGACAAAGTAAACACAACCACTATTGGAAGCAGCGTTGTAATAACAGGTAAATTAACCGACACAACAGGCACAGCTATTAATAACATGCCTGTCAGCATAAAAATTAACTCTGCATCCACCAAAGTAGTTACAAATGCTAATGGTGTATACAAGTACACTACAACAGCACGTAACACTGGTACCAACAATGTAACAGTATCTGCAATAGCAAACGATAAATACACAACAAGCAGTGTAAAAACCACATTCAAAGTAAACAAAGCCAATCCTACCCTCAAACTCAACAGTATCAGTGCTGTTAAATTTAAAGACAAAGTAACAGTCACAGGTTCACTCATGGACAACACTAACAAAGCAATAAGCAGTGCAAGCATCACACTCAAAATCAACACTAAATCAGTCACAGTAAAAACAGCAAAAGACGGATCATTCACCTACACCACCACAGCAGCAAGTATGGGAACCAACAATGTAACCGCAACCTACAATGGTAACACTAAATACAACAAAGCAACCAGTAAAACAACATTCAAAGTAGCAAAACAAAACCTCATACTAACAGTTGACAGAGTTGCAAGTGGTCTTAAATACAAAGATCCATTAGTTGTTGGTGGAAGACTTGTAGATGGTAATAATAAAGCAGTAGGAAACACCATGGTAAGCTTAAAATTCAATGGTAAAACATACAAAGCAAAAACAGATAAAAACGGTTACTACAAAGTAACAACACGTGCAACTACCATGGGTAAAAACACCTTAACCGCAACATATGTTGGTAACACTAAATACAATAAGGCAACTGCTAAAACATCATTCACAGTAGCAAAACAGGACATTATCATTACATTTGATAAAGTAAGTTATGCTAATGGTAAAGTTACGATTAGTGGTACTTTCACAGACCGTAACAGACACGCACTAATGAACAGCCTAGCAAGAATCACACTAAACGGTAAACAGGGAACAGCAAAAACTAATAACAAAGGTACATTCACATACACCACCAAAGCAAAACAGGGAACATACAAAGTAACACTCGCATATCCTGGTAATGACCGTTATAATGCTTACAGTAAAACAAGTACTGTGAAAACAGCTTAAAAACACTTTAATCTTTTGAAGTTATGAAAAAACAGTATATAACTTCAAATTCTATTTTTTTTCATGTTCAGAGTATTGGACAAAACTTTCTGATGACTTAGTTTTATTGATACTTTCTTTTTTGTTCTTTTTTAGTTAAATGGGGCTTTTTTTGTAAAAATGTTTATTCTTGTTTTTAGGTTGATTGGGGTTTGTTTTGGGCTTTTGTTGTGTGGTTTTTTATTTTTTCTGAAAAATGATTAGCAGTGTTAATTTTATTAATGGTTTAATTATTCGTCCAGAATAAACAAACAGTGATTTGTTCTAAAAGGGAGGTTATTTTATGTTTTTTATTCGGGTATTGTTTTGTATTCTTTGATTTTTTTCTTTTTTGAATGTTTGATATTCATTGTTTTCATCTAAATCTATGTGTATTATTTCAAATATTCTGTTTAAGTTGTATGCTATGCTGAATAGGTTTATTATGTTTCTACATTTTGTTTGTTGATGAATGGTGGTTGGTTGATGTTCTATTGTTGTTTGAGTGTTCCGAAGGGTGCTTCTACTGGTTTTCCTCTTCTGATATTCTTCTTTTCATTTTTTTGTTTCTAGTTTGTATTTCATTTGTTGTGAGTATTCTTATTCGTATTCTGTTATTTATCTGTGTACATGGCTGTTTATGAAGCATAATTAGTAATATTCAATAATAACTAATTATAATAAATTATAATCAAAATAATATATAAAGTAATGAAAAATAAGAAAAACAAATGATAAAAATAAAGAAAAAATAATGATAAAAAATAACAAAATAATAATGCCATTTTGAAAAAGAGTATACAACTAAAAAAATACAAAAATTTTGAAAAAATAATCAAAAAAAGTAAAAAATTAGATAAGAACATACTTATCTAATAATATGAAATCTAAGCAATACTGAAGACTTTTTTAGCTCCAGTATACTTATTATAATACTTGTTTCCTGTGAAACTAGCAATCAAAGTATTCTTACCCGTTTTAGCAGTAACTGTTAATGTGTAAGCTCCTTTGGTGTTTGTTTTCGCGGTTTTCTTTTTACCATTGATTGTGAGTGTTACTTTACTGTTTCTTAATGCTTTACCATCCTTGGTTGTTAGTTTTCCAGTGACTGTTACTTTTTTGCTTCCTTTTACCTGTTTAGTATTTGTGGTTATTTTTACTGTTTGTTTGGTTACTGTGAATGTGGTTTTCTTGGTGATTTTATTATAGTTTTTGTTTCCAGGGTATGTTACTGTTATCGTGTTGCTTCCTAGTTTGGTTGTTGTTAGGCTATGGTTGTATATTCCTTTGCTGTTGGTTTTGGCTCTTATGATTTTGCCGTTAATGTTTATGGTTATTACTGTGTTTCTTATTATTTTACTATGTTTATCTGTTAGTTGTCCTTTGACGTATACTTTGGATCCGTAGCCTACCTTGTTTGTCCTGTTTAGTGTGATTTTCAGGTTTTGTTTGGTTACTTTGAATGTGGTTTTCTTGGTGATTTTATTGTAGTTTTTTGTTCCCTGATGTGATATTGTGATATTGTTTGTTCCAACTTTTTGTGTGGTGTGTTTGTATGTGAATATTCCATTTTTGTCTGTTTTTATTGTGGTTGTTTTTCCGTTGATGTTGAGTTTTAGTTTACTGTTTCCTAGTATTTTACCGTTTTTGTCTTTGAATGTTCCCTTGATTATTATCTTTTCACCATAGGCAACTGTTGTTATTTTGTTTATTGTAATTTTAAGGTCCAATTTGCTTACAGTGAATGTTTTCTTAAGTGTTGTACCCTGGTAGTTGGTGTTTCCATTGTATGTTATGGTGATGTTGTTTGTTCCTACTTTGTTTGTCTGGTACTTGTAGGTTATGATTCCGTTTTTGTCTGTTTTTATTGTGGTTGTTTTTCCGTTGATGTTTAGTTTGATATTTTGGTTTGCTAATATTTTACCGTCATTGGTTGTGAGTTTTCCTGTGATTGTTGTGTTACTGGTGTATGTGGATTTTATATTGTTTAATGTGATAGTGGTGTCTTGTTTGTTTACTGTGAAAGTTGTCTGTGTATTGCCATTGTTGTAGTTATTATTGCCAGCAAATGTTACTGTCAGGTTGTTTGTTCCTACTGTGTTTGTTGTGTGTTTATAGGAGAATGCTCCGTTTTTATCTGTTTTTACTGTGACTGTATTTCCGTTAATGTTTAGTTTGATGTTTTGGTTTGCTAGTGTTTTACCGTTTTTGTCTTTTAGTGTTCCTGTGATTGTTACACTTTCAGTGTATTTAGTTGCTGGTATAGTATTGGTTGTGACTAGGGTGTCTTGTTTGTTTATTGTGATGGTTGTGGTTGTGCTGGTTGGGTTGTAGTTGCTGTTTCCATTGTATGTTACTGTTACATTGTTTGTTCCTATGGTGGTTGCTGTTGTTGTGTATGTGTATTCTCCGTTGTTGTTTGTTTTTATGTTGTGTTTGTTGTTGTTTAGTGTTAGTGTGATGTCTGTGTTGCTTATTGCTTTGTTGTTTTCGTCGGCTAGTTTTCCTGTTATTGTGATTGTTTCTTCATATTTAACATTTTTTGTATTGATTGTGATTTTTGTGTCTTTAGTTACTATGAATGTTGTCTGTGTATTGGCACTGTTGTAGTTAGTGTTTCCAACAAATGATATTATAATGTTATTTGTTCCTGTGGTGTCAGCTTGTGTTGTGTATGTGTATGTTCCTATGTTGTTCGTGGTTACTGTTGTTTCTTTATTGTTTATGTTTAGTTTTATGTTGGCGTTTGCTATTGTTTTACCGTTTTTGTCTTTGAGTGTTCCTGTGATTGTTACACTTTCATTGTATTTTCTGGCTGGGATACTGTTTATTGTGACTATGGTGTCTTGTTTGTTTACGTTTATTGTGGTGGTTGTACTGGTTGGGTTATAGTTAGTGTTTCCATTATAAGTTATTGTTGCTGTGTTTTGTCCTACCTTGTTTATGTTGGTTGTGAGTGTGTATTCTCCATTATTGTTTGTTGTTACCTTGTTTTGTACTCCGTTGATTGTGATTGTGATGTCTGCATTGGTTATTGCTTTGTTGTTTTCGTCGGCTAGTTTTCCTGTTATTGTGGTTTTTTCTCCATATTTGGCAGTGCTTGCTGTGCTTGTGATTTTGGTATCAAGTTTTGTCACGGTTATTGTGCTTGTTTTGTCACTATTTTTGAAGTGAACTGTTCCTGTGTATGTTGCAGTTATTGTTTCACTTCCCACATTATTAAATGTTATAATGGTGGTTGCTTTATTGTTATTAACATTTGATGTTGCTATTGTTTTCCCGTTTTTATCTGTGAATGTTATTGTTCCCGTGTTTATTGTTGTGTTGTTTGGTGTTTTAACTGTTGCTGTTATGGTGGTTGCTTGTCCTATTTTGGATTGTGTTGGTGTTATTTCAATACTGGTGGTTGCCTGTTTTACTCCTAGTTTTGTGCTGATTTCTGTTATTTCTATGTTTGGATTATCTGTTATTGCCGTGATTTTTATGTTTTGTTCTCTTCCTCCAAGTATGTTTCGTATGTAATCGGTTGTTATGGTTGTTTCTAGTGTTGCTGTATTGTTTACTGCTGTTAGGGTTATTGGTTTTTGTCCTGGTAGTTCAAATGTTATGTTTGCTTTGTGTGGTAGGTTTTTGTTTAAGGTGTATGTTGCTTTTAATGTTATTGTTTCTCCAATTTCTGGGTTGTTTTTTGCTTCTACTTTTAATTGTCCTTCAATTTTCTTGGATACTATTGTATGTAATTTCTGGCTTTGTTCAAGTGTATTGGTATCCTCTGGGTAGAACCATACTCTTACCCTATGGGTTCCATGAGTAGGGTTAGCATATACGAATGTTGTGCTTTCACTATTTATTGTAATATTTTTATAATGGTAACCATCTGCATATACTTCAAGATATCCTCTTGATATTTTTTGACCAGTCTTCAGGTCTGTAACAGTAACTGTGAAAGTATTGCTTTCATCATAAGTATAACTTGTAGGTGCATTCACCACTACATTTGTAGGATGTATTGTTTTCTCTTCTTCTTCCAGGTATGGATTTTCATTTTCATCTTTAATTGTATTATTTTGTTGGATCGTTTCATTTGTCACGATTAATGTTACATTTCCATAGAAAGTATTGTTTGCTATGGTGCATGGATTAAATGTTAATAATATTCTTCCAGGTGCAAATGAATTATTAACTATGTTTAATGAACCTTCCTTACCTTTAACATCATAACCCGCCTCTCGGTATTGTGTGTTTATAAGGTATCCATTATTGTTTTCAATATAATTATTTTCAACAGTAATATTTGTTCCAGTTAAACATACACTATAACATGTTGCTATACCCTGTTCTAAGTTACGAGCTATTATTTTATTGTTTCTTATGGTAATGTTATTGTTACCATAATCAGTATCTACATCTATATTATAAGTTGTAGCATAAACAAGGTTTCCGACAAATCCACTGCCCACTACTGTGCTGTTTTCAAGCACACAGTTTTGTGATGCAGCAAACACTACACTACTTACTCCATTATTATCTGATGTGTTGAAGTATGAGTTCTTGATTGTTATGTTTTCACTATTTCTTATACTGGTTGATCCTCTACCCCAACCATAACCACTATTACATATTGATGTAATATTATCAAAGGTTACATTATGTGCTTCATTTGTAACTATCATCGTATTTTCAAACTGTATTCCAGTAATGTTACTTCCAGAACCTTCCCCTGTTATTATGAAAGAGTTGTCTGGTAATTCACTTGTTCCTTCTGCTTTTGGTGTTGAGAAGAAACTGAAGAAAGCATCACCAGTACTTGATATTATATTCACTGGCTTGTTTATAGTGAATGAGTATTGTTCACCATCAAATTTGCCTCGGAAGTCTAATGTTTCTCCATTATTAACATCATCATTCAATAAACCATCTGTAATATACTCTGAAAATGTTTCTGGTGTCACTATTTTCACAAGATTGTAAGTTCCATTAACAGTGTCAAGTCCACTACCTAAGTCAGAATACAAATTGTTCTGGTATAATATTGTATTTTTTTTGGATATTTCAATTGCGTAATCATAATTATCAGTAAACACTGTGTTGTCTTCTATTTTAACATTGGATGATTGAACTAGTATTCCTCTACCTTTACCAATATTTATGGTGTTTCCTAATATTTTTATTCCTTTGGAACTATAAGAAGTGTATATTCCTGAATTTATGGATTTAACGTAATCTACGGTAGGGTCCCAGTCACTGCTTTTTCCGATGAGGTTGATCTTATTATTTTTTATGGTTATGTTTTCTCCAATAACTCCTATACCTTCAGGGGAATTAGCTTCCACACATTCTATGGTATTGTTTTCTATTAGTGTGTTAACACCACCAAATTGTTCATATCCATAAAATTGTCTTGCCTGGCCTGTTAAGGTGTTGTTAATTATTTTATTATTTGATGGAGAATTTGCTTTAGCAGTATAATTTGATCCATGGTAAGTATATTCTGTGGCCATTATTGCATAAACAACTTGGGCATTGTTGAAAGGACTAAAATCGTCGCCTGCAACTACGTGTATTCTGTTGTTTTTAATGGTATTGTTATTGGATGCTGATTCTATTCCAACACCGTTAGCATAAGTTTCTGAATATACTTCTATTTCATTATCACTTACAATATTATTATCACCATAAATTCTTAGAGCATATGCATATTCATGGGCATTTAATGTAATATGGTTGTTAATAAATGTGTTGTTGTTTCCATTACTATAAATTCCTAGGGAAGTTTTTAATGAATAAGATTCCATCCAGTTATTTAATGTTAACTCATTGTTTTTGAAGAGTATATTGTCTGATTCTATGTTCACTGGAACATAATTAGGTCGTTTAGTTCCTTCAGGATTATTGTCTTGGTTTGTTTCTACAAAATTTGTGTTAATATTCAGGTTTTCTATAGTTCCTGGTGTTCTTATATCGAGTATGTATCCTTTTGATGAGCTATCGGACCTATTTGCAGTTATGTTTAAGTTTTGTAGTGTGCAATATTTTGTTGGGTTTGTTATTATGATGAAATCGCTTGAATTGTATGTATCATTGTATATTATTTCCAAGTTTTCTATGGTAATATTTTTGAATGTGTTATCTATTCTTATTGCAGTGTTTTTTAGTTGTTTTCCTGCTCCGTTTAGTGTTAGTGTGGTGTTTTCATATTTGTTGTTATTTGTGGTTATGGTGATTACTTCTGCATTTTCTGGTAGGTATTTAATGTTGTAGATGTTATCTTTGTTTTCTTCAATTTTTGTTTCATTAATGCCGTAGTTATTGTTTGTTTTTGTGAAGTATTCGTTGAAGTTTTCTTCTGTTATATCTATGGAGCTACTTGCTGTTTTTATATTATTTTTTGTTTTTATTATTTTCTTTTCGTCTTCATAATTATTGTCATATGTTTGTATTTTTTCATTTTCTGTTATTGTTTGTGTCTCTGTTGTGGGTGTGTTTTCTATTGTTGTTGTGGTTTGTGTAATGTTATCGGTATCGGCTGCTACTGTTGTTGATATTAATGTTATGATTAAGAAAAGAAAAATAATAAAGTATTTCCCTTTTATTTTCATATTTTATTCCTTCGATTTTCTTTATTTTGATGATTAAAAATCATTATTTGACATTTATTGCTTTTTTTGGATATATTGTAATGAATAATTTTTTAATTATATTTTTATAAAATATTCAAATTTTATTTATTCTAATTATGATTTTAATCAATGATTATCTATATATGAATTATCTTTAATAAAATTTTTTTTAAGTATTAAAAATAGGTTTGAAAAATAATCCTTGAACTATTTTTTCATTTAATAAGAATATTGTGATTATTCTATCATATAAAACGATTATGATATATATTTAAAAGAATTATCATTTTTTCAAAAAAAAATATTAAAATTAGGAGGTGGTCATGTATTGTCTTCCCGTTTTAGGGTCTGTGTATACTGTTCCTGTTTTTGTGTATCCTGAACTTGAGTCTTCTATGCTTTCAGGCAGGTCTTTGATTTCTTGTCCTTGTTCTACTTCTACGGTTTGTTGTGCTTGTTGCATGATTGCTTGTTTTTCTTGTGGGCTCATGTCACTGAACATGATGTTTTGTAGTCCTGTAGACATTACTGCAAATATGAGGAATCCTACTGCTAGTACTAGCATGATATCTGTCATGTTGGTTGCTGATGACATTGGGTCTATATCTTCTTCTGTTTCTCTTAGTCTACTCCGTCTTAGGGACATTGTAATCTACCTCTAGGATTGTTTCTGCATAATCATATAATATGTTTATGTCTTGGTGGTACCATTTTCTTCTTATTTTTCCTATTACGTAGCATACTGTACCTGCGGCTAGTCCTGCTGTGGTTGTGTTGAATGCTGTTGTGAGGTTTGCTGTTAGTGTTTGCATGTCTCCTAGTCCTAGTGCTGCTAGTCCTGGTCCCATTGGGATGATTGTTCCTAGTAGTCCGCATCCTGATCCTACTTTTGCTACTATATCTACTTTTGTTAGTGATCCTAGCATTTTGGATTCTTGTGTTTCTAGCATGTTTCTTGCTAGTATTTCTCTTGTTTGTTTGTCATAGTATGTTCTGTCTAGTTTTGCTATTGATGTTAGTACTTCTTTGTCGTATTGGTTTAGTTTGGTGGTGGTTATTATTTGACAGATTTCGTCTGATGTTTTTGATTGTGCTATTTTTTTGATTACTGTTTCTTTTTCTTCTCCCGTGATTTTCTTTCTTCCCGTGTATTCTGCTAATATTCCTCCAATTTCTATTACTGCGAATATTATGAATATTACTAGCAGAATCATTACTGGTAATAGTAAGCTTTGTGCTATGACGTTAAGTATTCCTGAAAGAATATCTCCTCCGGGTATGGTTGTTGCCATTCTTTTTTTCCTCCCTTTAATATTTTAGTAGATAGCTTCTTCTTTTTGCTATTAGTGCTCCGAATAGTATCATTATTAGTAGTACTACTATCATCATTAGTACTTGGCCTGATGATTGTAGTTCGATTGTTGTTCCATCAACTAGTAATGAAATGTTTGGTAGTATCATTAGGCATAGGACAAAGTATATTCCTATGAATATCATGAAATTTCCCAGTACTAATGGGTATGGTTTGTTTATTTTTTTTACTATTGTTGATGATAGTAGGTATGTTATTCCCATCACTATGACTAGGGCTATTGCTGAGAAAGCTCCTAGTGTGACTGTTGACACCCCTGCTACTGGTGCCACTAGTATTACTGATGCTAGTATTGCTCCAAAACAGCATGGGCATGGTGCTACAACTGCCATGCATGTTGCTGATCCCACGTCCTTCTCAGTTACTTGCCAGTCGTAGATTGTTTTAAATCCTGTTATAACAATTATTAGTGCTATGATGGCGAATATTGCTCCACTATATCCGTATACTATTTCGTATACTTGTTGGGTGTATGGTTGACATATGTAGGATAGTATTAGGAGTCCTATTGCATAACCTACTAGGATTAGTCCGACTGTTTTTCTTTTTATTCCGGAAAATCCTAGTGCCAGTCCTATTTTCACACCGAATACAAGTACTGCAGCTAGTATGCCGTATTGTAAGAATTGTTCAAGCATGAAATCACCATTCTTATATATTGTTTGTTAATGATTTGGTTATTTTTTTTATAAAAATTCTTGAAACCATATAAAGATATTTTTATTTATCTTTATTAATTAATATTAGTATGCTTTATTCAATCATAATTCTATTATTTTTTATATAATTTTCATTTTAACCTTATTTTTAGTTTGAATGTTATTTTCATGTTTCTCGTGATTTTATGAAAATGCATACTTATAATAATAAAAAAAGAGATATCAATATTCATATTAATAAAGTATACTTAATAACTATCAATTTATTTTGATTAGTTTATTAATTAAACATTATTAAAAATCGAATGGGGGTGAAAATTTTCTTACATGCTAATAAAAAAGCATTACTAATCATGATAACAATAATACTCATAACAACAATAACCTGTGTATCCGCAGTAGACGAAAACACAACAATACACAAAAACAAGACAATCACAAAAAACATACAACAAACAACAAAAACAGAAAACAATCAAATATACCTAAACCAGGACAACTACCAAGAATACAAAAACTATGAATACCCAGAAAACACCCAAATAATAATCAACGACACAATAAACGATGCAGAATTCAACATATACAATAAAAACATTTCGATCACAGGAAATGAAGGAGCAACACTATCCAACAGTCACATAGAAGTATTTGATGACGGAAATATACGCCTATCAAACATCACATTCACAACAAACGATGAAAGCAAATACACACAAGTACTAATGATAGAAACAGACAACAACATACTAGAAAACCTAAAATTCAATGAATATAGGTCAACAGCAGACAGAAGAGAATACTACAGGTCAATCAACCTATACGGTGACAATAACACAATAATAAACTGTACCTTCGATGTAACACAACCATCAAAACACATAAACTGGGATACATTTTCAGCAGAATGTCCATTCGAAACAATAGCAATACACGGAAACAAAAACAACATAAGCAATAACTCATTGTTCATCCAAGAAGGAGAAGAAAAAGATTATCCCTTCGGAACAATATTCGCAATATCAGTAAGAGGAGACAATAACACAATAGACTCCAACAACATACTAATGCAAGGAACATTATACCTATACGGAGTAAGAATATACCAATCCAACAACACAGTTTCCAACAATAACATAGAAGTAAACTCAATAAGATACGCAAACGGAATAGCAATCGAAAGCCCACAAAGTGGAGTCACAGGAAACAACAAACTAGTCAACAACACAGTACATGTAACCACACAAAACTCAACAATACCTGGAGAACCATCTTCCCCAGGCCTTGTAGATGCTGCATATGCAATAATGATAACCGAATACAAGTATACTGGTGGAGGACTCTACACCGGAGAAAAATCAAACACTATAGATAACATCATAGAAGGAAACACAATCACTGGTGAATCCTCACAAATGTATGCAATAGAACTATTCGGAGGAAAAGGCACAACAATATCATCTAACAACATCCGATCAGTAGGAGTATCAGCTATGGGAATAGCAGGAGGAGGAGCAGGAACCAAAATAATTGGTAACAGAATGGAAGTATATGGTCAAACAAACCAAACATTCTACTCAGCCGACTACTATAAACCACAAACAGGTGGAATAAATCTACAATATGGAACAGGAACAACAATAACAGGTAACGTAATAATAACAGACAATGGACCAGCAATCAGAAGTCTTGGAGAAGGAGATACACTAATAAGCGACAACATCATAGATGTAAACAACAATGAAGTGGCAATAGACATAAATGGTCCAAGAGGATTAACAGCAATTATTGGAAATGCAATAACCAATTTAGCAGACCAAATAATCAATGGTGGAGCCTCCTCTGGAAACTTTGATCCAAACCTTATACCAACAGATCCAGAACCATCAAATCCAGAAACTGACGAAACAAACAAAACTGAAACACCAGAAAATGGCACTGAAACACCTGAAAACAGTACTGTAACACCGGAACAAAATGACACTGAAGTTCCTGAAAACAGTACTGTAACACCGGAACAAAATGACACTGAAGTTCCTGAAAACAGTACTGTAACACCGGAACAAAATGACACTGAAGTTCCTGAAAACAGTACTGTAACACCGGAACAAAATGACACTGAAGTTCCTGAAAACAGTACTGTAACACCGGAACAAAATGACACTGAAGTTCCTGAAAACAGTACTGTAACACCGGAACAAAATGACACTGAAGTTCCTGAAAACAATACTGAAATTCCAGAACCTGAAGAGAATCAGACAGAAGTACTGGTACCTGAAGAGAATCAGACAGTCGTTCCAGAGCCTGAACCACAACAAAATCAGACAGAAGTACCTCAACCAGAAATAGAAGAAAATACTACAGAAATTCCAGTAATAGAAGAAGAACAAAAAAATCCTGAAGAACCAAAAGAAAACAAAACTCAAGAAGAGAACAAAGAAGAACAAAAGGACCAAGAATCAGAAGAGAACAATACAAGCACTGAAGTTGAAAACAATGAGACCACAGATACAAAAACCAACACAACAACAATCCCTGATATTATAATCGAAAATACAACAGTCACACCAACAGAAAACAGTACACAACCAGCACAAGGTGAACTGGTTGAAGACATGGAAGTAATAAATGGTACTCAACAAGTGGTAAATGATACAACAAGTGCTGGTGAAAAACCAGATGACAGCAAAGATAGTGATGATTCTACAGATCCAGTAGAACCACAACAGCCACAGCAACCAGAAAGTCAGGAGTCAGAAAATTCAGAGTCTGAAGACACATCCAATCAGGAAAGTAAACCTAACCAGGAAGAGCAACAATCATCTAGTGCAGGTAAGGATAATGCCGTTGCAACAACTGCAACCATAGACAGTTCCAAGGTTTATGAAATTACTCAGAAGTTACCTGATGATTTGATGCCTGAACATCCTGAAATAATTATTGTATTATTGTTAACATTATGTGCAGCTTTCACATATGGTTATCTTAAAAAGAGATAAAGCTTTAAAATTATGATTTTATATTAATGGGAGGTAAACAATTACTTTTCATTATCAAACCTTTTTTTTACAAAATTTTTTTTTAGTAATTTTTTTTATTTTTGCTGATTATTTTTTTTATCAACGTTTCTTCCTAAATTTTTATTTTTTCTTCAATTTTACTTAAATTTTAATTGTATTAATTATAATAGTATGTAAAAATAAATCTAATATCATAAAATATAATTCCCTTTAATGAATATTGTATACTATAATCAGAATTATATTAAAAACAGGTGAAAAGAGATGAAAACCATAAGTAAATTCTTGTTATTTACACTAGTTTTACTCTTGGTTGGTTTGGGAACAGTTACAGCCGCAAACAACATGTCAGACATGACAAGCAATGTAAAAAATGTTCCTAATGACAGTATTACATCTGATGTGATAAAAGACACATCAAATAATGTAATCAAAGATACCACTACAAAAAGTAGTGAGGAAACAATTAGCCATAATAAAACTATTGAAAAAAATAATGAGCTAAAAAGCAACACAAAAACTGCTCGTACAACAACAGTTACAAGCAGCACATACAACCAATATTTTAACACTAAATCTACAACAAGTTTAATCGCATCAGGAGACACAATAAATCTAAAAGGAACATTTAACAACGTAGATTTCACACTCGATAAATCAATTACACTAACAAGCTCTGATAAAAGTGCAAAACTATACAATTGTACAGTAATTGTTCCAAAAACAGGTAGTGGATCAAAAATAACATACCTAACAATCAACAACAGTGCAGAAGAAACATCAGGTATAATACTCAATGATTCAAGTAATCTAATCATAGAAAACAATATTGTAGAAGTAAGCGGACTAAACTCATACGGACTAGCAGCAAACGTAAATAAAAGTACAATAAGATTCAATTCATTCGAAACGCATAAACTTGATGCAAACACCGAACGAACACACACAGCAGTAGTGCTAAGCTGCTCCTACTACAATACATTCGCAAACAACACAGTAAAAAGTGACGGAGCAAACTGCATATACCTAAGCGCATACCAGGCAGTAGGAATTAAAGGAGGACCATCCTACTACAACAACATAACAGGAAACAAGGTACAAGGAGCAAACACAGGATGGAGTTACACAATACAAATATTCGGAACAAATAACAGAGTAATAGAAAACACAGTCAGTGGAGGATACCGTGGAATATCCACAGAAAGCGCAGACAACACAATAAACAATAATGACGTAAACGCATACAATGTAGGAATATACGCAGCAGACAACTGTAACGTACAAAACAATAATATCCACGTAACAGACCTTGCAACAGGTATTACAGTAGGTGGAGAAAACGTTAAAATAATTGGAAACACAATACAAACAGCTGATGGAAGAGCCATTGAAATACAAGCAAACAATGCCGCAATAACAGATAACACAATAACCTCAACAGAAAATGTGGGAATACACTCAAAAGGAGCATACAGTGGAGTAAACATCATCCATAACACAATCACAACCAAAAGAGAAGGAATCCTCTTCGAAAAACAATCAAACACCAAAAAAGTAAACAACATACTAGTAGACAGAAACACAATAACATCAGAAGCAGAATATGCAATAAACTTCCTCGACGCAGGAGCAAAAACATCAGCAGATGTAAACGTAACAGTTTCAAGCTCAAACGTGCTCACATCAAGCAAAGGAAAAGGATTAACCTACGCATACCTTAAACCATCAAACGCAGGACAAGGCACAAACACCGACACCAACCAGGTAATCACAATAACACCAGAAAACTACTCAACATACTTCACAGATGAAACAAGCAACTCCAACATAAAACAAAACGCAACAATATACTTATCAGGAACATTTAACAACATTAAATTCTCATTTAACAAAAAAGTACACATCAACGGTAAAAGTGCAACAATAAACAATGGACTAATCACACTAACAGGCGAAGCACACGAATCAACAATAACTGATGTAACAATAAACAACAACAATAAGCAAGGAACAGTTCATGCAATAGAATTGTTTGAAGTAAACAATTGTAAAATAACAAACTCCAAAATAACAAACTATGCAACACAGGAAAGTCTGGGAATATTCCTATTCGGAGCAAATGGTAACACCATAACATCTAACACAATAACAACCACTGGTGACTACCTGAACAATGCAATACTAGCATACGCTTCAGATTCTAATACAATCAACAATAACAGGATAACAATCACTCAAAGTAACATACCACGAGGATATGATAACTACGTTATGTTCAACGAAAAAATAGGATCCATACAAGAAGTACTTCACAACCATGGAATAATACTTCTTTACTCATCAAACAACATCATAGACAAAAACACAGTAACAGGAACATCACAATTCAAATCATACACAGCACCATCCAAGGACTGTCAAAACAGCATAGTAGGAATAGACATCTACTTCGAATCAAACAAAAACAAAGTAACAGGCAACACAATAAACATTAACAGTTACTCACCATTCGTTTATGGAATGGGAGTTCTCGGAGCATCATGGGGAAAATCAATAACATCCTCAAACTCAACAGACAACATATTTGAAAACAATGACGTAACACTAAAAGGAGGCTACTTTGCAACAGGATTCATAGCAGGAAGAAACAGTGCAAACACACAAATAAAATCAAACACATTCAAAATAGATGTTACAAAAGACTCCACAAGCAGGGGAGACTACGTCTATGGTATAACACTAGAAAACAGTACAAAATCAACGATTAACTCAAACACAATCACAAGCACAGGATCAGCATTATATAATATAGAACTATTCGATTCAGGAAACAACATAATAACCAATAATAAAATCACAGGAACTGGTACACACCCATGTGCAATAGCAGGATACAGAACATCAAACAACAACATAGAAGGAAACATACTAACACTAAGAAAAGTAAACTATGGAGCAACAAGCTCAGCAAAACACTCTGATGCAATACCATACACAGATGAAGGCATAACCTTAACCTCAACAAGCACTAACAATATAATAACAAAAAACACAATAAACACTAATGCAACATCAACAATAAAACTTGGAAGCGAAACATCAAACAATAAAATCATTGAAAATTCATTACTTGCAAAAGGCACAGCAGGTGACAAAACAGTTAATAATCAGGCATCAAACACAGTATCTAATAACTTCATACACTTTGTTAACGCAACAGTCAACCCATTAAGTGCAAAAATTGGTGACACAATAACCATAACAGCAAATATCAAATCAACTACAACAGACACTAAAAATTTAACCGCAAAATTCCAGTTAGGAACAAACAATATAGGATCATCAAAAATAAGTAATGGTAAAGCAACACTCAAATATCAAATATCAAACCTTTACAGGCCAACAACATATCAGATTAAGGTAACAGTAAGTGGTAACAACTTCCAGAATGCAACAGCTACAGAAAAAGCAACATTCACTAAAGAACCAGAAAAAGTAACGGTTAAAGTTGCAAAAGTACTTAAAACAATAGGATCTAAGGCACAATTAACAGCAAACATAACAACAAGCAATGGTGGAAAAATAAGTGCAGGACAAGCAATATTCTACCTGGACAACAAGAAGTTAAGCACTGTGAACGTGACACTAGGAAAAGCAAGCTACACTTATCCTATTAGCAGTAATAGTAAAAGTGGTGTTCACACAATAAAAGTACAATACCTTGGAACAAATGACTATAAAACAGCACAAGCAACAAACGTATTGGGAATACAAACTAAGACTAGTATCACACTAGCATCCCACACAGCAAAGATAGGACAAGCAGTTAACATTAAAGCAACAATAAAAACAGGAACAAGTAAAGTATCAACAGGTAAAGCACTAATTTATATAGGAAATAAGAAAATAGCAACAGCAACAATTAAAAACGGAGTTATTAACTATAAATATACAGTTCCAACCACTTATAACAAGACAACCTACAACCTTAAAATAGTCTACAATGGAAACAACACTCAGTCACAGGCAACTAAAACATCAAAAATTAAAATGAACGGTATCACACCAGTATTTAATTATTCAACAACAAGCGTAACTGTAGGAAAAACAGCATCATTAGTGCTTAAAGTAAGCAATGGCAAAACAGGCAAAAACTTGTATAATGCACAAAATGGTAGTGTAACAGTAAAACTTAATGGTAAAACACTTAAGGATAAGAATGGTAAAGCAATCACTGGTAATGTTAAAAAGGGTAAGTTAACCCTTAAATTCACTGCACCTGAACAGTTAAGTGGAAAACAGAATATTACATTCACATATAAAGGAAACAATAAATTTGCAGCTCTTACCAAAACATACAAAAATGGATTAAACATTAAGAAAATAACCACTAAATTAACCATTACAAAGATAAAGGCAACAAAGTATGGTAACAAGGTAGTGGTCACTGGAAAAGCTACAGATGCAACTGGTAAAGTACTTAAAAATGTTAATGTTAAAGTAAAAATTAACAAGAAAACTGTTACGGTAAAAACAAATGCTAAAGGAGTGTACAAGTATACTGCAACAACAAATGCTGTTGGAACAAACACTGTCCTGGTCACTTATGCTGGTAACAAGAAGTATGCCGCAAAAAGTGTTAAAACAACGTTCAAGGTTTCTAAGCAAAATGTTAAAATATCAATTAAGAAGATTGCTAATGCTAAGATTAACAAGACTGCAACAATTAGTGGAACATTGAAGGATGCTAACGGCAAAGTGTTAAAGAATACTAATATTAAAATAAAGATAAACACTAAGACAGTTACGGTTAAAACTAACAGTAAAGGAGCATATGCTTATAAGTATAAGGTAACTGTTGCTGGTAAACATAATGTTTCTGTCATGTTTGCAGGTAACAAGTTGTATACTGCTAAAACATTGAAAACATCCTTTAAAGCAGCTTAGTAATTTGTAGAAAATGGTTATTTTTTAATCATTGTCTTTATTTTCTTTTTTTTCATAATATTAATTCCATTTTAAATTACTTTTTATTCAAATTATTATTATAAATCTTTTTTTAAAAATCAATCAAATTTTCATTATCTAAATTAAATTAAGCATAACTATATTATTCTTAAACAACTAAATATTAACCAGTGTATTTGTTCATAAAATATTGAATCAATCACACAAAACATTTAACTAATCAATAAAGGAGTTTCCTATAGTGAATAAAAAAATTATTTCATTATGTATGATACTCTTTATTTTGATAATCTGTACAACTGTAAATGCAAAAGACATAACCAACAGCACGAATACAACAATAACCAGTAACAAAATTGATAATTCAAATATAGAACAAATAGAACCAACAATTAAAACGGACACAAACAAAAACACAAACCTTACCAAGAACACGTTAAATAAGCAAGAACAGTTGACACAGTCAACAACTAACAAAAAGAACATAATTAAGCAAACCAATAAGAAGCTTAATATTAAAACAGACACAATCCAAGAAGTCACAAACCTCAACATCACAGGAATAGTGACAACAGCATATGACAAAGAAAACAACACATATGCTGCAGATGAAGAAGAAGGATACACAGTCCAAGGAGCTAAAATAACATTATATGATAACACTGGAAAAGTACTTAAAACTACTTTATCAGATACAGAAGGAAAATATCAGTTCACAAACCTCACAAACGGAACATACACCGTAGAATTCAAATACGGCACATATGAAGTAACAAAGGAACAGATAAACCTAAGAACAAGATCACTAAAAGCTAACCATATCTTCGTCCCAGACATACTAATCATAGCATTCTCTGGAGACAACAACGGAAATGGACAAGCAGAAAAAATAAAATACCTAAAACAAATGAGTGACAGAGTTCTCTTCCTGGAAAGTTATGAATTAAACAATTCATACGACAAATCCGGACAATGGATGATAAACTTTGCAAACTTCATACTAGTAGACATGTACTCCATAGGAAACGGTTTCGGAATAGATGTAGACCTGGTAGCTGATTCACCAGCATCACATAACAACAAAATAGCATACTGTTTTGGACTATTTGATGACTCCATACTACAAGGTACATTAGGACGATGGGGATGGCTAGGAACAAACCCACACTCCGTACAAAACACTTATGTAGGTTCATACTGGCAGGCACTGTCCGAGACAAACTCCACGACAATAAAAACCAATATGAAAAACTTACTAGAATACATAAGATACCTACTGGGAGAAACAAAAGTAGACCCAACACAAAACGGTAGAGGACCATTACTTCTTTCAAACTCATGGGGTTTATACTATCCTGGATACACAGGCAATGTAAAACTACCAAGCTCAAACCTGATAAAAACATGGATTGAAACAAATCCAGGATACAATGCAGACGGAGCAGGTAGTTTAAACTGGATGATAGAAAATTATTCCCAATGGAATATAGAAAACAATAATCCAGCAAAAATATTAAGAAACTTTGAAGATTGGTACACAGCTAATAAAAAATTAAAAAGTTCTTTTATCATAATATCTACCTACTATGAAGGTGGAGCAGTAGTTGATGCATTAATAAAAGAATATGAAAAACAAGGCAGAGCAGTATTCAGTCTCTACAAAACCACATCCGAAGATCCTGATATGACAGCATTACTTGAAATTGCTGGAAACAAATCAGTTCTAAAACGGGGTGTTTCAGCAGTAAGTTACATGTACTGGTGGACAACAGGTTATGCTCAGAGAGGTGGAAACTACACTATAAATGCTTATAAAAACTTGAACGTATCATTAATCGATGCATTAAAAGATATAAGTAAATTCAGTTACGAAAGTGAATACGGTCCACAAAATGAATGGACAGCCGCAGTAACAATGCCTGAACTTGAAGGAGTTTTCGGTGCAATACCAGTATCCTATGTTAATGACAACAAGGAAACAGTAATAATTCCTGAAGGAGTTGCAAAACATGTGCAGATAACCAATGGATGGGCAAAACTTAGGGATTTAAACAATTCAGATAAGAAAATATCCATCCTCGTGTATGGTTATCCTCCTGGAAAGGCAAACATCGGGGCATCATACCTCGACGTGTTCCAGAGTATACATGATTTACTTGGAAAGTTATATGACGAAGGATACAACATAGGCATGAACAAAAGTGAAATTCCAACAACAGATGAGATAAATGCCATAATATCCGATTTTGGTAACAAGGGATTATGGGCAGAAGGATTACTTGATGAATATGTAATCAAAAACTATGATGAACTAACCAATAACGGACAACTAGTGGCAAAGGCAACATATAACAAGTGGTACAAAGCACTTCCAAAACAATTACAACAAGATTTAACAGATTATTGGGGTGCACAATTAGGTAATGGTTCAATGATTTACCGCGAAAAAGTAGCAGTAAACATTAAAGACCTGAAAAGCTGGTTAAACAATTTAACCGGAAACTATAAAGACCAATTTGAACATTACTGGGATATCAATACAAGAAAGATTGTAATATCCAAGAACTCAAAAACAATGGTCTTAAATAAAACCAATTTCTACTTGTGGCTATATGATTTACCTGCAAACCTCCAGAAAGTATTTAGTAAACATGGCGGTTCAGGATTATTAAACGAAACACCATACAAGAATCAGGGTTACTTCCTCATTCCCGGAAAACGTTTCGGTAACATTTTCCTAAGCGTACAGCCAGTAAGAGGTTGGGAATCACAGATTGATTTCCACAATTCCTACCTGCCACCACCACAACAGTACGTGGCATATTACAAGTATCTTAGTCAGATATTTAAAACAAACGCTATAATACACATGGGAACTCACGGAACATTAGAATGGTTACCTGGAAGAAATCTTGGATTACAATCATCAGATTGGCCGTTCCAATTAATTGATACTCCAATCATATACCCATATATTGTATCAAACCCTGGAGAAGGAATGGTAGCTAAGGAAAGAAGTTTTGCACAAGTTATAACACACATAACACCAATAACTTCAGTTTCCTCATTATATGGAGATTATGCGGAACTTAAGGATGCAATATCCAAGTATGATTCAAACAAGAATACAGGTGTAACAGAAAACCTTGAATACTACAAGGAGTATATTCTAAACATAACACAAAGCTTAGGATATGATGAACCAGACTATGTGACTGTCCAAAAATATGTTGATGATTACCTCATAGCAGTAAACAATAACAATAATAAAAGTATTAACAAAGCTAGATCAGCATTAATACAAAAAGCTACTATACTAAATTTCAACAAACCAGCAGCAGGTAAATTTGATGCATGGCTAAAAAAACTACAAAAATATCTTAGCAGTGAAGAAGCCTTCGAAGAATGGCTGGCAATAATCCATGCAAACCTCGAAGCACTCGAAACTGATAAAATCAATTCAGGTATGCATACACTTGGAAGAATCTGGAACGATTCAGAGATGATAACAGGAGTATCCTCCATCGTATCATCAAGAACAGATGTGCTTAATAATATAATGAACATAATATATCCAGAAATAACACAAAGTTATTATGATAAGATTAAGCAGAGATCCTTCAATTCACAAAAAGAAATTATCCAGGGAGTACTAACTTCAATGGTAACAAACATTGTGGAAGGAGAAAGTGTTAAAAGTGTAGCAGAAAGCTATGGTGTATTCAATGAATCAGCACCATTATATGAGGACCTGCTATTTATTGAGGAAACAATAAATGATATTCTCAATAACCATGAATGGGAATCCATCCTATCAGCCCTAAGTGGAGGATACGTGGAACCAGCATTATCTGCAGACCCATTATACTCGGATGTTCTTCCAACAGGTGGAGCAATGTACACTAGTGATTCAACAAAAATACCTAGTAAAAGTGCATGGCAATCAGCAAAAAATTCAGTCGACCAAGTATTAATAAAATACATGGTAGACCTTGGTGAAGAATCATATCCTGAACTAGTCGGAGAAGTAATCTGGGGTACTGAAATTCTACGTACAGAAGGAATAAGTATAGCACAATTCCTATACCTACTCGGAGTACAGCCAACCTGGGATAAGACAGGTACGGTAACAGGAATAGAAGTAATACCACTAGAAAACTTAACACTAACAATCGATGGAACAGTATATAACAGGCCAAGAATTGACGTATTTGCAACAATGGTATGTAATAATCCTGACTGGATATCATTACTCACTGACTCAGTAAGCCTAGTTAATTCACTAAAGGAATCAGTTAAAGATAATTATGTTAAAAAACATTACAAGGAATCAGGTTCATTAGAAAGATTATTTGGTTTGCCTGGAGCAATACTTGAAGGAACTGGAGTAGCAGACCTGTTAAATAATGCAGGTACAAAGCTCAGCGAGGCAGATGGTATATCAACAGAACTGGCAAGCGTATACGAATCAAGGATAGGTCACTCATGGAATGTGGATGACAGTGGTAACATAGTAGTGAAAGATGATGGAAAATCATTCTCATACCTGCTTGAACACATGGACCTAATAATCCAGGACCTTGACAGTACATGGAGATACCTTGACTCAGACGATTATCTTGACTGGTTTGGTGGACTTTTAAATGCAGCAAACGTACATGGAAACATAGTTAACACTGTTCTATTAGATATTCGTGATAAAAATAATGTAGTTACAAGCACATTAGGTGAAGAAGTAAAAAAAGAGACAAGAACAACAATACTAAACCCTCAATGGTTAAATGATATTACAACTGAAGTTGGTGGATGGAACCAAATGTCAATGAACTTTGAAAACTTGATGAAAACCATGCTAACAACACAGGAGTACAAAGAAAACCAGGCAGGAAAAGCAGTTCTTGACACAAGCACAGGAAACAATGCAGGTATTATTGGAGACGGTTTACTAGGAGAACTAGCAGAATTAGTCACATACAGTGATTACTTCACAATAGACGCTCAATATAAATCATACTCATTCCAATCAATGGCTGGATGGCTACTTACAAGTGACATGGCAGGCTTCTGGAAAACAGAAAATGTAGCACTTAGAAAAGACATGCTGCAGAAGTATGTTGACAATGCAAACCGTTACGGAGTAGCATGTTGTCACCACACATGTGGAAACATTAACTTCCACGAATGGATCATAAAAACAGGTTCATCACTGGGAGTTAAAGGATTATCAGAGTACTCAGAAATATATGCATCAGCAACCAAAAATCCCGATGCAATATATGCAGACCCTTCAAACCCGGATGCAACAATCAGTACTGATGGTTCAGCAAATGGTGTTGTAGATGTAAGTGAAGGTATAAGTGAATACTTGAATGATGGGGCAACCAGTGAAGCAAATGCAATGGCAATGGCCGCAGCAGGAGCAACTGGTCTATCAGACACATCAAACAATAACGGTAATTCAATGACAATGGCAAAAGTAAACAATGGTGGAAAAGGTTCCGGTAACTCTGGAAACAGTCAAGGTTCTAGTGATGTTGGAACAAACACAGGAACAGGTAACGGTACAGATAATGCAGCAGAAGGTGGAGGATCAGGTAATGGTGAAGGTTCAGGTAATGGACAGCCAGTACAGGATGCAACTACTGATGCAAACTCACAGGTAAGCCAGAACGGTACTGACACATCATCTGATGCAGGTGATAACAGTCAATCAGAATCACAAACTGCTACTGAAGTAACAGTTAATGATGTAAGTAGTAATCAAGGTTCAAGTGCTGGTGGAGAATCAGGTGATAGTGCCGGTGCAGCCTCAGTATATGAACTTGTTAAGAAGAGTGTTGGAAAACCACCATCACCTCAATCTGAGATAGCCTTTGGTTACTTGATGTTCATTGTTGTAATACTTGTAATATTCTTTGTCGGATTTACAAAGCCTAATATAAAACGATAAATCTAAAGTATCATACAATTAATTAAATACCCCCCATTTAACTTTTATTTTTTATTCTTTTTTGGTTAAAAACTTATCTTAATACAAAATAAAGGTGAAAACAAATTGAAAAACAATAAAATACTGCTAATTTTATGCTTAATCATATTAATTTTCTCATTAAACGCATTATCTGCAACAACAGAAAACAATACAAACACTAAAAAAGCTGAGAAAATATATGAACATGACAATCATAAACAAGCACAAGAAGATATATATGTTAACATTAACTCACAAAGTTCAACAGAAGATGGAAGCAAAAGCAACCCATACAAAACAATCAACAAAGAAAATTTAGAAAAAATAACACCATATTCAACATTACATGTTGCAAAAGGAAAATACACATTAGGCTCGGTAAATATTACAAAAGACATTACAATAATCGGTGAGAACAGGGAAGATGTAATATTCACATCAAATGGTGAATCAAGCATGTTCACATTACCATTAGGTCGTACTTTAAAACTGAACAATATCACAATAAAAGATCATACCTCCACGGGTAATGCTGCAATAACAAACAATGGAAACCTCATCCTAACAAACATATTATTCCAGAACAATACTGGAACAATGGGCGGTTCCATAAGTAACAACGGAAATTTACAAGTTAATAATACAGTATTCATGGAAAACACTGCATCCTTCGGATCAGCAATATACAATAAGGCCAATCTAACAATAAAAAACTCCACATTCAATGATAATCATATATATAATGTTGGAGGGGCTATTTACAGTACAAATGGTACAATGGAAGTAACAGACTCATACTTTTCAAATAACCGTGCAGTAAGTGGAGCAGCAATATACAATGCATTCGGGTACCTGGAAGTAAACAACACAAAATTCATAGAAAATGATGCAGAACACTTCTTTGGAGGTGCAATATACTCCACTGGTATAACACGGGCATATAATTCCTTATTTGATAATAATCAGGCAAATAAGGATGGAGGTGCAATAACTACCACAAGCAATTTCACCATAATCAACTGCACATTCAATGAAAACTTTGCAAAAGAAAATGGTGGGGCAATAGAAAACGTACCATGGACAGATAAGGAAAACGGTAACCTGACAATAATTAATTCCACGTTCACAGAAAATGCTGCAACACTGGGTGGGGCAATAATAAACTATGGAAAAATAGAACATACTGGAATACCTGCAACAGTTACTGCAAGGGGTTGTGTCTTTGATTCAAACACTGCCGACAAGGGTGGAGTCATATACTCCCAACAGTATGTGAACATACAAAACAGTGTATTCAAGGATAATACTGCAGATGAGTATGATGTTATCTATGTGAATGATTCAGAGTATGTGATATCACTGGATAATAACTGGTGGTCAACAAACAATCCACGTGAATCTGAGATTGGATTCATGCCATCAGTGTGGGTTGTAATGAAATTCACTAACAAAACAAGCTTATATGTTAATAAAACATCTACAGTCAGTGTATCATTAAACACATTAAATGATGGAAGTATGATTAAAACAACATTGCCACCAAGAAAAGTTATATTTAATGCTATAAACTCAACATTTAAAGAAAACAATATGACAATAAAGGGTAGCATAGAAAATGTTGTAGAACAAAAAGATGATAATATAACCGCACAAATAGATAACCAAATACTGACACTACAACCAGTAAATGCACCAAAACCAACAATACTAACAATCAACACAAACAAACAAGCCTATTACAAGGACAATATTAAAGTTACCGGAAAATTCATGGACATTAATAAAAAACCATTAATCAACACTCTACTAAAACTAACAATAAATAACAAAACTAGAAATGTTAAAACAAACAACAAAGGAATATACACTTATAACCTTAAAGCACTAACAACAGGAATCAACAATGTAAGCATAAGTTATCATGGAAACAATAAATACGAAGCAAACAAGACAAGCACACAATTCAAAGTAAATAAGAAGAACATAAAAATAACATTAAACACTATAAAAACAGTAAACTACAAGGACAACATTACAATCAAGGGAAAATTCACAGACACATCCAACCACCCATTACAAAACAGCAACATACAACTAAAAATCAACAACAAAAACGTAATAATAAAAACAAACAACAAAGGAATATTCAATTACACATTCAAAGCCATAAAAACAGGAAAAAACAGTGTAACCGCCACTTATAATGGAAACAAGTATTATATGAAAAACACTACAAGCACAACATTCACAGTAACAAAAAAACAGGTACAAATAATATTAAACTCAATAAAAACAGTGAATTTCAAGGAAAAAACCAGGATCTCCGGAAAATTCATGGACAAAAATAATCATACACTAACTAATACAATTATTAAGCTCAACATATCCGGTAAAATAATAAACGTGAAAACCGATAAAAAAGGAATATTCACCTATAATTATAAAACAAACAAAACCGGCACTAATACTGTAACAGCCGTTTTCAAAGGAAATAATAATTACTCAAAGTTTAGTATAACAAGAAAGTTCAACGTTAAAAAACAGGATCTTAAAATAACAGTTAATAAGATTGTGAAAACTAAACTTGGACAAAATGTTAAAATCAGTGGAAAACTAACCGATAAAAATGCTCATGCATTACAAAACACTTTGATTAAAATTAAAGTTAACAACAAGAATTATCTTGCTAAAACAAACAGGTATGGAATATTTAACTGTAACATCAAAACTAGTAGGGCTGGTTTGAATAATTTAACAGTCAGTCATAACGGTAATATTAATTATAATAAATATGTTTTAGATACGGTTTTCAGAGTATCAGTTTAATATATTCCTTAAACTTCACCACCCCATTTCTCCTATTCATTTTTTTAGTGTTTTTTGATAGAATTCACAAATATTAATATTTTCTCATTAATTATTTGTATGGAAAAAGAGTATTATCCCCTAAATAATAAAGGATTTTTTCTTGTATAAATGGATAAAATTTCTATAAAAAAAGGAAAAATGTTGGACACACAACATTAAACATGTGTCCATCCAATAAAAAAAAATGATATTTTTCAAAAACTATTTCTAAGCACTTACAGTAATACTTTGACCAGCAGCAGCACTATAATTCTTGTTACCAGCATAGCTTACTGAAACTTTCACTGTACCTTTAACAGCTTTAGTGTAAGTGTAAACACCTTTATTGTTGGTTTTTACATTAGTAACTTTACCATTAATAGTAACTTTTGCAAGACTGTTCATTAAAACTTTCTTATTTGAATCAGTTAATTTACCAGTCACGGTAACTTTACCTTTACTTACTTTAACACTGCTTATAGTAGCAATAACGCCCTGTTTTGTAACTTTGAATGTAGTGTTAGCAGAAGCCTTATTATAGTTTTTGTTACCAGCATAGCTTACAGTAACCTTGTTGGTTCCCATAGTGGTTGCTTTAATTTTTAGTGTGTAAACACCTTTATTATTAGTTTTAACTGAGTATGTTTTACTGTTAACTTTTACTTTAACAAAGGTGTTCATAACAACTTTTCCATTAGCATCAGTTAATTTACCTGTAATAGTTACAGTATCTTTATATTTAACAGCACTAATCTTACTAACTGTAAGTTTTAAGCTTCGTTTAACAACTTTGAAAGTAGTTTTTTGTGATACTTTCTTGTAGTTAGCATTACCAGCGTAGCTTACTGTTACGTTGTTTGTTCCAACTTTTGTTGCTTTTGTGGTGTAAGTGAATACTCCACCTTTACCTGTTTTTACATTAACTGTTTTACCGTTAAGGTTAAGTTTTAAGTTAGTGTTAGCAATACCTTTACCATTAGCATCAGCAAAAGTACCTTTAATTGTTACACTATTTTTGTAAGCAACATTTGCTATTTTATTAAGGGTTATTTTTAAGTTTCGTTTAACAACTTTGAATGTTGTTTTATTAGTAACTTTACCATAGTTGTTGTTACCAGCGTAGCTTACTGTTACGTTGTTTGTTCCAACTTTTGTTGCTTTTGTGGTGTAAGTGAATACTCCACCTTTACCTGTTTTAACAGTTACTGTTTTACCGTTAAGGTTAAGTTTTAATTTGGTGTTAGCTAATGATTTACCATTAGTAGCAACGAATGTACCAGAAATTGTTACATTATTACCATATTTAACAGCTGCTATTTTATTAAGTTTAACTTGTGTTATGTATGGTGAGTTGTTTTTAACAACAGTGTCTTTCTCGGTTGTTTTAACTGCATTATCTCCGAAAATCTTTGAACCAATTTTTATAAAGTTGTTTTTCACATTACCTTTGGTTGTTTTGTTAAAGTTTATTTCTGCACCTTTAGTGCTTATAATATTGTTTTGGAATATTGTAACATTATTTGCTGCTCCGAAGTATAATACATTGTTATTTGCTTTACCGTTAAGTGTCATGTTGTTGTTTATAATGTTCACATTTTGTGGTGCATTGCCCATCCAGTCAATATGAGCATTTACTGCTGTTGTGGAATTACCTGTAACTTTAATGTTTGAGTCTGCAATTATGATATTGCTTGATCCTTCCATTAATGCTCCTGTAGCAAGTGGTGCATTAACTGTCATGTTACTGGTTGTTATGGTTATGTCTTTTGAGCTTCCGGTTCCCATTGCTGTACTGTATACACCGTATGCTTCGGTTTTTGCGGTACTGATAATTACACCGGTTATGCTCATACCGTCTGCATCGAATAATTGAACACCGTTACTGTAGTAATCGGAGTCAACTTTTACAGTTACATTAGTAAGTTTGGTTGTTTTTGCTCTTCCTACATTAATACCATAAACGTATACTGGACCTTTTACTGTAACTTCTGTGTTGGTTATAGCGTTGTTATTAATTGTTGTTGTACCGTTTGGTGATTGTATGTCTATTCCATCAGCACTAGGATAGCTTCCGGTTTTCTGTGATCCGTCGAAGTATACTTTTGAATCACTTATTGTGTTCCTATTTGATGCTATGAGTATTGCGGATGTTTGTGGTTGTCCTACAAAGCTTGCATCATATACTACATCTGCACTAGGAGCAGTTACGTTAACAGTTATGTTTGTTAAAGTGTTTCTGTTACCTGTTATTTCAACACCATGTAATGCTTTGTTATCAACTATCTTAATTACAGAATTGGATAACATGTTATTGTCGGTTTCAAATAGTACTGCTGGAGCATTTTTGTTAGTGTTATCGATATTTATTCCACTAGTCATAAGTGTAGCATTGTTCTGGGTGATGAAACTTGCATTGTAAAATGTTGATTTACCTTTTGTTTCGAATTTAACTAATACTCTATCATCAAATATGAAGTCTTTATTTTTAAAGTCACCTTGTGCTACAACTGTGTTTGTAGTGTATGGTTTTGCTATGAATACTGATTCATTATTAAAGAAGTTTGAGTAATTATTATCAGTTAAGAGATATAATCCATTATTCTGTCTAATTTCAGTGTCATTTTCTGTTGATTTAGCACCGTTGTCTCCAATATATTTGTTTCCTATACCGATATCGTTAAATGTAACTTTACCGTTTGTGGTTTTGTTTAAGAAAATTTCTGAACCTGCTGTACTCATAATTTTATTTTGAGTTACTTCAACATTATCACATAATCCAAAGTAGAGTACGTTATTGTTGTCGGTACCTTCGATGTCAAATGTGTTGTCTCGTATATTGATATTTGATGGTTTGTTACCCATCCAGTCAACATGTACATTTACTGCTGTTGCAGTTTTACCTTTGACAGCAAAGTTAGAAGATACTATTGTAATGTCACTTGTTCCTTCCATTAAGGTACCAGTAGCTTTTTCACCGTTAACAGTCATATTAAGTTCTCTAAGAGTAGTTTGTTTTGAAGTTCCAATTCCCATTGCGGTACTGTATACACCGTATGATTCATTTTTAGCAGTGCTGTTAATTACACCTGATATGACTGTATCATATGCATCGAATAATTGAACACCGTTACTGTAGTAATCGGAGTCAGCTTTAACAGTAATATTTTCTAGTGTGGTTCTATTTGCTCTTCCTACATTTACTCCATAAACATACATTGGACCTTTTACTGTAACTTGTGTGTTAGTTATTGTGTTGTTTCGGATTGTAACAGTTCCATTAGGTGATTGTATGTCTATTCCATCAGCACTAGGATAGTATCCTGTTTTTTGTGATCCATCGAATGATACGTTTGAGTTTGCAATTATGTTGTCATTTGATGAGATTTGTATTGCTGATGTTTGTGGGTATCCTACGTAGTTTGCATCGTATACTACATCTGCACTAGGTGCTGTTACTTTAGCATTAATGTTGGATATGGTATTTTTGTTACCTGTTATTTCAATAGCATGTAATGCTTTATTATCGGTTACGGTTATGTTTGAGTTTTGGAGTGTGTTGCCTTCACTTTCAAATAATACTGCTTGAGCATTCTTGTTTGTGTTAACAATTTTTAATCCATCAAACACTATTTTTGCACTGTTTTGTGTTATGATGCTGGTGTTGTATAATGTTCCAGTACCAGTTACTGTTAGTTTAACATTATCAAATATGAAGTCTTTGTTTTTAAAGTCTCCGGCTAATTTGATTTTACTGTCATTTTTTACTGCACTGGTTTTTATCACAGAATCTTTATCAAAATATGTTGAATATGTTGATTCGGTTATATTATATTCTGTTGCTGGTGCAGTTTTAGTAATAGTTTTACTATTACTTGCCTTATTTATAACATTTTTTTCTATACTTTTAGGTTCGGTTGTTGTTTTCTTTATTGTGTCTGTTGTACTGTCATCTGTGATGTCAGCTGCTGAAATACAACCTACTCCTATTAGTAAGATTAATAATGTTGTAAATAGGAAAATTGTTTTCATATTTTTATTCATATTAATCATCTAGATTTTTAATATTGTTAAATAGAAGCAATTTTTTTTTAGTAATTTAATGATTATAAAACATTTTTATATTCATTAATTTAAATTTATAAAACATTTTTATATTCAATAATTTAAATTTATAAAAATTATTTTATTTCCATTAAATAATTTTTTACTTCTACTATATTTTTATTTCATAAGTTATTAATAATTCTTTTGTATATCTGGTAATAATAGAATATTGATTTGGTATTTATATTAATTATTGGCATAACTTATTAATTATTTAAAAAATTTCAATATTTTAAAAATATTTTCTAAAAAAAGTTTAATAATAATGGAGGGGATTTATTCTGTAAATATGTGTTTGATAGAACCGTCTCGTGCAGCTCTTGCTACAGAAACGCTGCTGGCACCATTTTCTATCATTTTTTCATAGTCTTCACGGCTTGTCACTGAATTGTTTCCAATAATGTGTATGCTCGTGTTTGATGCAATCCTGTTGAGAATGTCATAATCAGCTTCTGGAACACCTTCTTTCATTGCATCTACATGGAGGTATTTGACATTGTATGTGTTTATCAGTTCAACAATTTTTAGTATGTCTACTCCTTCAACGTTGGCCCTAATTTTTACTCCAACATCCTTACCAGAGTTACTAGTAACTTCCTCCAATATTTCAGAGAGTAATGTAGTATTCTTTAACAATGCTTGACCAGTTCCTGCACTTAACATTGGCTGTTGTCTACAATGAGCATTTATCTCAAAGATATCTATATCATCATTACCATATAACACTTTGAAGGAATCCTTAGAAGATGCCCTAAGATTAACACTAATCAAACCATCCCAACTAGAATTATAATCCCTGATAACATCAACAAAACCACTAATATCCTCAGTAATATGATGAGGACAAGTAATGAACTCCTTACGATCATTAGTCATATTCTCTAATCCAGCCTTAAAAGTCTCCAAGTCAAGATTAAAACCGCCCAAAGTTATAACATCAACTCCCTCATCAGTAAACCTTTTACAATATTCACCATCATTTATTCCAGCCATAGCAGATAAAACATTCATAAAAACTACACATCCTCATAATATATATTAACACTAATAATCAGTCATGAAAAACTAAAATAGAATCATCAGTAAGATCAGCCCTAATATCCTCAAGACCAAGATCTGCAAGATCAGCAGCACGACCACCAAACTTGGATATGCCAACACCAGCCTTAAGAGTAACTCCAGTCTTCTCATCAACCTTCTTCAAAGCATCCCTCAACTGACTCCTGGTTATACCATTAGATGGGGCCATATAATTATCTCCACCAATAAAGAAACATAAAGCACCCAACTTCTTAAGCTCCTTCATTAACTCAAACAACACCTCATAAACAGTAATAGAAGTATTATAAGCTGTTTCAACATCAGTTAAAGTAGTGGTAATATTATTAATATCAATATGAGCAATTTGAACCTTAGATTCATCATCACTTGCCAATGACTCAATATTAAGCACTTCACATCTCTTATCAGACTGAGCACCACCACCCTTCTGAATCATCTCTGTTGCAACTTTCTGAGCTTCAAGAGGTGTAGGTCTAGCTGCCACACCCATACTCACAGTTATTGGATATCTGTTACGTATTGATTCTTGAATTTTCCGGTGGTCTTCCTCGCCAATTCCATTACTTACAGCAATTAAATTATCAAATCTGTTAAAGAATACGATTCCACCACGTGCTCCAAATTCCCTTTCTAAATCACCATATAATCGGGATTGTAATGTTTGTAAATCAGGTTCATGCCTTGGCCCTGGCGTAACAGTCCATGGCCCGTAATTATCAATTTGTATCAACGTAATCTGTATCATTTAATCACTTGGTTCTAATTATACTCCGAGTATCTTCCTAGCAAGATTAACTTTATCCTGCAATGTTTTCAGAATAATATTTTCAACAGATACTTCTGGTATGAATTCTTTTATACTGCATTTATATTTGTCATCCGTAGTATTTATTATATAATGGTCAAGAAAATCACTATACATTTTTGCAACACCAACAGGTGAAACCTCAACATTCTCAGCCCTCATAAACTTACCAGCAGGACCACTAAATGCTTCACAACCTATAATCGGAGAAACACCAGTAACATAAGTACTTTCTAGCAAATCCTTCACTCCACTCATAGAAATAATAGGATTTATAGAAGTAACAGGATTAGAAGGACCAATAATAACATGATCAGACTCCTCAATAGCACTTAACACTTCACTCGTAGCCTGAACATTATCATACACAACCTTCTCCACACTAGGCTGTGCACCCTCCTTAATAAGAAAATCATGAAAAGACATACTGCCCATATCAGTTTCAATACTAACATTAGATTCCTCATCACTCATAGGCAAAATATTAGCCTTAATGCCCAAATTCCTACATTGAATCTTAACAGCATCAGTTAACGAATAATCCCTCAGAAGCAAAGTTTTCTGAATCTTCAAAGCACGATCCTTATCACCAATACGCAACTCTTCATCAAAACCCAACTCCTTCAAAGTATCATGAGTATGAAATGTATCATCACGCCGACCATACCAACAATCCTCATTAATAAGATCACACATAGTATACAAAACAGTATCCACATCAGCAGACACATAAACCCCGCTAAAATAATCATTTTCCAATGTATTGACAACAACATTCAATTCATCGTCAGGAACAACACTCCTAATACCTTGTAAAAGCTTAGGAGTACCAGTACCACCACTAAAAACAGTAATCATAACAAACACCTACCTGAAAGCATCATGTTCATTATCCCGGACAACTTCACTAATGGAAGCATCATCTAATCCACAACTACTTAAACCAGAATCGTAACCGCGGATAAGAACCAGACAAATGCCATTGTCGGATTGACCCATAAGCAACGAAGCAGCACTGGCAAGCTCATCACCAGTACCTTCAATAGTACTCATAAGCTCCTGACCATACAAATCATGACAGCCCCTGAAATCAGTAACAGGATGTAAACCAGCTACACCAACCGCAACACCAATAGCACCAACACGCCAGGCACGACCCTGAGTATCAGAGATAACTACTTTACAATCAACATCAAACTTATCATCCAAAAACTTCTTAATCATCCTAGCACTCAAATCCGGATTAACAGGCAGAGGAGTAACAAAGCCAACCTCACAATTACTATTATCAATACCACTATTAGCACAAACAAAACCATGAGGAGTCTCAGTAATAATAAGATCCTTCTGACATCTAATAACATCCACACTATTATCTAATATAATCTGGCACTGTCGAGCATCTTTACCACTAATATCAGACATAACCTTGGCCTTATCACTAGCAACAACATCACTAATCCGTACAATATTCCCCTCAGCTTTACTAACCACAGTTTCAGCCAAAACAAGAACATCACCATCAACCAATGAAATACCATTATCTAATAATGAATCATAAATAATCTCGGGAAGATTGTCATCCTCTTTAATAATTGGAAAATTCTCAATACCTATAATTTCAATACTCATAAAATCAAACTCAATAAATTTTACTCTAATAATAACATTTATAATTTAATTTTAAAATAATATTGGAAAAAATAAGAAAAAATAATACACTTATTTTGTAAAAATGTTTTATTGTACATTAGTGGATGGTGGTTAGATGTTTTTTTACATGATTAAATATTTAAAAAATAGTTGTTAATGGGGGTGATGATTGTATGTTTTTTCTATGGATTTTTTACTGTTATTTCCCATTCTGTTTTTCCGAATGCTGCACAACTTGTTACAGGGTTTGTGAATTCTTCGAATGTTCCTTGTCCAAATATGTAATCTGTTGCTTCTTGTGAATTGTTTACAGGGTATTCTACTTTTCTTGGACTGTTGTGTTCGTATGTTGATACATAGTATGCTTCTCCAGGATTTACTTTTATTATTTCTATTCCGTCATCACGTACTATTCCAATAAATCCTTCTCCTTCAAAGTTTATTGCTCCTGCTATTCTTGGTGTGTTGTAGTCATCTTTTTCGTAGTCCATTGCAAGTAAGCTTAGTGCTATTGCGTCTCGTATGTTCATTCCTTCTCTGATTTTTCCGGCTATGATGTCTGTGTGTGATCCGTTGGTTACTACGCATATGTCATCTATTATGTCTATGCAGTTGTAGCTTATGTATGGATTTTTGTATATGTCTCCTTCTGATCCTTCGGTTGGGATTATTGCTACTTTTTCTCCGTTTATTGCGGATTGTCTGTTTGGGAATGATCTGCTGGATACTCTGTATGCTGCATAGCTTCCTTTTTCATTACTTCCTATTGATATTATTCTTCCTAAATACATGTTATTTTTTCTCCTTTATTTTTTTGTTATTATACTACTGGTGCTTTTACGGCTACATCTAGTAGGTCTGGTGGTGCCGTTATGGTTATTGTTCCTGTGGATGAGTCCATTGTTATTTGTCCTTCGTCCATTACTCTTGTGTGTACTGCTATCGAGCCTTGCCTTATCATGGATGATTTGTCCACTCCGTTTACTGTTACTTTTCTTAGTCCGTTTAATGGTAGTAAGTAGTATTCGGAGTCTCCTGTTGAGCTTGTTGGCTTGGCTGATATTTGTTCTGGCGAGTATTCGTCTAGTTGTGTTTCGCCTGGGTGTTGGCTTAGCAGCACTAGTAGAAATATCATTATTGTGAAGATTACATCTAGTAGTGGTACTAGGTTTATGTTCGGTGTTTGGTGTTCTATTTTATCTTTAAATTTTTGTGTATCTATTGACATTTTTTTCCAACACCTTGTTTATTGTTTTAGTTTACTTTCTACTATACGGTTTTGTGTGTCTGATTTTTCTCGTATAATGGTTTTTATTCCTTTTTCTAGCATGTTTGGTTTCAGGTATATTTTTAGGTTTGCTTGTTCGTCTTCTATTTGTTTTACTTGTATGATTCCTGGTGATTCTTGGAGTGCTTCTATGACTTCGTCTATGTCTTTTTCTAGCCATATTTTCATTTCAGCGTTTCTCCAGTTGCTCATTTTCTTTGCTATTTCTATGTTGTCTAGTTGTATTTCTATTTTGCTTTTTATGTATGTGTGTAGTGGGAGTAGTATGATTGCTACTGCTAATCCGAATATGGTTGTTACTATTGCTATGTATATTCCGTTTGCCATTAGTGTGATGTCGCTTCCTGCTCCGAGGTCTCTGAATGTGTACCACATTCCCAGTACTGTTCCGATTAGTCCTATTAGTGGTGCTACTTCTATTATGGTTTGTAGGGTTGATAGGCCTTTCATCATTTTACTCATTTCTACAATGAATACTTGTTCCATGTTGTCTTCTACTTCGGATTTGCTTCGGTATCCTATTTTCAGTGCTTCTGATATTATTCGTGATATTGGTGTTTTGTAGTTTCCTATTGCTCTTAGTGCTTCTAGTGATCCTCCATGTGCCATTGATTCGTTTACTATTATCATTAGTTCTGTGAGGTCTATTTGTGATGCTTTTCTGAGGTATAGTATTTTTTCTATTGATAGGAATATTCCGTAAATTCCGATTATTGTGAGGATGTATACTATTGCTCCTCCACTTTGGAACATTGTTATTATGTCATTTCCTGTAGATAGTATTATTCCTATAATGTCCATTTATTTTTAGCTCCTTATAGTCAATATCCGTTTTTTATTAATAGTTATTATATATTATGATTTTTGTAGTATAATAATTTTTCAGTCTTTTGTTTCTATATTTTTGACGGTGTTCCATGTTTGTCTTACTATTGGGGGGTATTTTCCGTTGAGATTTTTCAGGTATCCTGTTGTTTTTTTGTCGCTTGGGTATCCGGATCCTACTGCTCCGTATTCTTGTCTTATTATTTCCATTTGTTTGTCTCTTTCTACTTTTGCTATTATTGATGCGGCTGCTACGATGTTGTATGTGTCGTCTGCTTTGTGTTCTGTTATTACTTCCATTTTATGGTTTGTGTGTTGTATTCTGTTGTGGAATCTTTCTTCGTTTACGTCGAGGCAGTCTATGCAGCATTTTTCTGGTTTGTATTGTTTTATGATTTCTATCATTGCGTTGGTTTCTATTTTGTTGAGGTTTGTTCCTGTGTTTCGTAGGTGGTCTATTTCTTGTGCGGTGATTATTGTTGTTGTGAATTGTGTTATTTTTTTTATTTTTCTGGAGATTATTGTTCTTTTTTTTGCTGTTAGTCTTTTTGAATCTTTTACTCCGATTCTGTCTAGGAATTTTAGTTTGTTTTCTTTCATGAGTACTCCTCCTATTACTAGTGGTCCTAGTACTGAGCCTCTTCCTGCTTCGTCTATTCCTAGTACTGTTTTTGTTTTTTCTGTGTCTGCCATGTTTTTTGTTCTCTTTCTTTTTTTTGTTGTTGTTATTTTTGTTTTTTGTTGTTTATTATTTTTTCTTGTAATATAAAGATTTATATATTATTTTAAACAATGTTTAATATAATGATGTTACTAATAATTTTATTAAAAAAATAGGACATATATGATAGAAATTATCATTACAAGAATATTGTTAAAAGGTATATTATGTATTAAAAAGATATATAATACATATACTAGAATAATATGGATATGATTAACCTATGCAAACAAATATAATAAAAATGATAGGAGTAGCAGACATAGCCTCCCTCCTCAATGCAACATCAGGAATGCTAGCAATACTAACAGCACACTACCAAAACATAACACTCACAGCAATTCTACTAATACTGGCAGTATTGTTTGATGCAATAGATGGACCATTAGCACGAAAATATCCAAGCTCAACAAAAGAAGTCTTCGGAGAAACAATAGATTCGCTAGCAGATGTAATATCATTCGGAGTCGCACCAGCAGTAATAATATTCGAATTATATAATCAACCACTAATGATAATAGCATCAATACTCATATTATCATGTGGAATACTAAGATTAAGCAGGTACAATACAATAATAACAGAACAAGTCGGACCAACAAAAACATTTATTGGCCTACCAATACCAGTAACATCATTCATGTTGTCCCTATTACTGTTCTCAAACATACAAGAACAACATATAATATTAATCTTAATGATAATCATAGCAATACTGATGGTATCAACACACAAATATCCAAAAATAAAAAACAACAAAATATTCCTTGTATGCGGAGTATTACTGGTACTAACATTAATCTATCCAATAAACAATATGCTATACCACATACCATCATACTTACTGATAATAATGGGAATAATATACATGATAAGCCCAATATTACCAATAAAAAACTAAACTCTTTTTTTTATCATATATTTTTTTCCTATTCCTAAAAAAAAACAATTATGAAAGAAATAAAAGAAAAAATACAAGAACAATATCAGAAAATAATAAACCTCCTGGATCAAGAAGAAAACAAAACAAAACTGTTCCGCAACAGACACCACAGACTAAAAAAACAAGAAAATGAAGAACTGATGACAGGAATAATAGTAGTGGCACTAATAATCATAATAATCTTCTCACTAGCATATTATCTCTTAATATTCGCACCACAACAGGAAGAACTTAACAACCTGAAACAGGAAAAAATAAACACAGTAAACACATTACTCGTAGATGATGAGGGACATAACAAGGAAGCAATAATAGCAGAAATAGAAAGCAAAAACACAATAGAAGAACTAAACAATCTCGATGTAAACCTGATGATACACCCCATACTAAAAAATACCCTACTACAACAAATCAAGGAATACAAGGATAAATATGATAGAATAGAAATAATAACCGATAACACAACTGACATAATGAACACAGAAAATGCAACAAATTACATTAACTCACAGGAAACAACAACATTATCCACAATAAAAATTAAACCTGTAGACTCAGTAATAATACCATTAAACATCAACCGTAAACAGGCAGCTAGTGGATTTTTATCTCAAGGAGACAAAGTAGACATATATAAAACAACAAAAGATGAAGAAATCAAGGAATATGATGAAAACAATACAGAAAACACTACCATTAACACTTCCACAAAAATAGTGGGAGGTTCTACTGTAGTATCCATCCTAAGATCCAAGGATTCCGGTAACATAGAACAAAACATGGAACTTTCCGAAACTCCAAAAAACAGGAACATGTCCCAGTCATCATCATTGGACATTCAGCAAATACTATCCTCCCGTGCTGCCGGGACTTATGATGAAAAGCAGATTAAGCTCTTGTTAAATGAGTATGGTGTCCGACTTTCAAATTATGAGAGAACATCAAATATTGGAGACCTGGATGTTGAATATATTATAATGTTGGAAGTTCCCCGGGATAGTGTTGAAAATTTAATAGATAATATGGACAATATAATATTAACAATTCCGACCTATGATGCACCATCATGGGTAAAACTTTAAGGTGATATTTTTGAATGAAGAAGATTATTTTAAAAATTTAACTGATCGTGAAAGAGCAATCTTTGAGGGCGGTATCAGTATGGGATCATTGTTTCATCAGTTTGTTGGAACGCCTGTAAGTTTGAATACTGTTTCATCTTTGGAGACTGCAATTAGTGAGAGTATATTGTTGCAACCAGCTATTGTTGATGTTGATGTTAAATTGGATTGTAAGTTAATTGAAAAAAATAGTCGAAGTATGGGTTATACTTCTTTGACCGGGGATATGTTGCAAGTAAGATTAACCACTAAAATTAATGAAAAATTAATCGTTACATGTATATCATACGATGAAAATTTGCATTATCCTATGATGTATATTGAAGACTAAAAAACATAACCCCACTAATCTTCAACATCACCCTCTTCTTTTCCCGGCTGCAACTCCTTAATCTCAGCAGGAAGCCTATTAAACAAACGATCAATAAAACCCATATTCTTCACCTGACCAATAGCAAAACTATACTTCTCTAACCTTTTAAGAGTATCATTCAACTCATCCTGAGTCTTATTAAGACGTTCCTGTGCATGTTCACGCTTATTCTTAATCTTAGTATTCTCTTTAACCTGACGATTAGTCTCCTCAACCTGCTCAATATACTTAGACTCTAACTCCTTATTCTCACTAATAAGCTCCCTATTCCTATCCTCAAGACCAGCATTAATCTCACTTAAACTATTAACTTCCTTTTCTAAACTTCTAACAGAATTCTCAAGCAACTTATTATCATTTTCTAATCTGAACACATCCTGTTCATGTTGGTTCAGCAAATCATTACTTTTCTTATTACTAGCTCTTGTTGAAAGAAGATCATCAGACAACTTTTTATTCTCTTCTTCAAGTTTTTCACACAATATTATAAGATTGTTGTTTTCATCATTTAAATTGTTGATTTTTGTTTTTGTTTTTTCAATGTCCAACACATCATTATTAACATAGTTTTCAATAGCTTTTTCCATCTCCTCTGAAGTATGCTTGTAAGTAGTACCATATTCTTCTTCTATTTTTGCCTGAAATTCATCCCACAGTTTCTTATTTAATTTAATGGTTTTTCTAACATATTCCTCACTCATACTTTTCATCCCCTTATTATACTAATATTTGTCATAACTAATATTAATTGTTGATTTTTGTTTTTCAAAGTATGATTTCATAAACTACTAAAATTATTAAAGTATGTTTTCTGTTTTCTAAAATCAAACATCAAAATTTGCTATGAAAAATGCTGACAAATGATGATTTCTAATTGTTGATTTCTGATTTCTATATTCCATAAAATCTCTTAACACAAGCTATAAACATTAATTGCAAAATTATCTAAAAAACACATAACATAATCAAAAAATACAATACTTAACTAACTTTACCCAAAATTCCACAAAACATTAAGAATCATGATAAATATCACAACACTATTAATATTATAACAAACATATAATTAAAATAATGTGAGATAATGGATTTTTCTACAAAAATACAACAAAAAATTCATTCTAAACACATCATTACAAAAATTTACAAGTTTATGTTAATTATATAAGGAAGTAAAAAACCTTCACTTAAAAAGTACAAGGTAATAAAAATGATATACATTAATGAAGAATTATGTAAAGGATGCTTTATATGTGTAGATTGTTGTCCAATGAATGTGTACACTCCATCAAAACAACTAAACCAAAAAGGAGTACACATTCCAATACCGGAAGTGGACAAATGCGTAAAATGCCAACTATGCACACTAATGTGTCCAGACCAAGTAATTTCAGTAGAGGATGATTAAAAATGGCAGACAAAGAACTATTCGTACAAGGAAACGAGGCATGTGCACTAGGAGCACTAAAAGCAGGATGCACATTCTTTGCAGGATACCCAATCACACCATCCACCGAAATTGCAGAAGTAATGTCCAGAAAACTACCAGAAATAGGCGGACACTTCATACAAATGGAAGATGAAATAGCAGCAGTAGGAGCAATAATAGGAGCATCATGGGCAGGTCAAAAAGTAGTCACCGCAACAAGCGGACCAGGAATATCCCTCATGCAAGAAAACATAGGATACGCAGTAATGACCGAAACACCAATAGTCATAATAAACATGCAAAGAGGATCACCATCCACAGGACAACCAACAAGATCCGCACAAGCAGACATGATGCAAACCCGATGGGGATCACACGGAGACTACGAAACAATCACACTAGCACCATCAAGCGTACAAGAATGCTTCGACTACACCATAAAAGCATTCAACCTAGCAGAAAAATACAGATGCCCAGTATTCGTAATGGCAGATGAAATCGTAGGACACATGAGAGAAAAAATCATCATACCAGACAACATAGAAATAACACCAAGACAAATGCCAGAAAAAACAGAAAACTACCTACCATACGACGCACCAGAAAACTCAACAACACCAATGCCATCATTCGGACAAGGATACAACATACACGTAACAGGACTAACACACGACAAAAGAGGATACCCAAGCACAGACGACGAAGAAACACACACCCAACTAGTAACAAGACTATGCAACAAAATACTAAAAAACACAGATAAAATAACACAAATAGAAACAGAATACCTAGACGACGCAGAAACAATAGTACTATCATATGGAATACCATCAAGAAGTGCACTAACAGCCGTAAAACAAGCAAGACAAAAAGGAATAAAAGTAGGCTACATAAAACTAGGAATAGTATGGCCATTCCCAGAACAAAAACTACTAGAACTCACAAAAAACGCAAAAAGAATCATAGTACCAGAACTAAACCTAGGACAAATATACCTAGAAGTAGACAGAGTACTAGGAAAACATGCAAAAGTAGAACTACTCTCCAAAATAGGCGGAGCACTACACACACCAACAGAAATACTAGAAAAAATAATGGAGGAATAAAAGCTTATGTCAAATCATGAACACAAATTTATGAAATACTTAAGAAAAGAAAGATTACCTCACATATTCTGCCCAGGTTGTGGAGACGGAATAGTACTAAACACACTATTCAACGCAATAGAAATGTCAGACATAGACTTCGAAAACATAAGCATGGTATCAGGAATAGGATGTTCCTCAAGAATACCAGGATACGTAAAATGTGACTCACTCCACACAACACACGGAAGAGCACTAGCATTCGCAACAGGACTAAAAACAGCAAACCCAAAACAAGACGTAATAGTAGTAACCGGAGACGGAGACGCAACCAGTATCGGAGGAAACCACCTAATCCACGCAGCAAGAAGAAACATAGACCTGACCGTAATATGCATAAACAATGACATATACGGAATGACCGGAGGACAAATAAGTCCAACCAGCCCACTAGGAAGCTACGCAACAACAGCCCCATACGGATCAACAGACAAACCATTCAACATAGCAGAAATAGCAAAAGCAGCAGGAGCAACATACGTAGCAAAATACACAACAGCCCAACCAATACAAGTATCACAAGCAATCAAAGCAGGACTAGAAAACAAAGGATTCTCATTCATAGAAGTAGTAGCACAATGCCCAACATACTACGGAAGAAAAAACAAAATACGAAGCCCAATAGAAATGCTAAACTGGCTAAAAGAAAACACAATCACCATTGAACAAGCAAAAAACATGACAGAAGAAGAACTAGAAGGAAAAATAATAACCGGAGAATACATAAACAAACCAAGAAAAGAATTCATCGAAGCACTAGAAGAAATCACAAAAAACAACACAGACATAAACCCAGACACAAACATAAACAGAGCATACAGGAGTGAATAAGACAATGAGAACAGATATAAGAATAGCAGGATTCGGAGGACAAGGAGTACTCATGTGCGGAATAGTAATAGCAAAAGCAGCATCACTATTCGACAAAAACTACGCAGTACAAACACAATCCTACGGACCAGAAGCAAGAGGAGGCGCAAGCCGAACAGAAGTAGTAGTCAGCGACGAACAAATAGACTACCCAAAAGTAGAAAACCCACAAATATTCGTAGCAATGAGCCACGAAGCACTAATAAAATACATAGACGACATAAAAACAGGAGCAACACTCCTCATAGACCCAGACCTAGTATACCAAGATGAAATCAAAGACATCATAGAAGAAAAACAACTACAAATATACCACTCCAAAGCAACACAAACAGCAGAACAAACAATAGGAAAAAAAATAGTATCAAACATCGTCATGCTAGGATCATTTGTAGAAGCAACAGGAATAATAACCGAAGAATCAGCAAAACAATCAATCCTAGACAGCGTACCAAAAGGAACAGAAGAACTAAACCTACAAGCATTCGAAGAAGGAAAAAAAATAGTAAAAAAAATAAACTAAAAAAAATAACAAAACAAGGAGTATATAATATGAACATACACGAATACGTAGCAAAATCAATATTTGAAAAATGCAACATAAGAGTACCAAGAAGCTACCTTGCAAACTCACCAGAAGAAGCAAAAGCAAAAGCAGAAATGATAGCCAAACCAGTAGCAGTAAAATCACAAGTACTATCAGGAGGCCGAGGAAAAGCAGGAGGAATACTCTTCGCAGACACACCAAAAGAAGCAGCAGAAAGAACAAAAGAACTATTCAAGAAAACAATCAAAGGAGAAAAAGTCACAAAAGTACTAATCGAAGAAAAAGTAGACGGAAAAATCGACGAATACTTCATATCAATAATCCTAGATAGAAACGCCAAAAAACCACTAATCATGGCAAGTATGTCAGGTGGAATGGACATAGAACAAGTAGCAAAAGAAACACCAGAAAAAATAGTAAAACAATACATAGAACCACTAGAAGAATTCATGCCATACCAAGCAAGAAACATAGCACTAAAAATGGGAGTAGACACAAGCGACGTATCCGCAGTAGGATCATTCATATGGAAACTATACCAAGCATTCAATGACTACGATGCAACAGTAGCAGAAATCAACCCACTCATGAAAACAGAAAACGGATTCATAGCAGCAGACGCAAAAATGGCAGTAGATGATGACGCATTATTCAGACACACAAAAATCAAAGAATTCGATGACTTCAGAGACGAAGAATTCGCATACGTAAAACTAGACGGAAACATAGCAGTAATAGGAAACGGAGCAGGACTAACACTAACCGGTATGGACTTAATAGAATACTATGGAGAAAAACCAGCAACATTCCTAGACGTAGGTGGAGGAGCCAGCGAAGAAAACATTACAAAAGCAATCGAACTAGTACTCAAAAATCCTAACGTAAAAGTAATATTCCTCAACGTACTAGGAGGAATAACAAGAGCAGATGATGTAGCACACGCAGTAGTAAACGTATCCAAAGAAGCAGGACACAAAGTACCTATAGTAATAAGATTAACAGGTACAAACGAAGAAGAAGGACAAAAAATTCTTAAAGAAAACAACATACCATTCGAAACATCAATGGAAAAAGCTGCACAAAAAGCAGTATCCATAATGCAAGAATTATAAACTCTCTCCTCACCCACTAATTTTTATTATTATAATTTTTTTCCACAGTTCATGCAGAATTTATCTTACATTTTCTCAGATTGGAATGTGGATTGTACCATAATTTTTCATATACTCTTTAATGTGAAGAGTACTAATTTGATTTTATTTAAAAAAATATTATAACTATTTTTAACAAAGTATAATTACAAAAATATTCAATTGATTATTATGAAAAATCGTCGTTTAATTGCTCAAAAATTTGCAAATTCAATAAAATCACAATATATAGATAAAATTATATTATACGGCTCTGTTGCACGTGGTGACGATACTGAAAACTCCGATATAGATATTTTAATAATTACAAATAATTATGATAAAATTGAATCAAAAGTATATAATGAAAGTTATACTATAATAATTGATGATAATGAAATAATCTCACCACATTTTATAACTCCTGAACATTTTGAGAAAATTAAAAATTTTTCTTTTATTTCAACTGTACTGAAAGAGGGGATCTTACTTGGATGAAATAGATTACTATTTTAGAAATGCTGAAGAAAATCTTGAATCAAGTATTGCGCTTTACGACTTGGGGAAATGCCGTAATTCACTTTCCTTATCTTATTATGCAATGTTTTTAGTTGCTAAAGGATTGCTTATTTCTGAAGGACATATAACTAAAACTCATAGCGGAGTTAAATCAGATTTTTCGAAGTTTTACGTCAAAGAGGGTATATTTGAACAAAAATGGTATGTTGAACTTTCAAGATCTGAAACGTTACGCAATCAAGCAGATTATGATGTAACCTTTAATTTCAACAAAAAAGTAGCACAAGAGCGTATAATAGCTGCTACAAATTTCATTAAAGTTGTTAAAGATTATATTAGAAATAAATGAATTAGTAAGTATATACCTTACTTATTTTAAATATTATCATAATTTTTTTCCACAGTTCATGCAGAATTTGTCTTCACTATTTACTTGACTGCCACAGTCTTGGCAGATGTTATTTTTTTCATGTAGGTTATAACCGCATTGCATGCAGAAGTTATCATAATTTTCAACTTTACTTCCACAATTTGGACAACACTTTACTTCATTGTTTGTTGCATTAAATGAGGACACATTACTTGATTGTTGCATTTGTGGCATAGAGTTTGGAATATAATTGTCCTTCTTGAATTCACGTTTGACTTTCGGTGTTTTATCAAGCAGTGGCCCAGCATAAAAGTCACTATCTTCACTTAATTCATATAATGATTCTCTCATAACCGCAATACGTTTACTGTCAGAAGGGTGAGTTGAAAAGAAATCAAATTCGTTACGGTTTCCCTCAGAAAATTTCTGCCAAAAGTCCGGGACAATGTTCATATTAAATCCAGCCATATAAGCTAGTTTCAAACCTAACTTGTCTGCTTCAAGTTCATGATCACGACCCCATGGTTTTGTTAAAAAGTAATGAGAACCAAAATCAGCAACATTAACAGCAGCACGAGTCAAATCTCCAGCCCCATGAAAACCCAACATGTCAAGAGCAAAACTCCCCATCCAAGTAGCATTACTAAGACTGTTCTTCGTATTATCTACACTTGCACTAGTCCTTGAATGATCAAGAAGTGCATGTGAAATTTCATGAGACAACACGAATGCAAGTTCATCCTCATATTCCATGAGTGACAATATTCCCGCATAAACCAGTATCTTACCCCCAGGAAAACAACATGCATTAACTGTTCCACTATTAACAAGGTGTACTTCCCAATCATAGTAATCTTCAACATAATCATATCTTCCAATTTTCATAAGATAATCGTTAACAGTATTAATAAGTCTTGAAGATATGTTAAACACCATCTGACCTTGGGGTGTATTGTCTAGTAATTCATACTGGTTCACCTCATTATAATAATAATTATAGCTTTCTGCAAGAAATTCATCATCATCTACTGTATCATAATGCTTCTTACCAGTAAAGGGGTTCACTGCACTTCTATCATCCTTGCTCATAATAATGTCCTCCCCTAAATATTTATCTAATATATAGAATAGTTCTTCTTGTGTACTACTTTTAACAACTTCTTGTTTAAATCTTTTATCACAACATATACTCTTCAAATAATCCATAGTATGTTTCCTCATCTTACGAATTGCAACATGTTCTCCCTTAAGTTTCACAAGCAAACACGTATGGTATTTAATACAATTAATTATTTCATCCAGACTCACTTCTACAGGTTTAAGACCACTTTCAAGGTAATTCACACAATCTCTTATCAGCCATGGATTACCAACACATCCTCTGCCAACCATCACAGCATCACAATCTGTAACATTTAACATTTCCATAGCATCATAACATGAACATACATCACCATTACCAATAACAGGTATGTCAACACATTCCTTAACATCTCGTATAACCGACCAGTCAGAGTGTCCTGAGTATCCCTGACTTCTGGTACGTGGATGAACAGTAATTGCAGAAGCACCTGCTTCTTCAACAAGGCCTGCTACACTAACTGCATTAACACAATTTTCATCCCATCCACTTCTAATCTTCACAGTAACAGGCAAGTCAACACTATTAACTACTCCCTCAACAATATCATATATTTTCTCAGGATTTCTTAATAATCTACTACCAGCCATTCTTTCATTAGTAACCTTAGCCACAGGACAACCCATATTAATGTCAAGGAGGTCCGGTTTAAAATTTTCCTCAACATACTCTGCAGCATAACATAGAATATTCTTATCTGAGCCAAAAATCTGAACAGCTAATGGTCTTTCATAATCTTCAAAATATAACATTTCACAGGTTTTCTTGCTACCATAATATAATGCATTAGAAGAAATCATCTCACCACTGACAAGCCCACAACCCATAGACTTAACAATACTCCTAAAAGCATGATCACAAACACCAGACATAGGAGCTAACACAATCTGATTATCTATTTGAACATTTTTAATCTTCCACTTCATACAGGACACAAATAATTTCATTTTTCTTTAAGAACACTCATTTTAATAATATATATTTTATATATGCAATATAATATATTCTAAAGACATATAGTAATTTTAGTGATTAAAATGGCATCAATAAAAACAATTAGGGTTAAAGAAAGAACACATCAGAGATTAAAAGAAAGAGGAAAAAAAGATGAATCATATGATGATATAATAAACAATATTCTTAATATCACAGAAAGATATGAAGAGTTAAATCTCGAAAAAAATTATGATTAATTGGTGGTTCAGATGGTAACATCAAAACAGGTTTCTTATGATTTTACCAATGTTAATTTGGCTCTGTAGAAAACCTTGCATTGAGAGAAATATGAGTAATAACCCAAATATAGTTTTTTTACAGAGGGAAATATTTTATTTCAATATTCTCCTTTCTTCATCCTAATACAATTCTCACCCATATTGAGTAATCGTATTTTTCATTTGATTCCTGCCTAATTGCCGCCAACGCTAAGCATAGTAAGTGGTACAGGCGATCTCCGGGAAACCCTCGGTTCACATATAAAAATACTTTGTTTATATAATTATATTTTTTTTAATCCTTCTCGTTGTATGTTTTTGGCTGCGTTTATGTCTCTGTCATGTATGTTTCCACATTGTGGACATGTCCATATTCTGTTGTTGAGTTTTAACTTGTCATTGTAGTATTGGCAGTTGTTGCATGTTTTACTGGAGGGGTACCATTGGTCGATGTGTATTAGTGTTCGTCCGTGTTCATATGCTCTTTTTGTTCTATTATTTTTGTGAACATGTGCCATGATTTTTCTTGTATGCTCTTAGATAGTCTGCTGTTTTTTAGCATACCTTTGATGTTTAGTGTTTCCATGCAGATTACTTGGTATTCTTCTGTTAATTGTTGTGCTATCTTATAGAAGTGATAGTCTAGTATGTTATGTATTTTTTCATAGGTTTGTGCTATTTTCTTTTTGATTTTATTATAGTTTTTGCTGCTAAATTCTTTTTTGGATAGTTTTCTTTGTAATCTTCGTATTTTGTTGTTTAGTTGTATGATTTTGTTTTGTTGTGGGAACTGTATTATTTTGCCCGTGTTTATTGTGACAAAACGTGATACTCCCAAATCTATACCACAACTACGATTATTACTCTTAAAAATATGTCTTGTAACATTTTTACATAAAATAGAAATAAAATATTTGCCGGATGCTTTTCTTTTAACTGTTACAGATTGTATTTGGCCAGTTATCTTTTGATGGGTACGATATCTTATCCAACCTACCTTAGGAAGGCGAATAAATTTGTCCTTAATTCTGATATTGTTATTGATATTATTGGTTTTATAAGATTGTACTGGATTATATTTATTTTTATGGCGTGGATACTTGCTGATTTGGTTAAAGAATCTGTTAAATGCATTTTCTAAATTTTTCAATGATTCAATTAAACCTGTGGAATCAACTCGTTTTAACCAAGTTTTAGACTTTTTTAGCTCAGTTAACATAGCTGAACAATCATAAAAAGATAAATACTCCATATTTTCAGTATATGCTTTCTTTTTGGCATCCAGAAAAGTATTAAAAACAAACCGACAACAACCAAACTGATTGGTGAAAAAATTCTCCTGAACCTCATCAGGATAAATACGAACAACAAAACTCTTATACATAACAACTTTCAAAAAAATACACCAAATAATAAAATATTAAATATAGATAATAAATTATTACTTATTGTATAGTTAATAATTATTTGATAATAGTATTTAAATATTTTGATAAAAAGTCAATGCTATTAAGTTGAGGTATTGTTGAACTTTGGTAGGATTATATATTTTTTTTAATGTTTATTTTTTTTTACATAATATTTATAAGTGATGATGTATATATTATTATATATGGTAGGCAAAACTAAAATTGATATTTTTAGGAATATGTCTAAATCTGAGTTAAAAGAAGCAATGCATGAGTATGTTATAGCTCATAGAATATATGAACGATTATATGCTATTAATTTATTAGCAGAAGGTTATTCATATGATATGGTAGCACATAAAATGAATAAATCTTATCAGACTATTCACAGGTGGGCTAAAATTTGTGAATCTGAGGGAATTGATGGTTTGAAACCTAATTATACTGGTGGAAGACCAGAAAAAATAAGTAAATCAGATTTACATAAAGTAGACATTATGATTAAAGAAAATGATGAAATTACTATTCAAGAAGTTCATGATTTTATTTTAAAAGAATTTAATGTCGATTACAGTATGAAGCAAATATGGGAGATTTTAACTCAAAAACTAAATTATAAATGTAAAAATACTAAAGTTATACCCAAAAATAAAGAGTTAATCATTAATACATAGTAATTTATAGGTTTAGATCATTATTCTTATTGTTTTTAATCTAATATTTTTTTTTGCATCACATCATCTATAAAAAACATTATGTAATATTTTGGTGGTTTGATTTATCATGTTTTCAAAAGTAATAGTATCCAACACATTATCCAATTTACGAAATATAGATAAAAAGTATTATGTTAATGAAAATAACTTCATATATTCAAAAAAATTAACTCCCGAAAACACAGCAGGTATTATATTGAATAATAATGGATTAAACATTAATTCACAAGCTAGACATTTCATCAAAAGAATTGAAAAAAATTGGTTTTTTAAAGTTTCAGGTTCTGCTTTTTGCCAAAGAAGACAAAATTTACTCCCTGAATTATTTAAAGAGGAAAATGATAAGTTAATTCATAACGTATACAAACAATTAAAACATTTACATAAATATAATGGAAAATCATTACTTGCAGCAGATACTTCCATCATAACACTAACTAATCATACTATTACTAACGAAAAATATGGAATTAAGTCCAAATTAGATGCTAAAAACACTATTCCACGAGCAAGAATTTCATGTATAACTGATACACTAACTAATATGGTAATAAGTGCCAACATCAATATTAAAGCAACTAGCGAACCCAAACTTGCATCTAGACAAATAAATGAGCTTAAAAACATCATCGATTTAAAAAACAGCATAATTATGGGTGACAGAGGATATGACTCACTAGAAATGATGTTAAACATCATAGAACAAAACTCCTATTTCATAATACGATTAAAAGACTCCACATTCAAAAAAGAACGCGAAAATTTAACAAAACAGGATGAAAACATATGGATTAACATAAATAATACTCGTTTAAAAAATGCTGAAAATAAAGAAATAAAAGAAAAATACCTAAAAGAAGGACGAATTAAACTAAGAATAATCGAAATAAAATTAGAAAAAGAAAATGATGAAGAAGAAAATAAAGAATACCTTATTACAAATTTAACAAAAGAAATGGCACCATATGATGATTTTAAAGAGTTATATCATCAAAGATGGAGTATAGAAACAGAATTTGACCGATTAAAAAACATACACGAAATAGAAAATTTCAGCGGTAGAAAAGAAATATGCATAAAACAAGACTTCTACGCTAAAATATTAACATACAACATGACTATGACACTTAAACAAGACGGAGAAAGATTTATGACAATATTAATCTCAAAAAACAAAAAAAGACGATACCAAATCAACATATCAACTGCACTCAGTTTATTCAAAGACATATTAATAGTATTATTAAGAGAAAAAGAAGAATTTAAACTAAAATTATTAGAATTTTGTATATACGAGATGATAGAAGATTTATCTTCATCCTTAATCGATCCACCAAACACAGAAAGAATAGTAAAAGACATAACCAACAAATTTCCAGGAAATATCAAAAGAGCATAAAAAAAGATAAAAAAATAACTCAACTTAATAGCATTGATAAAAAGTATTACTTTTCACACTTTATTCATATGATTTCTACAGAGCCTAAAAAACATAAAAATAAATTTGATTATATAACTTTAGAATCTTTTTCAAAAGAAAATCTTTTTAATGCTTAATAAAAGAAGAATAATTTTTTCTAGAAGGTTTTCTTCTAGAATTAATAGTTGGAGCTATTATTGGTTGTGTTTGTGTTTCCTACTTTGTTTGTAGGGTTTATAATTGAATTTATGAATGCTATTGCTCTGTCGAATATTGATTGTGCTGCTCCGGAGTTAACGTATCCTGATAGTTGGCTTTGATATTGGCTTGCCTGGTCTTTCACTGATTGTGTTTGTTGTATACTGTTTACTAGTATGTTAATGTCATTGTTTGATATTTGGATGTTGTTGTTGCTTGCTACATTGTTTACTATGTTTGTTATTTTCCCTGCGTCTGTGGTGTTTTCTTTTGCTACTTCTTCTTTTACTGTATCCATCATCTTTGCAATATCGTCTGCGCTTGCGTTACTGTTTTGTGCTACTTCTGATTGTGTGTATATTTCATTGTTTGCTGCATCTTTTACTTTGTCTGGTATTTTTGTTCCTGTACTTTCCTCGTAGGATTGCATGATACCTGCCAGTGCACTTTCTCCTGTTGCACTTACTGGGCTTGTTATTTTAACATGTCCTTTTGTTATTCCGGCGGAGTCTAATGCTGATTTGTACATGCTTGGTGTTACTGTTGTAATTTTTGATGTGTCCACGTCAATGTCTATGTTATTATTACCTGATACGTCTACCATTGCACATGAGAATATCTGGTTTGAGTTGTATGTTCTTTGACTAATGTCTGAGGAAATCTTATTAACATCATTTGCTGTTATAACTGATTCTTTTGCATTGTTAACATTAAAGTAATTGTTCACTATTTGTTTGTATTCAGCATTGTTATATGTTGTTTCACCATATGTTACTACTACGTCACTTGTACCTCCCACGTGGTCGGATGATCCGAAGGGTACAAATATTGCTACTGCAATAATAACTAGGATTATTGCACATATAGATTTTCCACTCATAATAAATGTTCACCTCTACCATATACTAAGCACTTTTAATTATTATACTTTTTGGGTTTTTTGTCACCAAGAAGTAGAACTCGGCTTTTTTCCACTTCATCAATCACATCCAAGCCTGAGTGGATTGCCACCTGCTTTGCAAACTCCTGAATGTCCACAGTTTTTGGCATGTTCTCCCATTGTAGTCTGTTACGTGAATCTCCTACAAACATGTAAGCCTTTATTTCAACATAGTCTATGTCACATTTGCTGATTATCTTTGCATATTCCTCTGGGTTGTTCATGTTCAAATCTTTTACGCTGGTTATACGAAGTACTTTCCTGGTGTCTAATGTGGATAATAATTCAAGGCTTTCATTAAGCTTTTCCCACCCATTTTCTACTTGTGGTAAACATACTCTCTTATATGTTTCCTTGTTTGGAGCATCAAGTGACACGTATAACTGTGTTGGTTCCTCTTCTTCCAGTTTCTTAATAGCTTCAGGGTCTTCACCATTACTCACGAGGAATGTTGTGAAATCCTGTCTTTTAAACTCATGTATAAGCTGGTTAATCTCAGGATATAATAATGGTTCACCTGCAAGGCTCATAGCAGCATTATTGGGCTTAACACATTCTGCTAACTTTTCAGGATTTGCATTATCATTACCGAAGTAGCCGCATAATAAAAGCTTCTGGTTCTCCACACAATCCTCAATGATAGTTTTCGGATCATCATAGTCATCACTATCCCATGAGGTCTTAGTTATATCAGTGTCTCTCCAACAGAACAGGCATTTATGCTGACAGTATGGTATGGCAGGTGACATTTGCAGACAACGATGACTCTTTATGCCATAAAATTGTTCCTTATAACATACTCCGTCATCAACTATGCTCTTTCGCGTCCAGTGACAAATCTTATTACCTGCATGTGCATGTTCGCCAGCAAATCGGTAACCTTTTTTTTCTAAATTTTTACGTTCATTTTCTGTGATTATCATACTATATATTATATATGTGTGACCCGACTAAAAACAATTTTCAAAGAATGTAAAACAAAATTTACTATAATGATATTGAAGATAAATATATATTAATAAAATAATTTAGTAGGTAAAAATTATGAGTCAAACACCAATAATAATACTTAACTATAAAACATACACAGAATCCACAGGAAAAAATGCGGTACAATTATCAAAGTATGTGCAGGAAGCAAGTGAAGAATCAGGAGTAAACATGGCAATCGCACCACAAGCAGTTGACCTTTATCCTATAATGAACGAAGTAACAATACCAGTATACTCACAACACATGGATGCAATAACACCTGGGGGACATACAGGTTCCACACTCCCAGAGGCAATAAAAGAAACAGGAGTAACAGGTACGCTAATAAATCACTCCGAACAAAGATTAACACTAGCCGATGTGGATGCCGTGGTTGAAAAAACAAGAGAATTAAGTCTTACCAGTGTATTATGCACAAATAATGTGAAAACCAGTGCAGCAGCAGCATCATTCAACCCAGACTATATTGCAATCGAACCACCTGAACTTATAGGAACAGGAATACCAGTATCCCAGGCAAACCCTGAAGTGGTAGAAAACACAGTAACTGAAATTCATAAAATCAACAAGGATATTAATGTATTATGTGGTGCAGGAATATCCACAGGCGAAGACATGAAAGCAGCATTAGAGTTGGGAACACAAGGAGTACTGTTAGCATCAGGTATTATTAAGGCTGATGACCAGAAACAAGCATTACTTGACCTTGTAAGTTTAATATAAAAAAAAGTAATATAATATAATTCTATGAGGTAATTATTATGGAATACGATTTTGATACAATGGATGATTTCGACTTTGAAGGAAAAACCGTACTACTTAGAGTAGATATAAACTCCCCTGTAGACCCATTAAGTGGTGAACTCCTCGATGATACACGGATGGTATTGCATTCCAATACAATATCTGAATTATCTAATCGTGGTGCAAAGGTAGTGATACTAGCACACCAGAGCCGTCCAGGAAAATCAGATTTTACAACACTAAAACAACATGCACTATCCCTTTCAAACATTATTGGTAAAGACGTGCAATATGTGGATTCAATCTTTTCTTCAAATGCATTAAATGTTATCAGTAACATGGTAAATGGTGAAATAGTACTATTAGAGAATGTAAGATTCTTCTCAGAAGAAATGCCAAAACTATCAAAAGAAGAACAAGCTAACTCTATACTGGTACAGAAGTTATACCCACTGGCTGACTACTTTGTCAATGATGCTTTTGCAACAGCTCACCGTTCACAGACAAGTATTATAGGATTTTCACAGGTGCTTCCTTCATTGGCTGGTCGAGTTATGGAACTGGAATTAAATTCATTGTTCGGAATTCTTGACAATGCTCAGGAACCAAGAGTATATGTGCTTGGTGGAATTAAGGCTGATGACTCAATAAATGTTATGGCAAATGCACTTAGAACAAACAGTGCTGATTATATTTTAACAACAGGTTTGGTTGCTAACATTTTCCTAGTAGCTAAGGGTGTGGAATTACAGGAATATAATTTAAACTTCATAAAGGAAAGAGGTTATGTTGATTATATTGATATTGCTAAGGAGTTATTAGATGAATTTGAAGATAAGATTATTTTGCCTGTTGATTTAGCAATTCTTGAAAATGATTCTCGTGTAGAGTATCCTGTTGATGAAATTCCTAATTTACCAATTTATGATATAGGATCTAAAACTATTGAAATATATAAGGAAAAAATATTACTTGCAAAAACATTATTTGCTAATGGACCTGCAGGAGTATTTGAAAAAGAAGGATTTAATCTTGGAACTGAGGATTTATTAAATGCTATTGCTCAATCTAATGGTTTTTCAATTATTGGTGGTGGACATTTAGCTGCTGCTGCTAGTAGTATGGATTTGGATGATGATGTAACTCATATTAGTAGTGGTGGTGGGGCAAGTATTAATTTAATTGCTGGAGAGGAATTGCCTGCTGTTAGAGCTTTAATTGACTCTGCTAAAACTAATAATCATTAAATAATTTTTTAAAATTTTTTTAGGAGGTTATTTCCTGTTTCCTTCTTTTTAATATATTTTATTTTTTGAAAATGATAAAACCAAAACCTTTATATATGAAGAAGGAGTTAAATAATAAATGACTTCTAACTGATTAGGTCACAATCAGTTGGGACAAATTAAGGGTGCCTTAGTAGCTCAGTCGGTAGAGCGCATGACTTGTAATCATGCGGTCGGGGGTTCAATTCCCTCCTAAGGCTCTTAACTTTAATTTATGCATTGGGTCCGTAGGGTAGCTTGGTCGATCCTTTGGGCTTTGGGAGCCTGAGACTCCGGTTCAAATCCGGGCGGACCCACTTACCCGTCTTAGCTCAATTTGGCAGAGCATCGGACTGTAGATCCGAATGTTGCTGGTTCAAGTCCGGCAGACGGGATAAACCTTTTTTATAAATGATAACATACATCATACCCTACTGGTATGATAGAAACATTTATATACTTTAAAATATAAAGTATTAAATAGTGCTTTGTACCCAGTTACAAAGATACAATAATTAGATGCCGTGGTAGTGTAGAGGCTATCATGCAGGCCTGTCGAGCCTGCGACTCGGGTTCAAATCCCGGCCACGGCGCTAAAACCTTTTCTAAAATAGGGCTCGTAGCTCAGTCTGGGAGAGCGCCTGGCTTTTAACCAGGCGGTCGCGGGTTCAACTCCCGTCGGGCCCGCTAATTAACTATTTATACAAAAATTACTTAACACAACACATAACAACTAATTTTATATTGGGGCTCGTAGCTCAGTCTGGGAGAGCGCCTGGCTTTTAACCAGGCGGTCGCGGGTTCAACTCCCGTCGGGCCCGCTAATACTATAACAAAAATCCAAACTTATTCTAATAAAAAAATTAATTTAATAAACATCAACAAACATAATAAATATTAATACAATTATCACTTGGAGGATACCTACTTGAAAATTGATATATTAAAACACAACTTAGTACCAGAACACATCATACTAACAGATGAAGAAGCAGAAGAAGTACTACTCGAAAAAAACATAACAGAAGACCAACTACCAAAAATATTACCAAACGATCCAGTAGTAAAAGCCATAGGCGCAAAAGAAGGAGACATCCTAAAAATAATCAGAAACAGTGAAACCGCAGGAACATTCATCTCCTACAGAATAGTTAAACCTTAACAATACTTTTTAAATTTAACTATTTTCTTATAATTATATTTCATAATTAACCTCTTTTTAGATTTTTTACCATAATTTTCAACAAACTTAGATACTACTACCAAATACAAATATTGGTGATACAGTGACACAAACAAAAATTTACACAAGTAAACTATATAATGCTTTTAATGTACCAGAAAAGATTGAATATATTCAAGAAAAGATTCCTTCAAATAATTTAAACAGAATATACTGTAAATCTAGTAAGGATATGTCTGAATTGCCTGATAATAGTGTTAATCTGATGATCACATCTCCTCCGTATAATGTTGGTAAGGAGTATGATGATGATTTAACAATTGATGAGTACAGGAATTTGTTGTTTAATGTTTTCAATGAGACTTATAATAAGTTAGCTACGGGTGGCCGAGCTTGTATTAATATTGCTAATATTGGCCGTAAACCTTATGTTCCTCTTCATTCCATGATTATAGATATAATGTTGGAAATAGGATTTTTCATGAGGGGAGAGATTATTTGGGACAAATCTGCTAGTGCCGGTGGTTCATGTGCTTGGGGCAGTTGGATGTCTGCATCTAATCCAGTGTTAAGGGATGTTCATGAGTACATTTTAGTTTTTTGTAAGGATTCCTTTTCTAAAAAGAAGGTTGAATATAAGAAGGATACTATTAGTCGTGATGATTTTCTTGAATGGACTAAGAGTATTTGGACTTTCCCTGCTGTTTCTGCTAAGAGGGTGGGGCATCCTGCACCTTTTCCTATTGAACTTCCTCATAGGTTGATTAATTTGTATAGTTATGAGGATGATGTTGTTTTGGATCCTTTTTGTGGTAGTGGCACGACTTGTTTGGCTGCTGTTAAGAATAATAGGAATTTTGTGGGTTATGATGTTGTTGAGGATTATGTTGAGTTAGCTAATAAGCGTATTGCTGATTTTATTCTTTGATGAAGTTATCATATTTTTAATCATTTGTTTTCTTTTTTTTATGTTTTAGTATTTAAAAGAATGTGCTTGTATATAAACCTATAGGTTTTTATTAGATAAGGTACATACATATTGTATACGTATTAATTTGTAGAATTAAATTGTATTTTCATGTTTCTTTCATTCATTTATTAATCAGGATATATTGTTGTCTTGGTTGAATGAAATATTTTGTTCTAAAATTAATTATGGTTTAAACAGAATTTTTATTGCTTATTAATGGATTTTATTGTTTTTAAGCTTAAAAATTTCAATAATATTTGATATGATTATAAATTTGTAAAAAATGTCTAATATTGCTGTAAATGATTATCATTTATGTATTCTAGTTAAATAATTTTGTATACGCTTATTTACTTGAATTGATTTGTTATGGCTTGTTAGATTAGTGATGGATTGTTTTACTAATTTAGGATTTTATTGATTATAATATTATATTTTTTTCATTTTTGTGCATTGGACTTAATTATCCTCATTGTGGGGGTTTTTGCTAATTTACTTGTCCTCTTGCTGTAAGATGGAATTCTATTATATTAAAATGTTTTCCTTTTTATATTACATTTCACATACTACTTCTAATAATAAGTCATATAATGATATGATACAGTATTTATCATATTATGGATTAATCTTTACACCATCACTTAAGAGACTAATCCTTGTATGGGGAGTATCAGCTATTTTTTTAACAAATTTTATATTGATTAATCATTTAACATTAAGTAATCCCTTTTTTGGGAGTAATCGTAGTAGACTAAAACTTGGAAGAGAATATATTATTAATCAAATAGTGTGTAAGTATTAATAAGAAATAATTCTCTTAATAGGGAGATGGATATATGACAAAAAACGCATGGTCATTGGTTGATTCATTCTTTGATGAATACGATATAGTTGATCATCATATACGTTCATACAATGATTTCCTAGATAATAAGATTCAGGAAATTGTTGACATAACAGAACCTATAACACTTGATCATGGTGAATACACTATTAAGACAGGAAATGTTGAAATAGTCAAACCATACATCAGAGAAGCAGATGGATCAAAAAGTATCATTGAACCTGCAGAAGCAAGATTAAGAAATCTTAATTATTCTGCTCATATGTATCTTGACATGGCTCTTGTAAAAGGGGATAGTGAAGATTACGAAATGGAAAAAGTTTACATAGGTGAACTACCTGTCATGCTCAAATCAAAGGCATGTCACCTCTGTGGACTAAACGATGAAGAATTAGAAAATGTGGGTGAAGATCCACAGGACCCTGGAGGATACTTCATAGTAAACGGTTCAGAAAGAGCAATAGTAACTATGGAGGAAATTGCTCCAAACAAAATCATACTTGAACAAAGTGAAAAAGACAAAGCTGACCGTAGAGCACGCGCTGTTGTTACTTCAATAAAAAGTGGGTTCCGTGCAAGAATCACATTAGAATACAGAAAACCTCATAAAAAAGGAGTATTCCTAAGAATATCATTCCCATATGTTCCTGGTGAAATACCACTCGTAATTTTATTAAGGGCATTAGGATTTGAAAAAGATGTGGATCTTGTTAACAGTGTATCCGAGGATATTAACACTCAATTCCTCTTAATTGACGATATCCAGACCACTGGTATTAACACACAATATGATGCTGTTAAATACATTGGTAACAGAGTAGCAAAAGGTATGACCGAGGAATACAGGATTAAACGTGCAGAAGACGTTATTGACCGTTACCTCTTACCACACGTAGGAGTAGATCCTGAAGACCGTATCGACAAAGCAGTATACCTTGCAGAAATGACAGAAATGCTCTTACAAGTAATTAATGGAGAACGTGAACCACACGATAAGGACCACTACGCAAATAAAAGATTAAGAGTATCCGGAGACCTTATGGAAGACCTTTTCAGAGTAGCTTTCACAAGCCTTACCCGTGACATGACTTATCAGCTAGAACGTAGCCTTTCACGTGGAAAAGAACCATCCGTTAAACAAGCAGTAAGAAGTGATGTAATCACAGAAAACATTAAACACGCAATAGCTACTGGTAACTGGGTAGGTGGACGAGCAGGGGTCAGTCAATTACTTGACCGTACAAGTTACATGGGAACACTTTCACACCTTAAACGTGTAGTATCCCCATTATCAAGAAGTCAACCTCACTTTGAAGCAAGAGATTTACATCCAACACAGTTTGGAAAAATATGTCCTAACGAAACACCGGAAGGACCAAACTGTGGGCTGGTAAAAAACCTGGCTATAGTAACAAAAATATCTGAAGGATATCCGTTAAAAGATATTGAGAAAGATATTAAAGCATTAGATCATATAACACCATTAGATCATAACTTAGAATAGAAAAATGGGAGACTAATAATGGCAACAGTTAAAATTTATATAAACGGTAAATTAGTCGGAACAACCGAAGAACCAGAAGCATTTGTTGAAGAGGTTAAAGCTAAAAGAAGATCTAATGAGTTAACACATGAATTAAACATTACATTCTATGAAGAAAATAATGAAATATTCATATTCACAGATCCTGGAAGAGCAAGAAGACCTGTAGTAATAGTAGAAGATGGTAAATCAATGCTAACTGATGACATCATCGACAAAGTTACAGAAGGAAAAATGAAATGGTTCGACCTCATCCATGAAGGTATCATAGAATACATTGATGCAGAAGAAGAAGAAAACGCATACATCGCAATGTTCGAAGAAGACCTGACAGAGGAACATACACACCTTGAAATAGACCCTTCAACAATGCTAGGTATATGTGCAGGAATTATTCCATACGCTAACCATAACTCTTCACCAAGAAACACAATGGAAGCAGGTATGACAAAACAGGCACTTGGATTATACGTATCCAACTATAATCTAAGAACTGATACAAGAGCACACCTCTTACACCAGCCACAAATGCCTGTAGTTAAAACCAAAAGTATGGTATCAACAGAATATGATAAAAGACCATCCGGTCAAAACTTTGTAGTGGCAATTCTATCATACCAGGGATGTAACATGGAAGACGCTCTTGTTATGAACAAAGCAGCACTAGAAAGAGGACTGGGTAGATCATCATTCTTCAGGTCATACGAAGCATCAGAAAGAAGATATCCTGGTGGACAAGAAGACCACTTCGAATACCCTGAAAACATGGTACGAGGATACCGTTCAGAAGAAGTGTACAAAAACCTTGACGAAGACGGACTCATAAACCCTGAAGTAACAGTAGAAAGTGGAGATGTACTGATTGGTAAAACTTCACCACCAAGATTCCTGGAAGATGTTGATGAATTCGGTACAGTAGCAGAAAGAAGACGTGAAACCAGTGTAACAGTAAGACACGGTGAACATGGTATAGTTGACAAGGTAATGCTAACAGAAACCATAGAAGGAAGTAAATTAGCAAAAGTCAAAGTACGTGACCACCGACAACCAGAATATGGGGATAAATTTGCATCACGTCACGGACAGAAAGGAGTGCTTGGACTTATAGTACCCCAGGAAAACATGCCTTTCAACGAGGAAGGAATGTGTCCTGACCTAATGATAAACCCACATGCTATCCCATCAAGGATGTCTATCGGACAGATTATTGAGATGCTTGCTGGTAAAGCAGGTTGTATGGAAGGTACACGTGTGGATGGAACACCATTTACTGGAGTACCAGAAGAAGAAATTAAACGTTTACTTAAAGAAAACGGCTTCGAAACTCATGGACGTGAACAATTATACAATGGTATAACTGGTGAAAGATTTAATGCAGAAATCTTTGTAGGAGTAGCATACTACCAGAAACTTCACCATATGACTAGTGACAAAGTATACGCTAGAAGTCGTGGACCAGTACAGGTATTAACACGTCAGCCTACCGAAGGAAGAGCAAGAGAAGGTGGACTTAGATTTGGGGAAATGGAACGTGACTGTCTTATCGCACACGGAGCAGCACTTGCACTTAAAGAAAGATTACTTGATGAATCAGATAAGTACGAAGCTCTCATATGTGGTGACTGTGGAAGACTAGCAGTACGTGATAAGATAAGAGACAGAACTTACTGTGCAATCTGTGGAGAAACAGAATCATTCCCAATCGAGATTTCATACGCATTCAAATTATTACTTGATGAATTGAAATCATTATGTATTTCACCAAACTTAGTACTAGAAGATAAAGCATAATTACTCAAGGGAGGATTAATAGTTGAAAGGTATAATAAAGAAAGTATCTGAAATAGATTTTGGATTAATGTCACCAGAAACTATCAGAAAAATGTCTGTAACAAAAATAGTAACACCAGACACCTATGATGAAGATGGTTATCCAATAGAAGCTGGATTAATGGATCCTAGACTTGGAGTAATTGACCCTGGACTAAAATGCAGAACATGTGGTTCTAAGGGTGGGGACTGTCAAGGTCACTTCGGACACATAAACTTTGCACGTCCAGTAATACATGTAGGTTTTGCTGATACTATTCACAAAATTTTAAGAAGTACCTGCCGTAAATGTGGAAGAGTTTTACTTAATGATACTGAAAAACTCGAATACCATGACAGGCTACAAAACAAGATAGATAATGGTGAAGACATATCATCAATCTTAAAACAAATTCATTTAGCTGCTAAAAAAGAAAAATGTCCATACTGTGAGGAAGAACAGGAAGAAATTAAAATTGATAAACCTATCTCCTTAGTAGAGGGCAACTATAAGCTAACAGCAAGTGAAGTACGTGAAAGGCTTGAAACAATACCTGAAGAAGATTACATTTATATTGGTATTAACCCAGAAGTTGCAAGACCTGAATGGATGGTTTTAACAGTACTGCCTGTACCACCTGTAACGGTAAGACCATCAATCACACTAGAAACTGGTGAAAGATCAGAGGATGATCTTACACATAAACTTGTGGACATCCTACGTATCAACCAGAGACTAAAAGAGAACATGGAAGCAGGTGCACCACAACTCATCGTTGAAGACTTATGGGAATTACTACAATACCATGTAACAACATACTTTGATAACGAGGCTAGTGGAGTTCCACCAGCAAGACACAGGTCTGGTAGGCCACTTAAAACACTTGCACAAAGGCTTAAAGGAAAAGAAGGACGTTTCAGAAGTAACCTTGCAGGTAAACGTGTGAACTTCTCAGCACGTACAGTAATTTCACCAGACCCTACACTCAGTATCAACGAGGTAGGAGTTCCTGAAATGATAGCAAAAGAAGTAACAGTACCAATAGCAGTTACAAAATGGAACATTGACAAGATGAAAGAATACATCATGAACGGTCCTGACGTACACCCTGGTGCAAACTATATTATACGACCTGATGGACGTAAAATAAGAGTATATGATGAAACCAAGGAAACAGTCATAGAAAACCTTGAACCTGGATACATAGTGGAAAGACACATCATCGATGGAGATATTGTGCTGTTTAACCGTCAGCCTTCACTTCACCGTATGTCAATGATGGCACACGAGGTAAGAGTGTTACCATACAAGACATTCAGATTAAACCTATGTGTATGTCCTCCATACAATGCAGACTTTGATGGGGACGAAATGAACATGCACGTATTCCAGACACCTGAAGCACGTGCAGAAGCAAACGACATAATGAAGGTACAGGAACATATTCTTTCACCTCGTTATGGTGGACCAATTATTGGTGCAATACACGACCATATTACTGGAGCATACCTGCTCACACATAAAAGCACAGTATTTGATGAAGACAAGGCTTTCCAAATAATTAAACGTTCAAAAATGGAATTACCTGAAGCAAAAGGTAGACCATGGACTGGAAAAGAAATCTTCAGCTTACTGCTTCCAGACAGACTAAACCTTGTTTATAAGGCAGAAATTTGTCGTAAATGTGAAGAATGTAAACAGAGAGACTGTGAATACGATGCATATGTAGTAATAAGTAATGGTGAATTACTGCAGGGTGTAGTTGATGATAAAGGATACGGTTCCGGTAGTGGAAAAATCTTGGATGCTATTGTAAAACAGTTCAGTCCTAGTGATGCACGTTACTTCCTTGACCATGGAACAAAACTCGCAGTATTTGGTGGTGTAATGCAGAGAGGATTCACTACAGGTACAGCGGATGAGGAAATTCCTAAAGAGGCTGAGGACAGGATTGCAGAATTACTTGAAAGGTCTGATAAGAAAGTGGAACAACTTATTGAAGCATATGAAAATCATGAACTTGAAGCTCTTCCTGGACGTAGCTTACGTGAAACACTTGAGATGAAAATCATGCAAGTGCTCGGGGAAGCAAGGGATAACACTGGGGTTATTGCGGAACGTTACTTCACAACAAGTAACAGTGCAGTAATCATGGCACTTACTGGTGCTCGTGGATCCATGCTTAACCTTACACAGATTGCTACTTGTGTAGGACAGCAGGCTGTTCGTGGTGGACGTATTAATAGGGGTTACATTGACAGGACATTACCACACTTCCATAAGGGGGATGTAGGTAGTAAGGCTAGTGGTTTTGTACACAGCAGTTATAAGAAAGGATTAGATCCACTGGAATTCTTCTTCCACGCTATGGGAGGACGTGAAGGATTAGTGGATACTGCTATTCGTACAGCACAGAGTGGTTACATGCAGAGACGTCTTGTAAATGCTTTACATGACCTTAGTGTACATGAAGACGGAACTGTACGTGACAATAAGGGTACTATCATACAATTCAAGTATGGTGAAGATGGTATTAACCCTGCAAAAAGTGATTATGGTGCAGTAGCAAACCTTGACAGGCTCATCGAAGAGATGAGGCTGGAAAATTCTGAAGCAAGCAAATAGGAGTAATGTTAGTATGGATGTAGAACAAGTTCAAACAATAGTTAATGAAGTTGGTGCAGATTATTTTCCTATTAAACTTGTAGAGGAAATAACTGAAGCTGCTATTCGTAATAATGTGACTGATGAAGAACTTAAACAATTAGTTCTTCGTGTTAAGGAAGCTTATGAACGTGAAGAAGTAGAACCTGGAGAGTCTGTTGGTACTATTGCCGCACAGTCCGTAGGGGAACCTGGTACTCAGATGACCATGCGTACTTTCCACTATGCAGGGGTAGTAGAACTTAACGTAACTCTAGGGTTACCTCGTCTTATTGAGGTTGTGGATGCTCGTAAGAAAATTTCCACTCCTACAATGGACATTTACTTTACTGATGAGTATAAGGATGATGAAGAATTCATTAGGAAAATGGGTAATACGATTGGTAAAATTACCTTGAATGATGTTATTAAGAATTTCAATGTTAACTATATGGATAACATTATTACTGCAGAAATTGATATGGATATTCTTGATGAAAGAAGACTTGAACTTTCTGAAGTTACTGATGAAATTGAAAAAACATTTAAACAGGTAACAATAAATAATAATTTACTGAGTTTTGAAACCACATTTTCTAATGATGAAGAAAAAATTCAACAAGGTATTCGAGAATTAAGATTACTTGCTGATAAAATCAGAGATCTTCAGATTAGTGGTGTTAAAGGTATTGGAAAGGTTGTTATCCGTCATGAACACAATGAATGGGTTATCCATACCGAAGGTTCTAATATCGGATCTATTCTCAAAATCCCTGGTGTAGATATTGTTAAAACTACTACCAATGATATATTTGAGATTGAAAAGGTTCTTGGTATTGAAGCAGCACGTAATGCTATTATTCATGAGTTATACACGACCATGGAGGAACAGGGGCTTAGTGTAGATATTAGACATATTATGTTAGTTGCTGATATGATGACTGCTGATGGTATTGTTAAATCTATTGGTAGACATGGTATTAGTGGTGAAAAATCCAGTGTTCTTGCTCGTGCAGCATTTGAGGAAACTGGTAAACATTTACTTAACGCTAGTATTCGTGGAGAAACTGACCAACTCACTGGTATAATTGAGAATGTTATTGTTGGACAACCAATACCTCATGGTACGGGGTCTGTTGGTATAAATATGAAAAAAATAGATTAGGAGGCACTTAATGGATATAGAAAGAGGGATACGTGTAGCCGTTGACACTGGTAAGGTTATATTAGGATCCAATAAATCAATCCAAGCAATAAAACTTGGTAATGGAGAATTAGTTGTATTAGCAGCAAATGCTCCAAAAACTTTAAAAGAGGATGTTGAAGCTTATGCTAAATTATCCGAATTACCAGTATACACATTTGAAGGTTCTAGTGTAGAACTTGGTTCTATCTGTGGTAAACCTTTCACAGTATCAGTTCTAGTTGTACAAGAACCTGGAGACTCTAACATATTAGAGCTCAAGGAGTAAATTGATAATATGTCCGTCAAGTTTACAATCAATGAGATCAGATATATTGGTTTGTTTGAAACTATAACAAACGCTACAGTCAAGGACTGCATTGTTGATGACGAACATAATAAAGTAACTTTTTTGGTAAAAAAAGGAGATATGGGATTAGCAATAGGAAAACGTGGAAGTACTATTGGTAAGATGCAAAAATCTGTCGATAAGAGTGTTGAAATTATTGAACACTCCGACGATCCCGGCGAATTTATAAAAAATTTATTATCTTCAGCTACTGTTAATTCAATAGAATTTTCTACTGATGCTAATGGTAATAAAATCGCTACCTTGGATGTCGACTCAAAGGATAAACGTAATGCTATCGGTAAGAATGGGCATAATATTCGGCGAGCCAGACAATTTGCTAAAAGACAATTTGAAATTAGTAATATTATCATAAAATAACCATGTTTATGATTAAACATTTAGGAAATTATAGAAGTCATGTTCTATTCCTAAATTCTATAAGAAACTCAGTTAATACTAAAAACTATAATGATAAGTATGTGAATAATTTCACGTGAAATTCATAATATTTAATCGGTACTGCAGGTTACATTATTCATCGTGTAACAATGTACATGTACTGATTTAGAAAACTTAGAATAGATATAAATTAAGTATAAATGGAGGAATAAATTTGCCAGGATTATACGCAGCAAAAAAATTAAAAGATAACAGACAAAACTTCCGATGGAAAGACACACAATACAAACGTAAAACCCTCGGATTAAACGTAAAAGCAGACCCACTAGAAGGATCACCTCAAGCAAGAGGAATCGTAATAGAAAAAGTAGGTATCGAAGCAAAACAGCCTAACTCTGCAATCAGAAAATGTGTAAGAGTTCAATTAATTAAAAACGGAAAACAAATTACTGCATTTGCACCAGGAGACGGCGCAATCGGATTCATCGACGAACACGATGAAGTAATGATTGAAGGAATCGGAGGACCATCAGGTAGGTCCATGGGAGACATTCCTGGAGTAAGATGGAAAGTTACAAAAGTAAACAACGTAGCTTTATCAGAAATGGTAAGTGGAAAAATAGAAAAACCAGTACGATAAGTAATTAGTTAATAAAGGAGATTTAATTAAATGAGCTTCAAATTATTCGACAAATGGGATGTAACAGAAGTTACAGTAGAAGACATGGGACTACAAAACTACGTATGCTTAGACGAAATTGTTGTACCACACACAATGGGAAGACACGTAAAAAGACAATTCGCAAAATCAAAAGTATCAATCGTAGAAAGACTCATGAACAAAATAATGAGAACCGAAAGAAACAGTGGTAAAAAGAACAAAGCATATTCTATAGTAGAAGAAGCTTTAGAAATAATCAACAAAAAAACAAACGAAAACCCTGTACAAGTTTTAGTAAAAGCTGTAGAAAACACAGCACCTAGAGAAGAAACCACACGTATCAAATACGGTGGAATAGGATACCAAATAGCTGTAGACATAGCACCACAAAGAAGAGTAGACCTATCACTCGGATTCCTAACACAAGGTGCAATGCAATCAGCATTCAAAAACACAAAATCCGTAGCACAATGCCTAGCAGACGAACTACTCCTCGCATCAGAAGAAGATTCAAGAAGCTACGCACTACAGAAAAAAGAAGAAAAAGAAAGAGTAGCAAGATCCGCACACTAGATCCACTACTCCCAACCCCACCTTTTTCACAACAAAAATAGATATTGAAAAACAAAATAAAAACAAAATAAAAAAAAAATTATATTAATTAATAATTAGGTGATATATTTGAGTCGACGAGATCAAATGGTAAACAAAATCAAAGAATTAATGTACGAGCCAGACTACATCAGAAACATAGGTATAGTAGCTCACATCGACCACGGAAAAACAACACTATCAGACAACCTACTAGCAGGTGCTGGTATGATATCTGCAGACCTAGCAGGAGACCAAAGACTACTAGACTTCGATGAACAAGAACAAGACAGAGGAATCACCATCGATGCAGCAAACGTATCAATGGTACACACATACGAAGACCAAGAATACCTCATCAACCTCATCGATACCCCAGGACACGTAGACTTCGGAGGAGACGTAACCCGTGCAATGAGAGCAGTAGACGGTGCAGTAGTAGTAGTATGTGCAGTAGAAGGAATCATGCCACAAACAGAAACAGTACTAAGACAAGCATTAAAAGAAAATGTAAAACCAGTACTCTTCATCAACAAAGTAGACAGACTCATCAACGAACTCAAACTCGACGATGCAGAACTACAAAACAGATTCCTCAAAATCATCAACGGAGTAAACAAACTCATCAAAAACATGGCACCAGAACAATTCAAAGACGACTGGAAAGTAGACATCATGGATGGATCCGTAGCATTCGGTTCAGCATACCACAACTGGGGTATCAACGTACCACACATGCAAAAAACAGGAATCACATTCAAAGACATCGTACAATACTGTAACGAAGACAACCAAAAAGAACTAGCACAAAAAATAAAAATCGAAGAAGTTATCCTCGGTATGGTAGTAGAACACTTACCAAGTCCAAAAGTAGCACAAGAATACAGGATCCCTAAAGTATGGTCTGGAGACATCGAAAGTGTAGAAGGACAAGGTATGATAAACACAGACTCAACCAGTCCACTAGCAGTAATGGTAACCGACGTAAGTATCGACAAACACGCAGGAGAAATCGCAACAGGACGTGTATACGGTGGATCAATCGAAAAAGGATCAGAAATATTCTTCGTAGGTTCAATGAGCAAAGCAAGAACCCAACAAGTAGGAGTATATATGGGTCCTGAAAGAATCAACACCGACGCAGTACCAGCAGGAAACATCGTAGCAATTACAGGTGCAAGAGGAGCAGTAGCAGGGGAAACAATCACCGATGCAGGCCACAACATAGCACCATTCGAAAGCCTAGAACACATCTCAGAACCAGTAGTAACAGTAGCAGTAGAAGCTAAAAACACAAAAGACTTACCAAAACTTATCGAAGTACTAAGACAAGTAAGCAAAGAAGACCCAACACTCAGAGTAGAAATCAACGAAGAAACCGGTGAACACTTACTCGCAGGTATGGGTGAATTACACCTAGAAGTTATGATTTACAGAATCAACGATAAAGGAGTAGAAGTAGAAACATCCGAACCAATCGTTGTATACAGAGAAACCATAGCCGGAACCGCAACAAACGTAGAAGGTAAATCACCAAACAAACACAACAGATTCTACATTGACATCGAACCATTAAGCGAAGGATTAATGAACGCAATCAATGAAGGCGAAATCAAAGAAGGAAGAGTAAAAGGTAAAGAAGAAGCAAAAGCATTCCAAGAAGCAGGAATGGACAAAGACGAAGCAAAACGTGTATGGGATGTATACAAAAACTGTATCTTCGTAAACCAAACCCGTGGTATCCAATACTTAGCAGAAATCAAAGAATTACTCCTCGAAGGATTTGAATCAGCACTTGAAAGCGGACCACTCGCAAACGAAAAATCAATGGGAATAAGAATCAACCTCATGGACGCAAAACTCCACGAAGACGCAGTACACAGAGGACCTGCACAGATCTTACCAGCAATCAGAAAAGCTATCTACGGTGCAACAATGCTTGCTCAACCAACACTCATGGAACCAATGCAAAAAGTATTCATAAGTGTACCACAAGACTACATGGGAGCAGCAACACGTGAAATACAAAACAGAAGAGGACAAATTGTTGAAATGGGTCAAGAAGGAGACATGGCAACAGTTGAATCCAAAGTACCTGTAGCAGAAATGTTCGGATTTGCAGGTGACATACGTTCAGCAGCAGAAGGACGTTGTATCTGGTCAACAGAAAACTCAGGATTTGAAAGAATTCCTAGAGAATTACAAAACCAGATCGTAAAAGAAATACGTGAAAGAAAAGGTTTAAGTCCAGAACCATACGGACCAGACCACTACTTAGGATAAGTATACACCCTTCATGTATACTTTTTTTCTTATAATAAACTCCAATTAATTAAACTAGTTCTGTAAATATTTCTATCTCTCTGAAAAATAAGTAATTATATGTTTTTTAGAATAATGTATGATTTTTTCTAAAATATTACATGCCCTTTAGGATTATATCTTTTCAACCATCTGATATCTAATCCTATGTCTAAGTATAAGTAATCGGTTATTCCTAATTTTTGTGAGAAATCAAAATCAGGATCATCTGATAAATCATAATGACAATCTTTGATAGATTCATAATCTATTGGAATTCCATCATAATATCCATCAATGAATCGTTGCCATTCTATTTTTTCTTCTTCAGTCATATCATCAGATTCGAATGTCATATTATCACCAAAGTCCTATTTTTAATAATAATATTAATGTAATAATTACTAGTAAACTTAAACTAATGATTATATTATTTAAGCCTTTATTGATATATTCTTTTTTGTAATTTAATTTTTGTTTATTTTTCATTATTTCCTCAAATTTATAATTATTTTTTTATTTGTTTATTATTATTAATAAACATTGTATATAAAAATTTCAGTTTTATTAGATATATATTTTTCTATATGACTACTTTTTTTATTATGACTTTATTTGATAGTGTCAACACTTGTGGGTATGAATTTCATATTACAATATAGTTACAAAAGTATGAAGTTAAATTTGATGTTATAAATTTGTTTTTTATCGCCCCTTGTGGGCGTGCTTCAAAAAATAAGTGATAATTAGGTTTATATAGTAAAAAGGAGAGATATTATATTATGAAATCCCAAAATACCTCTCCTATTAATAATTATGACGACAAACAATATAAACTTGACGATTATTTTGATGAACTACCTAAGCAATGTAGCCGAAAAGAATATATAGAAGATAAAATTGAAAAATTAAATTCCAATTTAACGGTCTTTAAACTTAATGATACGTATCATTTAAAACAGAAACATGTTTATTGTCCTGAATGTTATTCTAAAGATATAAATGAAAAAGGATATTACTCTAGAGGAATATTATTAATGGATTATGGTCTTGTTGATTGTAAAATTAAACGATACAAATGTAAACATTGTGGAAACGATTTTTCAGCAGATATTTCTTCTATTGTAAGACCTAATTTTACAGTATCAAATGAAGTATTAGACATTGTAGAAACAATTTACTCAATTGACTTCACAAGTGTCAGAAAAATCAGAGAATTCTTTGAAAAAGTTCATGGAATTAAGATATCCCATCAAGAAATTCAAGACATCTTAGTCGATTATCATATTCATTTTAATCCAAATATTAAAGAATATTCAGGATATTATGCATTTGATGCTTTATGGATAAAAATAAAAGAAATCAGTGATAAATACGTGTTTTTATTAGCATTAGTTGATGTGTGTCATGATACTATTGTAGCTTATAAAGTTGTTGAACATGAAACAGAAGAAGAAGTACTAAAATTTCTCAAAGAAGCCACATCAAATCAAGAACGAAAAGCCATTACAACAGACTTAAAACCCGAATACATGTCTCCCATCAATGCTTTAGGATTTAAACATCAATTTTGTAAATTCCATTTTAAACAAAATAACAATAGAATTATCAGAAAATATGTTAAAGATAACAATCTCCCTGAAGAAAAAATAAAAGAATATAAAAAGTTTTTACCAGAATTATATGAAATATATGATGTAAAAACTCAAACAGAAGTAGCAAAAATCGTAAAAAACTTGAAAAAGAAAATAAATTACTTTCCCGAAGTTATTCAATACATAATTAATGAAAAATTAGCACCGTATTTTAAAAACTTAACATATTTCCTTGAAAATGCAAAAATCGAAAGCACAAGCAATATCATAGAAAGAATATTTGAAGATCTTGCTCCAAAGCATGTGAAAAAATGTTATAAAACTATAAAAGGATTTTTATCAAGATTTAACTTAAAATTAAAGCGATGGGATGAGAGAAATGCGATTTACTGAAATGATGTTAAAATACCCACACATCTTGACACCACCCTTTATTTTACACACCTAAAGTATATATATGATAACAAATATATAGTATAATTACTATAATATAGATTATTAAATAGCACTATCTTTTATCAAGAAAAGTAGTGTATGTAATTAAAGATAATAAAGAAGAAATATGTTACTTACAAGGGAATATAACATGTTCCCTGTTATATTTCTTTGTAGTACTACTCGTAGTACAATATATTTCTTTATTACAATGTTAGAGGACGCACTCTAGAATAAATAATTCTAGCAATCGGCTTGCTAACACAGATAAATCACACTATTAATAAAAAAATAGTACTTGATTTATCAATTATATTCAAATACATGTTTTATATATGGAGGAAATATAATGGCAAAAGATAAAACTCACATGAACTTAGCATTTATTGGTCACGTAGACCACGGAAAATCAACATTAGTAGGACACCTTTTATTATTATCAGGTGCAATCGCAGAACAACAATTAGACCAAGGGGAAGACAAATTCAGATTTGTTATGGATAAACTCGGAGAAGAAAGAGAAAGAGGAGTAACCATCGACCTTGCTCACGAAAAATTCGAAACACAAAAATACGAATACACTGTAGTAGACTGCCCAGGTCACCGTGACTTCGTTAAAAACATGATCACAGGAGCATCACAAGCAGACGCAGCAGTTCTCGTAGTTGCAGCAAACGACGGTATCATGCCTCAAACCAAAGAACACATCTTCTTATCAAGAACATTAGGTATAAACCAATTAATTATTGCAATTAACAAAATGGACTTAGTAGACTACTCCGAAGACAAATACAACGAACTCAAAGAAGAAGTAGGAAACTTAATCAAAACAGTTGGATTCAACCCAGCAGATGTACCTTTCATCCCATTAAGTGCATTTGAAGGAGACAACATAACCGAAAAATCATCCAACACATCCTGGTACAAAGGAAACACATTAGTACAAGAATTAGATTCCTTAAAAGAACCAGATAAACCAATCGACTTACCATTAAGATTACCTATTCAAGATGTATACTCCATCACTGGTGTAGGTACAGTACCTGTAGGAAGAGTAGAAACTGGTGTATTAAACGCAGCAGAAACAGTTGCATTCGAACCAGCAGGAGTAACTGGAGAAGTAAAATCTATCGAAATGCACCACGAAGTATTACCTAAAGCAGAACCTGGAGACAACGTTGGATTCAACGTAAGAGGTGTAGGTAAAAACGATATTAAACGTGGAGACGTAGCAGGAACAACCAAAAACCCACCTAGTGTAGCAAAAGAATTCAAAGCACAAATTGTTGTATTACAACACCCTGGTGTAATCACAGTTGGATACACACCTGTATTCCACGCACACACATCACAAGTAGCTTGTACATTCTTATCATTAGATGTAAAATTAGACCCTGCAACTGGTCAACCTAAAGAAGAAAACCCTGACTTCCTCAAAACCGGAGATGCAGCACTCGTTACCATTAAACCAACAAAACCTATGGTAATTGAAAAAATCAAAGAAATTCCTCACATGGGAAGATTCGCTATCCGTGATATGGGTCAAACCGTAGCAGCAGGTATGTGTATAGACATTACCGTCGCAAAATAAGTAAACTAGTATTTACTTATTTACAATTTTTTTTTATTTCGACTCATAATAACTAATTTTAACAATATTTACTATACATGCAATGTCATAAGTCATGTGATATTTGAATATAAAATTGTTATTTGTCGATTATAATAAATTATTTACTAGGGAGAGCATTTAATGAATAAAGCAAGAATAAAATTAACAGGTACAGACCCAGATAAAATTGCTGACGTATGTAACCAGCTTAAAAAAATAGCAGAAAGAACTGGAGTCGACTTATCAGGTCCTATTCCTTTACCAACTAAAAAATTAGTAGTACCTACAAGAAAAAGTCCAGATGGTGAAGGTAAAGCAACATGGGAAAAATGGGAACTTAGAATTCATAAACGTCTTATCGGCATAGAAGCTGATGAAAGAGCTATGAGACAAGTTATGAAAGTAAATGTTCCTGATAATGTAAGTATCGAAATAGAACTTAAAGCTTAAATACAAAAACTATATATGCTATTACTAACTTATATAGTAATAGATTTATAGTATTAATCTTTTTTTTATTATAGGCCGAGATATCAAAGCCAGGTAATGAGCCGGACTTGAGATCCGGTGGGCAGTCGCCCGCATGGGTTCGAATCCCATTCTCGGCGCTAATCATTTTAACTAATTTTAAAACTAATTTATTATTAATTTTTATTATAAAAAATAATCTTCTATATAATTATTGTAAAATAAAATAAGAACTTATTAATTCTTTTCTAAAACAAAATATGGGGGGGGATGATGGGGGAGTTTATTTTACTTTGTATCTGAGAATTCCAGCTATTCCACCGAATGCTCTGTCTAATTGTGTTCCTTCTTCTGTTTCTATACTGATTACTTCAACGTCTGTTTTCACTTCTTCTGCTAAGCCTATTAGTTCTTCTGCTGTCTCTTCTGTTTTGATGATTTTCATTGTTTCACCACATTTAGGACATTTCTTTTCTGGTGCTTTCTGCAGGTGTTTTGTTGTGATTACTTCAAGTGTTTGACATGCTGGGCATTGGTATGTTTGTCTGTTTGTTTTAAGATTTTCTGATATGAGTAGTGTTTCTACTGCTCCCATCTGCAGGTTTTGTCTTACTTCTTGTTCTCCGTATGTTGACAGTCCACTTTCTGATATCAGTCCTGTGAGGAATTTTCTCATAAGCTTTTTCTCTTTCATGATGTCCATTTCTTCAAGTGTATCTGATGATTCATCAAGCACTTCTCTTATACCGAAGTCTCCGGTGTAGGAAGTGTCCACTATGTTGATAACCTTATCTTTTATTTCATAGTGTAGGTAATCTCCTTCCACGAAATCATTTTTTGTATGTCCGGGTCCACCAATAAGCACACCCTTAAGTTCATCCTTGAGTGGCAGGTAAGCTTCATCAACATATCTTCCTATACGCTTAAGGAATTCATGAGCAGCCAATTCAATTACACGATCAAACCTTCTCTGTGACTGACCCCCAGCCTTATGTTTACCAGGCACACCACTAGTCAATGTTTTCAAAATATCAATACGTTTACCACGTACTGTAGCAATTGTTGCTTCTTTACGGTCAAGCACTACAGCACCATACACTTCCTTATACTCAATAATCTGTTTTAAAGGGTCAATAAAGAATTGACTGTCACAATGGTAAATGTATGTCTGCACAGTTTCCGGTGGTTCAAAAACATATGTTTCCATCTTCTCAGTACCAGGTCCGCCTCTTGGAATCATTCCAACGAACATTACAAGCCCTTTTGGCGGAGCGGTCGGGAATAATTTAAGTCTCTGTATGATTACTTCTATAGCGGACTGAACGTTTTTCTTGGTAGTTTTACTTTTAATGTTACTACTTTGTCCTATTTCATCAACCATCTGTTTTCTGACATCACTTATCTGTTTGTCAGGTGGTATGTATACACTTACTAGTTCTGTTCCTCTTCCTTTCTTGTTTTCTAGTTCTTTAAGTGTTTTCTTCACTTCATACATTTCCTTTGATGATACTTCACTCATATTATATGTTCTCCTAGAAATTATTAGTAATAGTTATTATAATGATTATTATTCTTTTATTGGATATTTTAACTTCTTGGGGATTAGATTAATATTTCTATTATGTTATTGTTTGTTAAATGTTCATTTTAATCAGTTATCCAATATTTTTATAATTTAATTTAAAATAGAATATTATTATATTTGTATTTTAATATTTTAGTATTTTTGTGTAATGTTACATAGATGCTCTAAAAAAAATTATGGTAGGACATATTTTTTAGAGTCATAATTTTAATAGAAAGAATGATTATATTATCAAAGAAATAAACTATACACTATAGACAATTAAAATCATATACTAATGGGGACGGATATTAATGGGGATAAATAAGAAATACCTCTTTTTCACAATAGTGTTGATTACTTTTCTTTTAACCATGACAATAGTAACAGCTAACGACTCAACAAACACAACAATACAAGAAGAAGATAATCAGATATCACACACAACAGGAACGGAAAATAATAAAGTACTGAAAACAAACACACAAGAAATATGTAAAGATAGTACTAGTATTACTTCTACAACTAAAACCTCTGACTCTACCAATGAGGATACCCGGATAAAACCAACAATCCGCACAGATAAAATACTATCCACATATGTTGGAGAATATATTACATTCAATGGCACAATACGATCAGAAAAAAGCCTGAACGGTTCAACACTATTCATAACTGACGGAAACGTTCTACTAAACACAACAGTAAACCTGGATAAATATTCATTAAAATACAAAGTACCATCAAAGGGATCACACACATTCAACATATACTATGAAGGAAATGAAGAATTCATGCCAGCATCAACAAGCATAACCTTCAACGCCATTCAAAGAACACCCCTGCTAAGCTATAATGAGGTCAAAACAGAATATGTAGGCACACATATAAATATTGGGGGAAAATTAAGCTACAGAGAATCAATGCTAGAAAATATGAAAATAGAAATTCACTTAAACGATGAAATACATGAAGTAACTACAAACAATAAGGGAATATACTCATATACCTTCATTCCAGAAGAAGAAAAATCATACAATGTAGACATATATTACCATGGAACAAACGTATACAAAGAACTCGAAAAACACGGACACTTCAACATAATCAAAAAAACAACCAACCTAACAATGAATGTAAGGGCAATCAACTATTATGGCAACATAACAAACATAACAGGAAAACTAGTAGCAGCCGGAAAAGTACAACCCGACACAAAAATAAATCTAAAAATAAACAACAAAACAATACCCCTACAAACAGACCAAAATGGAATATACCACTACAAGTACAAAATAACAGATGATTCGGACCATATAATAACAGTTTCATACCAGGGAGACAATGCAAGACTAGCATCCAACACAACAAAAACATTCAAAGTAAATAAACTTAAAACAGTACTATTCATAGAACCCATAAAAAACACAGAATACAACAACACAGCAACTATAAGAGGAGTGCTGATAACAGGAAACAACACAATAGCAAATGCTAAAATAAAAATCACAATAAACAATCAAACAGTAAACTGCACAACAAACAAAAACGGAAGATTCAACCATGAATATAAGATAACAAATATCCAACAAAACAATATAACAGCAGAATACAATGGAAATTACACATACTACTCAACAATCAAAACAACAACCTTCAACACAACAAAAAAACATAGCAAAATCATAATAGACTACATACCAACAAAAACATACAACGACAAGATACAAATTACAGGCAAACTAATATCATCCAACAACCCATTAAGCAATGCAAAAATAAACATCAACATCAATAATGAAAACACTACAACCACAACAGGAAACGATGGAAAATATACCCTAAATTATGAGGTTAAAACAATAGGACAAAACAATATCACAGCATCATATCATGGAGATGAATATATTACAAAATCAGAAAACAAGAGAATATTCAATGTAAACAAAAACCAACTAAAAATCAAACTAAATCCAATAACAAGAGTACATTACTCAATGAATACAAGCATCACAGGAAAAGTAACAGACAAAAAATCAACACCACTAAAACACATAAACCTAAACATAAAAATCAATAAAAAAGAATACACAGTAAAAAGTGATGACAAAGGATTATTTAATCTCAGTATCAAAACTACCCAGTCCGGTAAAAATAATCTATCAATAAGCTACCCTGGCAATAAGAATTACCAGAATTATACATTAAAAACAACATTCACAGCATCAAACATGCCCACACAATTAACATTAAACAAGATAACACCAAAAAAAGTCGGAGAAAAAATTATAATAACAGGAACCTTAAAAAACGCCCACAACCAAACAATCAAAAAACAGCCAATAACACTACAAATCAACAATAAAAAAATAACCATAAAAACAAACAACAAAGGAATATACAAACACACAATAAAAGCAGAAACACTCGGAAAAAACAATATAACAGCATCATTTTCAAAAAAACACTACACTAAAAACATACAACACAGAACATTCACAGTAACCAAAAAAACACTCAAAATCAAACTAAATCCAATAACAAGAGTACATTACTCCATGAATACAAGCATCACAGGAAAAGTCACAGATAACAATAACAAAACAATCAAAAATCTAAAATTCAAAATAACAGTTGATAAAAAACAGTACACAATTAAAACTGATCACAAGGGACTCTTTAATCTCAGCATTAAAACAACAAAGTCAGGTAAGAATAAACTGCTAATAAATTACCAGGGCAATAAATATTACCAGGATTATACATTAAAGACAACATTCACCACATCATCAATGCCTACAAAATTAACATTAAACAAAATAACACCAAAAAAAGCGAAAGAAAAAGTAGTGATTAAGGGAATATTAAAAGATGGAAACAACAAAGCATTAAAGAACAAACAAATAACTTTAGAATTAAACGGAGAAAAAATACCATTAAAAACAAACAAAAAGGGAGAATATAAATACACATTTAATGCAGAAGTCCAAGGAAGAAACAATGTCACAGTGTCCTTCTCACAAAAACATTACAGTAAAAACTCACAACATAGAACTTTCATAGTTCAAAATATAAATTAAACAAACTCCCTTTTTAACTTTCCCTTTTATTGTCAATGATTACTATTAATTTCAAGTGATGCTAACTAAATGTAAATGATTATTGTATGAAATATGATAGTTACTAGAATATCACATGATTTTTAGGATTTAACCTTTTTAATCTTCGCAAATCAATCCCAGTATCAAGATACAAATAGTCAGTTATTCCCAGTTTTTGTGAAAAATCAAAATCGGGATCATCAGAAACATCAATTGTGTATTCATTTATGTCATAGACTTTTATTGGAATTCCATCTAAATCGCCGTTAATGAATGTTTTCCATTCTTTCTCATCTAACATAACATCACCCTTATATAAAAACAAATATAATTATTAAAATAATAATTAACAGTATCATACTTATTAATATACTGTTTAACCCTTTAATTATATATCCTTTTTTATAATTAATTTTCTTCTCATTTTCCATAATATAATTTTGATAATTGAAAAATTTTTCTTTAACATATTCTTCTTCACTGAAATTTCCAAAAAGTAATTCTTTTAACATCACTCCTTGGGTATATATTTTTTCGGATATTTTGGATGATCGTCTAAAATTCAGTATAGCATTAATGTTTAAGAGGATGTTTGCCATAAACAGTACTAAAAGTATCATCATAACATTTTCTTGTTGAATGTATTCTTGGATAATATTTAGTATAGTGTTTGTTAATAATGTTACTTGTAACGAGAATATTCCTAAACTTATGCTTAGGAACGTGTTTGTTCTGTTTTCTAGTTTGTCAAATATTTTCTGTACCTGTGTGTCCTCTTTTTCAAGGTTTTCCAGTGCTATTGTTATTTTATGTTCTGGTATTTTCTTTTCCGTTTTCATGTTTGTTCTAGTTTTTTCACCACTCCAAATAATTTTTACAAATTATAGTTATATTGTATATTATATTTATATATTTCATAAAAATAATCATATAAACTTTCATAAAATATGGTACATTTTATAATAACGTATTATATGAAACCATAAAACCTCACTTACAATACCAAATCTTAAAAATATAATTACTCCCAATTTTAAATATAGTAACATATTATAATTTACTGTAAAAATAATCAAACAATATGGAACAATCTAATCGGAGTAAAAATAGGGAGGAGAAAAATGATAAAAAACAAAAAAATATTCTACACACTAATCATACTAACAGTAGCAATACTGGGATTAACCACAGCAGCAGCCGTAAATACAGAAAACAACACAAACAATCATGATGACACCCTACAACAAAGCACAAACACCCTGGAAATACAAGAAATACAAAACAATAAAGAAATAAACAAAAAACAACAACAAACAACAAAAAAAGCCACCACAAAAACAATAACCAACCAAACATACACAAACTACTTTAAAAACAGCACAACATCATTCATACCACAAAGCCAGTCAATATCCGAAGGAGACACAATTGACCTAAGCGGAAGATTCGAAAATATGGACTTCGTAATAGACAAAAAAAATATTAAATTCACAAGCACCAACAAAAACGCACAACTATACAACTGCACAGTCTACATACAAAACACAGCAACCGACTCAACAATATCAAACCTACAAATATACAACACAAACAAAGAAAATGCTACTGGAATATTTGTTAACTATACAAACAACCTACTCATAGAAAACAACCACGTTATAGTCGATGACTGCTCATATTCATTCGCATTCGCAGGAAGCCTAAACAACAGTATCATAAGATCAAACAACTTCAAAACACTAAGTACAAACACCGAAAGAACACACACATGCTTTGTAATGGGAAAATCACATTATAATCTAATCACAAACAACACAGTATACTCTGATGAGGCCAATGGAATATATATAAGTTCGTATGGTTCAGGAAGATTCATCATGGCAGGTGCTGGTTCAAATAATAACATAACAAGTAATAATGTAAGTGGAGGAGATGGAACATGGGTAAACCTCATACAAACCACAGGAAATAACAACAAAATAGACTCCAACAATGTAACAGGAGGATACGAAGGAATAGTAGTACTCGGAGGAAATGCAATAATAACAAACAATCAAGTAAACGGGCCAAAACAATACGGGATGGACATACAAGACGATGGCTCACTAACAAACACCAACACAATAATCTCAAACAACAATATTACAGTAACAGACAATACTGATGCCATAAGAGTATTTAAAAACACACAAATAAACAACAACAATATAAACTCAGAAAATGGTTATGATATCTACATCGAATCAGGTGAAGACTGTGCAAACTTTAACATAACCTCTAATAACATAACATCCACAAACTCAACAGGAATATATACCAAGGGAATAGCAAACCACATCAGGATAGAAGACAACAAAATAAACACAAAACAGGAAGGAATAAAATTTGCTCAACAAAGCATAACCAAAAGACCAAACAACATACTAGTAAACAATAACAACATCACAACACAAACAGAATATGCAATAAACTTCAACAATGCAGGATCAAGAACAGCATCACAAATAAACATAACAGTAACAGACACAAACATACTAACATCCACAAGAGGAACAGGACTACACACAAGTTACCTTCCACCAACCAATAACCAAACAATACCACAAGTAAGAACACAAATACAAATCAATCCAATAGCAGCCACCCTTGAAAAACCTGTAAACATAACAGCAACAATAACAGCAAGAGATTCATCCACAATAAACAATGGAAACATAACATTCACAGACGACAAAGGACAACAAATAGCAACAGCACCAATCATCAATAACCAATCAACCATAACAACCACATTCACAGACTATAGCATAAAACAAATAACAGCAACATACAACGAAACAGAAAACTACACAACAAGCCAAAACACAACAACAATAAACATAACAACAAACACTGATGACTATAACAAAGACGAATTATTAGAGTTAATACAAAGGTTAGAGGAAGAAAACAACAACCTAAAACAATCACTACTCGACAATCAAACAAAAATCAATCAACTAAACACAGAAAACGAAGAACTAAAACAACAACTACAACAATACAACAACACAATAACCAACCAAACACAAACAATAAAAGCACAAGAAGAAAAAATAGCAGAACTAACAGACAAGATAAACAACATGAACAAAACAGTAAACAATCAAAATCAAAAAATCCAAGAACAAAACATACAAATAAACACATTAAACAATACAATAAATGCATTGACCCAGGAAAATAGTAACCTAAAAAACAATATAACACAACAAGAAAACATAATAAAAACACAAAATGATAAAATAAACAATCTAAACACACAAATAAATGTATTGAACAAAACAATAAACGAACAAGAACAACAAATACAAGAATATAATAATACAATAAAAACACAAAACACACAAATAAACACACTAAATAACCAAATAACAGACATAAACAATGAAATAAACAATCTAAACACACAAATAACACAATTAACCAAAACAATAAACGAACAAGAACAACAAATACAAGAATATAAAAATACAATAAAAACACAAAACACACAAATAAACACACTAAACAATAAAATAACAGATATAAACAAGGAAATAACCAACAAAAACAATGAAATAAACGATCTAAACGGCCAAACAACACAATTAACTAAAACAATAAACGAACAGGAACAACAACTACAAAGAAATAACAACACAATACAAGCACAACAAAACACAATCAACCAACAAAACCAAGAAAATAAACAACTAACCAACACCAACAATAACCTAAACCAAACAATAAAAGAACTAACAACCAACCAAAACGTTAAACTAACACAAGATCAAATATCTAAAACAAAATACTCAAACAATATAAAAATCATAGGAACGCTAAAAGACAATAATAAAAAACCACTAAACAACCAAATAATTAAAATAAAAATAAACAATCAAGAAAAAAAAGTTATAACAAACAAAAATGGAATATACGCCCTCACAACCAAAGCTAC